>NZ_JBVHJJ010000001.1:735754-763790 GCF_055560115.1 Streptomyces sp. NPDC023527
CCGCCGCGACGAGCGCCCGGCGACCGGTGGCGGCTTCCGCTCCGGTGGCAGCGACCGTCCCTCGACCGGTGGTGGCTTCCGCTCCGGTGGTGGCGACCGTCCGTTCAACCGCGACCGCCGTGACGACCGTCCGTCCACCGGTGGCTTCCGCTCCGGCGGCGACCGCCCGGCCGGCCGTCGTGACGACCACCGTGGAGGCACCAGCACCGGTTCCTTCGGCCGCCGCGACGACAAGCCGCGCTGGAAGCGCAACGGCTGATAACCGCAGGTGATTTGGGGCCCGTACGACACGCAGGTGTCGTACGGGTCCCACTGCGTTCCCGCCCCCGGCCGATGCGTCGGCGATAACGACTCGGGAGAACGCGGTCGGCCGGGCTATGCTGCGGGGTGCGGGCCGTTAGCTCAATTGGCAGAGCAGTGGACTTTTAATCCATTGGTTGTGGGTTCGAGTCCCACACGGCCTACCGCGCCAGGCGCCGGGAATTCCCCGGCCGACCTGCTGCCGAGCGCCTCGTCCGGACCTCTCCGGGCGGGGCGCTCAGCCGTTTCCGGGGGCGCGCGCGAGCCCCTCGCGTGCCTGACGGCCGCTCAGCGCGCACCCGTGCGGGCCCGGTCGGCCGGTCCGGGCCTTCGATCCGATCGGGTGACCCGACGAGTTCGCCGAAACCCCGCGCCCCCGCCGTGTTCGCGCCGCTACGGTAAGTGCGCGGGGGGGCGGGGTGCGGGCGAAGGCCGGGAGGTCGAGCGACATGGAGAACTCGCGAGCGGGTGAGGGCGAGAGCGGGAGTACGGGCAGCGACATGGAGCGCGAGGGGCTCAGCGAGCGCCCGGAAACGGTGAAGCGCCCGGCTCGCACGCAGGCGTCCGGGGAGCGCGGCGGCACCGAAACCACCCCCGCCGAGCACGTCGACGAGCTGCTGAACCGCGCCCAGAACGGCTTCGAGCTCGACGAGCCGCTGCTGGAGCGGGTGCGGACCGCCCTCATGCACCAGGCCGAGCTCCGCTCGTACCGCCAGCGCAACGACGACGCCCGCCCGCTGCGGTGCAACACCTACCGCCATGTCTTCCTGCTCGCCGACGGCAGCAGCCTGCTGCTCTACGAGCTGGAGCACGACACCGGGCCGGACGAGGACTTCCTCTACGAGCTCTACGTACGGGAGGACGCCCTCGACCGGGCCGAGCGGCGCGTGCACGACCGGATCGGCGGCATCGGCCCCGGCAGCGAGGCCGAGGAGCTGCCGGCCTGGCTGGCGGAGGAGCTGCTGCTCGCCATGGGGCCGACCCAGCCCCGGCGGGAGTACGTCAGCGACGCCTCGCCCGACCACGCCCGCCGCCTGCTGCGCCGCGCGGAGAACGAGGACGGGCCCGGCGAGGTGGTGCGCGAGCTGCTCCAGGGGGCGCTCGGCCACCACATCGCGCTGATCACCAAGCCGAGGCGCCGGGGAGCCGGGCGGGACGCGACCTGGTGCCGGTTCTACGAGCACGCGTTCTTGCTGGAGGGCGGCGGCGAGGTCAGCCTCTGGGAGCTGGAGCACAACCTGAACACCGACGGCAGGCTCGTCTGCGAGGTCTATCTCGACGAGGCGGAGGCCGAGGTGGCGGCGGACCGGCACGCCCGCGCGCAGGGCGTGGAGCTGTAGCCGTAGGGGTGGAGGGCCCGGATCGCGGGCCGGTGCGGCAGTGATCGGCGGAAGAGGGGGGTTACGGGGGCCGCCGAGCTGTGCTATGGTCGTTCGAGTTGCAGTTGTGGTACCCATGAACTCGTGTGCGCCTGACGGTTATGTAGCCGAAGGCGCATTTTTGTTTTTAGCCGGTCTGTCCGGTGTGGGGCCCATCCCATTCACAAGGAGATAGACATGGCTACTGGCACCGTGAAGTGGTTCAACTCGGAAAAGGGCTTCGGCTTCATCGAGCAGGACGGCGGCGGCCCGGACGTCTTCGCCCACTACTCGAACATCGCCTCCAACGGCTTCCGTGAGCTGCTCGAGGGCCAGAAGGTTTCCTTCGACGTCACGCAGGGCCAGAAGGGCCTGCAGGCGGAGAACATCACCGCCGCCTGACGTTCCGTGCCCGCCCGGTCGACCTGACGGGCCCTTGAGACCTTCGGGTCAGGGCCCTCGGTCCACACCGGGCATCGCATGACGCTTGACGCAATGGGGCCCGCACCACTGGGTGCGGGCCCCATTGTTGCCCCCGCACCAGCGCGCCCAGGCTTTTCCGCCGCCCGTCCTTTCCCGGACGGCCTCGCGATGCGAAGTCCTCATTCCGGGCGTGCCACCCCATTGAGGGAAGGTCCCCGTATGACTCGCTCCGCCCGCCCTGCCCGCTCCTCCTCTTCTCCGGACCGCGGCGGCTCCTCCCGCCCCGCGCGCTCCCGCGCCGGCCAGCCGGCCCGCGGCGGTCAGCCCCGCCGGTCCGCCGCTCCTCTGCAGGGCGAGTTCGAGACGCCGGTCGCCACGACCCCCGCGCTGCCGCCGGTGGAGTCCTTCGCCGACCTGGACATGCCGAACGGCCTGCTCGCCACGCTGACCCGCGAGGGCGTCACCGAGCCGTTCCCGATCCAGGCCGCCACGCTGCCGAACTCGCTGAACGGCCGCGACGTCCTCGGCCGCGGCCGTACGGGCTCCGGCAAGACCCTCGCCTTCGGCCTCGCGCTGCTCGCCCGTACGGCGGGCCGCCGTGCCGAGGCCGGGCGCCCGCTCGCCCTGGTGCTGGTTCCCACCCGAGAGCTGGCGCAGCAGGTCACCGACTCGCTCAGCCCGTACGCGACCGCCGTCAACCTGCGGATCGCCACCGTCGTCGGCGGCATGTCGATCGGCCGCCAGTCCCAGACCCTGGCGCGCGGCGCCGAGGTCCTGGTCGCCACCCCCGGCCGCCTCGCGGACCTCATCCAGCGCGGTGACTGCAAGCTCGGCGACGTGACGATCACGGTCCTCGACGAGGCCGACCAGATGGCCGACATGGGCTTCCTGCCGCAGGTCACCAAGCTGCTCGACCAGGTCGACCCGGACGGCCAGCGGATGCTGTTCTCCGCGACCCTGGACCGCAACGTCGACCGCCTCGTGCGCCGCTTCCTCACCGACCCGGTGACGCACTCCGTCGACGCGTCGGTGGGCGCGGTCTCCACCATGGAGCACCACCTCTTCCACCTCACCGACCAGGACAAGAAGGACGCGGTCACCCGGATCGCCGCCCGTCCCGGCCGCGTGATCATGTTCGTGGACACCAAGCGCGGCGCCGACCGCCTGGTGAAGAAGCTGCTGTCCGAGGGCGTACGGGCCGCCGCGCTGCACGGCGGCAAGAGCCAGCCGCAGCGCAACCGCACGCTGGAGCAGTTCCGCACCGACCAGGTCACCGCGCTGGTCGCGACCAACGTCGCCGCGCGCGGCATCCACATCGACGGCCTCGACCTCGTGGTGAACATCGACCCGCCGGTCGACCACAAGGACTACCTGCACCGTGGCGGCCGTACGGCGCGCGCGGGCGAGTCCGGCACGGTCGTCACCCTCGTCCTGCCCGAGCAGCGGCGCGAGATGAGCCGCATGATGGCCACGGCGAAGATCACCCCGAACGTCATCAACACCCACCCCCGCGACCCGGAGCTCGCCCGCATCACCGGTGCGCGTGAGCCCAGTGGTGTCGCGGTGGTCATCACGCCGCCGGTACAGCCCCAGCCGCAGGGCGCCGGTAAGTCGTCGCGCTCGCGCGGTGGTTCCGGGTCCGGCGCGACGGGCGGCTCCGGCGGCTCGCGCGGCAGCCGGGGCGGCCGCACCCGCACCCGCACGGAGACCGGCGGTTCCGGTTCCTCCGGTGGCAACGGCGGCGGTGGCTTCCGCGGCTTCGGTGCCGGCAACGGCGGCGGCGAGCGCTCGCGCCGTTCCGGTGGCCCCCGCCCCGGCAACGCCGTGGGCCGGCCGCGCCGCAGCGGTGGCGGTACCGGCGGCGGCCGCCGCTCCTCCACGGCCTGACGCACGGTGCCGGGTGCGCGCCCTTGCGCACCCGGCGATGTGCGCCGGCGCCGATCGGACCCGGTGATCGGACCCGGTGGACGCTGATCGGATCAGCTGGGCGCCGATCGGATCTGCCGGGCGCTGAGCCCCCTTGTGCGCCCCCTGTCCGGCCGCACGCCCCCCACGCACCCCTGAACCCCGTACGAATTGCACCCCGGATGGCGCATCAGCGTTCGACTCGGCGGGCGGCACCCGTAAGGGTGGGAGGGGTGATGTGCGGGTCGGCCGGTCAGGAGAGAGCACGGTGGGGAAGCGAGACGGGCCAGGGCGGGAAACCGCGCGCAGCACGCCCGTACGCTGCTCCGAGCGCCCCGGACGCGATCGTTCCGGGAGTGCCGGGAGTGCCGGGCATCCCGGGCGTCCTCGCCCCGACCGTCCCCGGCGCCGCTCCGAACCCGCCGGCCGCCCACCGGGCGCCCGGCCCACCGAGCGCAACGGTCACTCGCGGTCGCGGGGAGCCCGCGCGGCGGGCCGTGCCGCACACCGGCTCCCGGCCGTCCTGATCGGCGGCGGTGTCGTCTTCGACCTCTGCACCCCGCCCTCCTACACCTGCGCCCCCTTCCTCTCGGCCGCCCCTCTCGTGGCGGCGTCCCTCTACTCCCTGCGCGCCACCGCCGCCACCGCCCTCGCCGCCGTGGCCGCCGCGATCGGGCTGGAGCTCTACGAGCGGGCGGACGACTCCGCGCGGTCGGTGACCGAGGTCCTCACCATCGCGGTCGTCTCCCTCCTCGCCCTCGGCATCAACCGCATCGCCCGCCGCCGACATCGGCAGCTCGCCTCGGCCCGGGGCATCGCGGAGACGGCGCAGCGCGCCGTACTGCCCGTACCCCCGGCCCGCATCGGTGCGCTGCGGGTGGCGGCGCGCTATGTCGCGGCCCAGGCCGACGCCCGTATCGGCGGCGATCTGTACGCCGTCCAGGACACCCCGTACGGCGTACGCGTCATCGTCGGCGACGTGCGTGGCAAGGGGCTGGAGGCGGTGGAGGCGGTCGCGGTGGTGATCGGCGCCTTCCGCGAGGCGGCCGAGCAGGAGAGCACCCTGGAGGGGGTCGCGGCGCGGCTGGAGCGCGCGTTGCAGAGAGAGGGCACCCGGCGCGCGAACCTGGATCAGTTCGAGGGCTTCACCACCGCCGTCCTGGCGGAGATGCCCGCCGACGTCCCCGTGCTGCGCCTGCTCAACCGCGGCCATCCGCCGCCCCTTCTGCTCTACCCGGACGGCCGCGTCGGCGAGGCGGAGCCCAGCGTGCCCGCGCTGCCGCTGGGGATGGGGGAGTTGGGGGCGTGGCCGGACCGGGCGGAGGAGTGGGCGTTCCCCACGGGGGCCACATTGCTGCTGTTCACCGACGGGATGACCGAGGCCAGGGACGGGAACGGCGTCTTCTACGACCCGCGCAGGCGCCTCGCGGGCCGACCGTTCAGGAGCCCCGAGGCCCTGTTGGACGTCCTCGTCGTGGACGTCTCCCGCCATTCGGGCGGTCAGAACGCCGACGACATGGCCCTCTTGGCACTCCGTCGCGGTGACGGGCGCCACCACCACGCCGTGACGGAGACGGCCGGGGTGACGACGGCCGCCGCGCAGAAGGCGGCCGATACCGTCCGTAGCCGGTCGTGATCCGAACGCTTTCCGAGGAATGGCGCTGCGAAGTGGCAAAGTCGGGCCAAGGCCCGCCAGTTCACGCTTTCGGCTTGGATTCCGGCCGTCAGGTCTATTAACGTTCGATAACGGCGTACGGTCGTCACACCCGCCGCAAGTGGCGGCACCGTGCGCCTTCGCCGAATCCCTCGGGCACAGCAGCACCTGATCCACCAGCAGCATCTGGGAACCGGGGAACCACCACCCTGGGGTGAATCGGGCCGCACTCCGGCTCGTAGGAGACCTTCCTGCTCCGAACCCGTCAGCTAACCCGGTAGGCGAGAAGGAAGGAAAGGAGTGCGCCTTCGTGGCGTCCACCAACGAGCCTGCCGGCGGTGACGGTCTGTACGGGCCGCGTGTGCCGTCGGGGTACGAGCCGATATCCGGGCCGATATCCGGGCCGGAGTCCGGGCTGACGTACGAGCCGACATACGAGTCGACATACGCACCGGTTCATGAACCGGAACCGGCGGAACCGGCATACGAGCCCCAGCCCGGCACCCCGGCCCGTGGTCGGCACCGGGTCGTCAAACAGCGTGGCGGCACGATGGCCCGTAGCGGCGCGGTGCTCGGCGTCGGCGTCATGGCGGCGGTGGGCGCCGGCGGAATGGCGAGCGCCCAGAGTCGTCCGGCGACGCCGATATCCATGCCGGACCTGTCGCGGATACCCGGCGTGGGCGCGTTCCTGACCGGCGGCGGGACATCCGGTACGAATGATTCTGTTTCTGTGGCGCCGCCCCTGGCACCCGGCGCCGACCAGCCGCTGAGTCAGGCGGGCCTGTCCGTCGAGGAGGCGGCCCGCGGCACCGCGAACGCCGGCGAGGCGCTCCGCGCCCGCATCCTCCAGCAGGCCGAGCACCAGCAGAGCGCCGCCGACGACCAGGCGCGCGAGTCCACGGCGCAGGCGGCGGCGCGGACGCAGCGGCAGGCGGCGGCGGAGAAGGCCGCCGAGGCGAAGGCCGCCGAAGCGGAGGCGGCGGCTTCGGAGGGGGAGACTTCGGAGGGGAAGGCCGCCTCTCGGGAAGGGGCCGAGGCCGAGCATGCGGCGGAGGCGGCGCCTGCGCGAAAGAGCCCGGATAAGAAACCGGTGAAGAAAGAGGCTCCGGCCAAGAGCAACAGCACCGGCAGGTCCGCCGGCACCGACCGCTCCCACGCGGGTTCGGGGTCGCGCTCGGGCTCGTACACCCTCCCGGTCGGCTCGTACACCCTGACCGCCGGTTTCGGGCAGGCGGGCAATATGTGGTCCGCGAACCACACCGGCGAGGACTTCGCCGCCCCGACCGGCACGCCCGTCAGGGCGGTGACCGGCGGCACGGTCGTCCAGGCCGGGTGGGCGGGCGCCTACGGCTACCGCGTCGTGCTGCGGCTGAATGACGGGACGGAGCTGTGGTTCTGTCATCTGTCGTCGATGGTGGTCACGTCCGGCAAGGTCGCCGCCGGTGAGGTGATCGGCAGGGTCGGCGCGACCGGCAACGTCACCGGCCCGCATCTCCATCTGGAGGTACGGCCGGGTGGCGGCTCGCCGATAGACCCGCTGTCGTGGCTGCGGGCGCGGGGCCTGAACCCGTAGACCCGCCGGGCGCGGCCCTCGGTCGCGCATGGTCGGCGCGCGAGGGGATACCCGGCCTGCGTGACGACGAACGCGACGATCACCACCTCAGTGCCTGCTCGGCTCGACCGGCTGCCCTGGTCACGCTGGCATTGGACGGTGGTGATCGGCCTCGGCACGGTATGGATCCTGGACGGCCTCGAAGTCACGGTCGTCGGCAACATCGCCGGCCGGCTGTCCGAGGAGGGCAGCGGCCTGCCCATCACATCCGGCCAGGTCACGGGCCTGGCGGCGGCGCTGTATGTGGCGGGGGCGTGTTCGGGGGCGCTGTTCTTCGGCAGGATGACCGACAAGTTCGGCCGTAAGAAGCTCTTCATCGTCACCCTCGCCGTCTATCTGGCGGCGACCGCGCTGACCGCGCTCTCCTTCTCCTCCTGGTGGTTCTTCGCGTTCCGTTTCCTGACCGGCTTCGGCATCGGAGGCGAGTACGCGGCCATCAACTCCGCCATCGACGAACTGATCCCCGCCACCTACCGCGGCCGGGTCGACCTGATCATCAACGGCAGCTTCTGGCTCGGCGCGGTCGGCGGTTCGCTGCTGTCCATCCCGATGCTGGACACGGCCATCTTCCCGCCGGACGTGGGATGGCGGCTGACCTTCGCGCTGGGCGTCGTCCTGGGCCTGGTCATCCTCGTCGTACGCCGCCATGTGCCGGAAAGTCCCCGCTGGCTGTTCATCCACGGGCGGGGAGAGGAGGCCGAAAAGCTGGTGACGTCGATCGAGCGGCGCGTCGAGGCGGAGAAGGGCACCGAACTCCCGCCGCCCGAGGGCGAGATCACCATTCACCAGCGGGACGCCATCACCTTCGGCGAAATCGCCCGCACGGTGTTCTCCGACTACCGTCGGCGCGCGATCCTCGGCCTGTCGCTCTTCATCGGCCAGGCGTTTCTCTACAACGCGATCACTTTCGGCTTCGGCGCCATCCTGACCACGTTCTTCGACGTGTCCACCTCCCGCACCGGCTACTTCTTCGCGGTGATCGCGGCGGGCAACTTCATGGGCCCGCTGCTGCTCGGCAAGCTCTTCGACACCCTCGGCCGACGCATCATGATCTCGTCGACCTATCTGCTGTCCGGCCTCCTCCTCTTCGGCACGGCCTGGCTCTTCGGGGCCGGCCATCTGACCGCCCATACCCTCACCGCCTGCTGGGCCGTCGTCCTCTTCTTCGCGTCGGCGGGCGCGAGCAGCGCGTACCTCACGGTGTCGGAGATCTTCCCCATGGAGACCCGGGCCATGGCCATCGCCTTCTTCTACGCGCTGGGCACGGCGGCGGGCGGCATCAGCGGCCCGCTGCTGTTCTCCGGCCTGACGAGCAGCGGCGTCGTCGGGGACACGGTGCTGGCGTTCCGGATCGGCGCGGCGCTGATGTGCGCGGCCGGCCTGGTGGCGGCGTTCCTGGCGGTACGGGCGGAACGGCGCTCGCTGGAATCGATCGCGGCACCGCTGTCGACGCGGCGGAAGGAGCCCTTGCCGGCGCCGGCACCGCAATAGGGCATCCCATCGGCCAAGGGGGGCGGAATATCAACTGCCACAAGGAAGTTGCACCCACACATGGCTGACACTCACAAGAAGATCGGCAACCTCTCCGTCCACCCGCTCGCCCTCGGCGGCAATGTCTTCGGCTGGACGGCGGACGAGGCGGAGTCCTTCGCGGTCCTGGACGCCTACGCGGCGGCGGGCGGCAATTTCATCGACACCGCCGACGTCTATTCCGCCTGGGCCCCCGGAAACCAGGGCGGCGAATCGGAAACGGTGATCGGCAACTGGTTCGCCGCCCGCGGCAACCGCGCCGACATCGTCCTGGCCACCAAGATCGGCGCGGGCTACCCCGAAGCACGCGGCCTCTCCGCGACCACGATCAAGTCGGGCGTCGAGGAGTCCCTGCGCCGCCTGCGCACCGACTACATCGACCTCTACTACACGCACTACGACGACCCGTCGGTGCCGGTGGAGGAGTTCATCACCGCGCTCGACGCCCTGGTGAAGGAGGGCAAGGTCCGCGAGATCGCGGCCTCCAACGTCACCCCGGACCGCCTGGCCGAGGCCCTCGCCTTCTCCGACGCCTCGGGCCTGGCGAAGTACGTCGCCATCCAGCCCCACTACAACCTGGTCTCCCGCGAGACGTACGAGGGCGACCTGGCGGACATCGCCGCCCGCCACGGCCTCGCCGCCGTCCCGTACTACGCCCTGGCCTCCGGCTTCCTCACCGGCAAGTACCGCCCGGGCGCCACGGTGGACAGCGCCCGCGCGGGGGGCGCCGGCAAGTACCTGGAGTCCGAGCGCGGCCGCCGCGTCCTGACGACCTTGGACGAGGTGGCCGCGGCCCATGACACCGAGGTCGCGACGGTGGCCCTGGCCTGGCTGGCCTCCCGCCCGACGGTCGCCTCCCCCCTGGCCAGCGCCCGCACGGCCGCCCAGCTGCCGGCGCTGCTGGCGGTGGCGGACCTGAGGCTGACGGAGGCGGAACTGACGCGCTTGACGGAAGCGTCGGCGTAGACCTGCGACGTGTGGGGGGCCGGGTTCGGGCCCCCACACCCCTTCAAACCTTCAGGCCCGGCTCTCCACAACCCAGGAAGCCAGCGCCACCCCACCGGCCACCCCGAACACAGCAGGCCAGGCCCCGACCTTCTTGGCCAGGGGATGTGACCCGGCGAAGGCGGCGACATAAAGCCCGGTAAGGGCGGCAGCCTTCTGCGGCCCCACGGTCCCGGCCCACTGCCGAGCGGCGAGCCCCCCGGCAACAGCCAGAGCCACCCCACCCAGCGGCCGCTTCTTGGTCCACCGGGCTACGGCATAGCCCCCTACGAGCCCACCGGCAGCCACTACAGACGTCGGAACCTCAGCCATCACGAAACCTCCGCATCGAGAACAACCCTTCTGAGGCTAACTCCGCACAGCGCGGCGCAGGGGGCCGGTGTGACTCAGCCACCCGCCGGCGGCCTCAGCGATGCCGTCCCATCCCCTGCCACCCCTGCTGCTGTACCGGCCACCCCTGCTGCACCGGCACGAACGGACGTGGCACCGCCGCTGAAGCCTGTGCCAGTGGGGGTTGGGCCACGTGTTTGCGTTGCCACAAGTGGTGCAGCAGTTCCTGCTCCCGTGCCGTGAAGTCGGGGCCCGCGGTGCCGTTGAGGGCGCGTTGGCGGAGGAAGGCCAGGGACGTCGCGAAGGAGATGTACTCGGCCACCGTGCGAGCCGCCGCCGGGCCGGCCGTGCGGCGGGCCACGTCCCGGGCTATGCCGCGGGCGCGCATCGAGGACAGGGCGATGGGCTCCGGCGGGGTGAGCCAGCCGGCGGCCTGGTAGGCGGGGAGGTGGGCGCGGATGGTGCGCAGCTCGTTCTGGCGGGACCAGATCGTCAGCCAGGTCAGGACGCCGAAGACCGGGACCATGAAGAGGCTGTAGACGGCGAGGAAGCCGAAGGCCGGCAGGGTCGCCGAACCGTTCCAGACGGCGTGCAGGACCATCGCGGTCAGCAGGGCCGCCAGCGGTACGAGGAAGCGCCCTACCCGGCGACGCGGGGGAAGGGTCGCGGCGATGCCGAAGCCCAGGCCCGTCATCGACGTGAAGAGCGGGTGCGCGAACGGCGACATCACGACGCGGATGAAGAACGTCGCGGCCGTCGTCGAGCCCAGGCCCGAGTAGCCGAAACTCTGGTCGTTGGCGAAGGCGTTGCCCAGGTAGAGGATGTTCTCGGTGAACGCGAAGCCCGTGGCCGTGAGACCGGCGATCACGACGCCGTCGACGATGCCGTTGAAGTCGCGGCGGCGGTAGAGGAACAGCAGCAGCACCGCGGCCGCCTTCGCGCTCTCCTCCACCACCGGCGCGATGAAGGTGGCACCCCAGGTGTCCGCGTCGGCCCGCTGCGCCGCATCGACCGTCGTCAGCAGCCACTTCGTGGCGTAACCGTTCGCCAGGATCGCCAGCAGGGTCGCCGCGCACGCGCCCCAGGCGAAGGCGAAGATCAGATTCCGCCAGGGCCCGGGCTCGACCCGGTCCATCCAGCGGAACGCCGCCACCAGCAGCGGCACCGGCAGCACCGCCAGCCCCAGCCCGACCACAAAGCCCTCCGTGCCGGTCTGCTCGCGCACCAGCGCGAGGATGACCAGCCCGCACAGGGCGAGCAGCAGGATCAGCGCGCCGGCGCGCACCGCTTTGTGGTCCCACAGGGCGCGGCGGGGCTTGTACTGCCAGCCCGCCGGCGCGGGCATGGCGGGAAAGCTCGGCTGCTGCCCAAGGGCGGGCGCGAGCCCGGCGGTCGGCTGCTGATGGGACGGGGACTCATGCACCCGATGACCCTAACCAAGGGCGCGAGCGCACAACGGACGGTTTTCCGCCCATGGGGGGTACATCACTGTGTTCATCACTGGCCGGATGGCGTCCCTGAGGGCACCTCCGGGAGGGTTCCTCCCTTGAGGGCACCTCCGATGGCGTCCCCGACCCCGCCCCGGACCTACGCCGCCCGCCGCCTGAACATCAGGTCGTGCACCACATGCCCCTTGTCCAGCCCCTGGCCCTCGAACCGCGTCAGCGGCCGGAAGTCCGGACGCGGCGCGTAGCCGCCGTCGGCCTGGGTGTTCTCGAAGTCCGGAGCGGCGGAGAGCACCTCCAGCATCTGCTCCGCGTACGGCTCCCAGTCCGTCGCGCAGTGCAGCAGCCCGCCCGGCGCGAGGCGGGTGGCGGCCAGCGCCAGGAACTCCGGCTGGATCAGCCGGCGCTTGTGGTGCCGCTTCTTGGGCCACGGGTCCGGGAAGAAGACCCGGACGCCCGCGAGCGAGTCCGGCGCGATCATCTCGCGCAGCAGGATGATCGCGTCGCCGTTGGCGACCCGGACGTTGTCGAGGCCGTTGCGCTCGGCGAGGCCCAGGAGGTTGCCCTGGCCGGGCGTGTGCACATCGCAGGCCAGGATGCCGGTGCCGGGGTCGGCGGCCGCCATCTGCGCCGTGGCCTCGCCCATGCCGAAACCGATCTCCAGGACGACCGGCAGCTCCGGGTCGCCGAACAGCTCGCCGAGATCCAGGCGGCGCATGCCGTCGATGTCCAGGCCCCACTTCGGCCACAGGCGGCGCAGGGCCTCGCCCTGGCCGGTGGTCACCCGGCTGCGGCGCGGCTGGAACGAACGGATGCGGCGCTCGTGGTGCGAGCCCGCCGGATCCGGCGCCGGGCCGTCGGGGAACATCGGCTCGCGCCTGCGGGCGGCGGCAGCCGTACGGGCGTCTTCGGACGCCGGGCCGGTGAGGCCGTCGCGGCTGGTGGCTGGGGTGGGGGCAAGATTCTCGGACACAGTGCTTCCAATTCTACGGGCGTGTCGAGGTAAGGCTCCGGGTCGCGGTCCGGGCGTACGGCAGAGAGCTCTCCTGTACGGACACGGGTGCGCACGGCTTCCTGTCACCCCAGCACCGCCAGCGCCCTCCTCGCCACCTCCCGCCCGATCGGCAGCGAGGCCGTCGCCGCCGGCGACGGTGCGTTCAGTACGTGCACCATGCGCGGAGACTGCGCGAACAGGAAGTCGTCCACCAGCGTGCCGTCCCGCAGCACCGCCTGGGCCCGCACCCCCGCCGGCGCCGGTATCAGGTCGTCCGCCACCACCTCCGGCAGCAGCCGGCGCACTGCCTCCGTGAAGGCTCGCTTGGACAGGGACCGCCGCACCTCACCCGCGCCGTACCGCCAGTGGCGCCGGGCGATCCGCCAGGAGCCGGGATAACCGAGCGTCCCGGCCAGCTCCCCGGGGCGTACGGTCAGTCGGCCGTACCCCTCCCGTGCCAGCGCCGGCACCGCGTTCGGCCCCAGGTGGACACCGCCGTCGATGCCCCGGGTCAGGTGGACGCCGAGGAACGGGAACGCCGGGTCCGGAACCGGATAGACCAGGCCGCGCACCAGCTCCGTACGAGCCGGCGACAGCTCGTAGTACTCCCCCCGGAACGGCACGATCCGCATGCCCGGGTCGTCGCCCGCCAGTCTGGCCACCCGGTCGCTGTGCAACCCCGCGCAATTGACCAGGGCGCGAGCGCGCAGCACCTCGCCCAGGGCCGTACGCACCGCGACCCCCGACGCGCGCCGGTCGATCACCAGTGCCTCGGCTCCGTACCGCACCGACGCCCCCGCGTCCTCGGCGAGGCGGGCCAGCCGGGCGGCCACCGCGGCGTAGTCGCACACCCCTGTCGTGGCGACGTGGATGGCGCCCAGCCCGCGCACATGAGGCTCGTGCTCGGCTATCTGCGCGGGGCCCAGCTCCCGTACGGGAATGCCGTTCTCCCTGCCGCGCTGGACGAGGGTGTGCAGCCGGGGCAGCTCGGATTGGTCCGTGGCGACGATCAGCTTGCCGGTGACCTCATGCGGCAGGCCGTGCTCGGCGCAGAACTTCACCATCTCGGCCGCGCCCCGCACCGCGAACCGGGCCTTGAGCGAACCGGGACGGTAATAGACACCGCTGTGGATCACGCCGCTGTTGCGCCCGGTCTGGTGGAGGGCCGGCCCCGCCTCCTTCTCCAGCACGACGACGCGCGTGCCCGGAGCGGCGCGCGTGATCGCGTACGCCGTCGACAGGCCCACGATCCCGCCCCCGACCACCAGCACGTCGCAGTCGTACGCCCTCACCACGTCACCTCCCCGCGCCGGCCGGCCACCCACGACCGGGCACCCGGCCCCCTCAGCGCCTCACCCACGTCCCCATCATGACCTGCGCCACTGACAACGGGCCGAAACCCAGGTCAGCTGTGGGACGCGACCGAAACGATCACATAGGACCGCACGGATCGATCAGACAGGACCGCGCGGATCGATCACGCGGAACCGTGCGGATCGATCACACAGGACCGCGCGGATCCCTGCCACAGGCCGACCCGGAGAGGGCAGGGAGAAGGAGAGGGAGAGGGGGAGACAGAGGCGCGAGCCGGAGACAACCGAAGTCATCCCCCCAGCGTCACCAGCAGCGGCCGCGCCCGCTCCCGCAGCTCGACGACGCGCGGCTCGTCCCCGTACGGCTCCAGGCGGTGCAGCAGATCCCGTACGTACTCGGTCGTACGCGCGGACGAGATCCGCCCCGCGACCTCCACCGCCCGCGTCCCGGCCGCGCACGCGGCGTCCAGATTGCCGGACTCCAGCTCGGCCACCGCCGACACCACCAGCCGCAGCCCGTGCGAGCGCACGAACTCCTCCGTCGGGCGGGCCAGCGCCTGCTCGGTGAAGCGCTGCACCTGCCGGGGCATCCGCAGGTCGCGGTAGCACTCGGCGGCGTCCGCCGCGAAACGTTCCTGGCTGTAGAAGTCCAGCCAGGACGGGTCCGGGTCGCCCGCGCGCGCCCGTTCCAGCCACCCCTCGGCCGCCTTGAGCGCGGCCCCGCAGGCCGGCGCGTCACCCGCCTTCGCCTGGGCCCGCGCCTCGACGAGCCGGAAGAAGCTCATCGTGCGCGCGGTCGCCAGGCCACGATTGCGCTCCAGCGCGGCCTGCGCCAGGTCCACGCCCTCGTCGGCGAAGCCCCGGTACGTGGCCTGGAGGCTCATCGAGGCCAGTACATAGCCGCCCAGCGGCACGTCGGCGGCCGCCCTGGCCAGCCGCAACGCCTGGATGTAGTAGCGCTGTGCGGCCTCCTGCTGACCGGTGTCGAAGGCCATCCAGCCGGCGAGCCGGGTCAGCTCGGCGGTCGCGCCGAACAGCGCGCGGCCCACGTCGTCGCTGTACGAGCCGAGGAGCAGCGGCGCCGCGTCGACCCGCAGGCACTCGGGCACCATCGACGAACGCCAGTCGCCGCCGCCGTACTTGGAGTCCCACCGCCGGGCGTCCTCCGCCGCCTCCCGCAGCTTGGACACATCGCTGTGGCCCACCCGCTGCGTCGGCCCGCCGTCGGAGCCGGGGCCGCTCTCGGCCTCCTTGGCCGCCTGGTGCGCCTCGCGGGCCACCGAGCTGTCGGCCGGGGTTATGAGCCAGCGGGACGCGGGCGTGGCATAGGCGCTGACGGAAAAGGATCCGGCCAGGCTCTGCCAGATGCCACCGCCCCCGCGCCGACCGGCCAGATCCAGCCTGTACAGCTCCGTCGCGGACCGCACCGCCTGGCCGACATCGCGCGGGAAGGCGAGCCCCACCTCGGGCGCCGGATCGGCGTCGGCGAGGCCGATCTCGTGCAGGGGAACGGGCCGGCCGAGCTTCCCGGCGATCGCCGCGGCGATCAGGTGCGGCGCCGCGCCCTGGGGCACCATGCCCTTGGAGACCCAGCGGGCCACGGACGTCTTGTCGTAGCGAAGTGTCAATCCCCGCTGCGCACCGAGGTCGTTGACCCTGCGCGCGAGACCGGCGTTGCTGATCCCGGCGAGGACGAGGACAGTGCCGAGCTTCTCGTTCGGCCCGCGTGGCTCCCTGGTCATGCGCACCCCTCGGCAACAGCGACGCCCGCCCCGGCATAGGCACGAGGCATTCGTAAACCCAGCGTAGTTCCCCGCATCCCGACCGTTAAGAGGTGATGTCCCGGATGGCGAGATTCGGGTCCGTGCGGACGTGCATCGAGGGGCACGTGCTCCGGTTGTGTGGGGCTGTGCGCCCGCCGTGCGCTCTATCCGCGCCAACCTGGGCGCGCTTCCATGGAAGACGCGTGGGTTGGCCCGCTGCACTGGATCCAGTGGGCTGGGGGAAGCCGCCGCCTCATTCCCCGCGGGCGGCGGAGCGGCCCGGGAGGCGGTCAACGCCTTCCGGGCCGTCACGGAAAGAGTGAAGCACTGGGTGAGTGCGCCCCCGGGCGGCGTCCGACGCCCAGTTTGGCCGGAACTCGTCGTCAGGCAAGCCGAGAAGCGGCCACCAACTGCCTTGTCGGCCAGCGGACATGGACTCACTCGCAGGACACGGGCTCACCCGCGGGGCATGGGCTCACCCGCAGGACATGGCTCCGCCGCCCCTCGCGCACCGATCCACGGCGCGCCACGCCCGTACGCCTCGGGTCCGCATGCCCCCACTCGTGACAGCATGAGCCCCGCAATGGGCATGGCAGTGAAGGCGGTTGAAGTCCGGGGCCGACGACGGCAGTCAATGGCAGCGGTCAATGGCAGCGGTCGATGACGGCGGTCGACACCAGCGGTCAATGACGGCAGTCGATGACGGTCGTGACAGCCACGACACAACCCGACCCGCGACTTGCTCCACCCGACCGCGGCAGACCACTTCACCCCGCAATCAGGTGAGTTGAGGGAAAAGCGAAACAGGCGTGTCACCTGTTTCGACACCCCAACCGTCGGCCCACTGTGCATGATGACTGCACCTGTTGGTTGTCCACAGCCTGTGGAGGCGGCGATGCGCTGGTTGGTGGGGTGGAGCAGCACCGCCTCAGGGACCGGTCCCCGTGCCGCGCCGTCCTACGGCGACGGCCCCGGACACCACGACGTCCCGACCGTCCACCCCGTCGGCGCACAGCTCCTGTGGGGCGACCCCGCACCCCTGTGGGCCGTCGGCGACTGGCGACCCGACGAGGTGCGCGTCGTCCAGATCGACCCGCTCACCCGCCTCGCCGTCCTCGGCCGCTGCGGCGCCGGCGACGAGGAGCTACGGGTCGGGCTGATCGCGGCGCGCGGTGGCGCGCTCCGTCACCTCACCGCGTGGCCCGGCGGCTACACCGCCGTCGTCCAGGTCGGACGGCGCATCACCGTCGCGGGCGACCTCGCCGGCGCCCGGCCCGTCTTCCACACGGCATGGGCCGGCGGCACCGCCTACGCCACGGCCGCGCTGCCGCTCGCCGACCTCATCGAGGCCCAGCTCGACGTCGGTCACCTCGCCGCGCTCCTCGCCTGCCCCGACTCCCCGGAGGCCCTCGGCGACGGCACGCCCTACAGGGGCGTACGGCGCGTGCCGCCGGGGCACGCCCTGGTGCTGCGCGACGGCGCGCGCGACATCGTGGGGTACGAACCGACGGCCTCGCTCGCCGTCGCCGCACCCCAACTCGCCCCCGACCAGGCCGTCGAAGGCATAAGGGACGCCCTCGTCGAAGCCGTACGCGCCCGCCTCGCGGCCCCCCGCCACGCCCCGGACCACCGCTTCGGCGACCTCGACCCCGGACCCGTACCCGGCATGGGCCCCGCCCAACGGCGCGCCGCCCGCGGCGGGCCCGCCCCCGGCATCGGCGCCGACCTCTCCGGAGGCAGCGCCTCCGCCACCCTGGCGCTCCTGGCGGCCGGACTGCCCGGCGTCCCCGGAACGCCCTTCGGGCACGGCACCGGCGCAGGCGAACGACTCCTCGCCGTCACCTTCAACGACCTCGCGGCCGGCGGCAGCCGCGCCCGCGAGGCGGAGCTCGAACGGGCCCGCGCCATCGCCGCGAACCCCCGCCTGCACCACATCGTCGTCGCCGCGGGCGAGGAAGCCCTCCCGTACGCCGACCTGGCGAGCGGCCCGCTGACCGACGAACCCGGACCCTCCCTCGTCACCGCCGAACGCCACCGCAGACGGCTGGTGGCGGGCAGCGCCGACCACCTCGTCGGCCACGGCGCGCGACAAGTGCTCGACGCCCACCCCGCCCGCCTCGCCGACCTGCTGATGGACCGCGGCCGGCGCCACCTGCTGCGGCCCGTCTCGGCGCTCGCCCGGGCCGACGGCCCGTCGACGCACTCCCTCTTCGTGCCCTTCACCGTCTACCGCGCGGCGCGCCGACTCGCCCGTACCTCCTACCGGGAGGGCCTGGAGACGGCCGCGGGGCAGCTGCTGGCGCCCGAGTTCCCCACCATGGACGACCCGGTGGCGACCTCCGGCCCGCCGGGGCCGGGCGGGGCCGTGGACGCCTCGCTCGCCGCCCTCACATGGTGCCGCCCCGGGCCGGCGGCGCGCTGGCTGACGGGGGAGGCGCTCGCCGAAGTATCGGTTCGCCTCCAGGCGGCCGCCGTCCGCCCGACAGGTCTCCTGCAACGCCCGGGGGAGCGCCGCGCCGCCGCCGCGCTCGCCCGGCACGCCGCGGACCACCGCGTACTCGAACAGGCCGCCGAGGTCCGCAGCCAGCGCCTCCACGCCCCCTTCCTCGACAACCAGGTCGTACGGGCCTGCCGCGCGCTCCCGGAGGCGCTCCGGGTGCAGCCGGGGGCGCGCGCCTCCGTACTGCGCGCGGTCCTGGCGGGCTCCGGCGTCCGCGAACTGCCGGCCGGCTGGGGTGCCACCACGCACGCGTCGCACGTCGCGGCCGTCCGCGCGGGCATCAGGGCCTCCGTGGGACCGCTGCTGGAGCTCTTCCACGCACCGCTGCTGGCCGACGCGGGACTCGTCGAGGCCAGGGTCGTACGAGCCGCCCTGCACGCGGCGGCACAGGGCCAGGCGCTGCCGCTGGACGGCCTCGCGGAACTGGTCTCCACCGAGCTGTGGCTACGGCGCCTGCTCGCCCGGCGCGGCACCTGCTGGACGGGCTCGGCGGCACCGCGCCAGCGAGCGGTCGCGGGCGGGGTGGTCCCGCGCCCCAGCCTGTGACGCGCGGGACAAGGCGAGTGGAGAGAGGCGTCCTCAACCGCAAGTGATCTGCGACCGAGCCCAGTCGGCCACCGCCGCGGTCCCCATCGCCGACCTCGGCTCCACGATCAGCCGGAGCGTTTCGTACCCCGACAGCGGCACGTGCACGGGCACCGCCGCCTCCCCGGCCCGCACGACCTCCGACTGCCACAGCCGCGTATCGCCGCCGTAGACGGAGAACCGCACGGCGCCGAGCCCGAAGGCCATGTCGTCGATGCCCGCCATGGCGTCGTAGGACGTACAGGAACGGTTCAGGTCGATGGTCACCGACGACATGCCGTGCACACTCACGCCATGGGGGTACGCCACCCCGCCGATCCGCAGGTCGTACCGCTGCCACAGCCAGCTGCTCCCGGCGAGCCGGATCTCGGGCTCGGTGCCGTCGCCGAGGCCCGAATAGTTCAGCTGGTCGAGCTGATAGACGGCTGCTGGGGCCGGGGGAGGGGGCGTCGGCGGAGGGGTGGGCGACGGCGACGGCCGGGGCGCCGGTGCCTTGGGCGGCGGGGGAGGCGGTTTCGGTTTCGGCGCCGTGGGGCTGGGCGCGGAGGGCGACGGCGACGGCCGGGGCTTCGCCGGCGGTGCCGGAGGAGCGGCGACGGGCTGTTTCCGTACGGGCGGAGGCGGGGCCGGAGCCCGTGTCGCGCTGGGCGTGGGCGCAGGGGTCGGCGTGGGCGTGGGCTTCGCCGTTGGCTTGCGTGGTGGTGGCGCCGGTACGGCCGGGTGTGCCGTCGCCTTGGCCTGCGGCTTCTTCGGCGGCTCGGGGGAGTGGCCCATCAGGGCGTACGCGGCCACGGCGCCGGCCGCGACCACCGCACCCGCCGCGATACCGAGCTTCGCCGGCGCACCCAGCCCCTCGCCCGCCGCCGCGCCCCCGGACGCCGTACCCGCCCCGGAGCCCCCGGCGCCCGCGCCCCCGCCGGTGGCCAACGCCGTACCCGCACCGGCGCCCGCGGCACCCGCCGCGAGTCCTGCCGCGGCCTTGACCGAGAAGCCGGCGGCGAACCAACCGACGACCGCGACCGGCAGCAGCGCGCGCAGCCGCTCATTGACGTCCGCGACCTCCAGCGCCGCCGTACGGCAGCGCGCGCACTCCTCCAGATGCTTCCGCATGCCCCGCTCGGCCCGCGTCCGCAGGCCACCCCGGGCATACGCGCCCAGCCGGTCCGCGTAGCGCGCACAGTCACCGCCGGACGTCAGCGACGCGCTCACATGCGCTTGGAGGTAGGCCTGTCGCAGCCCCTCGCGCGCCCGGTGCGCCAACACCGCCGTCGCGTTGGGCGTCAGCCCCAGCAGCGGCGCGACCTCACTGGGCGAGCCCTCCCCGACCGTCGTGTGCCACAGCACCGTCTGCCACCGCTCGGGCAGACTGCGGAACGCCAGCACCGCCAGGGACCGCTCGGCCTCCTGCATGGCCCGTACGTCCGCGCCGGGGTCGAGCGTGTCGTCATCGGAGGCGGAGACGGCCGCCGCCGAGGAGGCGAAGATCGCGAAGTCCTCGACGAGCTGCTCCCGCTTGGTGGTCTTCCCCCAGGACGCCGCGACGCGCCGCACCGTGGTCAGCAGATAGGCGCGCACCGCCGAATCGGGACCGGCCCCGCGCCGTACCGCCTGGAGGGTCCTCGCGAAGACCTCATTGGTGAGGTCCTCGGCGGTGTGGTCGTCACGGCAGCAGCTACGGGCGTACCGGCGGAGCGCGGCGGCATGGCGCCGATAGAGCTCCTCGTACGCCTTGCTGTCACCGGTACGCATCCGCGCGATGAGCTCGATGTCCGACGGCGGCACCTCGGCGCCGGCATCCGGCTCACTGCCACGGCCGTCGGAGTGCCGACCGCCGGAGTCACCACTGCCGGAACCGGCACTGTGGCTCCTACCGTCGCCGCCGATGCCGCCGCGGTGCCTGCCGTGACGCTGCCGCGGCACACTCGCGTCGCGGGTGCATCCGGCCGGGTCGGGAGCGACCGGCGAGGAGACGGACGGGCTGTTGTGCACAGGCAGGTGGCGAGGGAGGAGTGAGTCGCCCTCCTCGTCGCTCCCGGGCGGATCTTTCCGGCCGTCAACACCCATAGCGGAGGCCCCTGTACACGCCGGTACACCTGAACATCAGGAAGCGTGACACAGTGCCGCTCATCACGAGAGCAGCATGCGTGCCAACCACTCATCCGTGGTGTCTTCGTGCACCTGGAGTACTAGCGATCACCCGAACGGGGAAGACCGGCTCGAACGCGCCCAACGATGACAGTTGGGCGCGCCCGTCCCCACGGCGCCTCCACAACGACGCCCCAGGGGCGTCCTCACAAAGGCGCCCCAGGGCCTACTCCGCCGGCCGCGAGCGCAGTCCCTCCAGCAGGATGTCCAGCAGGCGCGAGGACGCGGCGGCCTGCTGCACCGCGTCCGGCAGCGACGGCGCGGCCGTCGCTATCACCAGCAGCACATCCGCGACCGTGACGTCCGGCCGCAGCTGACCCGCCGCCCGGGCCCGGTCCACCAGCCGTCCGACGACCTCCAGCAGCGCCGCCGCACCCGAGTCGTCCCGCTCCTCGACCGGAGCCGGCCGGGGCTCGACGAGCCGCAGCTCATGCAACTGGCCCCCGGTGACACCCGGCTGCCGCTGCTGCGGCACCCTCGGCTCGACCCGCTCCTCGGAGTCCACGTCGACGCCGACCCGCAGGACCTGGGGCGGCAACAGCCGTCCCGCGCCCGAGGCGACCGACGTGCGCAGGAAGCGCGACAGCGCCGACCACGGCTCGTCCTCCTGGCCCAGCGCCGTACGGGCCTGCTCGGTCAGCCGCGCCGTCTCCTCCTCGGCTATCCGCCGGACCAGCACGTCCTTGCTGGGGAACCGGCGATAGACCGTCCCCACCCCTACACGGGCCCGGCGCGCCACGTCCTCCATCGGCGCCCCGTACCCCAGCTCACCGAAGACCTCGCGCGCCGCTCGCAGCACATGCTCGAGGTTGCGCTGCGCGTCGACGCGCAGCGGTGTGCTCCGGCCGCCGTTGGTCTCGGCGGACGCGACAGCAGCCGACCAATGAGAGCTCTGAATATGCATATGTTTCCCCCGGTTATGACGTCTCCCCCCGGAGACTCCCCGCCCTGACTGTCGGGGCACGTCTCTGACACCCCGACGAAGTACGAACATAGTTGAGCCCCGGTCAAGAAAGAAGGGGTAGTTCCGCACAGGCCACCCCCGATTGGAGTACGGGCCCCCTCCGCCCTGATTCTGCACCACCTCACGACCCCACCGCAGCCACTCTGACCTGCACGCCTGTCATCCGCCCCGGCGCCCCGACCGCGGAGGGATCAGCTCCGCGGCCAGTCATACATTTCGCCGGGCCTGTGGACAAACCGCCGCCGGGGGTGCGTCATGGGAACAAGCTGTGCTTTGCCGGGGTGACCCGGCACCCGGCCGGACACCCCTCGGGCCGGGCGACCTCGCGAGGAGGGGCCTTGGTGAAGGAACCGGCGCGCATTCTGATCGTCGGCGGCGGCTACGTCGGGATGTACACCGCCCTCCGCCTCCAGCGGAAGGCCAGGCGGGGCGAGGCCCACATCATCGTGATCGACCCCGAGCCGTACATGACCTACCAGCCCTTCCTCCCCGAGGCGGCCGCCGGCTCCATCTCCCCCCGCCACGTGGTGGTCCCGCTGCGCCGCACCCTCTCCAAGTGCCAGGTCGTCATCGGCGAGGTCACCTCCATCGAACACGCCAAACGGACCGCGACCATCAGCACGCTCGCCACCCGCGAGGACGGCACCGGCGCCATCGAGGTCCACTACGACGAGCTGATCCTCGCCCCCGGCTCCATCTCCCGCACCCTCCCGGTCCCCGGCCTCGCCGACCACGGCATCGGCTTCAAGACCGTCGAGGAGGCCATCGGCCTGCGCAACCACGTCCTCGAACAGATGGACATCGCCTCCTCCACCCGCGACCCCGACATCCGCGACGCGGCCCTCACCTTCGTCTTCGTCGGCGGTGGCTACGCCGGCGTCGAGGCCCTCGCGGAGCTGGAGGACATGGCCCGCTACGCCGCCCGCTACTACCACAACCTCCGGCCCGACGACCTGAAGTTCATCCTCGTCGAGGCGACCGGCCGCATCCTCCCCGAGGTCGGCGAGGAGATGGGCCGCTACGCCCTCCGCGAGCTCCGCGGCCGCAACATCGATGTACGCCTCGACACCCGTCTGGAGTCCTGCGCCGACCGCGTCGCCGTCCTCAGCGACGGATCCCGCTTCCCCACGCGCACGCTCGTCTGGACCGCCGGGGTCAAGGCCCACCCCATCCTCGCCGCCACCGACCTGCCGCTCAACGGACACGGCAGGCTCGCCTGCACGCCCGCCCTCGCGGTGAAGGGCGTCGAGCACGCCTGGGGCGGCGGCGACGCGGCGGCCGTGCCGGACCTCACGGCCGACGAGGAAGGCGTGATGTGCGCGCCCAACGCCCAGCACGCGGTGCGCCAGACCAAGATCCTCGCCGGCAACGTCCTCGCGTCCCTGCGCGGCAAACCGCTCCAGGACTACCGGCACAAGTACGTCGGCTCCGTGGCCTCACTCGGTCTCCACCAGGGTGTCGCACACGTCTACGGCAAGAAGCTCAAGGGGTACCCCGCCTGGTTCATGCATCGTGCCTACCACCTCAGCAGGATCCCCACCTTCAACCGCAAGGCGCGTGTCCTGGCCGAATGGACCCTCACCGGGCTGTTCAAACGGGAGATCGTCTCGCTCGGCTCGCTGGAGAACCCGCGCGCCGAATTCGAACTCGCCGCGGACACCGGCCGTCATCCGGAAGCGAGTTGAAGCAGGTCGTGGGCGCGCAACCGGACCTGGGAACTCCCCCACAGGGGGTCGACGTCTGACGGATGTCAGTCCGGTCGGCCACACTGTTCGTGTGACCATGGGTGGGCCCGTCCCTGCGAAGAGTAACAATTACGAGGATTCGGACGTTTGCAGCATTCCCCCGGGGGCAGGCCCCCGCACCGCCAACCGCGGCCCCGCGCCGGGCGCGCGGCTCAGCCACCACACGTCGCCGAGCTGGTCCGGAACGACTCCGCGAGGTAATCCTCTGTGAACTTCACCCGCTGGAGCGCCCGGCTCCCCGGAACTCAGCGCCGAGCCGCGGCGCGCACCGACCGCACCGCCGCGGCCCCCCAACCCGCACCCGCGGCAGGCGGCTCCGTGCCCGCCGCCCGCGCCGAAGCGACCCCGCCCCTCCCCGGAGCGGAAAGCCCCGTCCCCACCCTCGACGGGCTCTCCGTCCACGACATCCTCGGCCAGGTCCCGGCCCTCGTGGCCGTCGTCTACGGCCCCGACCACCGCCTCGCCTACGTCAACGACGCCTACGCCGCCCTCTTCGGCCCCCGCGCCCCCGGCGCCCCCGCCCGCGAGGCCCTCCCCGAGCTGACCGAGCTGGGCCTGCTCCCCCTCATGGACCAGGTCCTGCGCAGCGGCAAGCCCCGTACGGTCAAATCCCGCCGCGTCACCACCGACACACGCACCACGCCACCCACCGACACCCGCCCCGACGCACGCGCGGACGACACGCCGACGGCCACCGACCCCGAACCCCGCCACGGTTACTACACCTTCACCTGCTCCCCGATCGCGGTCGGCGCCGCCGACGCCACCCAGCCCGGCGTCCTCGTCTTCGCCGCCGACGTCACCGACCAGGTCGAGGCCGCCGAACGCCTGCGCGCCAGCGAGCGCCGCCAGCGCGAGGCCGCCGTCACCCTGCAGCGCAGCCTCCTCCCCCAGGAGCTGGAGCAGCCCGACGACCTGCGCGTTGCCGCCACGTACCAGCCCGGCGGCAAGGACACCGCCGTCGGTGGCGACTGGTACGACGTCATCACCCTCGGCGCCGGCCGCACGGCACTGGTCATCGGCGACGTCATGGGCCGCGGAGTGCGCGCCGCCGCAGTCATGGGCCAGCTCCGCACGGCCGTACGCGCCTACGCCCGCCTCGACCTGCCGCCGCACGAGGTCCTCCAGCTCCTCGACGGCCTGGCCACCGAGATCGACGCGACGCAGATCGCCACCTGCGTCTACGCCGTCCACGACCCCAACGAGGGCCGCCTCGTCTACGCCTCCGCGGGCCACCTCCCCATCCTGGTCCGCGACCCCGACGGCACGGTCCGCCGCGCCGCCGAACCCACCGGCCCCCCGCTCGGCACCGGCGGCTGGCTCCACACCTCCGGCACCATGCCGCTCGGCCCCGGCTCCAGCGCCGTCCTCTATACGGACGGCCTGGTCGAACGCCGTAACGAGGACATCTACGAAGGCGTCGAAGCCCTGGAGCGCGCCTTCGCAGGCGCCACCGGCTCGCCCCAGGTCATGTGCGACCGCCTCATCCGCGCCCTCGGCGTCACCGCGGACCACGACGACGACGTCGCCGTGCTCGTCCTCCAGCACCCCGCCCGCACGGGCCACGACGCCGAGCTCTTCCACAACGCGGCCCTGGAACTGCTCGGCGGCGTCGAGGCGGCTCCCCGCGCCCGCGCCTTCGCCTCGGGCGTCCTGGTCAGCTGGCGCTTCCCGACCGAGCTGCGCGACCTGGGCGTCCTGGCCGCGAGCGAGCTCGTGGCCAACTCCCTCCAGCACGGCACACCGCCCATGCGGCTGCGCCTTCGCCGCACCGACCGCCGGCTGATCATCGAGGTGACCGACGGCGACGACCACCTCCCGCGCCGCCGCCGTGCCGAGCCGGCCGACGAGGCCGGCCGCGGCATCTCGATCATCGCCACCATCGCCTCCTCCTGGGGATCACGCCGCACCCCTGGCGGCGGCAAGGCGGTGTGGTGCGAATTCGCCCTCCCGACGAGGACGGTCCACACCGGAACGGCTCACGCGTAAAAGAGACGCTTGTGGCCCGGAAACGAAAGTTTCCGGGCCACAAGCGTTCATACGTATAAGAGGTCAGACGGAGACGGTCGTCCGCTCGCTCTCGCGGGTGACCTCGACCGGAGCGACGATCGCGGCGCGCCGTGCCGGAACCCGCAGGGGATTCTCCTGCGCCGGGGTGAGCCGTCGGCCCATCCGCAGCGCCAGCACCGTGATGCCGAGCGAGCAGGCGATCAGCATCCCGATGTACGCGACGTACATGCCGCCACCCGCCATCAGCCCGCCCACAGCGGGGCCTATCGCCAGCGCCAACTGCTTCACCAGGGCGAACGCGGAGTTGTACTGACCGACAAGCCGCCCCGGCGCCAGGTCCGCCACCAGCGGCGCCATGGTCGGCGACAGCATCGACTCGCCTATACCGAAGAGCGCGTACGTCGAGATCAGCAGCGCGGTCGCGACACCGTGCGCCCCCGGTACGAGCCCGGAGACACCGGCGGCCACCCACGCCACGGTCCAGATCAGACCGACGAGCGCGATGACCCGGCTGCGGCGCCGCCGCTCGACCAGCTTCAGCACGACGAACTGCGCCAGCACGATGGCGGCCGTGTTCGCGGCGAGGGCGATACCGAGCGTCGCGGGCGAGATCCGGGTGACCTCGACGGCGAAGGCGGCAAGACCCGCCTCGAACTGTCCGTAGCAGGCGAAGAACATCACGAAGCCCAGCCCGCACAGCTGCACCATCGCCCGGTCCGCGAGCAGTGCCCGCCATCCGCCCTTGGGGTCGTCGGTCGGCACCGCGTCCTCGACCTTGGGCACCTGCGGCAGCCGTACGGTCGCGATGGCCGCACCCAGGACCAGGAACATCACGGACTCGATCGCGAACAGCCGCACAAAGCTCGACGGGTCCGACACGTCCACGAGCTGTCCACCCAGCAGACCGCCGACGCCCAGGCCGAGGTTGTTGAGGAAGAACTGCGTGGCGAACGCGCGCGACCGCGTGGTGGGCGTCGAGCACCAGACGATCATCGTGGCCAGCGAGGGCTGGATCACCGCGATACCCGCACCGAGCGCGGCGGCCGCGGCGACGACGAGCGATTCGCTGTCCGCGAGCCCGAGCCCCATCGAACCGACGGCGGCGGAGACCGTACCGGCGACGGCAACAGGCAGCGGACCTCGCCGGTCGATGACCCGACCGGTGAAGGGCAGCACGACGAGCGCGGCCACGGCGAACGTCGCGAGCACGATGCCTGCCGTGCTCGCGCCGAGGTCCCGCACCTGAGCCACATAGATGAACAGGAACGGGACGGTGAAGCCATTGCCGAACGCGCTCAACGCGTTACCCAGCTGGATCCGGCGCAGCGCTGCGCCCATCGCGGTGGTCACACTCACCTACCTAGGCCAAAGGCGATCGAGGGTCGATCGCGGGAGGGAAGGGGTTCAAGAGGTTCAAGGGGTTCAAAGGAAGAGGGGAGGAAGCCAAGAGGGCCTGGATCGGGCCGACGGGAGCCGGACAGTCCAAGCCTGAAGACTTCAACACTAAACTTCGAAGCTAAAGAGTACATAGAGAAGGGCTTTAACGCCAATCACTCGTGCCATACTGCGGCTCATGGCTGACACCCCCGGCGCCCCCGAGCCGAGCCTCGACGAACAGATCGCGGCTTACCAGCGCGAGTTCCAAGACCTTGATCCGCAGGTGGAGAAGGTCGTCTCGGCCCTCAGCCGCCTCAACCGCCGCATGAACGTCGCGTACGGGCGGCAGACCTGTGAGCTCGGCATCAACAACGCCGAGTGGGAGGTCCTCAAGGCCCTCGTCCTCGCCGGCGACCCGTACCGCATGGGCCCCGGCGATCTCGCCAAGCGCCTCGGCCTCACCCCGGCCGCGATGACCCACCGCATCGACCGCATGGTCGCGGAGGGCCTCGTCACCCGGGAACGGGACGAGAACAACCGCGTCCGCGTCATCGTCGGCATCACCGAAGAGGGCCGCACGAAGTGGCTGGAGGCAATGCGGATGGCCACGGTCTTCGAGGCCGAGCTGCTCCAGGACCTCTCGGGCGACGAACGGCACCACTTGGGTGAGATGCTCACCCGCCTGCTGCGCCGGGTCGAGGAGGCCCAGCCGGACGCCGGCGGCCGCCTCAGCGACCTCGACTGAGGGCCGGACCTCGGCGGTTGACATGGATTTGACCCATGGGTAGTGTTCTCCGGGTTGCCACGCGAGCCTGACGGTTCCGAGGCAGCCACTCACGCCGCACCGGCGGCACTCTCTACTGCACGGCCCTTGAACGGGATGGATTTCGGCGTGCCGAAATTCGGAACGGGATGGCTTCGGACTCCGATTAGGAGGCCGGGGGGAAATCCGCTAAAGTAGTGATCACGCCGGAAGGCGCGCAAAACCCCGCTCCAACAGGGGGCCGGAGATGAAATCCGAACCGGGAACGGAACGGAAAACGGATCTGGTAAGGTTGGAAACACGAAATACCGAAGG
>NZ_JBVHJJ010000002.1:0-68871 GCF_055560115.1 Streptomyces sp. NPDC023527
GAAGACCGGTAACGGTTGGAGCTGACTGGTACTAATAGGCCGAGGGCTTGTCCTCAGTTGCTCGCGTCCACTGTGTAGGTTCTGAAGTAACGACCGTGTTGTGTTCCGGTTGGTTAACTTCATAGTGTTTCGGTGGTCATAGCGTTAGGGAAACGCCCGGTTACATTCCGAACCCGGAAGCTAAGCCTTTCAGCGCCGATGGTACTGCATGGGGGACCGTGTGGGAGAGTAGGACGCCGCCGAACAATTTTTAGCCTCAGGCCCCGAGCTTATGCTCGGGGCCTGAGGCATTTCTGCGTTGTGCCGCTATTCGATAGGCCGCTATTCGACAGTGAGACGGGGCCGACTCCGATCCTTCGGAGCCGGCCCCACCAATAAGCTCTTCCCTTTACTCGCCCGCCGCCCGAGCGAGTTCCAGGTCCAGAGACTCGCGACGAATGCGCTGGTCCATATAGAGAAGCGCCGTGATGCTCGCCGTCACTGGGAAAGTGATCGTCGAGCTGACGACCGCGCTGATGCCCGCGATGACGAGCGAGGACCAGCTGAGAGTGCCCGTCGAGCTCTGCTCGCCGCCGACGAAAGCCTCGATCACCGTGCTCGGGACCTGGACCAGCATCGAGACCATGAACGTGAGGAACACGGCCACCAGCTGCACGCCGAAGACCCGTCCCCACGCGCCCCGCACCAGCTTCGCCGAACGCCGCATCGACGCCACCACGCCCTGCTTCTCCAGCATCAGCGCCGGCGCGGCCAGGCACCAGCGGATCCAGAGCCAGGTCGCCACCACCGCGGCCACCAGGCCACCCATGGCGGCCACGGCGGTGCCGCCGTCCTTGTCGGCCGTCGCCATGAGAAGAAAGCCGGGGCCCATCCCGGCCGCGAAGATCGCGACGATCAGCAGCGGCAGCAGAACGAGCAGGCCGCACATGCGGAGCAGCTGCGGCCTGGCGCTCCGCCAAGCCTCGCCGATCGTCGTCGTACGCCCCAGAACCGCGCGACTGACCACGACCGTCAGCATTGCCGTGGCGACGATCGAACCGAGGAGGCCGAGCGCCCAGGCGACGCTCGTGCCGCCCAGGTTGTCGCCTATGTTCCTGAGGAGCTCCTCGGAACTCGGCGCGTCCGCGGCGTCGAGCGGCACATCGCGGAAATACAGGCCGATCAGCGTTGTGGCCGCCGCCTGCGTGGCGAGGGCGAGCGTCAGGGAGACGCCCAGGACCGTACGCCAGTTGCGGCGCATGGTCTGGATCGTGCCCTCGATGATCTCGCCGACGCGAAGCGGCCGCAGCGGGATCACCCCGGGCTGCGGAGCCGCCGGCGGCGGTGTCCAGCCGTTTCCGCCCCAGCCCCCGGTGGCCCCCTTGCTCGCGGCACGCTGCCTCAGGGGTTTGCGGGGCTGCGGCGGGCCCGCTGCCGGGGTGGTCCAGTGACCCCCGGGCGGCTGCTGCCGGGCCCACTGCGAGGAGCGTACGGCCTCGTCTGCGCCGGGAGCCCGGTCCGTGGGCGTGGACTCCTCCGGAGCGGTCGGCTGCTGCTCGTCGGAGGGGGAGGGCCCGGGCGAGGTCCGGCCCGGAGTGTCGTTCATGGTCTGTCGCTCCTTTTCGTGCCCGTCCGCCGGTGCGGCGGCCCGGGCGATCGCCAGCAATCGTGCCACGCGGCCCCGGGCCCGCCCCGGGCCCGCCCGAGCCCCTTTCGAGGGCCTGGCGAAGGCTCGTACGAGGGAGGAACCGAGAGGCGATCTTCAATAGTCGGGGCGTGCCGGGCAGACTGGAGAGATGGCTGATCAGCTCGCGGTACCCACGGAATCCGCCGGACCTCCGGTCATGCCCGCGCTCCGCTGGGACGAGCCTCCCGAGGGCCCCGTGCTCGTCCTCCTCGACCAGCGGCGACTCCCCTCCGAGGAGGTCGAGCTGGTGTGCACGGACGTGCCGGCCCTCGTGGAGGCGATCGCGACACTCGCGGTGCGCGGTGCGCCGCTGCTCGGCATCGCCGGCGCGTACGGGGTGGCGCTCGCGGCCGCACGCGGCTTCGAAGTGGCCGACGCCGCCGCGCTGCTCGCCCAGGCCCGCCCCACGGCCGTCAACCTGGCGTACGGCGTGCGGCGCGCCCAGCGCGCGTACGACGACGCCGTCGCGGCCGGCGAGGGCACCGGGCGGGCGGCCGCCGCCGCGCTCGCCGAAGCGCGGGCCCTGCACCGCGAGGACGCCGAGGCCAGCGCGCGCATGGCCGCCCACGGCCTGGAGCTGCTGGAGGAGCTGCTGCCCGGTGGCGGATATCGCGTCCTGACCCACTGCAACACCGGCGCCCTGGTGTCGGGCGGCAACGGCACGGCCCTGGCCGTGGTCGCCGCCGCGCACGGGGTAGGGGAGCTGAGGCGGCTGTGGGTGGGCGAGACGCGGCCGCTGATGCAGGGGGCGCGGCTGACGGCGTACGAGGCGGCCCGGGCCGGTATGGCGTACACGCTGCTCACCGACAACGCGGCCGGTTCGCTGTTCGCCGCCGGTGAGGTCGACGCCGTCCTCGTCGGCGCGGACCGGATAGCCGCCGACGGCTCGGTGGCCAACAAGGTCGGCAGCTATCCGCTGGCGGTGCTGGCCCGCTATCACCACGTGCCCTTCATCGTGGTGGCGCCCAGTACGACCGTGGACCTCCGGACCGACGAGGGCGCGGCGATCGAGGTCGAGCAGCGGCCCGGCCATGAGGTGACGGAGTTCGCCCTGGTGCCCGCGGCAGGGGCGGAAGCGGGCACCGGGATGCCCGTGGCGCCGCTGGGGACCACCGCGTACAACCCTGCGTTCGATGTCACACCGCCGGAATTGGTGACCGCGATCGTCACCGAGAGCGGGGTGGTCTCGCCGGTGACGCGGGCGGGTCTCGCGGAGCTCTCTGGCAGTGCGGGAACGGGACTTGGGAGTGTGACGGGCTGATTTCCGCACGCGTTTTCCGCTCCCGGCGCGAGGTGCCGAAGGCGCCCCGGGTCAACGGGACACACCGAGGAGTGTTCCTCACGACAGGTGAGCTGAGTCACCCGGCTCTATGGACCGGATGCGAAAATGGGATGATGTCGATATGAAGGGACGCGTCCTTGTCGTCGACGACGACACCGCACTGGCCGAGATGCTCGGCATTGTGCTGCGTGGTGAGGGTTTCGAGCCGTCGTTCGTAGCGGACGGCGACAAGGCACTTGCTGCTTTTCGTGAGGTCAAACCGGATCTTGTGCTGCTCGACTTGATGCTGCCCGGACGGGACGGCATCGAGGTGTGCCGCCTGATCCGGGCCGAGTCCGGCGTACCGATCGTGATGTTGACCGCGAAGAGTGACACGGTCGATGTGGTGGTCGGACTGGAGTCCGGGGCTGACGACTACATCGTCAAGCCGTTCAAGCCGAAGGAGCTGGTGGCCCGCATTCGAGCCCGTCTGCGCAGGTCGGAAGAGCCTGTGCCCGAGCAGCTCACCATCGGTGACCTGGTCATCGACGTGGCCGGGCACTCGGTCAAGCGTGAGGGGCAGTCGATCGCGCTGACCCCGCTGGAGTTCGACCTGCTCGTCGCCCTGGCCCGCAAGCCGTGGCAGGTGTTCACCCGTGAGGTGCTCCTGGAGCAGGTGTGGGGCTACCGCCACGCCGCGGACACGCGGCTGGTCAACGTGCACGTGCAGCGGCTCCGCTCGAAGGTCGAGAGGGACCCCGAGCGGCCGGAGATCGTGGTGACCGTGCGTGGTGTGGGCTACAAGGCCGGGCCGAGCTGACATGTCGGGCAACGGTGCCGCCCCGGAGCGGGGCGTGGGGCGGCCCGTCGAGACGGCGGGCGGTATATCTCTCCTCCGGCGCCTGTGGCGCGCCGGCAGGCTGCTGTCCGACGGCGCGGCCGCGGGCCCGGTCCATCCGGTGCTGCGGTTGTACGTGAGGTGGGTGCGGCGGCCGCTGCTGCCCGCGATGCGGCTGTGGCGGCGCAACATCCAGCTGCGGGTGGTCGCCACCACGCTGCTGATGTCGATGGGCGTCGTGCTGCTGCTCGGCCTGGTCGTCATCGGGCAGGTGCGCAACGGCCTCCTGGAGGCCAAGCGGCACGCCTCGCAGAGTCAGGCCGAAGGCGGCTTCAAGGCGGCCCGCGACCTCGCCGACAACCCCGGCGACGCCGCCCGTGGCCAGGGGGCCTCGTCCTCCGGCGGCCGCGCCACCATCGACGCGGGCGCGTGGCTGACGGGTGTGGTGCAGCAGCTCGCCAGCGGTGGCCAGGGCGTCTATCACGTGGTGGCCCTCAGCTCCGGCAGCGGCGACACCTCCGCCGCCGTGGGCATGCGCGGTCCGCGCGCCTCCGGCGATCTCGACCCCGAGCGCAGCATCCCCCTCGACCTGCGGAAACAGCTCGACCTCAAGACGGGCGCGCAGGAGCGGTCGGCCTCGATCAAGCACAGTGCCTCCGACGAAGGAGAGCCCGCTCTCGTCGTCGGCAAGCGCATGTACGACTTCAACGGCGACGCCTATCAGCTGTACTACCTCTTCCCGTACACCCAGGAGGAGAAGTCGCTGAGCCTGGTCAAGGGCACGCTGGCGACCGCCGGGGTGTTCGTGGTGGTGCTGCTGGGCGCCATCGCGTGGCTCGTGGTGCGGCAGATCGTCTCGCCCGTACGGATGGCGGCCAGCATTTCCGAGCGGCTGGCGGCGGGTGTGCTCCAGGAACGGATGAAGGTCACCGGCGAGGACGACATCGCCCGTCTGGGTGAGGCCTTCAACAAGATGGCGCAGAACCTCCAGGTCAAGATCCAGCAGCTGGAGCAGCTGTCGCGGATGCAGCGGCGGTTCGTCTCCGACGTCTCGCACGAGCTGCGGACCCCGCTGACGACCGTGCGGATGGCCGCCGAGGTCATCCACGAGGCCCGGGAGGACTTCGACCCCGTCACCGCGCGCTCCGCCGAGCTGCTCTACGGGCAGGTCGACCGTTTCGAGTCGCTGCTGTCGGACCTGCTGGAGATCAGCCGGTTCGACGCGGGTGCCGCGGCGCTGGAGGCCGAGCCGATCGATCTGCGCGACGTGGTGAACCGGGTGGTCGACGGTGCGCTGCCGCTCGCCGAGCGCAAGGGCACCCAGCTGCTCGTCCAGGGTGCCGAGCAGCCCGTGATCGCCGAGGCGGACTCCCGGCGCGTGGAGCGGGTGCTGCGGAACCTCGTGGTCAACGCCGTGGAGCACGGCGAGGGCCGGGATGTGATCGTGCGGCTGGCCGCGGCCGGCGGGGCGGTCGCGGTCGCGGTGCGCGACTACGGCGTCGGGCTCAAGCCCGGCGAGGCGACGCGGGTGTTCAACCGCTTCTGGCGGGCCGACCCCGCGCGCGCCCGGACGACCGGGGGCACCGGCCTCGGGTTGTCGATCGCGGTCGAGGACGCGCGGCTGCACGGCGGCTGGCTGCAGGCGTGGGGCGAGCCGGGCGGTGGTTCGCAGTTCCGGCTGACGCTGCCACGTACGGCGGGCGACACGCTGCGTGGCTCCCCGATCCCGCTGGAGCCCGACGACTCGCGGCGCAACCGCGGCCTGAACGAGGCCGGGGTGCCGCTCGGTGTCGCCGGTCGCGGTGGGTCCGTACCGCCGCAGGGCCCGCGTCCCGCGGTGGGGCCCTCGCCCGTGCCGGCGCAGACGCGGAGCCTGCCGACCGTGGATCCGACGGCGCTGCCGGGCAGCGGCGCGCGGGTGGTGCGGCCGGGTGGCGCGTGCTTCGACAAGCCGGACAGGGCGGGCAGGCCCGCGGCCGACGGGGCCGTGGACGAACGTGAGGGGCAGGCGCGTGGGCGCTGAACGCAGGCGCCGTCGTACGGCGGCCGGGCTCGGCGCGCTCGTCCTCAGCGGTGCGCTGCTGGCGGGCTGCGCGTCGATGCCCGACAGCGAAGAGGTCAGCGAGGTCGACTCCTCGCAGCGGGCGGACGCCGACGCGCAGGTGCGCGTCTACGGCGTCGCGCCGCACAAGAACGCGCAGCCGCAGGACCTGGTGGCGGGCTTCCTGGAGGCCACGACCAGCGATGACCCGGATTACGAGACGGCCCGGATGTACCTGGCCAAGGGCGTGAAGCGGGACTGGAACCCGGCGGCGGAGACGACGGTGCTCGCCGACCCGCCGCAGGTGCGGGTGGAGCGCAGCGGCGACCGGGACCAGGACTACACGGTCACGCTCGTCGGCAAGCAGGTGGCGAAGGTCGACGCCCGGCACGCGTACAAGCCGGACGAGGACACCTACAAGGCGCAGATCCACCTGGCGCGGGAGGGCGGCGAGTGGCGCATCGACGCGCTGCCGCCCGGCCTCGTGCTCGGCGTCGCCGACTTCCAGCGAATCTACCGGTCGGTCAACAAGTATTACTTCGCGGAGCTGGGCGCGGGCGGCTCCGGCAAGGGGCGGGACGTGCTCGTCGCCGACCCCGTCTATCTGCGCAAGCGCATAGACCCCGTGACCTCCACGGTGAAGGCATTGCTGGACGGGCCGACGAGCTGGCTCGACCCGGTCGCGGCCACGGCCTTTCCGACGGGGACGCGGGTGGTGGACCGCCGGCTTTCGCTGGACGACTCCAACACCCTGAAGGTCCGGCTCAACGGGCGCGCCTCGAGCACGAACGACGAGCAGTGCCGGCGGATGGCCGCGCAGCTGATCTACACGGTCGGTGACCAGTCGGCCAAGGTCAGCCAGGTGACGCTGTTGCGCGAGAACGGCTCCCAGATGTGTGTGCTGGGGCGGTTGCAGGCACGGGACTACGCGGCCGACAAGACGGCGGGGCCGGGCGGCCAGCAGTATTTCGTCGACGCGCAGCACCGCTTGGTGAGCCTGACCGACGGCGACGAGGAGCCGAGGCGGGTGCCGGGGCCGTTCGGTACGGACAACGCCGCGCAATTGCGGTCGGTGGCCGTGGACCGGGGCGAGCGCCGTGCGGCCGGGGTGACGGGCAACGGTCAGGCGCTGTACGTGGCCGACATGGAGTCCAGCACGCCGCTGGGCGAGCCCAGGCTGACCGCGAAGGGCGGTACGAAGGCGGGGCTGACGGCGCCGAGCTGGGACGGGCTGGGCGACCTCTGGGTCGCGGACCAGGACCCGGAGCGGCCGCGGCTGCTGCGGCTGCCCCAGGGCAGCGGCACACCCCAGGAGGTCGAGGTGCCCCGGCTCGAAGGCGGGCGGATCACCGGGCTCCGGGTGGCGGCGGACGGGGTGCGGATCGCCCTGCTGGTGACGAAGGACGACCGTACGACGCTGAAGCTGGGCCGGGTCGAGCGGCGTGGCAGTGCCGGGCGGCCGGTCCTCTCGGTGCAGGAACTGCGCTCGGTGGCGCCCCGGTTGGAACAGGTGGACGCGGTGTCCTGGGCGGGTGGCAGCCGGCTGCTGGTCGCGGGGAACGAGCAGGGCGGTCTCCAGCAGCTGCAGTACATCGAGACCGACGGCTCGCTGCCGAACGCCTCACCGCTGCCCGGGATCACGGGTGTGCGCGGTGTCGCGGCGACGGAGAGCGCCGCGAAGGCGCCGACGCTGGTCGCGGAGCGGGACGGCGGCATCGTGCGGCTGTTGCCGGACGCGAACTGGAAGCTGGTGACCAAGGAAGGATCGGCACCGGTCTACCCCGGGTAGGGCGGTTCCGCCCGGGGTGATCGCCGGGGTTTTCCACAGGGGTGGCGGGGGCGGGAGCCCCGCGCGACAGTGGATCCATGCGCGGGTGGTGGCAGGAGATCGCGGGGTTGGTGCTGCCGGTCGACTGCGCGGGATGCGGCCGATGGCGCGCCGTGCTGTGCGACGGATGCCGTGCGGCACTGAGCGGGCGTGCGGCACGGCGCGTATGGCCGGATCCGGTGCCTGCCGGCCTGCCGCCCGTGCACGCTGCGGCGCCTTATGGCGACAGGATGCGATCGGTGCTGCTCGCCCACAAGGAGCGCGGCGCCATGGGGCTGGCGGGGCCGCTGGGGGCTGCGTTGGCCGGGGCGGTGCACTCGGTGGCGGGCGGTGCCACCGATGGCGGGGGACGGGCTTCAGGGGCCTGGGCGGGGTCATTGCTGCTGGTCCCGGTGGCTTCGGCGCGGCGGGCGGTCGCCGCGCGCGGACATGATCCGTGCCGGCGGATCGCGATGGCCGCCGCGAGTGCGCTGCGGCGAGCGGGGACGCCCGCGCGCGTGGTGGCCGTGCTGCGGCAGCGCAGGGAGGTCGCCGACCAGTCGGGTCTCGGCGCGCGGGAACGAAGGGCGAATGTGGCCGGGGCCTTGGGGGTAGCCGGGGGTGGAGAACGGTTGTTGACCACGGAAGGGCCGGTGGTGCTGGTGGACGACCTCATGACGACCGGGGCGTCGCTGGCCGAGGCCGCCCGCGCGGTCGGACGCGCCGGCGGCCGGATTCTGGGGGCCGCGGTGGTCGCCGCTCCCGAGCGAGCCTTCGCCGACGCATCCCGAAAGAAACCGGAACCCCCCGTGAACGTTCTTCGTTACTGATGGAAACGGCAGGAAAACACCTGAATGGAGGTACGCCCCGGTAGGGGCTACCGACAGGCGTCCGAGCGAGATATGTTCGGTTGTGAGGAATGGCAAGCGCTATGCCTCATATCTCCGATTGGCGCGTTTCGCGCGCTTTCGCGGAAGCTTGAAGTCGATGGGGTGTAGATCTTGTCGATGGGGGAGGAGGAGGTGAAACCGCCAAGTCGGTGGCTCCGGAGTATCCCCGGGGCTTGATGCAAGAGGGATGCGCCTCGCACCTTCGGCGGGGCGATCCGGGAACGGAGTTCTGCGTGGACATCGTCGTCAAAGGCCGCAAGACCGAGGTGCCCGAGCGCTTTCGCAAGCACGTGGCCGAGAAGCTGAAGCTGGAGAAGATCCAGAAGCTCGACGGCAAGGTGATCAGCCTCGACGTCGAGGTGTCCAAAGAGCCCAACCCCAGGCAGGCCGACCGCTCCGATCGAGTGGAGATCACCGTACGGTCCCGCGGACCGGTGATCAGGGCGGAGGCAGCGGCAGCCGATCCCTACGCCGCGCTGGACCTGGCCGCCGGCAAGCTGGAGGCGCGGCTGCGCAAGCAGAACGACAAGCGTCACACCCGAAGGGGCAACGGACGTATTCCCGCGAGCGACGTCGGCGCGGCCGTCAACGGCACCGCGGAGCTCACCGACAGCGGGGAACTCGTCGCGGAGAAGGCCGTGGACGGAGTCCCGGTCACCCGCATGGGATCGCTGGAGATCCAGGGCGAAGGCCCCTTGGTGGTCCGGGAGAAGACCCACACCGCGGCCCCGATGGCGCTCGACCAGGCGCTGTACGAGATGGAGTTGGTCGGTCACGACTTCTATCTGTTCGTCGACTCCGAGAACAAGCTGCCCAGTGTCGTCTACCGGCGGCACGCCTATGACTACGGCGTCATCCGGCTCAACGCCGACCCGCTCTTCGAGGCGGAGCCCGGCGGCGCCGGCGGAGCGCTCGGCGGCTGACCCGACGGGCCCGGCGCCCCTCGCGCCGTGAGCCCGACCCACCGTGGACGGTGCCCTTGGAGCGTCTCGGCGCTCCCGGGGCACCGCTGTGCGACCGTGGAAGCACCGCCCGGCGGTCCGCCATGAAATCATGGCTGCGCGGCCAACCACCGGTCCGCCGAAACCGGTTGGGGCGGACGTAACACTGTGCAACCACCGCGAGGGGCTCTGGGCCTTCAGGGGCCTTCAGGGGGAGGAACAATGGCGGACAGGTTCGGGCCCGTACTGGTGCCCGGCGAGGACGACGACGAGTGCGCCGGCGAGGACCGGGGCACCACGCGCGAGGAGCCCATCCGGGTCCTGGTCGTGGACGACCACGCGCTCTTCCGCCGGGGGCTGGAGATCGTCCTGGCCCAGGAGGAGGACATCCAGGTCGTGGGCGAGGCCGGGGACGGCGCGGAGGCCGTGGACAAGGCCGCCGACCTGCTGCCCGACATCGTGCTGATGGACGTGCGGATGCCCAGGCGCGGTGGTATCGAGGCGTGCACCTCCATCAAGGAGGTGGCCCCCAGCGCGAAGATCATCATGTTGACGATCAGTGACGAGGAGGCCGACCTCTACGACGCCATCAAGGCGGGGGCGACCGGCTATCTCCTCAAGGAGATCTCCACCGACGAGGTCGCCACCGCGATCCGGGCCGTCGCCGACGGCCAGTCGCAGATCAGCCCGTCGATGGCGTCCAAGCTGCTGACCGAGTTCAAGTCGATGATCCAGCGCACCGACGAGCGCCGGCTGGTGCCGGCGCCGCGGCTCACCGACCGCGAGCTGGAAGTGCTCAAGCTCGTCGCCACCGGTATGAACAACCGCGACATCGCCAAGGAGTTGTTCATCTCGGAGAACACCGTGAAGAACCATGTCCGCAACATCCTGGAGAAGTTGCAGCTGCACTCCAGGATGGAGGCCGTGGTCTACGCGATGCGGGAGAAGATCCTGGAGATCCGGTGAGCCGGCCCGCTCCAGCCGGGCGGGCCGCCCCGGGAGCCGCCGGGCGGACCCGGCGGCCGCCTAGCCCTCCAGGGCCGTGACCAGCGCGGCGGCCAGCTTCGCGTCGTCGCAGCGCTCGACGCGCACAAAGTCGCAGCCCACCCACTCGGCGGCCTCCCGCAGCGCCCGCGCCATCGGCTCCACGGCCTGGGCCCCCTTCGCTTCGGCGAACGAGACCTGCCGGGCCACCAGGGTGCGGCCATCGCGGGCCGGGTCGACCCGCCCGGCCAGCCGCCCGCCCGTCAGCAGCGGCATCGCGAAGTATCCGTGGACCCGCTTCTCCTTGGGGGTGTAGGCCTCCAGCCGGTGGGTGAAGCCGAAGATCCGCTCGGTGCGCGGCCGGTCCCAGATCAGCGAGTCGAAGGGCGACAGCAGCGTCGTACGGTGCCGGCCCCGCGCGGGCTCGGCCAGCGCCGCCGGATCCGCCCACGCCGGCCGCCCCCAGCCCGCCACCTCGACCGGCACCAGGCCGGTGCCGTCGATGACCGCGTCCACCTGCTCGGCCTTCAGCCGGTGGTAGTCCGCGAGGTCCGCCCGGGTCGCCGCGCCCATCGCCGCGCCCGCCTGCGCGACCAGCCGCCGTATGCACTCGGCGTCGTCGAGATCGTCGTGGAAGAGCGGGTCCGGCACCGCGCGCTCCGCCAGGTCGTACACCCGCCGCCAGCCGCGCCGCTCGGTGCAGACGACCTCGCCCGTGTCGAGCAGCCACTCCACCGCGATCTTCGTCTCGGACCAGTCGTACCACTCTCCGCCGTTCTTGGCGCCGCCCAACTCCGTGGCCGTCAGGGGGCCCTCGGCCTTGAGCCGGTCGCGGACCTCCGCGCAGGAGCGCTCGCCGTCCTTCATCACATGCCAGCGGTGGCCACGCGCCTGGAACGCCCGCCGCCGGAACGCGAAGAGCGGCCACTCCTCGATGGGCAGGATGCACGCGGCATGCGACCAGTACTCGAAGCTGTGCGGGCGGGTGGTGGGGGCCCCTTCCGGGCGCGGCGTCCAGTACGCCGACTCCACCGTGTCGCGGCCGATTCCGCCCAGCCGTGCGTACGGCACCAGCTCGTGCGAACGGGCCAGCACCGAGATGGTGTCCAGCTGGACCGCGCCCAGCCGCCGCAGCGTCCCGCGCACCCCGGCCCGCCGGTCGGGGGCCCCGAGCAGGCCCTGGGCGCGCAGCGCCAGGCGCCGCGCCTCGTCGGCGGAGAGCTTCACCTCGGGCGCACGGCCCTTGCCACGGGCGGCAGTTGTCATCGTGGAGACCATGACGTCACCCTAGAGGCGAGCACTGACAACGCCGGCGGTGAGGTCAGCCGCGCTCGGAAAACGGCAGGTAGGCAGTCCGGTGGGGCAGTCCCAGGTCCGAGGGCAGCAGCGCGGCGGTCCAGGCGTCGCGGCGGGTGCCCGCGTGCGGGAGCTTCGCGCGCTGGACGCCCTCCATCCGGAAGCCCAGCTTCAGGGCGACGGCGCGCGAGCCCTCGTTCCCGGCCTCGGCGACCCACTCCAGCCGCTCCACGCCCAGTCCCTCGAACGCCCAGCGGACCACCGCGCGCCCCGCCTCCACGGTGTAGCCGCGCCCCCGGGCCTCCTTGGCCGTCCAGAAGCCGAGCTCGGCCTGGCGCGCGGGGGTGTGCAGCTGTGCGAGCCGCACCAGTCCCATGGCCCCCACGAGCCGGCCGTCGTCCCGGGAGAAGAGGCCGAAGTCGTACATGGAGTCCTCGCGCCAGCCGTTCGGGGAGAGGTCCTCGACGAAGGACCGGGCGTCCCGCGCCGTATAGGGCGAGGGCACGCTGGTCCAGCGCTGGATCTCCGGATCCTGGCACGCCGCGTACACCGCGGCGGTGTCGGACGGCGTGAACGGACGCAGCAGCAGACGCTCCGTGATCAGCTGTATCGGTTCCATGAACGGAGTGTAGGGACGGGTTTGACGGACGTCGTCCGGAATTCCGCCCGGGCGGCACCTTCGCGCCGCGCCGTTCGTTCCCCGTGCGGGTGACACCTGGCCCAGGCGATGACGGACCTCCCGGCGCGGTGGGGTCCTCGCTTACGATGGCCGTTGCGGCGGGGACTGTCCCGTCGTGCCCGCGCACCCTCCCCCTGCCCGGCGGTGGGGGGTAACACCAGTGCCAGGCCCGACCGGCAAGGAGTCAGCCTACGTGTCCGTCTTCGGCAAGATCATGCGTGCAGGAGAAGGCAAGATCCTGCGCAAGCTGCACCGCATCGCGGACCAGGTCAATTCCATCGAAGAGGACTTCCTCACTCTCTCCGACGCCGAGCTGCGGGCCCTGACCGACGAGTACAAGCAGCGGTTCGCCGACGGTGAGAGCCTGGACGACCTGCTCCCCGAGGCGTTCGCCACCGTCCGCGAGGCGGCCAAGCGCGTCCTGGGCCAGCGCCACTACGACGTCCAGCTCATGGGCGGCGCCGCGCTGCACCTGGGCTATGTCGCGGAGATGAAGACCGGTGAGGGCAAGACCCTCGTCGGCACGCTCCCGGCCTATCTGAACGCCCTCTCGGGCAAGGGCGTCCACCTGATCACGGTCAACGACTACCTGGCCGAGCGCGACTCCGAGATGATGGGCCGGGTCCACAAGTTCCTGGGTCTGTCGGTCGGCTGCATCCTCGCCAACATGACCCCGGCGCAGCGCCGCGAGATGTACGGCTGCGACATCACGTACGGCACCAACAACGAGTTCGGCTTCGACTACCTGCGCGACAACATGGCGTGGTCGCAGGACGAGCTGGTGCAGCGCGGTCACAACTTCGCCGTGGTCGACGAGGTCGACTCGATCCTGGTGGACGAGGCCCGTACGCCGCTGATCATCTCCGGCCCGGCCGACCAGGCCACCAAGTGGTACGGCGACTTCGCCAAGCTGGTCACCCGGCTGAAGAAGGGCGAGCCGGCCAACCCGCAGAAGGGCGTCGAGGAGACCGGCGACTACGAGGTCGACGAGAAGAAGCGCACCGTCGCCATCCACGAGGCCGGTGTCGCCAAGGTCGAGGACTGGCTGGGCATCGACAACCTCTACGAGTCGGTCAACACCCCGCTCGTCGGTTATCTGAACAACGCCATCAAGGCGAAGGAACTGTTCAAGAAGGACAAGGACTACGTCGTCATCGACGGCGAGGTCATGATCGTCGACGAGCACACCGGCCGTATCCTCGCCGGCCGCCGCTACAACGAGGGCATGCACCAGGCGATCGAGGCGAAGGAAGGGGTGGACATCAAGGACGAGAACCAGACCCTCGCCACGATCACCCTGCAGAACTTCTTCCGCCTCTACAACAAGCTCTCCGGCATGACCGGTACGGCGATGACCGAGGCCGCCGAGTTCCACCAGATCTACAAGCTCGGCGTCGTCCCCATCCCGACCAACCGCCCGATGGTCCGCAAGGACCAGTCCGACCTCATCTACCGCACCGAGGTCGCCAAGTTCGACGCGGTCGTCGACGACATCGCCGAGAAGCACGAGATGGGCCAGCCGATCCTGGTCGGCACCACCTCCGTCGAGAAGTCGGAGTACCTCTCGCAGCAGCTCGCCAAGCGCGGCATCCAGCACGAGGTGCTCAACGCCAAGCAGCACGACCGTGAGGCGTCGATCGTCGCCCAGGCCGGCCGCAAGGGCGCCGTGACCGTCGCCACCAACATGGCCGGCCGCGGTACGGACATCAAGCTCGGCGGCAACCCCGACGACCTCGCCGAGGCCGAGCTGCGCCAGCGCGGCCTGGACCCGGTGGAGCACGTCGAGGAGTGGGCGGCCGCGCTGCCCGCCGCCCTGGAGCGCGCCGAGGCCGCGGTCAAGGCGGAGTTCGAGGAGGTCAAGTCGCTCGGCGGCCTGTACGTCCTCGGCACCGAGCGCCACGAGTCGCGCCGCATCGACAACCAGCTGCGCGGCCGCTCCGGCCGACAGGGCGACCCGGGCGAGTCCCGCTTCTACCTCTCGCTGGGCGACGACCTGATGCGCCTGTTCAAGGCCCAGATGGTCGAGCGCGTCATGGCCATGGCCAATGTGCCCGACGACGTGCCGATCGAGAACAAGATGGTCACCCGCGCCATCGCCTCCGCGCAGTCCCAGGTCGAGCAGCAGAACTTCGAGACGCGTAAGAACGTCCTGAAGTACGACGAGGTGCTCAACCGCCAGCGCGAGGTCATCTACGGCGAGCGCCGCCGCGTCCTGGAGGGCGAGGACCTGCACGACCAGGTCAAGCACTTCATGGACGACACCATCGACGACTACATCCGTCAGGAGACCGTCGAGGGCTTCGCCGAGGAGTGGGACCTGGAGCGGCTGTGGAGCGCCTTCAAGCAGCTCTACCCCGTGAAGGTCACCATCGAGGAGCTGGAGGAGGCGGCCGGCGACCGCGCGGGCATCACCGCCGAGTTCATCGCCGAGTCCATCAAGGACGACATCCACGAGCAGTACGCCGCCCGCGAGGAGCAGCTCGGCTCCGACATCATGCGTGAGCTGGAGCGCCGCGTCGTGCTGTCGGTCCTGGACCGCAAGTGGCGTGAGCACCTCTATGAGATGGACTATCTCCAGGAGGGCATCGGCCTGCGCGCGATGGCCCAGAAGGACCCGCTGGTGGAGTACCAGCGCGAGGGCTTCGACATGTTCCAGGCCATGATGGAGGGCATCAAGGAGGAGTCCGTCGGCTATCTGTTCAACCTGGAGGTCCAGGTCGACCAGCAGCTGGAGGAGGTCCCGGTCCAGGCGGAGAGCCCGTCCCTGGAGAAGGAGGTCCAGGACACGGTGCCCGCCGGCGCCCGTCCCGAGATCCGCGCCAAGGGCCTCGACGCCCCGCAGCGGCCCGACCGGCTGCACTTCTCGGCGCCCACGGTGGACGGCGAGGGTGGTGTCGTCGAGGGCGACTTCGCCAACGGCGACGGCCCGACCCGCTCCCCGGCGGACGGCATGACCCGCGCCGAGCGCCGTAAGGCCCAGAAGAACAGCGGCGGCCGCCGCCGCAAGAAGTAGCTCTTCCTGCCACGAGGCGGGGGCGGGACACCTTCACGGTGTCCCGCCCCCGCCTCGTGCGTTCTCAGGCGCGCACCCCCGCCAGCTCGACGGCCGAGCACCGCCATCGCAGGTCCGTTCCGCGCTCCAGGCGGAAGGCGAGGGCGTGCAGGCGGCCTCCGGCGGCGATGCGGGCGAACGCCTCGATCACCCCCGGCCGGGGAGAGAACTCATCGCATCGGCGGACGTAGGGCGCGCGTGCCGGCGGGGTGGGCCGTAGCGGCGCCCGCGGTGCCAGGGCGGCGAGCTGGTCGTACGCGGAGCCCAGGGTGTGCCCCATCATCCAGTGGACCGGCCGCTGGCCGCTGAGGGTGAGCAGCAGGCGGTCGGCGAACCAGTAGCGCGGCAGGCCCTCGCGTTCCCGGTGGCGGGCGGCGAGGCCCGGGGTGGGCCGTCGGCTGTCGGTGCGCCGCGGGGGCGCCGTACCGGGCCTGCCCGGCCTGCTGGAACCGGGCCTGCTGGAGCCGGTGGACCGGTGCATGAGTGATCGCCCCCGTGATGCGGGCCCGGCCTGGATACCGGGCGGTAGCTTCCGTCGGTGATCTTCTATCGGCGTGTTTCCGGGGGCGGCAAGGACGGACGGGGGCAGCCCGGCCCGCCGACGGCGTTCACCTATCCGGGGGACGGCTGATCCGCACTCGCCCGCGGCCTGCGAAAACGGCGACCCGACGAGGCCGGCGAACGGGCCCCCACCAGGGCTCCCGGCACTTCGAAGGGGGACTCGCGCCCGTATGCTGGCAGGACGGTTGATACGTCCTCAGGACCCTCAGGAAAGCGGCTGTCATGCGCGTCTACGTCCCCCTGACCCTCCCCGGTCTCGCCGAGGCGCACAAGACCGGGCAGCTGGGCCCGGCCCCGCTGGACGCCTATGCCGTCACCCCCGCGCTGCGCGAGTGGTATCTCACCGATGACGTCGAGGAGCTGGAGTACGCGGCCCTCGGCCGGGCCGCCGCCGGGTCCCTGCGCAAGCTCGCCGCCGACCCGGACGCCGCGCGCCGGCGGGTGGTCGTCGCGGTGGACGTCCCCGACGGCGCCGCGGTCGCCGACCCCGACCAGGCCGCGATCGGCGAGGTCCGGCTCCCGGCGGCGGTGCCGCTGGCCAAGGCCGCCGCCGTGCACATCGACTCCGGCGACGCCGAGGAGGACGTCGCGGCCGCGGCGGCCGCGCTGGGCGCGGCGGACCGGGGCGACACCGACGCGCAGTTCACCGTGGACGGAGCCGAGGACCACGAGCTGATGTGGTTCGGCATCCAGGAGATTCCCAACCTCGTCTGACGGCCGACAGGCCCGCGTGCCCCGGAGGCGCGTTGTCACACCCGGTCGGTACGGTCTTGCTCATGGGGAAGCACGGGGCACACATCGTCTGGGACTGGAACGGCACGCTCTTCCACGACATCGACGCGGTCATCGCGGCGACCAACGCCGCCTTCGCGGAGCTCGGCCTGGAGCCGATCACCCTCGCGCGCTACCGCGAGCTGTACTGCGTGCCGATCCCGAGGTTCTACGAGCGGCTGATGGGCCGCCTGCCCACCGAGGCCGAGTGGGCCCACATGGACGTGGTCTTCCACCGGCACTATCAGGACCACCGCATACGCTGCGGCCTAGCGGACGGCGCCGAGGTCCTGCTGGAGCGCTGGCAGGGCACCGGCGGCACCCAGTCGATCATGTCGATGTACGGGCACGACGACCTCCTGCCGCTGGTGCGCGGCTTCGGCATCGAGCGCCGGTTCGTCCGGGTCGACGGCCGGACGGGCCCCTCGGGCGGCAGCAAGGCCGAGCACATGGCCCGCCACCTCGCCGGGCTCGACGGGATACCGGCGCGCCACACCGTCGTCATCGGCGACGCCCTCGACGACGCGGTCGCGGCCGCCCACGTGGGTGCCCACGCCGTGCTGTACACCGGCGGATCCCACAGTCGGAGCAGTCTCACCCCGGCCGGGGTGCCGGTGGTGGACAGTCTGGAAGAGGCGGTCGTGGAGGCGGAGCGGCTCGCCGGGAGCGGTCGGCGGGCGGGCTGACGGTCGAGGGCGGCCGCGTCGCTGTCCATACCGTCAAAGTTCGGCCCCTGGTTTTGTACACAAACAGCTCATGACGGTTTCCGGGGGAAGAGCGATAGCCTTACCAGGTGATCAGCGCGATATCCAGCAGGGGCGACGGCGCTCCTGCCCTGCGCCCGGAGTGCCACCGCACCCGGGCCGCCGCTGGTCCCCTGGGCCGGGCTCGTCCGACGAACTTCGTCAAGGACACCCCGGCCACCTCTCATTCCGGCATACCGTCGAAGACGACCGGAGAACCCGCGTCGCGACGTGATGCCTCCACCACCTATGTCACGCAACGGCGCGCGACAGGAGCCAGAGGACATGCAGACCAAGCTGGACGAAGCCAAGGCCGAGTTGCTCGAACGGGCGGCTCGCGTCGCTGAGAACAGCCCGGCCGGGGGGCAACAACCGACTGGGCCGAAGGGCGAGGGGAGCCTCGACCCCGAGACCCTGGACGCGTTCCTCCAGCGCTATTACCTGCACACCGCCCCCGAGGACCTCAGCGGCCGGGACCCGGTCGACGTCTTCGGCGCCGCGCTCTCGCACTACCGGCTCGCCGAGAACCGGCCGCAGGGCACCGCGAACGTACGGGTGCACACCCCGACCGTCGAGGAGAACGGCTGGACGTGCAGCCACTCCGTGGTCGAGGTCGTCACCGACGACATGCCCTTCCTGGTCGACTCCGTCACCAATGAGCTCTCCCGCCAGGGCCGCGGCATCCACGTCGTGATCCACCCGCAGGTCGTCGTCCGCCGTGACGTCACCGGCCGCCTGCTGGAGGTCCTCGGCTCCCGCTGCGACGCCCACGGCGCCGGCAAGGACGCCGTGCTGCCGCACGACGCCGTCACCGAGTCCTGGATCCACGTCGAGATCGACCGCGAGACCGACCGCGAGGACCTCAAGCAGATCACCGCCGATCTGCTGCGGGTGCTCTCCGACGTCCGCGAGGCCGTCGAGGACTGGTCGAAGATGCGCGACGCCGCCCTGCGCATCGCCGACGGCCTGCAGGCCGAGCCGCTCCCCGGCGACGTGTCCGAGTCGGAGACCGAGGAGGCCCGCGAGCTGCTGCGCTGGCTGGCCGCCGACCACTTCACCTTCCTCGGCTACCGCGAGTACGAGCTGGCGAAGATCTCCACCGACGGTGACGAGGAGGACGTCCTCAGCGCCGTCCCCGGCACCGGCCTCGGCATCCTGCGCTCCGACCCCACGCACCACGACGAGGGCCACCACGCCGGCCCCGTCTCGGCGTCCTTCAACCGGCTCCCGGCCGACGCCCGCGCCAAGGCCCGCGAGCACAAGCTGCTCGTCCTCACCAAGGCCAACAGCCGCGCCACCGTGCACCGCCCCTCCTACCTCGACTACGTCGGGGTGAAGAAGTTCGACGCCGACGGCAATGTCGTCGGCGAGCGCCGCTTCCTGGGCCTGTTCTCCTCCGCCGCGTACACCGAGTCCGTGCGCCGCGTGCCCGTCGTCCGCCGCAAGGTCGCCCAGGTCCTCGAGGACGCCGGCTTCACGGCGCACAGCCACGACGGCCGCGACCTCCTCCAGATCCTGGAGACCTACCCGCGCGACGAGCTGTTCCAGACCCCGGCCGACCAGCTGCGGGCCGTCGCCACCAGCGTGCTCTACCTCCAGGAGCGCCGCCGGCTGCGGCTCTTCCTCCGCCAGGAGACCTACGGGCGCTACTACTCCGCCCTGGTCTACCTCCCGCGCGACCGCTACACCACGGGCGTCCGGCTGCGGCTGATCGACATCCTCAAGGAGGAGCTCGGCGGCACCAGCGTCGACTTCACCGCGTGGAACACCGAGTCGGTCCTCTCCCGGCTGCACTTCGTCGTGCGCGTCGAGTCCGGCGCCACCCTGCCCGATCTGACCGACGCCGACGTCGAGCGCATCGAGGCCCGTCTGGTCGAGGCCGCCCGCTCCTGGGCCGACGGCTTCGCCGAGACGCTGACCGCCGAGCTCGGCGAGGAGCGCGCCGCCGAGCTGCTGCGCCGCTACGGCCAGGCCTTCCCCGAGGGGTACAAGGCCGACCACAGCCCCCGCAGCGCCGTCTCCGACCTCGGTCACCTGGAGAAGCTGACGATGGCCGGGGGTGAGCACGACTTCGAGCTCAGCCTCTACGAGCCGGTCGGCGCGGGCCCCGACGAGCGCCGCTTCAAGATCTACCGCACGGGTGAGCCCGTCTCGCTCTCCGCCGTCCTGCCGGTCCTGCACCGGCTCGGCGTCGAGGTCGTCGACGAGCGCCCGTACGAGCTGCGCTGCTCGGACCGGACGAACGCCTGGATCTACGACTTCGGTCTGCGGATGCCCGAGCGGATCGAGGGCGGCGACGACGCCCGCAACCGCTTCCAGAAAGCCTTCGCGGCGGTGTGGACCGGTGCCGCGGAGAACGACAACTTCAACAAGCTCGTCCTGCGGGCCGGGCTCGACTGGCGCCAGGCGATGGTCCTGCGGGCCTACGCCAAGTACCTGCGGCAGGCCGGCTCGCCGTTCAGCCAGGCGTACATGGAGGACACCCTCAGCAACAACGTCCACACCACCCGCCTGCTGATCAACCTCTTCGAGGCCCGGATGTCGCCGGCGCTCCAGCGCGCCGGCCGGGAGCTGATCGACGGGCTGCTGGAGGAGCTGGACGGCGCCCTCGACCAGGTCGCGAGCCTGGACGAGGACCGCATCCTGCGGGCCTTCCTCACGGTCATCAAGGCCACGCTGCGGACCAACCACTTCCAGCGCGATGCGGCCGGCAACCCGCATTCGTACCTGTCGATCAAGCTCGACCCGCAGGCCATCCCCGACCTGCCGGCGCCCCGCCCCGCCTTCGAGATCTGGGTCTACTCCCCCCGCGTGGAGGGCGTGCACCTGCGCTTCGGCAAGGTCGCGCGAGGCGGTCTGCGCTGGTCCGACCGGCGCGAGGACTTCCGCACCGAGGTCCTGGGCCTGGTCAAGGCGCAGATGGTGAAGAACACCGTCATCGTGCCGGTGGGCGCCAAGGGCGGCTTCGTCGGCAAGCGGCTGCCGGACCCGGCCGTGGACCGCGACGCGTGGCTGGCCGAGGGCATCGCCTCGTACAAGACCTTCATCTCCGGTCTGCTCGACATCACCGACAACCTGGTCGGCGGCGAGGTCGTGCCCCCGAAGGACGTCGTGCGCCACGACGAGGACGACACCTACCTCGTCGTCGCCGCCGACAAGGGCACCGCGACGTTCTCCGACATCGCCAACGAGGTCGCCCAGTCCTACGGCTTCTGGCTCGGCGACGCCTTCGCCTCCGGCGGCTCGGCCGGTTACGACCACAAGGGCATGGGCATCACCGCCCGCGGCGCCTGGGAGTCGGTCAAGCGCCACTTCCGCGAGCTGGGCCACGACACCCAGACCCAGGACTTCACCGTCGTCGGCGTCGGTGACATGTCCGGTGACGTCTTCGGCAACGGCATGCTGCTCTCCGAGCACATCCGCCTGGTCGCCGCCTTCGACCACCGGCACATCTTCCTCGACCCGACCCCGGACGCGGCCGTCTCCTACGCCGAGCGCCGCCGGCTCTTCGAGCTGCCCCGCTCCTCCTGGGCCGACTACAACACCGAGCTGCTCTCCCAGGGCGGTGGCATCCACCCCCGTACGGCCAAGTCGATCCCCATCAACGCGCATGTGCGGGCCGCTCTCGGCATCGAGGCCGGCGTCACCAAGATGACCCCCGCCGAGCTGATGAAGGCCATCCTGCGCTCGCCGGTCGACCTGCTGTGGAACGGCGGCATCGGCACCTACGCCAAGGCGTCCACCGAGACGCACGCCGACGTGGGCGACAAGGCCAACGACGCCATCCGCGTCGACGGCCAGGACCTGCGGGTCAAGGTCGTCGGCGAGGGCGGCAACCTCGGCCTGACCCAGCTCGGCCGCATCGAGTTCGCCCTGTCCGGCGGGCCCGAGTCCACCGGCGGCAGGATCAACACCGACGCCATCGACAACAGCGCCGGCGTGGACACCTCCGACCACGAGGTGAACATCAAGATCCTGCTCAACGCGCTCGTCACCGACGGCGACATGACCCTCAAGCAGCGCAACAAGCTGCTCGCGGAGATGACCGACGAGGTCGGCGAGCTGGTCCTGCGCAACAACTACGCGCAGAACGTGGCGCTGGCCAACGCCGTCGAGCAGGCACCCAGCCTGCTCCACGCCCACCAGCGGATCATGCGCCGGCTGACCCGCGACGGTCACCTGGACCGCTCGCTGGAGTTCCTGCCCAACGACCGGCAGATCCGCGAGCGGCTCTCCGCGGGCCGCGGCCTGACCCAGCCCGAGCTGGCGGTCCTGCTCGCCTACATCAAGATCACCACGGCCGAGGAGCTGCTGGGCACCGAGCTGCCGGACGACCAGTATCTGGAGCGGCTGCTCTTCTCCTACTTCCCGCGCCAGCTGCGGGAGTCGTTCGGCGAGCACATCGACACGCACGCCCTGCGCCGGGAGATCATCACGACCGTCCTGGTCAACGACACCGTCAACAGCGGTGGCTCGACCTTCCTGCACCGTCTGCGGGAGGAGACCGGCGCGTCGCTGGAGGAGATCGTCCGGGCGCAGACCGCGGCCCGGGAGATCTTCGGCCTGGGCAAGGTCTGGGACGCCGTCGAGGCGCTGGACAACAGCGTCGACGCCGATGTGCAGACCCGCATCCGGCTGCACGGGCGCCGGCTGGTCGAGCGCGGCACGCGCTGGCTGCTCAACAACCGGCCGCAGCCGCTCCAGCTCGCCGAGACCATCGAGTTCTTCCGGGACGGCGTGGCGGCGGTCTGGTTCCAGCTGCCGAAGCTGCTCAAGGGCGCCGACAGCGAGTGGTGGCAGTCCATCCACGACGAGCTCGTCGAGGCCGGTGTGCCGGACGACCTGGCCGTGCGGGTGGCGGGCTTCTCCTCCGCCTTCCCGGCGCTGGACATCGTCGCCGTCGCCGACCGCACCGGCAAGGAGCCGCTGGACGTGGCCGAGGTCTACTACGACCTCGGTGACCGCCTGCACATCACCCAGCTGATGGACCGGATCATCGAGCTGCCGCGCTCCGACCGCTGGCAGTCCATGGCCCGTGCCTCCATCCGCGAGGACCTCTACTCGGCCCACGCGGCGCTCACCGCCGACATCCTGTCCGTCGGCGACGGCACCGCCTCGCCCGAGGAGCGGTTCCGGTCGTGGGAGGAGAAGAACGCCGCGATCCTGGTCCGGGCGCGCACCACGCTGGACGAGATCCGCGGCTCGGACGCCTTCGACCTGGCCAACCTCTCGGTGGCCATGAGGACGATGCGGACCCTGCTGCGTACGCACAGCTGACGCAGGAGTGAACCAAGGGCGGCCCCGGGGAGAAATCCCCGGGGCCGCCCCTTTTATCGGGTTGTGCCGTGTTAAGAGAGACGGATGAAGGTCCTCTCACGGGTGGCCCCCACCCCGGCGCGCCAGGAGACCGTCCCCGCCTCCACCCGCCGGGAGGCGGCCCTCGCGGCCGCCCTCTACCTCGCGGTGGCCGCGCTCGGCTTCGCCGTCCTGCTGCTGATCAGCCATCATCTCGGGCGCGGCACGGAGGAGCTGCTGCGCCGCTGGGACAGCGGCAACTACCTGCACATCGCCTCGCGCGGCTATCCGCGCGAGATCGTCTACCGCGAGGACGGCGAGCCCGCCTTCAGCCGGCTGGCGTTCTTCCCGCTCGTCCCCGCGCTGATCCGGGGCGTGCACCTGCTGACCGCGCTCCCTGTGGCGTACGCCGGGGTGGTGGTCTCGTTCGCCGCCGGCGCGGTGGCCGCCTCCGGGGTGTACGTGCTCGTACGCGCCGTCGGCGGGCGCCCGGGAGCTGGGTACGCGTGTGTGGCGCTGTGGGCCTGCTCGCCGTACGCGTTCGCGCTGTGGGTGCCGTACTCGGAGGCGGTCTTCAGCGCGGCCCTCGTCTGGGCGATGGTGGCCCTGCTGGCGCGCCGCTGGCTGGGCGCCGCCGCGCTGTGCGTGGTGGCGGGCGCCGTGCGGCCGACGGCGACGGTGCTGATCGGGACGGTCGTCCTGGCCGCCGGCTGGGCGGCGCTGCGGCACCGGGACGGTTGGCGGTCGTGGGCGGCGCTGGCGCTGGCGCCGCTGGGGCTGCTGGGGAGCTGGCTGTTCCTGGGCAGCAAGGTGGGCCGGGTGGACGGCTGGTTCGAGGCCGAGCGGGCCTGGGGGCAGTCGTTCGACTTCGGCCGCGGCACCTGGCACGTCCTGCGGAGCGTCCTGTTCTACGGGCGCGAGGGCCGCGTCACGGACGTCCGCGGCCTCGTCCTGCTCGCGCTCATCCTGCTCACCGCCATCGGGGTGCTGGCGCTCGCGCTGGACCGCCGCGTGCCGTGGCCGCTGGTCGTGCTGGTCGCCGGGGCGTGGGTGCTGATGGTGGGGACGCCCGGCTCGCCGCTGTCCAAGCCACGCTTCATGCTGCCGTTCCTGCCGGTTCCGCTGCTGTTGGTGGCCCGGCCGCTCGCGCGTGCTCCGCTTGGGGTGCGGGTGTGTCTCTACTGTGGGGGTGCGGTGGTCTCGGGGTGGTACGCGGCGGGGTTGCTCTTGTTGTTCGAGGGCTCGCCGTGACGCGAGGGGTCGTCATGTCCCGAGGGCCGGCCGGGTTCTGCGGGCTGGTCGTTGCGCGGGTGCCGGACATGGTGCGGCAGCGCCCTGAACACCCACGCGCGGTAGGACCAGAAGCGGAACAGCGTGGCCGCGCCGATGCCCAGGAACTTGAAGAGGTTGTTCTGGAACGGCGTGTCCCAGCCGAAGCCGTAGGTGGCGATGTAGAGGACGCCGTTCTCGATCACCAGGCCGACGGCGCTGAAGGCGGCGAAGAGGGCGATCTCCCTGCTGCGGTGGCTCTTGTCGCGGTCCCGGTAGGCGTAGTAGCGCAAGCCCAGGTAGTTGAAGGCGATGGCGACCAGGGTGGCGATCACGCTGCACCGGACGACCTGGAGCTCCGTGGTCGTACGGCAGACGTTGAAGACCGCGAGGTTGACGAAGATGCCCAGGCCGCCGACCGTGCCGAACTTCGCGAATTCCCGTCCGAGCGCCAGCAGGCCCGCGGGGCGGGGCGCGGGTGGCCCGGGTTCTCCCGGTGTCCGGGGTGTCCTCGGTCGCAAGGGTCGCAAGGGCCTCTCCCACTACGCTCGCCACGCAAAGCAGACATTTTGCAGCAGGCAACAGATTGTAGTGTAAATTGCCGCAAAAACTGACACAGTGCTACGACGACGGCGAGGACGGTGGCATGACAGAGGCGGTACTGCTCGTCGGCGGCAAGGGGACCCGGCTCCAGCCGCTCACCCTCAACACGCCGAAGCCGATGGTCCCCGCCGCCGGTGTGCCCTTCCTCGCCCACCAGCTGGCCCGCGCCCGAGCCGCCGGGGTCCACCATGTCGTCCTGGCCACCTCCTACCTCGCCGAGGTCTTCGAGCCCTACTTCGGCGACGGCTCCGCCCACGGCCTGCGCCTCACCTACGTCACCGAGGACGTACCGCTCGGCACCGGCGGGGCGATCCGCGCCGCCGCCGACGCGCTCCTGGGCGGGCCCGGCGAGTCCGTGCTCGTCTTCAACGGCGACATCCTCACCGGCCTCGACATCCGGGGCCTGCTGCGCAGCCACGAGCGGGCGCGGGCGGACGTCACCCTGCACCTGACCCGCGTCGCCGACCCCCGCGCCTTCGGCCTCGTACCCACCGGACCCGACGGGCGTGTCCTCGCCTTCACCGAGAAGCCCCAGCGCCCGGAGGAGATCGTCACCGACCAGGTCAACGCCGGCGCGTACGTCTTCCGGCGCGAGGTCATCGACACCATCCCCACCGGCCGGCCGGTCTCCGTGGAGCGCGAGACCTTCCCCGGGCTGCTGGCCGCCGGCGCGCTGCTGCACGGCGTCGTCGACTCCTCGTACTGGCTGGACCTCGGCCGCCCCGCCTCCTTCGTCCAGGCGTCGGCCGACCTCGTACGGGGCGTCGTCCGCTCCCCGGCCGTCCCCGGCGAGCCGGGCGAGTTCCTGCTGCTGCCCGGCGCCCACGTCGAGGCCGGGGCCCGGCTCGGTGGCGGCACCGTCGTCGGCGCCGGGGCGTACATCGCGGCGGGCGCAGACGTCCAGGGGTCCGTCGTCCTGGACGGCGCGCGCGTCGAGGAGGGCGCGCGGGTGCGCGCCAGCATGATCGGCCGAAACGCCCGGGTGGGCCCGCGGACCGTCCTGGACGGCGCCGTGATCGGCGACCACGCCGGAATCGGCGCGGACAACGAACTGTGCGACGGCGCCCGCGTCTGGTGCGGCATGACCATCCCCGACGCCGCCATCCGCTTCTCCGCCGTCTGACCCCGGACCCGACCGGCCACACCGACAAGGACAGGCACATGAGCGCAATCCGCACCCCCGCCGCCCTCCCCCCGCTCCCCGCGGAGTGGGGACGCACCGCGACGACCGTGGTGATGCCCACGTACAACGAGGCGGACAACCTCCCCGCGATGGCCGAGGCGCTCATGTCGCTGCCGCTGGAGGGGCTGCGGCTGCTGGTCGTCGACGACAACAGCCCCGACGGCACCGGCAAGATCGCCGAGGACCTGGCCGAGCGGTTCAACGCGCCGGACCGCGCCCGGATGGCCGTCCTGCACCGCACGGCCAAGGACGGCCTCGGCCGCGCCTACGCCGCGGGAATGGCCCGCGCGGTCGACGAAGGCGCCGACTACGTCCTCCAGATGGACGCCGACGGAAGCCATCCGGTGGGCAAGGTGCCCGAGTTGCTCGGCGTGGCCCTCGCCACCGGCGCGGACGTCGTCGTCGGCAGCCGGTACGTGCCCGGCGGCTCCCTCTCCGCGGCCTGGGCCGCCCACCGCAAGCTGCTCTCCCGCTGGGCCAACGCCTACGCCAGTACGATCCTGGGCACCCGCGTCCGCGACATCACCGGCGGCTTCAACCTCTGGAGCGCCGCCGCGCTGCGCGCCATCGACCTCGACACCGTCGACAGCGCGGGCTACAGCTTCCAGGTCGAGATGAAGTACCGGGCGCTGCGCGCCGGCCACACCGTCGTGGAGGTGCCGATCCACTTCGAGGACCGCGCCGCCGGCGAGTCGAAGATGAACCTTTCCGTACAGCTGGAGTCCGTGGCCATGCCGTGGCGGCTGCGCGCGAGGGCCACCCGTGCTTCCGGCCACCGCGCCCGCTGACCGCGTGACCCCGCTGACCGCCGGGGTCACGCCGCCACGCCCGAACTCCCCGATCAGGGTGGCGGCCGGCGCCACCCTGCTGCTGATCGTCCTGCTGCTGCTCATGGTGGTGCGGCTGCCGTGGGCCGGTGACCTGGGCATGCACGCCGCCGTCCTGGAGCGGCTGCGCGCCGACCTCCTCCACCCGGGCAACCCGCTGGTGCACGCGGACACGCCCAGTCCCTACGTCTCGCCGTGGACGGTCCTGCTGGCGCTGCTCGGCTCCGCGACCGGCTGGGGCACCTTCACGGTGCTGCGGGCGGCGGCGTTCGTCGACCTCCTGCTGCTGGTCACCGGCGTGGGCGCGTTCGTGCGCACCTTCACCCGGGCCAGGAGCGCGGTGCCGCTCGCGCTGCTGTGCCTGCTGCTGCTCTACGGTGTGCGGCTGTTCGCGTGGAGCGGCTTCCCCGGCCTCACCTCGCTCGCGCTGACGCTCGCCTACCCGAGCACCTTCGCCCTCGGCCTCGCCTTCCACCTGTGGGCGCTGCTGCGCGGCGCCCTGGCGAGCGGCTGGCGGCTGCCCGGCTTCCTCGGGCTGGGCCTGCTGCTGGCGGGCGTGCTGCTCGCCCACCCGTTCACCGGCGCGGTGGCCGTGCTCGGCGTGGCCGCCCTGCTGCTGGGCGCCTGGCCGTGGCCCACGGGCGCGCTGTGGGCGCGGGTGTGCGCCGGGGGAGTGCTGACGGTGGTGCTGCTCGCCTACTGGCCGTACTACCCCTTCTTCTCGCTGCTCGGCGCGGGCGGTCTGGACGACATCCACCGGCCGCTCTACGACCACCTCGCGACGAAGTTCTGCCTGGCGCTCCTCGGCGTCGTGGCCCTGGCCGCCCGCTGGTGGCGCGACCGCCGCGACCCGCTGGTGATCTTCTTCCTGCTGGGCGTCGCCGCCTTCGCGCTGGGCGGCCTCAGCGGACACCACGCGTGGGGGCGGATCCTGCCCGCGGCCCTGATCCCCGCCCAGCTCGCCCTCGCGATCGAGACGGCCGACCGGCCGGCGCGCGACGCCGTCGTCGCGCTGACGGCCTGCGCCCTGGCGGTCGGGGCCTGGGCGCAGGCCGGGGTGCTGACGTACGTCCTGCGGCCGGACGCGGTCCCGTCCGTCCTGCGACACGCGCACCGGGTCGCGCCCTGGCCGTCCTTCGACTGGGTGACGCGCGACGTGGCCAAGGGAGAGACGGTGATGACCGACAACTACTACGCGCTGCGGATGATCCCGGCCTACGGCCCGTACACCGTGGCGCCCGCCTACCCCGATGTCTTCCTCCCCGACGAACAGCGCCGGCGGGACGCGACCCGCCGCTATTTCGCCCCGGCCACTTCCCGGGACGAACGGCTCGGCATCCTCAAGGAGTACGGCGTGCGATGGGTGGTGCACAAGGACGGCGGTGCCGGGCTGCCGCAGGGCGATCCGGCGCTGAGGAGGGCCGCGCAGGGGCCCGCGGGGTTCGTGCTGTCCGAGGTCGTGGGCCGGTGAGCGCGCCGGACGCGAGGGCTTCCTCCGACGTGAGCGCGTCCGAGGTGAGTGCCTCGGACAAGAGTGCTTCGGATAGGAGCGCACTGGATGTGAGCGCGCCCGACCGGAGCGCCTCCGACGGTGTCGGCCGGTGGTTGCGCGGGCGCGCCTCGTGGCCCGCGCTCGTCGCGGCGCTGGTGGTGTGCGGGCTGGACGTGGCGCGCGTCATGGCCAATCCGCGGGCGGGCATGGACAACGCCGTCGTGGTGCGCGCGGCCCGGGCCCTGCTCGACGGCGGCTCGCCGTACGCGGACAAACGGTTCCTCTATCTGCCGGGCGCGGTGTTCGCGGCGCTGCCGCAGACGGCCGTCGACGACCGGGTGCTGTTCTACGCGGTGCCGGTCGTCACCGCACTGCTCGTCCTGCTGAGCGTGGCGCTGTCGCTGCGGATCTTCGGCATCCGCGCGGACAGCAGGCTCGCGGCGGCCGTGACGGCGGGGTTCGGGGTGTTCCTGCCCTTCCACGGCCTGGTCCACCTCGGCAACTGGACGGTCGTCTCGGCCGTCGCCTTCCCCGTCGCCCTGCTGCTGATCCTGCGCGGACGCTGGTCGGCGGCCGCGTGCGTGATCGGCGTGGCGATCGCGCTGAAGCCGATGCTCGTACCGCTGTACCTGCTGTTCGTCCTCGCCCGGCGGTGGCGGGCGCTGGCGTGGGCCGTGGGGATTCCGGTGGTGGTGTCGGTGGTGTCCGCGCTGGCCATGCCCCGGCCGGGGCTGTTCTTCACCCGGACGCTGCCGTTCCTGTCGCACGGTCAGGACGCCTACGCCCGCCCGTACGACGCCTCGTGGACGACCGTGCTGCCCCGGCTCGGCGTTCCCCACTTCCTGGCCTTCGCCCTCGCGGCCGGCGCGGCGGTGACCGTGCTCGTCCTCGCGCGGGTGCGGTGGCGGGCCGGGGGGTCCGAGCGGGTGCAGGTCGTGGAGTGCGCGTCGCTGCTGATGCTCGCCGCGTTCCTGGTCACGCGGCCGTCGTTCCTGCACTACATGCTGGTGGTGCTGCCCTCGCTCGTGGCGTCGGTGGTGGAACGGGGGGCCGCAGCGCGTTCGGTGTGGTTCTGGCCGGCGCTGGTGCCGCAGGTCATAGGGGTGCGCTGGCCGTATCTGGAGAGCGCGCAGCGGCACGCCTTCAAGGATATCGTCATGATCACCGGAGTGGCGGCGGTGCTGGCCGTCCACGCCTGGCGGACGCGGGCGCGCCCGGCGGGAGAGGTGACTGTCAGTGGTCGCGTCTACTCTCTTCGTAGTGACCGTGATTCGGTGAATCACGCCGATCGCTCTGATTTGAGGTGACTTGTGACTGTCGTCGACCCCCTCGGCTCCGAGGGGCCCGCTTCCCGCCGTCCCGCTCCCGGCCGTCCCGCTTCCGGCCCGGACGTCAGCGTGATCGTGATCGTCTACAACGACGCGGAACGGCTCCCGCGCGCCGTGCGGTCGGTGCTCGGGCAATCGCTGCGCAACCTCGAAGTGATCATCGTCGACGACTGCTCGACCGACGACACCTTCTCGGTCGCCCGCGAGCTGACCGAGACCGACCCCCGGGTGCGCTGCCTGCGGCTGCCCGTCAACAGCGGCGGCTGCGGAGCCCCGCGCAACGCCGGCATCGAAGCGGCCGTCGCCCCTCATGTGATGTTCCTCGACAGCGACGACGAACTGCCGTACCACTCCTGCAAATCACTCCTGCTCACCGCCGAGGAGACCGGCGCGGACCTCGTCACCGGCGAAGTCACCCGGCACTTCGAGGAGAGCGGCACCACGGGCCTCTGGTATCCCGAGCTCTTCACCGACGTCAGGGTCGTCGACGGCATCCGGGCCGCGCCCGAGTACTTCCTCGACCACCTCTCCACCAACAAGCTCTACCGCGCCGACTTCATCGCCCGGCACCGCCTGCGCTTCCCCGAGGACATGCACTACGAGGACCAGCTCTTCACCGCCCAGGCCTTCACCCTCGCGCGCTCGTTCGCCGTCGTCCCCTGGTCCGTCTATACGTGGTGGCTCGCCGCCGACCCCGCCCACCTCTCCATCTCCTCCAGCCGGCACCGCATCCAGAACGTCGTGGACCGCCTCACGGCCGCCCGGCTCATCGACACCTTCCTGGAGGAGAGCGGCAACGGCGACCTCGGACCGGCGAAGGACGAGAAGTTCCTCCGCCACGACCTGCGCCTCTACCTCGGCGACCTGCCCTTCCGCGACCGCCGGTGGACCGCGGAGTTCGCCGACACCGTCACGCCCTACCTGCACACCCTCGCCCCGGAGGCGCTCGCCGCCGTGTCCCGCGAGCAGCAGATCTGCCAGTACCTGCTGGGCGCCGGCCGGCTCGACGAGGCGGCCGAGTGCGCCCGCACCCTCGACCGCCCCCACCTCGCCCCCCGCCACGTCGTACGGCAAGCCGGGCGCGTGTACTGGGGACGGACCCTCCCGGCGGACCCCGAGGCCGCCGCCGGGCTCGACATCACCGCCTGGCGGCTGGACGAACAGCCCTTCGCCACCGGCCCCCTGCGCCATGAGGTGGCGCACGTCGACCCCGCCGGCGCCGCCCTGCGCATCCGGCTGCACACCTACGACCCCGCGCTGCTGCTCACCGACCCCGGTCCCATCGCCGCCGAGCTGCGCATCGCCACCACCGCCGACCCGCTCACCGTGCCCTTCCGCTACGACCCGGCCCCCGTCGGCCCCGACGGCCCGCCGGGCCACCGCACCGCCGAGATCGACCTCGACCCGCGCCTGATCCCCCTGGAGGTCAAGGGCTTCCGCGGCAGGCGCCACCCCCTGATCGCCCTCACCCGCATGGGCATCACCCGCACCGACCCCCTCCTCGCGCCCGCCGAACTGCCCCCGCTGACCACCCGGCTCCCCCAGCACGGCCCCCTCGCCGGGCACACCATGCGGGTCGGCTGCGAGGGCCACGGCGCGGGCCGGCTCGAACTCACCTGGGAGCGCGCCGGCGCCCTCGGCCGCGCCGAGGCCGTGGCCCCCCGCGTCGCCCCCGCCCGCCGCCGGATCCAGCGGCTCACCCGCCGCGTCACCGGCCCCCGCGCCAAGGCCCTGACCTACCACGAGCTCCAACGGCTCCCCGTCGACGACGAACTCGTCGTCTTCGAGGCCCTGGAGGGCCGCGGCTACGCCGACAGCCCCCGCGCCATCCACGAAGAGCTCCGGCGGCGGTCCCTGCCGCTGCGCGCCGTCTGGTCGTACTCCGGCAGCCGCGCCTCCTACCCCGAGGACGTGCCGCTCATCAGACGCGGCAGCTGGGAGTACGTCCGCACGGTCGCCCGCGCCCGCTATTGGGTCGACTCGCACGGCTTCCCGCAGCCCTACGGCAAGCGGCCCGAGACCCGCTATCTCCAGACCTGGCACGGGCAGGCGCTCAAGCACATGGGCTTCGACGTCCCCGAACTGCGCCTCGCCGGCCCCGAACGGCAGCGACGGCACCGCGAGATGGTCGCCCGCTGGGACGCCCTCATCGCCCCCAGCCCGGAATTCGAGCGGACCTTCGTCCGCGCCAACGGCTACACCGGCGCCCTGCTGCGCACCGGCCTGCCCCGCAACGACGCGCTCGTCCGCTGGAACGACCCCGAGCAGCGCGACCGCGCCACCGCCACCCGGCAGCGCCTCCAGATCCCCGACGGCCGCAAGGTGCTGCTGTACGCGCCGACGTTCCGCGACGGGGCGCGCGGCAGCGGCGAGTCGGTCCGCGTCGACCTCGCGGAGCTGGTGCGGCACACCGGCGAGGAGTGGACGGTCGTGGTCCGCCCGCACTACTACGAGCGGTTCACCGTCCCCCGCGAGCTGGGCCACGCCGTACGCGACGGCCGGGACTTCCCCGACCTGAACGACCTGCTGCTCGCCTCCGACGCGCTGCTCACGGACTACTCGTCGGTGATGTTCGACTACGCCAACACGGGCCGGCCCATCCTGCTCTACACCGACGACTACGAGCACTACCGCTCCACGGCACGCGGCACCTACTACGAGCTGCCCGACATCGCCCCCGGCCCGATGCTCACCACGGTGGACGCGCTGGCCGCCGCGCTCGCGGACCTGGACGCGGTGCGGGAGGAGTGGGCGGGGGCGTACGGACGGTTCCAGGCGCGGTTCAACCCGCACGAGACCGGGCGGGCGAGCAAGACCGTCGTCGACCTGTTCTTCGAGGGGCGAGGCTGATGGCACCGCGCGCCATGACACCGCGCAATCTCTTCCTGGTCGGCATCGACGTGGACTCCTTGGGTGGCTCGCAGCGCGTCCTGCACACCCTTGCCCAGGGCTTCGCGGAGCGCGGCCACCGCGTCGACCTGATCGGGATCCGGCCGAGCCCCGAACCCCACACCTACCGCGCCGACCCCGCCTATCTGCACACCACCCTCTACGGTTCGCCGGCCGCCCCGCCATGGCGGGCCTCCTCCTTCGCCGAGCGGCTGAGCCCCACCCGGCTGCGCGAGGCCCATGCCGAACGGCGGGAGCGGGACCGGGCGCGACACCGGCTGGCCCGGCGGTTCGCCGCCGTGCCGGACGGCCATGTCCTCATCGGCTCGCCCTGGGCCGCGGTCTGGCTGCGCGCCGTGCGATGGCCGCACCTGAAGGGCATCGGGCAGTACCACGAGTCCTTCCTCCAGGCGTGCCACTCCGCGAACCTCCAGCTGATCCTGCGTCACTACCCGGAGCTGGAGAAGTCGGTGTTCCTGAGCGAGCCGGACGCGGCGGAGTTCCGCCGCCGGCGGCTGCCGAACGCGACCGTGATGCCCAACCCCCTGCCCTTCTCGCCGGGCCGGCCCGCCCCGCTCGACACCCGGCGCGTCGGCGCCGTCGGGCGGCTGGAGGCGGTCAAGCGGCTGGACCGCCTCCTCGACGCGTTCGCCGCTGCGGGCGGCGGAGGGGAGGGCTGGGAGCTGCACTTCTTCGGCGACGGCCCGCTGGAGCCGGACCTCCGCGCCCGGGCCGAGCGTCTCGGCGTCGCCGACCGCGTCCGCTTCCGCGGCAGCGTGCGGGACATGGCCGCCGCCTACGGCGAGCTGTCCGTCGTCGCCCTCACCAGCGAACGCGAGGGCCGGCCGATGGCGCTCGCTGAGGCGTCGGCGGTCGGGGTGCCGTGCGTGAGCTTCGACCTGTCGGGCGGCGTCCGGGAGCTGATCGACCACGGCCGCACGGGCACGCTCGTACCGCCCGGTGACACCGAGGCGTTCGCCGCGGCCCTGCGGGAGCTGATGACGGACACCGCCCTGCGCGAGCGCTATGGGCGGGCCGCGCGCGAGCATGTCGCGCCGCTGCGGCTGCCGGACGTACTGGACCGGTGGGAAGCGCTGTTCGAGGAGATCGACCGGTAGCCGGGCGGCCGGTCCACGGGGTTCCGAGGAGAGGGGGAGGGCGATGCTAAGAGGTGGCGGCGCGGCGCAGCCGGCGCAGGGCGATGCCCAGGGCCGCGCGGGTGCCCGAGGCCAGGCGGAGGGCGAGCGAGCCGGTCGCCGTGGCGTACGGCTGGGTCAGCAGCAGCCCGACGCGCGGACTCGGCAGCGCGGTGCGGCGCAGGCCGCGGCCGACGGCGCGCACGGACGTACGGAAGGAATCGCCCGCCGCGCAGCGCACCCGCACGCGGACGTCCCACACCTGAGGGGCCGTGCCGGCGCCGTCGCGACGGCCGAGGGCGGCGAGCGCGCCCAGGCCCAGGACGAGCCGCGCGGTCCAGGCGGGCCCCTCGCCGGTGAGCGGGACGCCGCGGCGGAGGGTGGCCGCGCCGCCCCGGCGGCGCAGCTCGACATCGGCGGTGCGCGGAGGGTCGGCGGCGAGCCGCCCGTAGAGGTCGTGGACGCGCAGCCGCAGTTCGGCGTACGGGCCGGCGGGGGCGCGGCCCTTCGCGGGCCGGGGACGGGGGCGGCGGAGGCGCGGCAGCGCGCGGCGGCCCACCATCAGCCGCAGTTCGCCGTCGACCGTCACCGGCAGCCGGCCGGTGGGCACGGCGGCCGGGTCGGTGAGGCCGTCCAGGCGCGCGCCCGGCAGGTCGGCGGCCCAGACGGGACCGTCGTCCGCCTCGGCGTAGGGCGGCACCAGCCGGGGCGGACGGCCGGCGAGCTGGGCGAGCCGGCCGAGGTCGCGCGGGGTGTCGGCGGCGAGGACGGCACGGGCGATCCAGCGGGCCGGCGCGCGGGCGGCGCACAGCTCGGACTCCTCGTACGTGGCGAGATAGCCGCGGGTCACCCGCCACCAGGCGTGCCGGTAGCCGGGGCTCCGGGCGGGCAGCTCGCGGACGTACATGCGCAGGTCGTGGTCGAGGAACTTCACCCGGGCGGCGTGCGCGAGCGGCTTGCTGCCCGCGTCGAGGAAGACGTCGACGCTCCGCCGGTGGGCGCGGACGCGCGCCTGCCAGTTGGCGACGCGCTCGCGGTCGAGGGAGATCGAGGGCGCGGCGGCGCCGCGGCGCACGTGCCAGATGTAGACGGTGTCGGGGACGGTCGCCACGCGGGGCGCCGCCGCGAACACCTGGGCGGTGAAGACGAAGTCCTCGTAGATGAAGCGCCCTTCGGGGAAGGCGATGGCGTGCTCGGCGAGGAAGGCGCGCGCGTAGAGCTTGTTGACGCAGAGGGTGTCGTGCAGGAGCGCCGGGCGGTGCTCGGGGGAGCGGTGGACCCCGGCCCGGCGGTAGAGGCCGGGCTGCCAGCGGGTGTCGCGCCCCTGGGGAAGTTCGCGGCGCACGCACAGACCGGCCGCCACGGGTGCCCGGTGGCGCAGCGCGGCCCGCAGGAGAGCCTCGGCGGCGCCGGGGGGCAGCAGGTCGTCGCTGTCCAGGAACATCACATACGGCGCGGTGGCGGCCCGCACGCCGTCGTTGCGGGGCGCGCCGCAGCCGCCGCTGTTGACGGCGCGGTGGATGACGCGCAGGCGCGGTTCGCCGGCGGCCAGCTCGTCGAGGATCGCGCCGGTGCGGTCGGTGGAGGCGTCGTCCACGGCGACGACCTCGGCGACGGCCGGCCCCTGGGCGAGGGCGGAGCGCACGGCGTCGCCGATGTGCGCGGCGTCGTCGAAGCCGATGACGACCACGCTGACCTGCCCGGCGGGTGGAGACGGGGCGGGCTCGGGAGAGCCGGTACCGCTGTCGCTTGCTGCCACAAAAAGCAGTTTTACCTACAAAACGGCGTTAAGTGGGGCATTGGGGGTTCGGGCGTGGCCGATCAGGAGGGGGAGGGGCCGGGATGGAAGAGACAGGACTGAGGCGGCCGGTCACGGCGGGGGAGGCGGAGCGGCCCGCGGAGCCCGTGGCGGGCGGCGGGCGGTGGGGGCTCGGGGAGGTCGTTCGTCTCCGTGCAGGCCGTCAACGGCCGTGGCGGGCCGGTGGTCAGGCGGCCGAGGCGGGCGACGCCCTGCGGCGCGTCGGCAGCCGGGGCGGTGCGGGCGCGCCGGTCCCCGAGCCCCCGCCACGCGGTGCGCGGCGGACGCCGGTCCTCGCCGTGTTCCTCCCCGCCGTCCTCATGCTCGGCGTCGGGCTGTGGGGCCTCGATCGCGGGACCATGTGGCGGGACGAGAGTGCCACCTTTCAGGTGGCCCGGCGCTCGCTGCCGGAGATATGGCACCTGCTCGGCTCCATCGACGCCGTCCACGGGCTCTATTACGCGCTGATGCACGTCGTCCTCGCGGTGCGGGCCGACGAGATCGCGCTCCGGCTGCCATCCGTCGCCGCCTCCGCCGCCACGGCCGCGCTCGTCGCCGCTATCGGCTGCCACCTCGCCCGCCCCCGCGTGGGCCTGTGGGCCGGGCTGCTCTACGCCACCACGCCGTTCGTCAGCCACTACGCGCAGGAGGCCCGCTCCTACGCCCTGGTCGCCACCGGCGCCGCCCTCGCCACCTGGCTGCTGATCCGCGCGGTCGAACACGGCACGGGCGGGCCAGGGGCGGGCGGGCCAGGCGCGGACGGATGCCCGCCCGGACGTCCCGGCGCGGGGTCTGACCGGAAGCCGGACGGACGGCTCGGCGGGTGTCCGGACACCCGCCCGGACCGGCCCCCGCACGGCCCCCCGAGCTCCCGCACCCGAATCCGCTTCCGCACCCGCATCCGCCCCCACTCCCACACCCGCACCCGCCCCCACTTCCGCACCCCCTGGACCGCCTACGGCACCGTCGTAGCCGTCACCGCGCTGCTCCATGAGTTCGCGATCCTGCTGCTCGCCGCGCACGCCCTGACCCTGCTCGCCTCCCGGGTGCCGGCGCGGGTCTGGCGCGCCTGGGGATGCGCGGCCGCCGCCGCGTGCCTCGTGCTGCTGCCACTCGTCGTCGTCTCGCGCGGCCAGAGCGCCCAGGTCTCCTGGATCAGGACGCCCGGACCCGAAGAGGCCGAAGCGCTCCTGCGGGCCTTCGCGGGTCCCGGTGACCTCGTCCTGACCTGCACCCTCCTCCTGACCGCCGTCGCCCTCCTCACCCCGACCGCCCGCACCAGCCACCCCCTTGCACCCGCACCCCCCACCCCCCGCCTCCACCTGAACGCGGTCGCCCTGCCGCTCGCGCTCGTACCGCCCGTGCTCCTCTACGCCGCCGCCCAGTACCAGCCGCTCTTCCTCGACCGCTATCTGCTCTTCTGCCTCGCCGGTGTCCCGCTGCTCGCCGCCGCCGGTGCCGACCGGCTTCTCGGGCTCCTGCCGTGGCGGCGTGCCGTGGGTGCCGCCGGGGCCCTCGCCGTCGGCGCGGCCTTCGTCTGGCAGCTGCCGTTCCAGGACCGCGAGCGCCTTCCCACCAGCCGCGGCGACGAACTGGCCCGCGTCGCCACGGTCGTCGGGCGGGTCGCCGAGCCGGGGGACGCGGTGCTGTTCCTGCCGCTGCACGAGCGCCGTACGGCCCTCGCCTATCCGCGCGACTTCGCCGGTCTGCGCGACCTCACCCTCAAGCGGTCGCCCGCCGCGTCCGGCACCCTCTTCGGCGAGGAGGTGACCGCCGCCACCCTGCGCGCCCGGCTGGCCCGCCTCGCCCCGGAGGGCCGCCTCTGGGTGGTCCGGGACACCGGCACCGTCGGCACCCCCTGGTTCCGCGCCCAGCGCGCCGAGCAGGCGAAGACCACCGAGCTGGAGCGGCTCTACCGGGAGGAGTCCACGACGTATGTACGCGGGGGCGCCGTCTCGCTCTACATACGCCGCGAGTGAGACGGCCCCCGCGCACACCCACCGGCCGAGGGGAACGGGCGATACCGGCGCCCCGAAGCTGACAGCCCCCGCGCGCACCCGCCAGCACGGCCCCCTACTTCACCGCGCCCGCCATCACACCGCTGACGAACTGCCGCTGGAAGGCGAAGAACACCGCGAGCGGCACCACCATGGAGAGGAAGGCCCCCGACGCGAGGATGTCGATGTTGTCGCCGAACTGCCGCACCTGCTGCTGCAGCGCGACCGTGATCGGCGGGTTCCCGCTGTCCGCGAAGATCAGGGCGATCAGCATGTCGTTCCACACCCACAGGAACTGGAAGATGCCCAGCGAGGCGATCGCCGGCCCGCCCAGCGGCAGCACGACCCGGGTGAACAGCCGCAGCTCGCCCGCGCCGTCCAGCCGTGCCGCCTCCAGCAGCTCGCGCGGGATCTCCGCGAAGAAGTTGCGCAGCAGGAAGACCGCGAAGGGCAGCCCGAAGGCGGTGTGGAAGAGCACCACGCCCGGCGTCGACTCGAAGATGCCCAGCGTGTTGAACAGCTTCGCCACCGGGATCAGCGCGACCTGCACCGGCACGACCAGCAGCCCCACGACGGCCATGAACCACCAGTCGCGGCCGGGGAAGTCCAGGCACGCGAAGGCGTAGCCGGCGAGCGCGCCGACCAGGATCACCAGCACCGTCGCGGGCACCGTGATCAGGGCGGTGGTCAGCAGCGACTTCATCACCGTGTCGTTGGAGAAGAGGTCGCCGTAGCTCTGGGTGGTGAGCTGCGCGGGGTGGCTGAGGACCTTCCACCAGCCCGAGGCCGCGATGTCGGACTTGTCGCGGAAGGAGGACAGCAGCAGGCCGACGGTCGGCGTCAGCCAGAACAGCCCGATGACGACGAGGAAGGCGCGCATCACGCCCCCGCCGAGGCGGCCGGCGATCCGTGCCGGCAGCGACTGCTTGGCCCGTACGACCGAGTCCAAAGTGGTCATCGCTGCCGCTCCCTTCGGATCCGCCGAATATTCACGAGCATCACCGGCAGCACGAGCACCAGCAGGAACACGGCGATGGCGCTGCCGACGCCCTGGTTGACGTCCGTGCCGAAGGACGACTGGTAGAGCTGGAGGGCGAGCACGTTGGCCTTGTCGAGGCTCGCGCCCGGCGCGATGATGTAGACGAGGTCGAAGATCTTCAGCACATTGATCATGAGCGTGATGAGGACGACCGCGAGGACCGGCGCCAGCAGCGGCACCGTCACCCGGCGGAAGACCTGCCACTCGTTCGCGCCGTCCACCCGCGCCGCCTCCAGGAGTTCGCGCGGCACGCTTGCGAGGCCCGCCGCGATGAGGACCATCGCGAAGCCCGCCCACATCCAGATGTACGCGCCGATGATGGCCGGCGTGACCAGCGAGGGGCCCAGCCAGTCGATGCCGTTGTAGGGCGTGGCGAAGTTCGCGGCGGGCAGTCGCAGCAGCGCGCCGTCCGCCGAGCCGGGCAGGGTGAAGGTGCCGTCGGCGGCCGTCGTGGCCGAGGCCACGGTCCGGCCGTCCTTGACCGCCTCCACCTTCACACCCTTCAGGGCCTTCTCGCCCTGGTCGATCAGGCCCGCCGTGCCGCCACCGCCCCGGGTGAAGTCCCGCCACACCGTGCCGGTGACCTTCCCGGCGACGTCCCGCGCCGGGACGGCGTCCTTGGCGCCCTTCATCTCCGCCGGCTTGGCACCCACCAGCGGCAGCGCGGCCGGCCCGCCGGCCCGTACGGCCGTCCGGGTGGTGAAGTCCCCGCCGCTCTCGGTGAGCAGCTTGTCGTTCGACGGATGCGCCCCCGGGAACGGCGGAGGCGCCTTGAAGGTGTCGTGGACGCCCACCCACACGGCGTTGGCGACGCCGCGATCGGGATTCTGTTCGTACACCAGCCGGAAGATGATGCCCGCGGCGAGCATCGAGATCGCCATCGGCATGAAGACGACGAGCTTGAAGGCCGTCCCCCAGCGGACCCGTTCGGTGAGGACCGCGAAGATCAGGCCGAGCGCGGTGGCCACCGACGGGGCGACGATCACCCAGATGACGTTGTTCTTCAGGGCCGTACGGATCCGGTCGTCGGTGAAGACCTCGTGGTAGTTGTCGACGCCGACGAAGCCGTCGCCGGAGGCGTCGAAGAAGCTGCGGTAGACGGAATAGCCGATGGGATAGACGACGAGGGCGCCGAGCAGGGCCAGGGCGGGCAGCAGGAAGCAGGCGGCCACCCACGGCCGGGTCCCCAGCACCCTCCTGGGCTTCTTCAGGGGAGGCACCTGCGGCCCGGGGGCCGCGGCACCGCCCGCGGTAGCGGTCGACATGAGGCCGGGCTCCCGTCAGCTCTTGAACGCCTTGGCCGCGTCGGACTCCAGCTTCCGCTGGGTGCCCGCCACGTCGCCCGGGTTCTTCAGGAAATCCTGGAGGTGCTTCCACTCGCCCTGGCCGGGCTTGCCGCCGAAGGAGGCGGGCGCCTGGTCGGACATGTCGAAGCGGAAGTCGTCACCCGCCGAGACCAGCGCCTTGGCGATGGAACGCAGCACGTCATTGGGGTAGGCGGCGAGATCCAGATGCTTGTTGGCCGACAGGAAGCCGCCCTCCTTCGCCCACACCCCCGCCGCGTCGGGCGAGGCGAGGAACGTCAGCAGGGCCTGCGCCGCCGGGCCGTCCTTGAGCGCCACGCCCACGTCGCCGCCGGTCACCACCGGGGCCTCGGCCCCGACCGCGGGGAAGGGAAAGACCTTGGCGTCCTTGCCGATCTCCGCCCGGGCGCCGAGGATGTTGGCGGCCGCGAAGTCGCCCTCGAAGACCATGCCGGCCTTGGCGTTCTCCCCGCCGCTGAACGTCTGGGTGACGGAGGTGGGGAACTGCGTCTGGATGGCACCCGCGTTGCCGTCCGCCACCAGCCCCTTCCCACCGAAGAGCTGCCCGAGGGTGGTCAGGGCGTCCTTCACGGACGGGTCCGTCCAGGGGATCTCGTGCCGGGCGAGCCGGTCGTACTTCTCCTGGCCCGCCTGCGAGAGATAGACGTTCTCGAACCAGTCGGTGAGCGTCCAGCCGTCCGCGCCGGCCACCGAGACCGGCGCGATGCCGAAGTCGGAGATCAGCTGGGCGGTGCTCAGGAACTCCGGCCAGGTCCGGGGCTCCTTCGCGCCCGCGCCGTCGAAGACCTTGGTGTTGTACCAGACCAGGGACTTGTTGCTGACCTTGAAATAGACGCCGTACCGCTTGCCCTCGTACGAGCCGAGGTCCTGCCAGCCCTTGGTGAAGTTCTTGTCCAGCTCGGCCGCGGCCGCGTCGTCGAGCGGCTTGAGCCAGCCCTTCCGGGCGAATTCCTTCAGCACGCCAGGCTGTTGGAGCATCGCCACGTCCGGCGGGTCACCGCCCGCGATCTTCGAACCGACGAAGGAGGACATGTCGTCGCCGCTGGGCACGAAGGCCACCTGCGCGCCCGTGCGTCTGGCGAACTCGTCCAGGACCTTGGTGAAGCCCTTCTGCTCGGCGCCCGTCCATACGGCGGTGACCTTCAGCTTCTGGCCGTTGAGCTTGGGGAGCCGGACGGTGTGCGGGATCAGGTCCGAGGAGCCGCTGGGGGCGCCCGACGGCTTCTTGTCGTCGTCACTGCATGCCGCGGTCGCGAGGGCCAGCGCCCCCGCGGCGAGCAGCGCGAGCGCGCTGCGCGCCCCGCGCACCGTACGAAGCGATGTCCGCATTGCCGCCCCTCCCGTACGAGCTCCCCGTGGACGGCCGCCGCACGTCGGCCCGGGCGCGGCCCGTCTCCCGTGCGACAGTCCTACGCCCGCCCGCGAGCTGCCGCAATACCGTCGCCGGTGACAACTCGCTGATCGTGACCGGCCTGTGATGAGCCGTCACGCCGCGGGGATCTCACAGCAGGGGCGGTGCGGCCTCCGTCCCGGCCGACTGCGCGGCGCGCTGGAGGGCACTGGCGAGCAGGGCGAGGTCGGTGGGGCCATTGCCCAGTTCGCGCAGCGGCCTGCGGGTGGGCGGATCGCCCATGCGCTGCCAGTCCAGGGCCACGACCGTCGGCCGGAGCGTCGCCGTCCGGGGGATGCGGCCGGTGACCCGGCCCGCCTGGAAGGGCGTCGTCGCGTCGTCGTCGGGCCGCATCAGGCGGCCCCGGCCCGGCGCGGCCTCGCCGCTGCCGTCCGCCGCCGTGCCGTCGGAAGAGGGGGGCGCGATCTCCAGCGTCGCGCGCAGGCCCGCGCGCTCGACCGCCGCCGTGTCCGCCGTGCGCTCCGGCCGGCCCGAGGCGGCCACCAGATGCACACCGAGCCGCTCGCCGTCGCGGGCCGCGGCCTCCAGCGCCCGGACGACCGAACCCGCCGCCGGCCGGCCCGTACTGCCCAGGGCCGGGGCGACCAGCGCGTCGAAGTCGTCGACGAGGACGACCAGGCGCGGCAGGGCCGTCTCCGCCGTGAGCGACGGGCCGTCCTTCTGCGTACGCAGCTTCAGCGTGCCGCTCGGTACCGACTCCAGGTCGCCGGACGCGTCCATCGGCCGCCGGGGGGCGATGACCTGCGCGGCGGCGACCGCGGCGTGCTGGGCGTGCCAGGCGGTGAAGTCGAGCCGGCCCAGCAGCTCGGCGCGGCGCTTGAGCTCCGAGCTGAGCGCCTGGGCGAACTCCCGCATCCGCACCGGGTCGGCGGCGGCGAGGTACGTCGAGACGTGCGGCAGGTCCGTGCACACCCGCAGCCCCTCGCCGCGCTCGGCGCCCGCGCCGTCGACCAGCACGAGCGAGAGCCGGTCGGGCCGGTCGGCGGCCGCGAGCGACGCGGCGAGCGAACGCAGCAGCTCGGTCTTGCCGCTGCCCGGCCCGCCCTCCACCAGCAGATGCGGGCCGTCCGCCGCCAGATCCACGGCGAGCGGCCCGTGCGGGCCCGCGCCGAGCACGGCGACGGCGCGCCCGCCGGGCCGCGTGCCGCGGTCCGTGGCCGCCGCCCAGCGGGCGGTGAGCGAGGCGGGGGTGGCCCGGGCCAGGCCCAGCTCATCCAGCAGGCGCGAGCTGCGCGGCAGGGCCGCCACGACCCGCGCCGCCTGCCCGCTCGCGGCGCCGGCGTCCGCCATCCGCAGCGGTGCCAGCGCCCGCGCGAACCGCTCGGCCCACGCGCCGGACACGGCGTCGACGGCCGCCACGACGGCGGCACCGGCCGGCTGCCGTGGCGCCGCGCCGTGGACCGCCGCCGCGCCGTCGGCGGGCGACAGGCCGTACGGGTCGGTGGAACCGGCGCCGGAACGATCCGCGGCGGCGGCCGGTGCGTGCCAGGTGTCCAGCGCGGTGCCGGGGGAGTGGCGGGCGGCGTCCGCGCCGGCCGCGGGCTCCGGCGTCCGGTGCAGGACCTGCACCACCGTGGCCACGTCCCCGCTCAGCAGCGCCACCGCGCCGCAGTGCGGGAACGCGGGCGACGCGGCGCGGGCCGTGGCCAGCGTGGCGGAGACCGGCGAGGCGGGGGTGGTGGCGGGGGCGTCCGCCAGGCACAGCAGGTGGATGCCCGCCGCCGCGCCGCCCGCGGCCAGCCGCGCGACCGTCTCGCGCAGATCCGGCGAGCCGGGGTCGCCGTCGACGACCAGGAGGGTGTACGGGCCGGTGTGGCGCTCGGCGGTCGCCGCGACGGACGCCGGGGGCGCCGCCGCCCAGTGCGGCCCCAGCGGGCCCTCGTCCAGGCGGCGTACGAGCTCGGCCGTACGGGCCGCGGCCTGCTCGCAGTCATAGGCGACCAGCAGTCGGCAGTCCTGTCCGCGCACCGGCCGCAGGTGCGGCAGCCAGCCCAGCCAGGACCACTCCGCGAGCCGTTCCTCCGGGGTGCGCGAGCGGTCCGCGCTGATCAGGACGATCTCCAGGGTGACGGGCGAGTGCAGCGCCGCCAGCTGGGCGAGGACCGAGCGGGCCAGCCCGGCCAGCCGCCCCCGGGGCCCGGCCAGGCCCAGCGAACCGACCTGGCGCAGCCCGACCGTCACCGGAACGGAGGACAGCGCGCTGCCGTCGGGGCCGTAGCGGTCGGCGGTGCCCAGCCGGACGGTCAGCAGGTCGGCGTGGTCCGTACCGCGCTCCCACAGCCGTGAGCCCGGGCCGAGCGCCGTCAGCAGCACGCTCGCCGGATCCGGCCAGCGCTCGCGCAGGGCGGCCGCCTCGGCGTCGGCGCGTCCGGCCGCCGCCTCGTCCTCGGGCCAGTCCCCGGCGTCGAGCGGCCGCGCCACCGCGCTCCGGCCGCCGGTCAGCCGCCGCGCCCACGCGCCTATGCCGCGGCCGCCGCGCTTGCGGGGCTCCGGCTCCGGCTCCGGTCCGGAGTCCGGGCCGAAGGCGTCGTGCTCGGCGCCCAGCCGGACCCCGCGCCCGCCGTGGGTGACGGGGGCGTCGTCGTACGAAGGGCCGTCGGCGGTGAGGAAGGCGGTCCCGACCGCGCTGCTCGCCGGGGCCGGCTCCCAGGCGCCCGCGGGGCCGCCCAGCCATGTGCCGTGCGCCGGGGGCGCCACCGGCGCGGAGGGCGGGGTGACGGCGCTCCCCACCCGCAGGTGCCCCTCGCCGTCCGGGGCGGCCGGAAGCACGCGCGGGCAGACGTCGCCCCCGGTGCCGTGCAGGCTCAGGACGGACTCGCCGACCCGCAGCAGTCCCCCCGGGGGGAAGGCGACCGGCTCGGCGCCGAGCTCCTCCCCGGCGAGGACGGTGCCGTTGGTGGAGCCCAGGTCGCGCACGGTGACGGTGCCGTCGTCGGAGAGGGTGACCGCGCAGTGCAGGCGGGAGACGTCGGGGTCGTCGAGGGGGACGTCGGCGCTCGTGGAGCGGCCGACGCGGACCTCGCCGCCGTGCAGCAGATGGACCCCGCCCGCGTCCGGCCCCGACACGACGTGCAGCCGGACCGCCTCCGGGGCGCCGGACAGCAGCACGCCGGCGTGCCGTTCGGGGTCGGCCGGGGCGCACAGCGACAGGACGGCGCCGTCGATCAGCGGTGGCTCGCCCAGGGCGCAGCGCTGGGGGTCGAGCCGCTCGGCGCCGGAGTGGACCACGACGGCACCGCTGCCGAGGTCGCAGCCGGCGGCCGCGACGGCGGTGGCGAGGCCGCTGGTCACACTGGCGAGGGCGGTCCCCGCGGGGGCGGTCACGAGCACATCGCAGGCGCGTGTGGCGTGCGTGGTGTGGCCGCTGAGCGGCCCGAGGACGGTCAGCCTGATCTGCATCGCCGTCAACGGTCCCTTCCTGCCCGTCGGGTGCGCGACAGGGGCCGGGCGGCCTTCCCCCACCGTGCACGGGCGCGTCGGCACGTACAGGTCACCACGTCGCGCGGGGCAGTCCGCTCCCTCCCCCCGCATCCGTGCTCCGAGCATCCTCGCACCTGCCACCGACGACGCGCCCGGCGAGAGCCAATTCGTGATCTTGAACGACCATCGGAGTGTGCGAAAAACACCAATGGTGAACGCGTGGTGATGCGTCCGGTCACGGGTCGGTTCACCGGGCGCCCGTTTATCCGTCCCTTACTGCCGACTGATGCCCGACCGATGTCCGACCGAGGCCCGGCGATGTTCGCGGCGGTTTTTCCGGAGACCGTTTTTCGGTCTTTCGTACGCCCTCTGACCTGCGCCTCCGATGTCCCACCGGGCGCAGTGGCGATCAGGTGTGGCAACCATCTGTCCGGAACGCTCGTCTTTACCCCGAGCCCCCCGGTTTTCGGCAAGCCGGTGGTCCGGAAGACGGCACTACAGTGGGCGCCAAGGCCGAGTACGACAGAGGCCATCGCAAGCTTGGATCACGATCAGGGAGCGCATGACGTGCGGCCGGTAGGCAGCAAGTACCTGCTCGAGGAGGTGCTCGGTCGCGGAGCGACGGGCACCGTCTGGCGAGCCCGCCAGCGCGAGGCGGCCGGTGCCGAGGCCGCCGTGGCCGGGCAGCCCGGCGAGACCGTCGCGATCAAGGTCCTCAAGGAGGAGCTGGCCAACGACGCGGACGTCGTGATGCGCTTCCTGCGGGAGCGCTCGGTCCTGCTGCGGCTCACCCACCCGAACATCGTCCGCACCCGCGACCTCGTCGTCGAGGGCGATCTGCTCGCCCTCGTCATGGACCTCGTCGACGGCCCGGACCTGCACCGCTATCTGCGCGAGAACGGCCCGTTCACGCCGGTCGCGGCCGCCCTGCTGACCGCGCAGATCGCGGACGCGCTCGCCGCCAGCCACGCCGACGGCGTCGTCCACCGCGACCTGAAGCCCGCCAACGTCCTGCTCAGGAACGACGGCCACGCGATGCACCCGATGCTCACCGACTTCGGCATCGCGCGCCTCGCGGACTCCCCGGGCCTGACCCGCACCCACGAATTCGTCGGCACGCCCGCCTACGTCGCGCCCGAGTCCGCCGAGGGCCGCCCGCAGACCTCCGCCGTCGACATCTACGGCGCCGGCATCCTGCTGTACGAGCTGGTCACCGGCCGCCCGCCGTTCGCCGGCGCCACCGCGCTCGAAGTCCTCCACCAGCACCTCAGCGCGGAGCCCCGCCGCCCCACGACGGTCCCCGAGCCCCTGTGGACGGTCATAGAGCGCTGCCTGAGCAAGCGCCCCGAGGAGCGGCCCGCCGCCGAGAACCTCGCCCGCGCGCTGCGCGTCGTCGCCGCGGGCGTCGGCGTGCACGCCTCCCCGGCACAGGCGGAGGCCGCCCTCGGCGTCGCCGCGCTCCTCGCGCCCGACCCGGACCCCGCGCGGGTGCCGGGCACGGGCCAGGGTGCCGCCGGCTCCGGCGACGCGGAGCCCACGCAGGTGCTGCCGTCGACCGCGGGCTCGTACGACCCGAACGCCGCGACGAGCTTCCTGCCGACCACGGGCGCCGCCGACGCCACGCGGGCCATGCCCACCGGCTCCGGCCCCGCGGGCGGACCCGACCCGACCCGCGCCATGCCGCCGGTACCGCCGCTGCCCCCGGAGGGCGGCGGAGAGCACCCGTGGCAGACCCAGATGCGCGCGGCCCGCGACCGCAACGACCAGACGCAGGTGCAGTACCTCGACCCGAGCGAGGATCCGCTGCGCCGCCGCCCCCAGCGGCGCGCGCCGCAGCCCCCGCCGCCCCAGCAGCAGCCGCCGCAGCGGCCGTACGGGCAGCAGCCGCCGCAGCCGCAGCGGTACGCGCCCCAGCCCCAGCCGCAGCCGTACGCCCCTCAGCACCAGCCCCAGCCGTACGCGCCGGAGCGGCGCGGACGCCGGCAGCCCGAGGCGCCGCAGCCTCCGCGCTACCAGGAGCCCCAGCCGCAGCGGTACGCCCCCGAGCCCCCGGCGCCGCGCCGCGAGCCGAGACCGCCCCGGCAGCGCAGCGCCAACCCGATGCGGATCCCCGGTCTGGGCTGCCTCAAGGGCTGCCTGTTCATGATCCTCGTGCTGGTCATCGGGTCCTGGCTGGTGTGGGAGTTCACGCCGCTGAAGGACTGGGTCGCCGACGGCAAGAGCTTCTGGGACGCCGCGTGGGGCTGGTTCACCGATGTGAAGGACTGGATCTCCGACCTGGGCGCGTCGAACAACCCGTAGGCCCGCGTCGGCCTTGTGGATTTGTCGACACCTGATGGGTGTTTTCCGCCGCAGAAGTGGCGGTTGGCCCGGGATCGGCGTCCCCAAGGCCGTCGCGGCCGCGTAGCTTGGTCGCCAGCTCCCCCCTGTCGGATGTCAGGACTCGGAAAGGAACCGGACAGCCTTGGCACGGAAGATCGGCAGCCGGTACACCGCCCACCAGGTCCTGGGCCGTGGCAGCGCGGGCACGGTGTGGCTCGGCGAGGGGCCGGAGGGCCCCGTCGCCATCAAGCTCCTGCGCGAGGACCTCGCCTCGGACCAGGAGCTCGTCGGCCGGTTCGTGCAGGAGCGCGCGGCCCTCCTCGGCCTGGACCACCCGAACGTGGTGGGCGTCCGCGACCTCGTCGTCGACGGCGCGGACCTCGCCCTGGTCATGGACCTCATCCGGGGCACGGACCTGCGCACCCGCCTCGACCGCGAGCGGCGCCTCGCGCCGGAGGCCGCGGTCGCCATCGTCGCGGACGTCGCGGACGGCCTCGCGGCCGCGCACGCCGCCGGTGTCGTGCACCGCGACGTCAAGCCGGAGAACGTCCTCCTCGACATGCAGGGCCCGCTCGGCCCCGGCGGCGCGCACCCCGCGCTGCTCACCGACTTCGGCATCGCCCGCCTCGTCGACGCGCCGCGCCCCGAGACCGCGCCGCGCGCCGCCGGGCCGGGCCGCGCCCCGAGCCCGCGCAGCGTCATCGGCACCCCCGACTACCTCGCTCCCGAGATCATCGAGGGCCTGCCGCCGCGCGCCTCCGTCGACGTCTACGCCCTGGCGACCGTCCTGTACGAGCTGCTGGCCGGCTTCACGCCGTTCGGCGGCGGCCACCCCGGGGCGGTCCTGCGGCGGCACGTCACGGAGACCGTGGCACCGCTGCCGGGCATCCCCGACGAGCTGTGGCAGCTGATCGTCCAGTGCCTCGCGAAGGGTCCCGCGTCCCGGCTGCGCGCCTCGGAGCTGGCTGCGCGCCTGCGCGAGCTGCTGCCCGGGCTGGCCGGCATCCCGCCGCTCGACATCGACGAACCGGAGGACGAGCCCGAGCCGGCGGAGGGCGAGCACGAGGGGCCGTACGAGCCCCGCGCCGCTTCCGCGCCTCCGCGGCGTCGGGGCGCGGTCCCGCTCGTACCGGGCGGCATCGCCGACTCCAGCCGCGACACGCACACCAGCATGCGGGTGCCGACCCCCGCGGAGCTCGCCGGCGGCGCCCACGGCACCGCCCGCGCTCCCCGCGCGGCCGGCCAGCGCCGCGCGGGCTCCGCCCGCCACCGCTCCCCGGCGGAGACGCGCCGCCGCCGCATCAAGCTCGGCGCGGCAGCGGTGGCCCTGGCCGCCGCGGCCGGCGTAGGCGGCTGGCTCGCAACGTCCTCCCACGACTCCGCCCCACCGTCCGACATGAAACCGCGTGTCCACACGACGGACCCGACTCCGATCCCGTAGCCACGGCCGGCCGGGCCGCTGAGTGGCGGCTTGGCCGCCGCAGCGGCGGGGAGGGGCGCGCTGCCCGGCGTGGCCGAGGCAGCTCTGCCGAGCCGGCAGCAAGTTCCCGCCCGCGACGGCGATCAGCCCCCGTGTCGGAGCCCGGCGGTGCCGAGCCGCGCGCCGCGGGCACCCGTGCGACGGCCCGGTCCCGTAACCCCGGACCGTCCGGTTCGGCACCGCCGGGCCACTGCGTGGTGGCTGGCCGCCGCTGCGGCGGTGAAGGGGTGCTCGGCGTGGCCAGGGCAGGTCTGCCGAGCCGGCAGAAGAGTTCCCGCCGCGACGGCGAGCAACCCCCGCGCCGGGCACCGGCGGTGCCGAGCCCCGGACGCCGGAGGCGCCGTTCCTGCCCGGAAAAGAGACCCGGGCCGCCCTCTATGGCCCGGAAACCCGCTTTGGGGAACCCGTTCGGGACTGGTAGCCCGGCGCAGCCGTTAGGCTGGGTGCGTGGCAGTCGTTGATGTATCCGAAGAGCTGAAGTCCCTCTCCTCGACCATGGGGTCGATCGAGGCCGTCCTGGACCTCGACAAGATGAGGGCTGACATTGCCGTGCTCGAGGAGCAGGCGGCAGCCCCCTCCCTGTGGGACGACCCGGACGCGGCGCAGAAGATCACCAGTCAGCTGTCCCACCTCCAGGCCGAGCTCCGCAAGACCGAAGCGCTGCGCGGCCGAATCGACGACCTCGCCGTGCTCTTCGAGCTCGCCGAGGCCGAGGACGACGCGGACACCCTCACCGAGGCCGAGGCCGAGCTGATCTCCGTCCGCAAGGCGCTGGACGAGATGGAGGTCCGCACCCTCCTCTCCGGCGAGTACGACTCCCGCGAAGCCCTGGTCAACATCCGCGCCGAGGCCGGCGGCGTCGACGCCTCCGACTTCGCCGAGCGCCTCCAGCGCATGTACCTCCGCTGGGCCGAGCGCCACGGCTACAAGACCGAGATCTACGAGACCTCGTACGCCGAAGAGGCCGGCATCAAGTCGACCACCTTCGCCGTCCAGGTCCCGTACGCCTACGGCACCCTCTCCGTCGAGCAGGGCACGCACCGTCTGGTGCGCATCTCCCCCTTCGACAACCAGGGCCGCCGCCAGACCTCCTTCGCGGGCGTCGAGGTGCTGCCGGTCGTCGAGACGACCGACCACGTCGAGATCGACGAGTCCGAGCTGCGCGTCGACGTGTACCGCTCCTCCGGCCCCGGCGGCCAGGGCGTCAACACCACCGACTCCGCGGTGCGACTGACGCACATCCCGACCGGCATCGTCGTCTCCTGCCAGAACGAGCGCTCGCAGATCCAGAACAAGGCGACCGCGATGAACGTCCTCCAGGCCAAGCTCCTCGAGCGCCGCCGTCAGGAGGAGCAGGCGAAGATGGACGCGCTCAAGGGCGACAGCGGCGGCTCCTGGGGCAACCAGATGCGTTCGTACGTCCTGCACCCGTACCAGATGGTCAAGGACCTGCGTACCGAGTTCGAGGTCGGTAACCCCACCTCCGTGCTCGACGGCGACATCGACGGCTTCCTCGAAGCCGGAATCCGCTGGCGCAAGCAGCAGGAGAAGTAGCCTCAACTCCCCTTATAGCTGGACAGTTCCGCCGATAACTGCCTTGACGCTGCATCAAAAAGTGGAAAGGCTGCGTGCGGCATGCGTATCACTGGGGCGCGTGTGGCGGGGGGCGGACGGCCCGGCCGATGCGGCCGGTTCAGCCAGTTCTTGTAGCCCCCGGAGCGCCACCGCCCCGTGCATAGCTGCTCCAATGACGAGATCAGCTACTGGGGGTAGCAGGCATATGACGAAGAAGACGCGGCTGCGCGTAGCGCGCATAGCCGCCGGAGCGGTCGTCGCCGCGGGCGCTTCACTGACCGCGGCCGGCGCGGCCTCGGCCGCCGGCGTCCACGTCGCCGGGGTCGGCGCGAAGCCGGTCCACGGCGCGGTGCACGTCGCCGCCGACGAGGGCGACCCGGACCACATCCCGCAGCCGCCCACCGGCGGCGGCACGGGCTCGGGCGGCAACGACACCACGGGCGGAGTCACCGGCGGTATCACCGGCGGAATCACGGGCGGCATCACCGGTGGAGTCACCGGCGAGACTACCGGTGGTCCGTCCAGCGGTGGCAGCACGACCGGCGAGACCACCACCGGGGGCCCGTCCAGCGGCGGTACCACGACCGGTGAGACCACGACCGGCGGTCCGTCCAGCGGCGGCAGCACCACCGGCGATCCCACGACCGGTGGCCCGACCACCGGCGGCACCACCGGCGAGCCGACCACCGGCGGTACGACCGGCGGAGAGCCCACGACCGGCGGCAGCAGCACCACCACCGGCGGCAGCACGTCCGGCAGCACCACCGGCGAGCCCACCACCGGTGGCAGCACGACCGGCGGCAGCAGCACCTCGGGTGGCAGCACCTCCGGTGGTAGCACCTCGGGCGGCAGCACGACCGGCGGCGGTTCCTCCTCCACGGGCGGCGGCTCCACCAGCGGCGGTTCCTCCTCCACGGGCGGCGGCTCCACCAGCGGCGGCTCCGCCTCCACCGGCGGATCCAGCACCTCCGGCGGCAGCGGTTCCACCGGCTCCACCGGCGGCAACACCACCGGCGGCGACCACGACGGAGCCACCGGCGGCGGCTCGACCGGCTCCACCGGCGGCAACGCCACCGGCGGCAGCACCGGCGGTGGCGACGAGGGCCGTACCTGCCCCGTCGACACCAACAGCAACTGCGGCTCCAACACGGACACCGACAGCGCGGGCGCCAAGCCCGTCGAGCAGGCCAAGCCCAAGGAGCAGCTCGCCGAGACCGGCGCCGGTCAGACGGGCTTCCTGCTCGTCGGCGCCGCGACGATGATCGCGGGCGGCGTCGGCTTCCGGCTGCTGCCGCGGCTGATGACCCGCGGCGCCACCGCGGCCTGACGCACCCGGCACATCACGGCATGACAAGGGCCCGGAACGCTCCAGCGCTCCGGGCCCTTGGTCGTACCAGAAACCTGTGAACCCGCTCGAAACCCGCTCGAAAACCGGCTGAATCCTCGAAAGTCACACATGCCTGGGGAAAGTCAATACGTTCGCGTCACCGGGCGACTACGCGGCGAAATTGTGCGCCATCAAGGCCACCGCTATCAGCGCCACCAGCAGCGCGAGCAGCGTGGCCGGGGTCAGCCCGGCGAAGTGGCCTTCCTGGTGCTCGAGGCGCTCCCTGCTGGCCCGGCATACGGGACAGCGGCCCTCATTGACGGGGGCCGCGCAGTTGGCGCACACCAGTCGGTCGCATGTCATGCGATCTCCTCCTCCGGTACGTCCAACGCGTGAGAGAGCCGAGCGGTTCCCCTTACCACTGTGCCAGCTTCCGCGCCGTTCGGCGCGGCCGGTCGGTGGAGGCGTCGGACACGCACCCCGGGGCACGGCCCCATTGTCCTGGATTTGTCCCCGATGACGGTGATGACAAACGCGCCAGGACCGGATGCCGACTGCGCGTACACGGGTCGTTCGCGTATGGTCACGGACACCGACGGGAGCCGTGCCCTGCGCGGCGCCCCGTGCCCCTATCCAGGTCGACGCGTGGTGCACTCGTGATCCGATTCGACAACGTCTCCAAGTCCTACCCGAAGCAGAACCGTCCGGCGCTCCGCGACGTCTCGCTCGAGATCGAGAAAGGCGAGTTCGTCTTCCTGGTCGGTTCCTCGGGTTCCGGCAAGTCCACCTTCCTGAGACTGCTGCTGCGCGAGGAGCGGGCCAGTACGGGCCAGGTCCACGTGCTCGGCAAGGACCTCGCCCGGCTCTCCAACTGGAAGGTGCCGCAGATGCGCCGCCAGCTGGGCACCGTCTTCCAGGACTTCCGCCTGCTGCCCAACAAGACCGTCAGCGAGAACGTCGCCTTCGCGCTGGAGGTCATCGGCAAGCCGCGCGGTGAGATCCGCAAGGCCGTCCCGCAGGTCCTGGAGCTGGTCGGCCTCGGCGGCAAGGAGAGCCGGATGCCCGGCGAGCTCTCCGGCGGCGAGCAGCAGCGCGTGGCCATCGCCCGCGCGTTCGTCAACCGCCCGATGCTGCTGATCGCCGACGAGCCGACCGGCAACCTCGACCCGCAGACCTCCGTCGGCATCATGAAGCTGCTGGACCGGATCAACAGGACCGGGACCACCGTCATCATGGCGACGCACGACCAGCAGATCGTGGACCAGATGCGCAAGCGCGTCATCGAATTGGAAAAGGGCCGTCTCGTACGCGACCAGTCGCGCGGCGTCTACGGCTACCAGCACTGAAAGGACGCCATGCGCGCCCAGTTCGTCCTGTCGGAGATCGGCGTCGGTCTCCGCCGTAATCTCACGATGACCTTCGCGGTGATCGTCTCCGTGGCTCTGTCACTCGCGCTCTTCGGCGGGTCACTGCTCATGCGCGAGCAGGTCAGCACGATGAAGGGCTACTGGTACGACAAGGTCAACGTCTCGATCTACCTCTGCAGCAAGACCGATGTGGAGTCCTTCCCCTCCTGCGCCAAGGGGGCGGCGACGGAGGACCAGAAGAAGCAGATCCGCACCGATCTGGAGAAGATGGACAACCTCGTCCAGAGCGTCCAGTTCGAGACGTCCGACGAGGCGTACAAGCACTACCAGGAGCAGTTCGGCAAGACCTCGCCGATCGCGGGCTCCGTGACGCCGGACCAGATGCCGGAGTCCTTCCGGGTCAAGCTGAAGGACCCCACCAAGTTCGAGGTCATCTCCAGCGCCTTCTCCAACCGGCCCGGCGTGCAGATGGTGCAGGACCAGAAGGACGTCCTGTCCGACCTCTTCAACCTCCTCAACGGCATGAACATCGCGTCGCTCGGCGTGATGGCCCTGATGCTCGTCGTCGCGCTGATGCTCATCGTGAACACGGTGCGCGTGTCCGCGTTCAGCCGCCGCCGCGAGACCGGCATCATGCGGCTGGTCGGCGCGTCCAGCTTCTACATCCAGATCCCGTTCATCATGGAGGCCGCGTTCGCCGGTCTGCTCGGCGCGGGATTCGCGTGCGTACTGCTGGTCTGCGGCCAGTACTTCCTTGTGAACAACTGGCTGGTGAACCACATCGACGTCATCCAGTTCATCGGCTGGGACGCGGTGCTGGCCAAGCTGCCGCTGGTGCTCGCCATCGGTCTGCTGATGCCCGCCCTGGCGGCTTTCGCGGCGCTGCGGAAGTACCTCAAGGTGTGACACATGCCAAGGGCGCCGTGCGGTCAACTCCCCGTACGGCGCCTTCTTGTGTCTTAGACTCACGCGCATGCCCGGCCCGTCGATGTTCCTGCCGCAGCCCCGCGCCCGGCGCGGTGCCGCCCTGACATTGGTCTTCGTGGGCGTGCTGGCGACGGGCGCCGTGGCGGGCGCCTGGGGCGCGGACGCGCGGGACGGCCGGAAGCCGTCGGACGCCCGCGGCTCCTCCCGCACGGCCGCCAGACCCGCGGCCTCGGACATCGGGGCGGGCGGCCCGAGCCCGCTGGACCACCGCGCCGTCGAGGCCGCCGCCGAGCGGGCCGAGCAGGACGGCAGATCCGGCTCGGAGGCCGCCGCCGAGGCGATCACCCGCAGCGGCGACCGCTGGAGCGCCGTCTACAGCGCCCGGGAGTACGAGGGCTTCGCGCGGGCCCTCGACGGCGCGTACGTCGGCGTCGGGCTCTCCGCCCGGCGCGGCGGCCAGGGCCGTACCGAGGTCGACAGCGTCCGCCCCGGCAGCCCCGCCGAGCGGGCCGGCATCCGGCCCGGCGACCGGCTCCGCGCGATCGACGGCGTCGCGGTGGACGGCAGGCCCGTCACCGAGGTCGTCGCCCGCCTGCGCGGCGACGCCGCGACGGGCGTCCCCCTGGAAGCGGCCGGCGCCGCGGCGCCCGGCTCGCCCGTACGGATCGGCCTCCAGCGCGGCGGGCGGTCCTGGGACCGGACGCTGCTGCGGGAGCGGCTGATCACCGAGAGCGTCGCCGTGGAGCGGCTGCGGGGCCCCGGCGGGCCGGCGGCCACCCGGATCAAGGTCGACTCCTTCACCAAGGGCACCGGCGAGCAGGTCCGCCGGGCCGCCCGTTCGGCCGCGCCGGGCGAGGGCATCCTGCTGGACCTGCGCGGCAACAGCGGCGGCCTGGTCGCCGAGGCTGTCACCGCCGCCTCCGCCTTCCTCGACGGCGGCCTCGTCGCCACCTATGACGTCCACGGCAGCCAGCGGGTTCTGGAGGCGGGCTCCGGCGGCGCCACCCGGCCGCCGCTCGTCGTCCTCGTCGACGGCGGCACGATGAGCGCCGCCGAGCTGCTGGCCGGTGCCCTCCAGGACCGCGGCCGGGCCGTCGTCGTCGGCACCCCCACCTTCGGCAAGGGCTCCGTGCAGATGCCGACCCGGCTCGCCGACGGCTCCGTCGCCGAGCTGACCGTGGGCCACTACCGCACCCCGGCCGGGCGCGCGGTCGACGGCCGCGGCATCGTCCCCGATCTCGTCGTGCACGGCGACGCCGAGCGGCGGGCCCGCACAGTATTGAGTGGCCTCGGGGGTGGGTCGTAGTGCGAGAATGGCCGCGCTATGGCTAAAGAGAAGACGGGTCGCAAGCTGGTCGCGCAGAACAAGAAGGCGCGCCACGATTACCACATTCTGGACACCTACGAGTGCGGCATGGTGCTGACCGGCACCGAGGTCAAGTCGCTGCGCCAGGGCCGCTCGTCGCTGGTGGACGGCTTCGTGCAGATCGACGGCGGGGAGGCGTGGCTGCACAACGCCCACATCCCCGAGTACACCCAGGGCACGTGGACCAACCACAGCGCGCGCCGCAAGCGCAAGCTGCTGATGCACCGCGCCGAGATCGACAAGCTCGAATCCAAGTCGCAGGAGACGGGCCACACGATCGTGCCGCTGGCCATCTACTTCAAGGAGGGCCGCGCCAAGGTCGAGATCGCCCTCGCCAAGGGCAAGAAGGAGTACGACAAGCGGCAGACGCTCCGCGAGAAGCAGGACACGCGCGAGTCGAACCGCGCGATCGCGGCGGCGCGCAGGCGCCAGCGGGCGAAGGTGTGACCCCTCCCGGGGCCTCCCGGGATATTCGCTGGCACCGTCCCGCGTCGGTCACGTACGATGGGCAGTGCACACCCGGGGTGGTGCCCGGTGCGCACTTTGAAAAATCAACATGGGGATGATCGGTTTCGACAGCGGATGTCGAAGCAGGGGAAGCGTGTCGAGGAAGCGGCAATGATCTCGTAAACCATATGTCGCAACCAATAATCGCCAACACCAAGCGCGATTCCTTCGCCCTCGCTGCCTAAGTAGCGACTTGCGAAGTGTCAGCCCGGGGCTGTTCCCGACCCGGATCCTGGCATCAGCTAGGGGACTAAACCACTAGGTCCGGTCACGGGACCTGGTGGGAAACCAAACAGTGACTGAGCCCGTCGGAGACTTGTTCGCGTGATCTCCGGGGCCGAGAAAATCGCAGCGAACTGCACACGGAGAAGCCCTGATTCTGCACCGTTGGACGCGGGTTCGATTCCCGCCATCTCCACGGGCGGACGGGCGGACTCTGCTCACAAAGAGCGCGAGCAGAGTCCGTCCGTCCCACTTCTGGGGGCATGACCCCCAGACCCCCTTCATCCCATGTGAGGCAGAGGCCCCACCGCCACTCGGCGGTGGGGCCTTTGTCGTACGCCGTCCCGCATCTCGCCCCGCGAACGGGGCATGCCGCACCCGCGGGCGCAACCGATGGGCCAAAGCGGCCCTCTTCCTCCGTGACGGCTCCGCGACGAGGGGGTGGTGGCCCGGTGAACTGGACACGGATGGTGGCGGCCGTACTGGGAACGGGCGCGCTGTGGCTTGCGGGCGGCGTCGCCCCGGCGGCGGCCGACGACGGGCCGGGCGAGGTGCACCTGCTGCTCAACGGCGCCTTCGACAACCGGCCCGGCGAACTGATCGACATCGACGTCCAGGGCGTGCGCGCCCCCGGCCCCGTCACCGTCTCCTCGCCCGTCTTCCCCCGGCCCGTCCGGCTGACCCCCTACGAGCGCCACGCGCCGGACACCGAGCGCGGCCACCACGCGCGGCCGGCCGTCGCGATGACCGTCGAACCCGGCACGTACCCCGTCACCGTGGAGGCCGGCGGGCGCGTCGTCGCCGAGGACCGCGTGGAGGTCCGGCCGCCGGAGCGGCCCCGCTTCTCGGTGACCTCGCCGGGCGAGGTGCTGCGGCCCGGGGAGCGGCTGTGGATGTCGTACGACGATCTGTACCCCGGCGAGAACGGAACGGCCTTCTCCGCCCGCTCCGCGGCCTTCCGCGGGCCCGTGCGGCTGGCCCACGACCCCCAGGGCGCGGACTGGAACAACCCCCGGCTGTTCGCCGGCGCGGTCCGGCTGCCGCCGACGATCGAGGACGGCACGTACAAGGTCGCGCTCACCGGGCCGGACGGCCGCACGATCGAGGAGAAACCGCTGGTCGTCCGCGCCGCCCGGCCCGGCGACCGGGACTACCTGGGCCGGGCGCGCGGCCCCGCCTTCTTCGCCACCTCGGCCGGCTCCGGGCCCGACACCGCCCGCACCCACGGCCACGAGGTGCCGGCCGGCGGCAGCGTCAACGTCCTGTGGCACGACGAGGCCCCCGACCCGGGCGAGGAGGAACGCCTGACCGCCACCTCCCCGGCCTTCCAGTACCCGGCGGAACTGCGCCGCGACGACACCAAGGCCGCCGACGGCGCCGCCCCGCGCTTCTACGGTCCCGCCCGCGTCCGGGCCGGCCTGGAGGCGGGCCGGTATCCCGTCACCGTCGTCAGCCACCACGGCCGCGTACGGAAGACCGGCCACCTGGTGGTCAAGGCGGCGCCCGGCGAGCCGGAGGCCGGGCACTCCACCGCGCTGCTCGCGGCGGCGGGCTCGGGCGCGGGGGCGCTGGCGCTGGCCGTGACGGGAGGGGTGGCCCTCAGGCGCCGGGCGACACGGGCACGGGCACGGGGGTGACGTTCAGGCGCCCGCCGCCTGTTCGCGCGGGGGCCGGGCCCCGCGTCCCGCCATCGCCGTGAGCAGGGCCAGGGCCGCCGCCGCGGCCGTGACCCCGTAGCCGTCGGCCGGTGACAGGTGTTCCGCGGACCAGCCGCCCGCCGCCGAGCCCGCGGCGATGCCGGCCAGGAGGGCGGTCACGGCCAGGGTCATGCCCTCGTTGAGGCGGGCGACGGGGGTCAGGCGTTGGACGAGGTTCATGCCGGTGACCATCGTGGGTGCGGTCGCCATGCCCGCCAGGAGGAGCGCGCCCGACAGGGCGAGGAGACCGCCCGTACCCGCCGCGACCAGGGGCAGCACTGCCATCGCGGCCATCGCGGCCAGGCAGCGCCGGAAGCGCGCCGGTGCCGGGCCGCGCGGGCGGAACAGCCCGTACAGCAGGCCGGCCGCGCACGAACCGCCCGCCTGGAGGGCCAGCACCACGCCCGCCGCCGGGCGTTGGCCCAGCGCGTCGGCGTAGCCCACCGTCACCACCTCCAGCGACCCGAAGACCGCGCCGACGCAGACGAACACGGCCAGTACGACCGCCAGGGCGGGGTTGCCCCGCACCGGCGACCGTCCCGATCGCGCCGCCGCGGCCGGCGGCGGCTCGGTGCCGCGCTGGGTCGCGAAGAGCACGACGCCGGTGAGGAACAGGGCCGCGCCGACGAGCGTGCCGGCCTCCGGGAAGACGGCCGTGCACAGGAAGGTCGCGACGACCGGGCCGAGCATGAAGCACAGCTCGTCGGCGGCCTGTTCGAAGGAGTTCGCGGTGTGCAGGGCCGCCGGGTCGTCGCGCAGGACGTGGGACCAGCGGGCGCGGGACATGCCACCTGTGTTGGGCGTCGTCGCGGTCGCGGCGTACGCGGCGAAGAGCGTCCACGCGGGCGCGTTCCAGCGCACGCACAGCACCAGGGCCAGCGAGCCGAGGGCGGCGATCACCGCGGCCGGCACGGCGATCCGGGCCTGGCCGTGCCGGTCCACCAGCCGGGCCGTCCACGGCCCGACGACGGCCGTCGCCGCGAGCCCGGTCGCGGTCACGGCGCCGGCCAGCGCGTACGAGCCGCGCGCGGCGGAGATCATGAGGATCGCACTCACCCCGAACATGCCCATGGGCAGCCGGGCGAGGAGGTTGAAGGCGGTGAAGGCCCGGGTGCCGGGGAGGTCGAAGAGCCGGGCGTACGGGCCGGGCTCGGCGGCGCGCCGGGGCGCGGCGACGAGCGTCGAACCGGCGACGGTGAACAGCGGACGGGGCGAGGACGACGGGGGCATGTCCCCACCCTCGCCGCGCACCGGCCGACCGGTCCAACACCTGATCAGTGGCCATTCACGCATCTGTGTTGTTGACTGCGGGGCGTGCCGCACGACATCGACCCCCGCCTGCTGCGGGCCTTCGCCGCAGTCGCCGACGAACTGCACTTCACCCGGGCCGCCGCGCGACTGTACGTGGCGCAGCAGGCCCTCAGCCGCGACGTCCGGCGCCTGGAACAGCGCGTGGGAGGTGAGCTGTTCGCGCGGACGACCCGCCAGGTGGCCCTCACGGCGGAGGGTGCCCGGCTCCTGCCGTACGCCCGGCGGGTGCTCGCCGCGCACGACGAGCTGGCGGCGGCCTGCGCGCGGGAGGAGCGGCCGCTGCTCGTGGACGTCGGCGCCCCGGTCGGCACCGCCCACCGGGTCCTGACGGCGGCCCGGGACGCCGCCCCCGACCAGGAGCTGGTCGCCCGCTTCCACAGCGGCCTGACCGGCGCGGCGGCCGAGATCCTGGCCGGCCGCCTGGACATCTCCTTCGGCCGCGTCGGCGGTCTCGACCCTGAGGTCCGCGCCCGCCTCGCCCACCGGCCCGTACGGTTCGAGCCGATGGCCGTCCTGCTGCCCGAGGGCCATCGCCTGGCCGCCCTGCCCGAGGTGCCGCTGGGCGCCCTGGCCGGGGAGACCCTCTACGCGGCCGCCGGCAACCCGGCGACGGCGGAGTGGACCGACCTCGCGGAACGGCTCTTCGACGGGCGGGGGATCCGGGTCGCCGAGCCCTTCCCCGAGATCGAGGGCAAGGAGGAATTCGTCCGCGTCGTCCGTAAGCGGGGCTGGTCGGTGCTGGCGAGCGTCGAGTTCATCGACGTACCGGGCATGGTGCTGCGGCCGCTGGTCGACCCGGTACCGCTGTCACCGGTGTCGATGGTCTGGCGCCGGGGGCTCGTCCACCCCGGCCTGGACGCCCTGCGGGACGCCGCACGCCAAGCTGCCGCCGCGCGGGGGTGGTTGGAGCGGCCGCCCGGAGCCTGGCTCCCGCCGGGCGACGAGCCTGCCGGGGCGGGCGATGGGCGACAATCGCGGTCATGAAGATCGACAAGCTGCTGATCCCCGACACCTCGGCCTGCTCGGCGGCGCTGGAGGTGGCGACCGCGTACTGCTCGCCCGCCCTGCTGAACCACTCGACGCGCGCATACCTCTGGGCGGCCGCCCACGCCGCGGCGAACGACATCGCCTTCGACGCGGAACTCCTCTACGTGGCCGCGATGCTCCATGACATAGGACTGGCGAAGGAGTTCGACAGCCACACCGTCTCCTTCGACGAGGCCGGCGGCCATGTCGCGTGGGTCTTCGGCGCGGCCGCCGGCTGGCCGGTGGAGCGCCGCGTGCGGGTCTCCGAGGTGATCGTCCGTCACATGTGGAGCAGCGTGGACGTCGCGGTCGACCCGGAGGGACACCTGCTGGAGTTCTCCACCTCCGTGGACATCTCCGGGCGGGGCGTCGACGCCTTCCCCGCGGACTTCCGCGCCGAGGTGCTGGAGCGGTACCCGCGGCTGGGCCTCGCCGACGAGTTCGTCGCGTGCTTCCGCGACCAGGCGGACCGCAAGCCGCACAGCTCCGCCGCGGCCGCCGTACGCGCCGGGATCGCCGGGCGCGTCGCCGCCAATCCGCTGGACGCGTAGCGACCCGGCGAGGCGGGAGGACCCCGATCGGCGGTGCGGGGGTTCGGACGCGCGTCCGGCGGGGCACGCTGGGGGTGGCGGTATCCCACACAGGGAAACGGGTGACAGGACACATGGCGGCGCCGAAAGCCTCCTACGACCTGCGGTTCGACTCCGGGCGGCTCTGTCTGGACCTGCTGGCCACGGTCGGCGGGCGGCTCAGCGAGGATCCGGTCGAGCGGCTCGACAGCCCTGAGCGGCTGCGGACCTGGCTCGTCGGCGCCGGGGTCGTGCCGCGCGGCACCCCGCTCGACGCGCTGGACGCGGCCTGGCTCGCCCGCTTCCACGCCGCCCGCGATCTCCTGCACCGCGTCGTGCACGCCGAGGTCGGCGGCCGCGCCGCCGACCCCGACCTGGAGCGCGTCAACGCCCTGGCCGCCACCGCGCCGCCCGCCCCGCGGGCCGTACGGGCGGACGACGGCACCCTGGTCCGTACGGTCGCCGCCCCCGACTGCGGCGAGCTCGTCGGCCGGATCGCCCGGGACGCGGTGGAGCTGCTCACGGACCCGGGCGCGCGCGGGCAGCTGCGGCAGTGCGAGGGCGAGACCTGCTCGCTGGTCTACCTGGACACCTCGCGGGGCCGCAGGCGCCGCTGGTGCTCCAGCGAGGTCTGCGGCAACCGCGAGCGGGTGGCCCGCCACCGGCGGCGCGTCATCAACGGCCTGGCCTGACCTCGGGGGTCACTTCGCGATGAAGAGGTAGTCCGCCTCATACGGCACCGCCGCCCTCGGCCGCTCCTGCGGGTCGCAGGCGCCCGCCGGGGCCACGCCGCCGCGCGTGTTGAGGCGGAGGATCTCCACCGTCGACGCGAACAGCCCACCTCCGGTGCCCGACGGGGTGGCCCGGAGGTCGAGCTCGGGGATGTTCCCCTCGCCGTTGGCGACCTTGGAGACCAGCTCGCCGGTGACGGCCGAGCGGTCGGGGGCGATCCACCGCGGGGCGCCACCGGGGCGTACGAAGGAATGGGCGATGCCGCCGCCGAGCGTGGCGCTCACATTGTCCTGGGTGAAGGCGAATGTGCCGTTTTCCTGTCGGGTGCAGGCATAGATCTGGCTGCCTTTCACGACCGACGACCGGAAGCTCTTCATCGCCGTATTCATGTCGAGCGGCGCACTCACCTTGCTGACCTGGCCGCGGACCGCGCCCCCGGGGAATTCGCCGGTGTGGAGATTGAAGTAGAAGCCGACCGGGGCGTTCTTCAGACCGGCGAGCAGCTTCTTGTCCGGGACCTTCACCGTGCCGGTCACGGAGCTTTGTCCGTCCGCCACCGTCCGGGCGAAGAGGGGAACCTTTATCGCGCCGTTCTTCCTGCGCTCGCCCTGGTGGATGTGGGCGGCGGTGGGCGCCGCGATCCCGCGGAAGGCGAACGCGAACGACACCTCGTCGCCCTGGACCCGCAGGAAGGCGATCGCCCGCCCGTCCTTGTCGCCGACCGCCGGCCCACCCGCCGTGGGCACCTCATCGGCACCGTTGAGGCTGCCGGCGAAGAAGACGGCGTCCTGCCGGTTCGGGCCGCTGACCGTGCCCGGCGTACCGGTCCCGTCGTCCCCGCCCGCGTGGGCGGAGTGCGCCGCCTGCCCGCCCGCCCCGCCGTCGGTGCCGCCCGGCACCACCGCGAACGCGATGCCGACGCCGGCCGCCACGGCAGCGGTGGTGGTGGCCAGGACGATGCTCTTGCGGTTCATGACGAACCTCCCCGTACGGAGCCGGCGCTCCCCTGCCCCGGCTTCTCGGGCTGGCATACGGGGCCTTGTCGCGGAGCCCCTCAATCCGTGAATTGAGGGCTGTATCACATGGTTTGCGTTGAACGCCGCGCCCTTTTCGTCCGTACACGGAATTCCTTCCCGGAAAATTGCGCGCCGGTTGAGTGCGCCGGTGCCCGCGTACGTAGAGAAGGGCGAAGGGGGCGCACCCGCCCCGGGAAGAGGTGGATCACTTCCCCGATCACCGACCGTGCTATCGACCCGGGGGAAGGCTTTGCGCAAGGATGCCGTCGTGGCTGACAGGACGAGTCCCGACGAGGAGCTCATGCGGGCGCTCTACGACGAGCACGCCGGCCCGCTCCTCGCCTTCGTGCTCCGGCAGGTGTCGGGCGACCGGCAGCGCGCGGAGGACGTCGTTCAGGAGACGTTGCTGCGCGCCTGGCGCAACGCCGACCGGCTGCGCGGGGCCCCCGGCTCCGTACGGCCCTGGCTGGTGACCGTCGCCCGGCGCATCGTCATCGACGGCCATCGCAGCAGGCAGGCCCGCCCCCGGGAGGTCGACCCGGGGCCGCTGGAGCTGATACCCGCGGCCGACGAGATCGACCGGGCGCTGCGCCTGATGACGATCTCCGACGCCCTGGGCGACCTGACCGAAGCCCATCGAGAGGCGCTGATCGAGACCTATTTCAAAGGACGTACGGTGAGTGAGGCGGCCGAAGTGCTGGGCGTACCGGCGGGGACCGTGCGGTCCCGGGTCTTCTACGCGCTGCGCTCGATGAAGCTCTCGCTCGAAGAACGAGGAGTGACGGCATGAGCCGGCCGGCACCGGACCGACACCACACGGACGTGGGCGCCTACGCGCTCGGCGTCCTCGACGAGGCGGACGCCGTCCGCTTCGAGGAGCACCTCGCCGGCTGCCACCGGTGCGCCGCCGAGCTCGACGACCTGATGGGGCTCACCCCGCTGCTCGCCGAGCTCAAGGAGGCCACGCCGGACCCGGCGGTGCTCACCGCCCGGCCGGGCCCCGGGCTCCTGGACGGCCTGCTCGGCGAGGTCGCCGCCGCCCGCCGGGCGCGCCGCACCCGCCGGCTGGGCCTGGTCGCGGCGGCCGCCGCCCTGATCGTCGCCGGCCCGCTGGTCGGCTCCGCCCTCACCTCGCAGGACCCGCCGCCGAGCCACAGCACGGTCAGCGCGGCCAAGGAGATGTACGAGGAGGGCGAGAAGATCGGCACCGTGGACGCCACCACGAAGGTCGACGCGACCGTCTCGCTCCAGCAGAAGCCGTGGGGCACCCATGTGGCTCTGCGGCTGGGCCATGTGAAAGGCCCGCTGACCTGCGATCTCGTCGCCGTCGGCAAGGACGGCGAGCGGCAGACGGTCACGACCTGGGCCGTGCCGCCCGGGGGCTACGGCATCGACGCGGGCGACAAGGGCGACAAGTGGAACAAGGAGCCGCTGTACACGCACGGCGGCGCCGGGCTGAACCGGAATGACATCTCCCGCTTCGAGGTCCGCACGCTCGACGGCAAGCTGCTGGCGACCGTCAAGGTGTGACGCCGTCCGCTGTCGTGCCGGGTGAGCGGACCCGCCGTCGTGCAGGGTGAGCGGCCTCCGTCCTGACCAAATCCTGACCAAACCCATCATGTCCTGACAGGTGCGCTCAGCACCCTTGTTCGCGTACGGTTGACGGCTGCCCTAGGCACAGCAGAAGGGGGCTTGGGTGGCCGCGCAGAACGCCACGCACGCGCAGGTGGCGACCGGACCGGCGAGGGAACCCGACGGGGTCCGCGACCGCGAGATCGGTACGGAACAACAGCATCTCGACCGGGTGTACCGACGCCTGGAGGAGAAGATCCACGAGGCCGAGTTCCTCATGGACGACGCCGCCAAACGCGGTCAAGTCGGCACACCGGGCGCGCTCGCCGAGCGGGACGCCCAGGTGTTCCGCGCCGGGGTGCACCTCAACCGGCTCAACAGCGAGTTCGAGGACTTCCTCTTCGGCCGCATCGACCTGCTCCTCGGCAAGGACGGCAAGAAGGGCCCGGACGGGGCGTACACCTCCGTCGAGCCCGCCGACGACGCCGTACGCGACGAACGGGCCGAGATCGCCGAGACGCTGCACATCGGCCGCATCGGCGTCCTGGACGCCGACTACTCGCCGCTGGTCATCGACTGGCGGGCGCCCGCCGCCGCGCCGTTCTACCGCTCGACGCCCGTGGCGCCCGGCCGGGTCGTACGCCGCCGCGTCATCCGCTCCAAGGGCCGCAAGGTCCTCGGCGTCGAGGACGACCTGCTGCGCCCGGAGCTGACCGCCACCCTCGACGGCGCGGCCCTGCCCGTCGTCGGCGACGGCGCGCTGATGGCCGCGCTCGGCCAGGCCCGCAGCCACACGATGCGCGACATCGTCTCCTCCATCCAGGCGGAGCAGGACATGGTCATCCGCGCCCCCGCGGCGTCGGTGACCGAGGTCGAGGGCGGCCCCGGCACGGGCAAGACCGCCGTCGCCCTGCACCGCGCGGCCTACCTCCTCTACCAGGACCGCAGGCGCTACGCCGGCGGCATCCTCGTCGTCTCGCCGACCCCGCTGCTCGTCGCCTACACCGAGGGCGTGCTGCCCTCGCTCGGCGAGGAGGGCCAGGTCGCCATCCGCGCGGTCGGCAATCTCGTGGACGGCGCCGAGGCCGATACGTACGACGAGCCCGCCGTCGCCCGTATCAAGGGCTCCTCGCGCATGCTCAAGGTGCTGCGCAAGGCCGTCCAGGGCGCACTCGATTCGGCGACCGCGCCCTCCGGCGGCGCGGGCCGCCGGTCGCACGGCCCCGCCGCCGGCAACGGCGGACAGCTGTCGTTCGACGACGCCCCCGCGCCCGAGCGCGCCCCCGCCACGCCCGACCGGCTGCGCGTGGTCGCCTTCGGCGCCCGCCTGGAGCTCGGCGCGGAGGACCTCAAGCGCATCCGCCACACCGTCCTCGGCGGCACCGCCCCCGTCAATCTGCTGCGGCCGCGCGCCCGCCGCCTGATCCTGGACGCCCTGTGGTCCCGGGCCGGCGGCCCCAAGCGCTACACCGACCCCGAGCTCGCGGCGGAGGCCCGGCAGGCGTTCGACGAGGACATCTCCACCGAGGACGACTTCCTCACCTTCCTCGCCGCCTGGTGGCCCGAGCTCACCCCGCGCGGCGTCCTCGCCGCGATGGCCGACGAGCGCCGGCTCGCCCGCTGGTCGCGCCGGATCCTCAATCCCCGCGAGGTCCGCCTCCTGGCGCGCTCCCTCCGGCGCCTGGACGACCGCGGCCGGGGCCCGTTGTCCGTGCACGACGTGGCGCTGCTGGACGAGCTGGAGACGCTGCTCGGCGCTCCCGCCCAGCCCAAGCGGCCGCGCGAGTACGACCCGCTCGACCAGCTCACCGGGCTGGAGGAGCTGATGCCCCAGCGCACCGAGTCGCGCCGCGAGCGCGCCGAGCGGCTGGAGCGCGAGCGCCGGGACTACGCGCACGTCATCGTCGACGAGGCGCAGGACCTGACGCCCATGCAGTGGCGGATGGTGGGCCGCAGGGGCCGCACCGCCACCTGGACGATCGTCGGCGACCCGGCGCAGTCCTCCTGGTCCGACCCGGACGAGGCCGCGGCGGCCCGCGACGAGGCGCTCGGCGCCCGCCAGCGCCGCCGCTTCCAGCTCACCGTGAACTACCGCAACCCCGCGGAGATCGCCGAGCTGGCCGCCAAGGTGCTGGCGCTGGCCATGCCGGGCATGGAGTCCCCGGCGGCCGTCCGTTCCACCGGCGTCGAGCCGCGGTTCGCGGTCGCGGGCGCCGACCTGGGCGCCTCCGTGCGCGACGAGGCGACGCACCTGCTGGCGGACGTCGACGGCACGGTCGGCGTGGTCGTGCCCATGGAGCGCCGCGCCGAGGCGCGGGGCTGGCTGGCCGGGCTCGGCGACCGGGTCGTGGTGCTGGGCAGCCTGGAGGCGAAGGGCCTGGAGTACGACGCGACGATCGTGGTCACGCCCGCCGAGATCGCGGACGAGTCGCCGGCCGGGCTGCGGGTGCTGTACGTGGCGCTGACGCGGGCGACCCAGCGGTTGACGGTGCTCTCGGGCGGGCGCGACGACCCGGACGGGGACGGCGTGCCGGACCTGCTGCGCGACTGACCGGGCGCCCTTGCTCCGCAAGGGGATCCGGCCGTTCGGGGCCTTCCCGGGGACGAACTTCCGTTACTGGAATGACTTCCCGGAGGGGTTTGTTAGCCTGGGTGTGGCACCGGCTCGATCCAAGCCCCCGGGCCCAACCTTAGTCGCTTCGAGCGACCACTTGCCGCGAGGCGAGCATGGCGGGTCGGTGCCACCCAGACGCTGCGTACGGGCGTCCTTCGCCCCGGAATTCCTCCGGAGGGAAGGGCGCCCGTCGGCGTTTCCTGGAGGGTGCGGGATCCGCATTCCGGAAGCGCGCTTCCGGAATCCGGCCCTGGTTACCCCCTACTCGCGGGTAGGTGCGACCATCGTTCTCCACCCCCTGGGTCACTCCCCACGGGCGTGCAAAGAGTGAAACAAGGGAAAGCAGAGGAAGTCGGCCATGGCAACGGCGCCAAGCGTCTCGTACTCGATGACGGTCCGACTGGAGGTGCCCGCCAGCGGGACCGCGGTCAGCCAGCTCACCACGGCCGTGGAGTCCTCCGGTGGCTCGGTGACCGGCCTGGACGTCACCGCCTCGGGCCACGAGAAGCTGCGGATCGACGTCACCGTCGCCGCCACCTCCACCGCCCACGCGGACGAGATCGTGGAGAAGCTCCGCGGCATCGAGGGCGTATCGCTGGGCAAGGTCTCCGACCGTACGTTCCTGATGCACCTCGGCGGCAAGATCGAGATGGCGTCCAAGCACCCCATCCGCAACCGCGACGACCTCTCGATGATCTACACCCCGGGCGTCGCCCGCGTGTGCATGGCGATCGCCGAGAACCCCGAGGACGCCCGGCGCCTGACCATCAAGCGCAACTCCGTCGCCGTCGTCACCGACGGCTCCGCGGTGCTCGGCCTGGGCAACATCGGCCCCATGGCCGCGCTGCCCGTCATGGAGGGCAAGGCGGCCCTCTTCAAGCGCTTCGCCGGCATCGACGCCTGGCCGATCTGCCTGGACACCCAGGACTCCGACGCCATCGTCGAGATCGTCAAGGCCATCGCCCCCGGCTTCGCGGGCATCAACCTGGAGGACATCTCCGCGCCGCGCTGCTTCGAGATCGAGGCCCGGCTGCGCGAGGCCCTCGACATCCCCGTCTTCCACGACGACCAGCACGGCACCGCCATCGTCGTCCTCGCCGCGCTCACCAACGCGCTGCGCGTGGTCGAGAAGGCCATCGGTGACGTACGGGTCGTCATGTCCGGCGCGGGCGCGGCCGGTACGGCCATCCTGAAGCTGCTGATCGCCGCCGGCGTCAAGCACGCGGTCGTCGCCGACATCCACGGCGTGGTGCACGCCGGCCGCCACGACCTGGTCTCGGCGAGCCCGGATTCGGCGCTGCGCTGGATCGCGGACAACACCAACCCCGAGGGCATCACCGGCACGCTGAAGGAGGCCGTGCACGGCGCCGACGTCTTCATCGGCGTCTCGGCCCCCAACGTCCTGACCGGCGAGGACGTGGCCGGAATGGCCGACGGCGCGATCGTCTTCGCGCTCGCCAACCCCGACCCCGAGGTGGAGCCGGCGATCGCCCGGCAGACCGCCGCCGTGGTCGCCACCGGCCGCTCGGACTTCCCCAACCAGATCAACAACGTGCTGGTCTTCCCGGGTGTCTTCCGCGGCCTGCTGGACGCTCAGTCCCGCACCGTCAACACCGAGATGATGCTGGCCGCCGCGGGCGCCCTGGCGAACGTCGTCGCCGAGGAAGAGCTCAACGCGAACTACATCATCCCCAGCGTCTTCAACGAGAAGGTCGCCGGGGCCGTCGCGGGTGCCGTCCGGGAGGCCGCGAAGGCCGCCGGCGCGGCTGTGACAGGCACCACGACCGTCTGACGACGGCGCGTCGCGGGCCTTCGGGCCCGCGACCTGCCCATAAGGTGACGGGCAGAAATCAGGCCGCGGAAATGCGGCTGTATCCGAGGCTGTGCCGCTTTCCGTGTGACTCTCCAGGGTGCCGGATTGGCTTTCCCGCCACTGGTGGGGGCAGGATGCGTAACCGGGCGCGAGGGTCTGGCAACAGACCCGGGTCCGGGGACTGTCCGAGGGCCCTGGCAGCATCGGCTTCGATCTCACGCCTCAATGGCAAGAAGAACACGGGAGTACAACATGAACCGCAGTGAGCTGGTGGCCGCGCTGGCCGACCGCGCCGAGGTGACCCGCAAGGACGCCGACGCCGTTCTGGCCGCGCTCGCCGAGACCGTCGGCGAGATCGTCGCCAAGGGCGACGAGAAGGTCACCATCCCCGGCTTCCTGACCTTCGAGCGCACCCACCGTGCCGCTCGCACCGCTCGTAACCCGCAGACGGGCGAGCCGATCCAGATCGCTGCCGGTTACAGCGTGAAGGTCTCTGCGGGCTCCAAGCTCAAGGAAGCCGCCAAGGGCAAGTAAGTCCCTTGACAGCGCGAAGGGCGGCCACCCCTCGGGGGTGGCCGCCCTTTTGGCGTCCCTGTACGGGTTGTACGGCCCGTACAGGGCCCTGAAGCCCCTGGGGGCCCCTCGGTACGCGTAAGCGCCTGTACGGGCCTTGAATGGCCCGTACAGGCGCTTACGGCCCGTCAGGGAGAAACAGCCTGTCCGGCGTTTGAGGACCGGGGTCCGGGGCGGAGCCCCGATAACGGCGCGTCAGGACTCGGCGCCGCAGCCGGTCAGGCCTCTACGCCGCCGGGCAGCTCCACGTTCGCCCCCAGCGACTTCAGCTTCGCCATGCTGTGTCTTCCCGGGGGATGACCCCCGGACCCCC
>NZ_JBVHJJ010000002.1:68969-702491 GCF_055560115.1 Streptomyces sp. NPDC023527
CCAGCCGGGCGTGGGCCGGCCGGGGTGGCAGCCGGTCAGGCCTCTACGCCGCCGGGCAGCTCCACGTTCGCACCCAGCGACTTCAGCTTCGCCATGCTGTGTCTTCCCGGGGGATGACCCCCGGACCCCCAGCCGGGCGTGGGCCGGCCGGGGTGGCAGCCGGTCAGGCCTCTACGCCGCCGGGCAGCTCCACGTTCGCACCCAGCGACTTCAGCTTCGCCATGAAGTTCTCGTAGCCGCGGTTGATCAGGTCGATGCCGTGGACCCGGGACGTGCCCTGGGCCGCCAGCGCCGCGATCAGGTACGAGAAGCCGCCGCGGAGGTCGGGGATGACCAGGTCGGCGCCCTGCAGCTTCGTGGGGCCGGAGACGACCGCGGAGTGCAGGAAGTTGCGCTGGCCGAAGCGGCAGGCGGAACCGCCCAGGCACTCGCGGTAGAGCTGGATGTGCGCGCCCATCTGGTTCAGCGCGGACGTGAAGCCCAGCCGGGACTCGTACACCGTCTCGTGGACGATCGACAGGCCCGCGGCCTGCGTCAGGGCCACGACCAGCGGCTGCTGCCAGTCCGTCTGGAAGCCGGGGTGGACGTCGGTCTCCAGCGCGATGGCGTTGAGCGAGCCGCCCGGGTGCCAGAAGCGGATGCCCTCGTCGTCGACCTCGAACGCGCCGCCGACCTTGCGGTAGGTGTTGAGGAAGGTCATCATCGACCGCTGCTGCGCGCCGCGGACGTAGATGTTGCCCTCGGTGGCCAGCGCCGCGGACGCCCAGGAGGCCGCCTCCAGGCGGTCCGGGAGCGCGCGGTGGTTGTAGCCGCCGAGCGAGTCCACACCGGTGATCCGGATGGTGCGGTCGGTGTCCATGGAGATGATCGCGCCCATCTTCTGCAGTACGCAGATGAGGTCCTCGATCTCCGGCTCGACGGCCGCGTTGGACAGCTCGGTGACGCCCTCCGCCAGCACGGCGGTCAGCAGCACCTGCTCGGTCGAGCCGACCGACGGGTACGGCAGGCGGATCTTGCAGCCGCGCAGCCGCTGCGGAGCCTCCAGGTACTGGCCGTCGTCGCGCTTCTCGATCGTCGCGCCGAACTGGCGCAGCACCTCGAAGTGGAAGTCGATCGGCCGGCCGCCGATGTCGCAGCCGCCCAGGCCCGGGATGAACGCGTGGCCCAGCCGGTGCAGCAGCGGGCCGCAGAACAGGATCGGGATGCGCGAGGAGCCGGCGTGCGCGTCGATGTCGGCGACGTTGGCGCTCTCCACGTGGGAGGGGTCCAGGATCAGCTCGCCGGGCTCGTCGCCGGGGCGCACGGTGACGCCGTGCAGCTGGAGCAGGCCCCGGACGACCCGCACGTCACGGATGTCGGGGACGTTGCGCAGCCGGCTGGGTCCGCTGCCGAGCAGCGCGGCGACCATGGCCTTGGGCACGAGGTTCTTCGCGCCGCGGACACGGATCTCGCCCTCGAGCGGGGTGCCGCCGTGGACAAGCAGTACATCGTCAGGGCCGGTCATGGATCTCGCGTTCCTGGAGTTGGGCAGGGGGCAAGAAGAAAGGGTAATGCGACCGGAGGCCCTTCCTGCATGCCTGAGGGGCCTCGGGCCATGTCATGGATTGGCAACAACACTCTGCGTTTATGGAATGGTCGCTACCGGTTATCGGCCGGGGTGTCCCTTTCCACAGGACTGGGCGTCCACCCCCCGCTCGGGCCCGAAATGCGGGATCATGTGCCCATGTCCGAGGTGTCCTCGCTCACAGGACGGCTGCTTGTCGCGACACCGGCGCTCGCCGACCCGAATTTCGACCGTGCGGTGGTGCTGCTTCTCGACCACGACGAGGAGGGTTCCCTCGGCGTGATCCTCAACCGTCCCACGCCCGTGGGCGTGGCCGACATCCTGGAGTCCTGGGCCGCCCTGACCGGCGAGCCGGGCGTGGTCTTCCAGGGCGGCCCCGTCTCGCTGGACTCGGCGCTGGGCGTGGGCGTGGTGCCGGGGGAGGGGCACGAGAAGGGCGCGCCGGCCGCCGTGGGCGACGGCCCGCTCGGCTGGCGGAGGGTGCACGGCGCCATCGGGCTGGTGGACCTGGAGGCGCCGCCGGAGCTGCTCGCGGCCGCCCTGGGCTCGCTGCGGATCTTCGCCGGCTATGCCGGCTGGGGGCCCGGTCAGCTGGAGGACGAGCTCGTCGAGGGCGCCTGGTATGTGGTCGAGTCCGAGCCGGGCGACGTCTCCTCGCCCGACCCGGAGCAGCTGTGGCGGGCCGTGCTGCGGCGCCAGCGCAATGAGCTGGCCATGGTGGCCACCTACCCCGACGACCCCAGCCTCAACTGACCCGCGGCCCGGGCGCCGGCCGCCGGGCCCGGCGGGTGCCCCGACAGCACCGGCCGCCCGCCGGGCGACCGGCCTCCCCGGGGAGCGGCTGACGGCGCCGGCCCCCAGTACTCTTGGAGACCATGAGCACTCTTGAGCCCGAGCGCGGGGCAGGGACCGGCACCCTCGTAGAGCCGACGCCGCAGGTGTCGCACGGCGACGGCGACCACGAGCGCTACGCCCATTACGTCCAGAAGGACAAGATCATGGAGAGCGCGCTCTCCGGATCCCCGGTGGTCGCCCTGTGCGGCAAGGTCTGGGTCCCCGGGCGCGACCCGAAGAAGTACCCCGTCTGCCCCATGTGCAAGGAGATCTTCGAAGGCATGGGCGCCGGCGGCGACAAGGACAAGGGCGGCAAGGGCGGGGACAAGAAGTAACCCTCCCTCCACCCCCTCTTCCTCCGGAACCTTCCACGGCCCCAGGAGCGCCTCGACCGCGCCCCCGGGGCCGTTCGCTTGCCCTGAGGCCGTTCGCCCTCCTCAGCCCCTCCGCTCCCGCCTCCCTCGCCCCGGCCTTCCTCGCCCTTGCCCTCCTCGCTCTTGTCCGGCCGGGCGGGCGCCCTTAGTCTCCTCGCAGTTGTGCAGAGCGAAACGTGCGTTGCGCATGTTGCAACGCCTTGCGTGGGAGGGGAGCCCATGGCATCGCAGTCCTCTGTCCGAAAACGGGCGTCCGCCCTCGCGCTGCTCGCCGCTTTGACCGCCTGCGCGCCCTCGACCGCCGGCCGCGTCACCGGAGCCGACAAGGACACCGGCACCCTGCGGGTCTGGCTCTTCCGCGAGGTCGACAACCGGCCCAAGGCCGCTGTCGTCGACAAGACCGTCGCGGCCTTCCTCAAGGAACACCGGGGCGTACGGGCCGACGTCACCTATATCCCCGTCGAATCCCGCGCCCAGAAGATCAAGGCCGCCTTCAACGACCCCAAGAGCGCCCCCGACCTCATCGAGTACGGCAACACCGACACCGCCGGCTATGTGAAGGACGGCGGACTCGCCGACGTCACCACCGACTTCGCGGCATGGGCCGACGCCAAGGACACCGACCCCACGGCCCGGCGCTCGGTGACCGTCGACGGAAAGGTCTACGGCGCCCCGCTGTTCGTGGGCGTACGCGCCCTGTACTACCGCACCGACGTCTTCCGCGACCTCGGTCTGCAGCCGCCGCGCACCCAGGCCGAGCTCGCCGCCACCGCCCGGCGCGTCCACCGCGAGCGGCCCGAGTTGTACGGGCTGGCCGTGGGCGGCGCGTACACCTACGGCGCCCTGCCGTTCCTGTGGGCGAACGGCGGCGAACTGGCCCGCAAGAAGGGCCGCCGGTACGTCTCCGCCCTCGCGAGCGAGGAGACCAAGCGGGGCATCGCCGCCTACACCGGTCTCTTCGGCGACGACAACTGCCCGCCGAGCAAGTGCGCGCAGATGGGCGGCAACGCCACGGTCGAGGCGTTCGCGTCCGGCAAGGCCGCCATGGCCATCGGCGGCGACTTCAGCCACCGGGCAGTCGAGAACGGCAAGGTCAAGGGCGCCTACGCGGTCGTACCGCTGCCCGGCGTCAAGGAGGGCCGGATCGCCCCGGCCTTCGCCGGCGGGAACAACCTCGGCGTGCTCAAGAGCAGTTCCCACCGCACGCTCGCCGTCGACCTGATGAAGGCCCTCACCGGCAAGCGCACCCAGGCCGAACTCTTCGACGCCATGGGCTTCCTGCCCACCTACACCGACGTACGCCGGGACGCGGCACGCCGGGAACCCTTCGTCGCGCCCTTCGTGAAAACGCTCGACGCCGGCGCCGCGTTCGTCCCCGCGACCCCTGCCTGGGCGGCCATCGACGCCGGGCAGGTGCTGCCGACCATGTTCCAGGAGATCGTGAGCGGCCGCAGCGGCGTGGACGCGGCGGCGGCGAGCGCCGCCAAGAAGATGAACGCGGCGTTCCGGACATGACGGCCGCAGAGACCACCACACCGCGCACGGGCCGCCGGCCGGGCGCCTGGACACCCTGGCTCTACCTCGCCCCCGCGCTCGTCCTGCTCGGCGGGCTGCTGATCTATCCCATCTACCAGCTCGGCCTCATCTCCTTTCTCGAATACACCCAGGCCCAGGTCAGTGGCGGCGAGCCCACCTCCTTCCAGGGGCTCGGCAACTACACCCGGCTCCTCGGCGACGGCCAGTTCTGGCAGGTCCTCGCCGCCACGCTGGTCTTCGCCGCCGCCTGCGTCCTTGCCACCCTCGCCACCGGCTGCGCCCTCGCCGTACTCCTCACGCGCGTACGGGCCCTGCCGCGCCTGGCGCTGACGCTGGCCGCGCTCGGTGCCTGGGCCACGCCCGCCGTCACCGGTTCGACGGTGTGGCTCTTCCTCTTCGACCCCGACTTCGGGCCCGTCGACAAGGCCCTGACCCGGCTCGGCCTCTCCGGCTTCGACGGCTATTCCTGGACCTACGACCGCTACAGCGCCTTCGCGCTCGTCCTCCTCGAAGTGGTCTGGTGCTCCTTCCCCTTCGTGATGGTGACGGTCTACGCCGGGATCAAGGCCATCCCCGGCGAGGTCCTGGAAGCGGCGGCCCTGGACGGCGCCTCCTCGTGGCGGACATGGCGGGCCGTCATGGCGCCGATGCTCAGGCCGATCCTGGTCGTCGTCACGATCCAGTCGGTCATCTGGGACTTCAAGGTCTTCACCCAGATCTATGTGATGACCAACGGCGGCGGCATCGCCGGACAGAACCTCACCCTCAACGTCTACGCCTACCAGAAGGCGTTCGCCTCCTCGCAGTACAGCCTCGGCTCGGCGATCGGCGTCGTCATGCTGCTGATCCTGCTGGCCGTCACGCTCGTATACCTGCGGCTGCTGCGTCGCCAAGGGGAGGGAACATGACCTTCCCGCGCGTCAGGAGGCCCTGGCGGCTCGCGGCCGAGGCGGTGGCGCTGCTGACGGCGGCCGTGGTCGCCTTCCCGCTGTACTGGATGGTCCTGTCGGCCTTCAAACCGGCGGGCGAGGTGCAGTCGGACCGGCCGCGCCCCTGGACCCTCGCCCCCTCCCTGGACGCCTTCCGGCGCGTCTTCGACCAGCAGGACTTCGGGCGGTACTTCCTCAACAGCCTCTTCGTCGCGGCCGCCGTGGTCATCGTCTCCTCGCTCGCCGCCTTCCTCGCGGCCACCGCCGTCACCCGCTTCCGGTTCCGTTTCCGTACGACCCTGCTGGTGATGTTCCTCGTCGCCCAGATGGTGCCGGTCGAGGCGCTGACCATTCCGCTGTTCTTCCTGATGCGCGACCTCGGCGAGGCCGTGCCCGGCGTCGGCCTCAACACCCTCGGCTCGCTGGTGCTGCCGCACATCGCCTTCTCGCTGCCCTTCGCGATATGGATGCTGCGCGGCTTCGTCAAGGCCGTCCCCGAGGCACTGGAGGAGGCGGCGTACCTCGACGGCGCGAGCCGCGCCCGCTTCCTGTGGCAGATCCTCTTCCCGCTCGTCTTCCCCGGGCTGGTGGCGACGAGCGTCTTCTCCTTCATCTCCACCTGGAACGACTTCCTGTTCGCGAAATCCTTCATCATCAGCGCCACCGAGAACTCGACGCTGCCGATGGCGCTCCTCGTCTTCTTCAAGGACGAGGGCAACGACTGGGGAGGCATCATGGCGGCGTCGACCCTGATGACGATCCCGGTGCTGGTCTTCTTCGTGCTCGTACAACGCCGGCTGGTCTCGGGGCTCGGCGGAGCGGTCAAGGACTGAGGGACTGAGGGCATGAGCGACTTCGGCGACGACTTCGACAGCGACTTCCACGGCGACTTCCACGGCGACTTCGGTACGGACCTGGTCCCGGCGCCGCGCAGTGTCACCGGCACACTGCCCGGCGGCGGCGCGGGCCTGGTCCTGGACGAGGACACCGGGATCGACGCGCGCCCCGGCACCGAACGCGTGGCGCGCTGGCTGCGCTCCACGGTCGGCGCGGCCACCGGACTGCCGCTGCCGCCCCACCGGGACGGCGCGAGCCGCGTCCTGCTGGCCATCCGCCCCGGCCCCGGCGAGGAGCACGGCGGCCCCGAGGCATACCGCCTCGTCGTCGACGACCGTCTCGTCGTCATCGAGGGCACCGACGAGGCGGGTCTCTTCTGGGGAGCCCAGACCTTCCGTCAGCTGCTCGGCCCGGCGGCCTTCCGGCGGGCGCCGGTCACGACGAAGGGGAAGTGGGCACTGCCGGCCGTCGTCATCGAGGACGCCCCCCGCTTCCCGTGGCGCGGCGTCCTGCTCGACGTCGCCCGGCACTTCATGCCCAAGGACGGCGTGCTGCGCTACCTCGACCTGCTTGCCGCGCACAAGCTCAACGTCCTCCACCTGCACCTGACGGACGACCAGGGCTGGCGGGTGGAGATCCGCCGCTTCCCGCGGCTGACCGAGGTCGGCGCCTGGCGTGCACGCACCAAGCTGGGGCACCGGGCGTCCCCGCTGTGGGACGAGCGTCCGCACGGCGGTTACTACACGCAGGACGATATTCGCGAGATCGTCGCATACGCCGCCGAGCGGCACATCACCGTCGTACCCGAGATCGACATCCCCGGCCACTCGCAGGCCGCCATCGCCGCATACCCCGAACTGGGCAACACCGACGTCATCGACACCACCTCGCTCTCCGTCTGGGACACCTGGGGAGTCAGTACGAACGTACTCGCCCCCACTGACAACACCCTCGCCTTCTACGAGCAGGTGCTCACCGAGGTCCTCGACCTCTTCCCCTCGCCCTTCGTCCACATCGGCGGCGACGAGTGCCCCAAGGACCAGTGGAAGGCGTCACCGGCCGCCCGGGCGCGGATCGCGGCGGAGGGGCTGGCCGACGAGGACGGGCTGCAGAGCTGGTTCATCCGCCACTTCGACCGGTGGCTGGCCGAACGCGGCCGGCGGCTGGTCGGCTGGGACGAGATCCTCGAAGGCGGCCTGGCGGAGGGCGCGACCGTCTCCTCCTGGCGCGGCTACGCCGGCGGCATCGCCGCGGCACGCGCCGGACACGACGTCGTCATGTGCCCCGAGCAGCAGGTCTACCTCGACCACCGGCAGGCCGCCGGTACCGACGAGCCCGTACCCATCGGGTACGTCCGCACCCTGGAGGACGTCTACCGCTTCGAGCCCGTACCGCCCGAGCTCACCGGGGCCGAGGCCGCGCGGGTCATCGGCACCCAGGCCAACCTCTGGACCGAGGTGATGGACACCCAGCAGCGCGTCGACTACCAGGCGTTCCCGCGTCTGGCCGCCTTCGCCGAGGTCGCCTGGTCCGCGCTGTCCGCCCCCGCGGACCGCGACTGGGCGGGCTTCGAACGGCGAATGACCGCCCATTTCGCCCGCCTTGACGCCCTCGGCGTCGACTACCGGCCGCCCGGCGGCCCGCACCCCTGGCAGCGCCGCCCCGGCGTCCTCGGACGCCCGATCGAGGGCGCGCCCCCGATCGTGTGAGCCACGGCGAAGCCCCCCGCCGCCGGGGCCGCTCCCTGGCACGGTGGTTCCGCCACAGACGCCCTAAGTCATACAAGGGCCCCTGATTATCCCCCAATCATGGCAATACGCGCACAGTGGAGACAGGGCAGAAAACCGGACCATTCGCCAGGCCGGGCACGGACCGGCGGTTCGCGGACCCTCGCGACGGCGGAGTCGGAAGATGTGCCAGAGTTGCCACGTCCGGGCCGACAGCACGTACCGTACGGCGGGATCAGGCGGAAAAGTCGGGACCACCGGGGAAGGGGCAGCTGGGTTGACCACGCACGCACCGCAGGCGGCGCACACGGTGACGTTGCCGGGCTCGCTCGACGAGGCCGTGGCGGCACTCGCCGCCATGCCCGCCGCCGTGCCCGTCGCGGGTGGCACCGATCTGATGGCCGCCGTCAACTCCGGGCTGCTGCGGCCCGCCGCCCTCGTGGGCCTCGGCCGCATCAGCGAGATCCGCGGCTGGCAGTACCAGGACGGCCACGCCCTGCTCGGCGCCGGCCTCACCCACGCCCGGATGGGCCGGCCGGACTTCGCCGCCCTCATTCCGGCGCTCGCCGCCGCCGCCCGCGCCGCCGGCCCGCCCCAGATCCGCAACGCCGGCACCCTCGGCGGCAACATCGCCTCCGCCGCCCCGACCGGTGACGCGCTGCCCGTCCTCGCCGCGCTGGAGGCCACGCTCGTCATCGCCGGCCCCGGCGGCGGCCGCCGCGAGATCCCGATCGGCCATCTGCTCACCGGCTTCGACATGCTGCGCCCCGGCGAGCTCATCGGCTACGTCCGGGTGCCGCTGCTGCACGCCCCGCAGACCTTCCTCAAGGCCACCGGCCGCACGGGCCCCGGCCGCGCCGTCGCCTCCGTGGCCGTCGTCCTCGACCCGGCCCGGCGCAACGTCCGGTGCGCGGTGGGCGCGGTCGCGCCCATGCCGCTGCGCCCGCTGGACGCCGAGCGCTGGGTCGCCTCGCTCATCGACTGGGACGGCGAGCGCGCCCTCGCGCCCGAGGCCTGCGCGGCCTTCGGCGACTACGTCGCCGCCGCCTGCATTCCCGACCCCGCGCCCGCGCCCGACGGTGGCGAGCCGGGCACCCTGCCGCCCGCCGCGCTGCACCTGCGTCGTACGGTGGCGACTCTGGCCCGCCGAGCACTGGGGAGGGCACTCGCGTGAGTGACGAACAGCAGCGACACGACGGAGCCGCCGGCCCGGGCGGCTGGCAGCCGGTCCCGCGCGGCGCGGAGTACGACGAGGGCACCACGTTCCTCCAGCTGCCGCCCGAGCTCTTCGCCCAGCCGGGCGCGGCGCTGTCCGGCACCGGCGGCTGGGACCCGCTGGCCGCGACCGGTGCGGGCGGCTACACCCCGCCCGTGGGCGAGCCCTGGCAGCAGCCGCACCAGCAGTCCCATCAGCAGCCTCCTCAGCAGTCCCACCAGCCCTACCAGCAGGCGCATCCGCAGGCTCCGGTGCAGGAGCAGCGGTGGGCGGAGGAGTGGGACACCCGGGAGACCGCTTCCTACGAGCACTACGAGAGCGGCGCCTCCTACGAGGAGACCGCTCCCTACGAGGACGCCTCCGCCTACGAGCCGCCGCGCCCGGAAGCGCACGCCGAGGGCGGCGGCGCGGATCCGCAGGCGACGGCGGAGTGGGCGATGCCGTTCGCGCCCGGGACCGCCGGCCATGCGGGTGCCCCGGGCACCGGCGCGGGCGAACCGCATGGTCACGGGCAGGATCAGGGCCAGGGCCAGGGTCAGGACCACGGACACTGGACCGTTCCGGCCGCCGGCGACGATCCGGTGGACGAGTCCGGCGAATACCTCGTGCACGCCGCGACCGGCCCGCACGGCACCGACGGCCACGGCCACGGCCTGGCCTGGCCGGAGCCGGGCGGCGGTGCCCACGCGTGGGAGCAGCAGGCCGCCGCCGGGGCGCCGATGGGGGCCTCCCTGGGCGCGTCCGCGGGCGGTTCGGCGAACGGCTCCCTGGGGCACGACGCCGGCTCGACCGGTCAGTGGTCGATTCCGGTTGTGCCCGACGACACGCCGGAGGAGTCGGGGGAGTACCCCCTGGACGCCTTTGCGGGTGCGGCCACAGGTGAGGCTCCTGGGACGCCCGTAGCCATGGCCCAGACCTCTCCCTCCGCTTCCGCTTCCGCGCCGGAGCCCCGTGGCGGGGTCACTGGTACGAGCGATAATCCGACCGACGCGTGGACGCCGGAGGGTGCGCCGCAGGGCACGCCCGAGGCGGCCGAAGCGGCGCCGGAGTCCCACGACGCCGAGCCCGTACGCGAGCCCGAGCCCGCCCCCCGGCCGGAAGCCCACGCCGAGCCGGAGAACGAGCCCGAGGCCCACCCCGAACCGGTCGGGCCCGCGGCGGGCGAGCACCCGGACGCCGCCCCGGCGGAGAGCGTCCCCGAGGAGGCAGCCTCCGCCGAGGCCCCTCCCGCGCACCCCGGCGACGACCTCGGTGGCTCGGGTGACGACCTCGGCGACGATCTCGGCCCTCTCGCCGCCCCCTACACCGAGCACCCCTGCGCCTCGTACGTCCTGCGGGTCAACGGCACCGACCGGCCCGTGACCGACGCCTGGATCGGCGAGTCGCTCCTGTACGTGCTGCGCGAGCGCCTCGGCCTCGCCGGTGCCAAGGACGGCTGCTCGCAGGGCGAGTGCGGCGCCTGCTCCGTACAGGTCGACGGGCGGCTCGTCGCCTCCTGCCTCGTGCCCGCGGCGACCGCCGCCGGCTCGGAGGTGCGTACGGTCGAGGGCCTGGCCACCGACGGGCAGCCCTCCGACGTCCAGCGGGCGCTCGCCGACTGCGGGGCCGTGCAGTGCGGGTTCTGCGTGCCGGGAATGGCCATGACCATGCACGACCTCCTCGAAGGCAACCACGCCCCGACCGAGTTGGAGACCCGCCAGGCCATCTGCGGCAACCTCTGCCGCTGCTCGGGCTACCGGGGCGTGCTCGACGCCGTCCGCCAGGTCGTCGACGAGCGCGCGGAGGCGGCCGCGGCACAGGAAGAAGCTCAGCCGGACGCGGACCAGTCGGACCAGGCACGCATCCCGCACCAGGCGGGCCCGCACGGCGGTGGCAGCGGAAGGGCAGCGGAATGACGGGGACGGGCGGCATGGGCGGTATGACGGGCACGGCGGGCACGGCCGAGGGCCACGGCGCCGGCTCCATGGTCACCGTCACCTCGCCCGCCGCGCCGGACACCGCCGGAGCCCCGCCGCACGGCATCGGCGCCTCCCTTCCCCCCGCCGACGCCGCCGCCAAGACCCAGGGCATCTACCCCTACGCCGCCGACCTGTGGGCCGAGGGCCTGCTGTGGGCGGCCGTGCTGCGCTCCCCGCACCCCCACGCCCGCATCGTCTCGATCGACACCGCCGAGGCCGCCCGCATGCCGGGCGTACGGGCCGTCGTCACCCACGCCGACGTCCCCGGGGACGCCGCCCACGGCCGCCGCGTCGCCGACCGGCCCGTCTTCGCGTCCGACATCGTGCGCCACCACGGCGAGCCGATCGCCGCCGTCGCCGCCGACCACCCCGACACCGCCCGGCTCGCCGCGGCCGCCATCGCCGTCGAGTACGAGCTCCTGGAGCCGGTCACCGACCCCGAGCAGGCGTTCTCCGCCGAGCCGCTGCACCCCGACGGCAATCTGATCCGCCACATCCCGCTGCGCTTCGGCGACCCGGACGTGGTGGGCGAGGTGATCGTCGAGGGCCTGTACCGCATCGGTCGCCAGGACCCCGCCCCCATCGGCGCCGAGGCGGGCCTCGCCGTGCCGCGCCCCGACGGCGGTGTGGAGATCTACACCGCCTCGACCGACCCGCACGCCGACCGCGACCTGGCCGCCGCCTGCTTCGGCCTGGAGCCCGAGCGGGTCAAGGTCGTCGTCACGGGCGTACCCGGCGCGATGGGCGACCGCGAGGACCCGGGCACCCAGCTGCCGCTCGGCCTGCTGGCCCTGCGCACCGGCCACCCGGTCAAGCTCGCCGCGACCCGCGAGGAGTCCTTCCTCAGCCACCCGCACCGCCACCCGACGCTGCTGCGCTACCGCCACCACGCGGACGCCGAGGGCAAGCTGGTGAAGGTCGAGGCCCAGATCCTGCTGGACGCCGGCGCCTACGCCGACTCCTCCTCCGAGGCCCTGGCCGCCGCCGTCTCCTTCGCCTGCGGCCCCTATGTCGTCCCGCACGCCTTCGTCGAGGGCTGGGCCGTACGCACCAACAACCCCCCGTCCGGCCATGTGCGCGGCGAGGGCGCCATGCAGGTGTGCGCCGCGTACGAGGGCCAGATGGACAAGCTCGCCGCCCGGCTCGGCATGGACCCGGCCGAGCTGCGGCTGCGCAACGTCCTGGCGACCGGCGACCTGCTCCCCACCGGCCAGACGGTCACCTGCCCGGCCCCCGTGGCCGAACTCCTGCGTGCCGTCCGCGACTACCCCCTCCCCGCGCTCCCCATGGACGACCCGGACGAGGCGTGGCTGCTGCCCGGCGGCCCCGAGGGCGCGGGCGAGCCGGGCGCGGTGCGGCGCGGCGTCGGCTACGGCCTCGGCATGGTGCACATGCTCGGCGCGGAGGGCACGGACGAGGTGTCCACGGCCACGGTCAAGGTGACGGGCTCGGTGGCCACGGTCATCTGCGCCGCGGTCGAGACGGGCCAGGGCTTCGCCACGCTCGCCCGCCAGATCGTCCAGGAGGTCCTGGGCATCGACGAGGTCTACGTCGCGCCCGTCGACACCGACCAGCCCCCCTGCGGCCCCGGCGCGCACAGCCGCCACACCTGGGTCTCGGGCGGCGCGGTCGAACGGGCCGCCCGCATGGTCCGCACCCAGCTCCTCCAGCCCCTGGCCGCCCAGTTCGGCATGTCCACGGAGCTGCTCACCATCGCCGACGGCAAGATCACGTCGTACGACGGGGTGCTGAGCACCACGGTCCACGAGGCCCTGGACGGCAAGGAACTCTGGGCCACCGCCCAGTGCCGCCCCCACCCGACGGAACCGCTGGACGAGTCCGGCCAGGGCGACGCCTTCGTCGGCATCGCCTTCTGCGCCGTACGCGCGGTCGTCGACGTCGACGTCGAACTCGGCTCGGTGCGCGTGGTGGAGATGGCCGTCGCCCAGGACGTCGGCCGCGTCCTCAACCCGGCCCAGGCCCGCACCCGCATCGAGGCCGGCATCACCCAGGGCGTCGGCGCGGCCCTGACGGAGAACCTCCGCACCTCGGCCGGCCTGGTCCGCCGCCCGGACCTGACGGGCTACGCCCTGCCGACGTCGCTGGACACTCCCGACATCCGCATCGTGAAACTCGTCGAGGAACGCGACGTCGTCGCCCCCTTCGGCGCGAAGGCGATCAGCGCGGTCCCGGTCGTCACGTCCCCGGCGGCCGTCGCCGCGGCCGTCCGCGCGGCGACGGGCCGCCCGGTCAACCGCCTGCCGATCCGCCCCCAGGCGGCGGTGGGCGCGGGGGTCTGAGTACGGGTACTCAGGTGAGTGTCACTGCCCGGCAGTAGTGTGTAGCGTGAAGTTACATGTGATGGCCGGTGGTTGGCGGGCGGCCAAGGGGCGGGGAAGGCAGTGAAGAGGCGCACGTGACCGAGCATGCATCTCCGGGGGGAACGGCGGACAGCCCGAAGGGCGGCCTAGCCGCCGAACTGGCTTCCCTGAAGAAGTTCAAGGGCCGAGTGGACGAGCTGCTTCGGACACTGGACGAATCCGACGGCGCGCCGGGCAAGGTCGCCGACACCGCCCTGGCTCAGGCGCACCTGGGCCAGGATTTCAACGCGGCGGAGGCTCTCTTCGGTGTCTACCGCACTGTTCACACCGACCTGCTGACACTCACTCAGCTTCTTAACGACCAGATCGAGGCACTGGGCTCCGCCGTGCTGGACGCCCATGCGGGCTATGTCAACACGGATGCGGAGGAGCGGGAGAAGCTCTGGGCGATCCATGAGCGGATGCGGCGCCAGTACGACGCGAAGCTGGACCCGGACGCCGAGCCGGCGCAGCCGCATGCATCGCGGACGGGGGCCCGTACGGACCTGCACGACAGCAGCGGCAACGGCGGGAACAGCGACAACGGCGCCAATACCGGATCAGACGGCCGCAGCCACTTCTAGATGAGGGAAGGACGCACAGCACTCATGACCGGCCGAACCCCACCAAGAAGCGACAAAGACCCCCGTCTCCCTCCGATGTGCACGCCCGTCGAGGACTTCTACGCCATCCCGCACCAGAAGCTGCAGGCGATGGTCGAGCACGCGGACGTGCAACGCGTCATCGCGGTCGGCCTCAAGCTCAACGGCGCCGCCCAGGCCATCAAGAAGCTCGGCGACGACCTCAAGAAGCACATGGAAGGCGTCAGCTGGTCAGGCGAGGCCGGCGAGGCCTTCCGCAGGTGGGGCCATTCCATGGCCAATGAGACGATCCGGCTCAGCGAATACGTCAAGAAGGCCGACGAGTGGATGGGCTACGCCTCCACGGACCTGGGCAGCGCGACGCGGATGCCGAAGTACTCGCCTGAAGACCAGGCAACGGTTGACGCGTGGCTGAAGAAGCAAGTCCTCCCGATGAAGGAGGTCCCCCCGCCGTGGATGCAGGGCCTCAAGCCCGACAGCCCTCTGGACAACCCCACGCACAAGGACGCGTACAACGCCCAGCAGCGACTCATCGAGAAGCACAAGGCGGCGGCTGCGCTGATGAAGGCGCTGTCGGAGTCGTACGACCAGACGGGGACGCAGCTCTTGCGGGCGGTCAGGCCTAATTTTCGGCCTATGCCGGACAAGGTGATGCCGCAAGGGAGCGATGAAAAGGATCGGGGCCGCGACTTCGGGCTGTCTGACGGCGACTCCGGCTCGGTGCCGTCTGGCGGAGCTGGGGGGGCCTCGTCAGGGGGCTATGCGGGCGGCGCGTCGTCCGGTTCCGTGGCCGGCGGCGTATCGACGCCGTCCAGACCTGCGGAACGAGCCGTTCGGAGGCCGGACCTCGACCTCTCCGGCGGCATCGATACACCCCCTCGCGTGCCGGTTCCACAGCCCGACCGGCCCCCTGTCATCCCACCGGACGCCACGAAGCCGCAGATTCCTGCGCCGCATGTCCCTTTGCCCAGTTGGCCAGGGGCTGACCGACGCCCTGATCCAGGCCGCAGCCCAGGAGGGCCGATCCCTGAACGAGATGGACGGCCGACACCCAGGATCCCAGGGCCGGGCCCCGGGACTGGTGTCAGTCGCCGCCCGGACACCCGAGTGCCGAATGTGCCGCGTGACGGGATCATCGGTGGCCGTCCCACGCCGCGCGGACCGTCCGTGCCGTCGCAGAACCCCGGGCGAGTTCCGGTCTTTGGTACGGAGCCGCCTCAGCGGCAGGGCCAGACCCGGCCTCCTGTGGTCCCAGGTGGAAGCTTCGGTGGGGTGCCCGGGCCTGCGACCAGCAGCCCGGGAGCCGGAGTTGGCCGAGCCAGGGCAATGGAGCACGGTGGAGTCGTCGGGGGGCATCCGGGACAACACCCGGGCAGGGGTGGTAGTACGGCTTTCACCCCGGGTGGTACGGGCTTGCCGCGTGGCAGTGCCGCAGGAGAGAACCGGGGTAACTCGACAGCCAGGTCGGGAATGATGGGTGGTTTCATGCCTCCTGCGGGTATGGGGAGCGCTTCGTCGGAGCGACGGTCCGGCAGCCGACGTCCCGATTACCTCGTCGAGGACGAAGAGAGCTGGAGCCGCGGCGGCAAGCGCGTCGTGCCCCCAGTTATTGAGTAGAGGACATCCACATGCGTAGTGCCCGTGCTGTACGCGGGACATGGGCGGGAACGGCCCTCGCCGTTCTCGCCTCGCTGGGCGTGGCTTCGGCCTCGCCTGCCCATGCCGACACCATCCGCTCCCACCAGTGGCATCTGGACGCCATGCACGCGGACGAGATGTGGGAGACCAGCACCGGCGCAGGGGTCACGGTGGCAGTGATCGACTCGGGGGTGGACGCGAGCCTGCCTGATTTGCAGGGGCAGGTACTCGAAGGGAAGAACCTCTCGGGTGAGCTGGGCGACGCCCACACGGACGCCAGAAGCCATGGCACAGAAATGGCCGCCCTCATCGCCGGAACCGGCAAGCGGGGAGGCGGTCTCGGGGCCTATGGCCTTGCTCCCGGGGCGAAGATCCTCCCTATCCGTGTCGGCGGGAAGAACTTCTCCGATGACTCCAGGGCGATGGTCGAAGCGCTCCGGTACGCAGCGGACTCGGACGCCAGGATCATCAATATCTCGCGAGGTAGTCCGGGGCATAGCGAGGAAGAGGAGAAGGCCATTGCCTACGCTCTGAGCAAAGGAAAGATGATCTTCGCCTCGGTCGGCAACACGGGCGACAAGGGGAACGCGATGGAATACCCATCCTCCACCCCCGGTGTCATCGGTGTGGCTGCACTGAACCAGGACGGTGCCACCGCGAAGTGGTCGCAGCATGGTCCCCAAGTCGACCTCGCTGCACCCGGCGTGAACATGGTTGCAGCCTGCCCAGGCCGCACCGGCACCTGTCAGAGTGACGGCACTAGTGACGCCTCCGCCGTAGCCTCCGCCTCCGCCGCCCTGATCTGGTCCGTCCACCCCACCTGGACCGCCAACCAGGTCACCCGCGTCCTCATCAACACCGCCGGCGGCACCGGCACCAACGAGAAGCGCAACGACTATGTCGGATACGGCGCCGTCCGCCCCCGTATCGCGCTCAAAGACCCTGGCGACCCCGGCCCGGCGAACGTAAGCCCTCTGCCTGGCCCGGCCGACTCGGCTTACGCCTCACCACAACCGACCCCGTCCAAGCCTACGGGTGCCATGCCGCCCCGCGAGGAGTCCGCTTCCAACGACGGCAACACCCTCATGTGGACGGGAATCGGCCTCGGAGTAGCCGCAGCCGCCGCCGCGGGAGTCGCCGTCCCGGTAGTCATCACCCGCCGCCGCAGGCCTGACCGCGTCTGAGCTGCCCGGCCCAGGCGGGGACGGCCTCTGTTCCGCAGGCCAGTGACCGGTCAAGGCCGACCGTCAAGTGTTTGGAGGCCGTGACCGGAATCGAACCGGCGTAACTCGCTTTGCAGGCGAGTCCCTCAACCACTCGGGCACACGGCCAAGTCCGTGCCTTCCCTTTCGACCTTAGGGCGCGGTCCGAAGGTCCTCAATGGGCTCGGCCGCCCCGCCACGCGACCGACATGCCGCGTTCACGAGGCGAGAAAATCCTCCACCACCGGGCGGAACATCTCCGGCTCGTCCACCCAGGGGTAGTGGCCGGCACCGTGCAGCGGCCGCAGTATCGCCGACGGCAGGGACGCCGCCACGACCTCGCCCGCGCGCATGCCCGTGATCGCGTCGCGGTCGCCGGTGAGGACCAGGGTGGGGGCCTGGAACTGGCGCAGTCCGTCGAGGAGGGCAAGGCGGGCCGGTTCGTCGATGCCCTGCCAGAAGCCGGCGCGGGGGACCGGGCCGAGTTGGTCGGGTTCGGTGGCGGCGTGGGCGCGTTGGGGGGCGTCCCAGCGGCCGTAGGCCATGGGGGCCGCGCGGCGGAGGAGGTCGCGGACCTCGGCCAGGTCGGTGGTGGTCGGGAGGGTGTGGACGGCCACGTACGCGTCCGTCCACCAGTCCTCCGTGGCCCGTGACTCGAAGATCTCCTCGGCATCGGTGGGGAGTTCGCCCTGGAGCCGCGAGCCGGGCGCGACCAGGACCAGATGCGTCAGGTGCTCGCCGTGCGTGGCCGCGTACGCCTGCGCCGTCGCGCACGCCGCGTCGTGGGCGAGGAGGGCGAAGCGCTCCACGCCCAGGTGGCGGCGCAGGGCCTCCAGGTCCTCGGCGAGGGCGGGGAAGGCGTAGCCGGCCGGGTCGGGCGCAGGCGGCGAGGCGCCCGTGCCTCGGCTGTCGGGCACGACGAGGCGGCGGTGGGCGTCCAGACCGCCGAGGTCGCCCAGATACGCCGCGTCCCGGCCCGGTCCTCCGGCCAGACAGATCAGCGGCGGGGCGCCCGTCGAGCCGTCGCGGGCCTCCAGCACCCGGTAGGAGAGCTCCGCTGCGTCGTACGAGGTGTAATGCGGCATATGTTCATGTCTCCCCAGATAGGCGGGGATTATCCCCCGGTGTCGCTTGATCCAAAAGCAACCCCACGCCACCTCCCCCTCTATCCCAAATTCCGCTTATGATTCCGGCGTGTTCGACTCCCGGCACATCAAGACGTTCCACGCGGTGGTCACGGCCGGTTCCTACTCGGCGGCCGCCCGCGCCCTGGGCTATACCCAGCCCGCGATCACCCAGCAGATGAAGGCCCTCGAACGGGCCGTCGGGACCCCGCTCTTCATCCGCGTCGGCCGCCGCATGCGCCTGACCGAGGCCGGCGAGGCGCTCGCCCGGCACGCCGAGACCATCCTCGACAGCCTCACGGCCGCGCAGCAGCAGATGAGCTCCCTCACCCGGCTCCGCTCCGGCCGCGTCCGCGTCTGCGCCTTCCCCAGCGCCAGCGCCACCCTGATACCGGAGGCCCTGGCCCGCCTCGCCGCCGACCACCCCGGCGTACGGGTCGAGCTGCTCGAAGGCGAACCCCCCGACTCGCTGCAGCGGCTCGTGCGCGGCGAGTGCGACATCACGCTCGCGTTCACCTACCCCGGCCTGCACGAACAGGTCCCGGACGAGCTCGTGGAGATACCGCTCCTGGAGGACCAGCTGACGGTCCTGATGCCCACCGGGCACCCGCTCGCCCGCCGCCGCGCCGTCAAGCTCGCGGACCTGGCCGGGGAGCGCTGGATCGCCGGCTGTCTGCGCTGCCGCGCCAACTTCCTCCACGAGTGCGCCGAACTGGGCTTCGCCCCCGACATCGCCTTCACCACGGACGACAACCTGGTCGTGCAGTCCCTCGTCGCCGAGGGGCTCGGCGTCGCGATGATGCCGGGGCTCGTCCTGTCCTTCCTCCGCCACGACAAGATCACCGGCCGCGCCCTCGACCCCGCCTCCCGCCGTCAGGTCTCCGCGTACGTCCTGCGCGAGCACCTCCGCGTCCCCGCCACCGCCCTCGTCCTCGACGGGCTGAAGGCCGTGGCCGCCCGCCGCATAGGGTGTTGACCCAGCAGATCCCGCTGATTCCGTTCGAATTTCGCTCCGGCCACGAACCCGACTCATAAGCCCGACTTGGCGTCCCGTCAACAAACTGTCGTTGGACTGATGGTTCGCGCGGATCGACGCTGCTCGTATGACCACACCGACCGCAGCCCCCACGACCGCGCGCCTCGGCCAGCTCGTCGACGACGTCCGCGAGGCCGTAGGCCGCGGCCTGCCGCCCGACACGACGGCATACCTCGTCGGCGAGCGGCTCGCGGCCCACCTCGGCGCCTCCGACCTGCTCACCGCCGAACAGCGCGAGGGCGACCCCGACCGCTACCGCCAGCACGTCCTGCACGCCGAGCCCGACGGCAGCTTCTCCGTCGTCGCCCTCGTCTGGCTGCCCGGCCAGCGGACCGCCATCCACGACCACGTCTCGTGGTGCGTCACCGGCGTCCACGAGGGCGTGGAGAGCGAGCGCCGCTACCGCCTCGTCCCCGAGGGCACGACCGCCCGCCTCGTCGCCACCGAGGACGTCGTCAACCACCAGGGCGACGTCTGCGGCTTCGCACCACCCGGCGACATCCACCGCGTGCGCAACGCCTGTTCGTCCACCGCCATCTCGATCCACGTCTACGGCGCCGACATCGCCCGCCTCGGCTCCAGCGTCCGCCGCGTCTACGACCTGCCGGCCGACGAACTCTGATGGCGCTCCTGACCGCCCGCACGAGCACCCGCCCGGCCACCGCGACCACCGGCCGGCCCACGGGCAAGCTCCCCGGCCTCGCCATGGCCGCCGGCGGCGTCGCCGCCGCCTGGGCCGTGCACCGGCTCGTACCCGCCGTCCCCATGCTCACCGCCGCCGTCGTCCTCGGCATCGCGGCCGCGCACACCCCGGGCGTACGGGCCCGGGTACGCGGCATCGGCCGGCCCGGGCTGACGCTCGCCGGCAAGCGGCTCATGCGGATCGGCATCGTCCTGCTCGGCCTCAAGCTCGGCCTCGACGACGTGCTCGGCCTCGGCTGGGCCACCGTCGCGATGGTCGCCGGCGTCGTCGCGGCCACCTTCTTCGGCACGCTGTGGCTCGGCCGCCGGCTCGGGCTGCGCGGCGACCAGCCGCTGCTCATCGCGACCGGCTATGCCATCTGCGGCGCCTCCGCGATCGGCGCGGTCAGCGAGGTGTCGGGCAGCGACGAGGAGGACGTGGCGACGTCCGTCGCGCTGGTGACGCTCTGCGGCACCCTCGCCATCGCCGTCCTGCCGCTCCTGCACCACCCGCTCGGGCTCGACGACGCGCAGTTCGGCCGCTGGGTCGGGGCGGGCGTCCACGACGTGGGCCAGGTCGTGGCCACCGCGCAGACCGCCGGGCCGACCGCCCTCACCGACGCCGTGCTCGTGAAGCTGATGCGCGTGGCGCTGCTCGCGCCGCTCGTCGCCGCCGTCGCCATGTCCGTACGGGCCCGCCGCGCCGCCCCCGTCACCTCGTCCGGCAAGCGCCCCGCGCTCGTACCCCTCTTCGTCCTCGGCTTCCTCGCCATGGTCGCCGTGCGCACCACCGGCTGGGTGCCGGGCGTGGCGCTCGACGCCGCCCAGCACGCGCAGGAACTGCTGCTCGCGGCGGCCCTGTTCGGCCTCGGCAGCGCCGTCCACCTGCCGACCCTGATCCGGACCGGCGGCCGGGTCGCGGCGCTGGGGCTGTGCTCGTGGGTGGTGATCGCGGGGGCGTCGTACGGGGGTGTGCTGCTCACCACGTGAACGGCGCTCCGCGGAGGGGAGGGCGGGGACCCGGCACGCGGCCCGGGTCCCCGCCCCGCTGACCATGAAGAGGGCCCGCGTCCGGTCGCGACCTGCCGTCCCGGACCTGCCGCCCCGGGCCTCGCAACTAGGACGGAAGACCGAGTGGATCTCGTCCCAAAGACAGGGCCGTGAACCCGTTTTGCCTCTTACGCTGAGGCAATGACCGCCGCCGAACCCACCGAAGCCGCCCCCGACTCCACCGGCCCAGCCGTCACGGCGACCGTCCCCGAGGCCGAGCGGACCGTCCTCGGCCGCCGGTACCGCGCCCTGACCCTCGGCATCATCTCCGTCGTCTCCCTCATCGCCTTCGAGGCCAGCGCCGTCAACACCGCCATGCCGGTCGCCGCCCGCGCCCTCGACGGCATCGAGCTGTACGCCTTCGCCTTCTCCGCCTACTTCACCGCGAGCCTGTTCGCGATGACGCTGTCGGGGGAGTGGTGCGACCGCGCCGGCCCGCTGATACCGCTGTTCACCGGCATCGCGGCCTTCGGCACCGGCCTCGTCGTCGCCGGCTCGGCCCAGGAGATGTGGACGTTCGTGGCCGGCCGCGGGATACAGGGGATCGGCGGCGGCCTGGTCATCGTCGCGCTGTACGTGGTGGTGGGCCGGGCCTATCCCGAGCGGCTGCGGCCCTCCGTCATGGCCGCGTTCTCGGCGGCGTGGGTGCTGCCCGTGATCGTCGGACCGGTGGTGGCCGGCACCGTCACCGAGCAGCTGAGCTGGCGCTGGGTGTTCCTGTCCATCCCCGTCCTCGTCCTGCTGCCGCTGGCCGTGATGCTCCCGGCGCTGCGCGAGCTCCCCGCCGACGAGCGCACCACGAGCATGGACCGCCGCCGCATCCTGCTCGCCCTCGCCGTCGCGGCCGGCGCGGGCCTCCTGCAGTTCGCCGGCCAGGACCGCGCGTGGACGGCGCTGGCACCGGCCGCCGCCGGACTCGCGCTCCTCGTCCCCTCCGTCCTGCGGCTGCTGCCCAGGGGCACCTTCCGCGCCGCCCGCGGGCTGCCGTCCGTCGTCCTGCTGCGCGGCATCGCGGCGGGCGCGTTCCTCGGCGCCGAGAGCTTCATCCCGCTGATGCTGGTGACCGAGCGCGGCCTGTCCGCGACCATGGCCGGGCTCTCCCTCACCGGCGGCGGGCTGACCTGGGCCCTCGGCTCGTACACCCAGAGCCGCGCCCGCCTGGAGCCCTACCGCGAGCGCCTGATGAGCCTCGGCATGCTGCTGATCACCGCGGCCATCGCCCTCACCGCCACCGCGCTGATCGACGGCGTGCCCGCGTGGGCCGTCGCCGTCTCCTGGATCATCGGCGGCTACGGAATGGGGCTGACGATCTCCAGCGGCAGCGTCCTGCTGCTCAAGCTCTCCCGCCCCGGCGAGGAGGGATCCAACGCCGCCTCGCTCCAGATCTCCGACGCGCTCGGCAACATCGCCCTCGTCGGCGTCAGCGGCGTCCTCTTCGTCGCCCTCGGCGGCGGCGCCGCCGGCGAGGCGGCCGGCCACGCCTCCGACGCGGCCGCCCCGCCGGCCGCCTTCGCCGTGGTCTTCCTCACCATGGCGGCGGTCGCCCTCGTCGGCACGTACGTCACCACCCGCCTCAAGCCGCAGGTGGAGTCGGTGCGGGCCGACCGCGCGGGGTGTGACGTCAGTCCCACCCTCGGGTGACCGCGCGGCGTAACCCCGGGGCGTGAACCTCCACGCAGGTAGGCTGACGCGGTTGCCGACCGCCGACCCAGCCGACGGAGACCGTGACTACCACCACCACCGCCAGCCACCACCTCTCGCCCGCCTTCCCCGGCCGGGCTCCCTGGGGTACCGCGAACAAACTGCGCGCCTGGCAGGAGGGCGCGATGGGCAAGTACATCCAGGAACAGCCGCGCGACTTCCTCGCCGTCGCGACCCCCGGCGCCGGAAAGACCACCTTCGCCCTGACCCTCGCCTCCTGGCTGCTGCACCACCACGTCGTGCAGCAGGTGACCGTGGTGGCGCCGACCGAGCACCTGAAGAAGCAGTGGGCGGAGGCGGCGGCCCGCATAGGCATCAAGCTCGACCCGGAGTACAGCGCCGGCCCCCTCGGCCGCGAGTACCACGGCGTCGCCGTCACCTACGCCGGTGTCGGTGTGCGGCCCATGCTCCACCGCAACCGCTGCGAGCAGCGCAAGACCCTCGTCATCCTCGACGAGATCCACCACGCCGGTGACTCCAAGTCCTGGGGCGAGGCGTGCCTGGAGGCGTTCGAGCCGGCGACCCGCCGCCTGGCGCTGACCGGCACGCCGTTCCGCTCCGACACCAACCCCATCCCCTTCGTCACGTACGAGGAGGGCGACGACGGCATCCGCCGGTCCGCCGCCGACTACACCTACGGCTACGGCAACGCCCTGGCCGACGGCGTCGTCCGCCCGGTCATCTTCCTCTCCTACAGCGGCAACATGCGCTGGCGCACCAAGGCCGGCGACGAGATCGAGGCCCGCCTCGGCGAGCCCATGACCAAGGACGCGATCTCCCAGGCGTGGCGTACGGCCCTGGACCCGCGCGGCGAGTGGATGCCGAACGTGCTGCGCGCCGCCGACCGCCGCCTGACCGAGGTCCGCAAGGCCATCCCGGACGCCGGCGCGCTCGTCATCGCCGCCGACCAGGACTCGGCCCGCTCCTACGCCAAGCTGATCCGCGAGATCACCGGCGAGGGCGCGACGGTCGTCCTCTCCGACGACTCCGGCGCCTCCCAGCGCATCGACGACTTCGCCGCCTCCGACGCCCGCTGGATGGTCGCCGTCCGCATGGTGTCCGAGGGCGTCGACGTGCCCCGGCTGGCCGTCGGCGTCTACGCCACGACGATCTCCACCCCGCTGTTCTTCGCCCAGGCCGTCGGCCGCTTCGTACGGTCCCGCCGGCGCGGCGAGACGGCGTCGGTCTTCGTGCCCACCATCCCCACGCTGCTGACCTTCGCCAACGAGATGGAGGTCGAGCGCGACCACGTCCTCGACAAGCCGAAGAAGGACGGCGAGGACGACCCGTACGCCGAGGAGGACAAGCTCCTCGCCGAGGCCGAGCGGCAGCAGGACGAGGACACCGGCGAGGACGACCAGCTCTCCTTCGAGGCCCTCGAATCCGACGCCGTCTTCGACCGCGTGCTCTACGACGGTGCCGAGTTCGGCATGCAGGCGCACGCGGGCAGCGAGGAGGAGCAGGACTACCTCGGCATCCCCGGCCTGCTGGAGCCCGACCAGGTGCAGATGCTGCTCCAGAAGCGGCAGGCCCGGCAGATCGCGCACAGCCGCAAGCGTCCGGACACCGAGGCGGACCTCCTGGAGCTGCCCGCCGAGCGGCGCCCGGTGGTCACCCACAAGGAGCTGCTGGAGCTGCGCAAGCAGCTCAACTCCCTGGTGGGCGCGTATGTCCACCAGAGCGGCAAGCCGCACGGCGTCGTCCACACGGAGCTGCGCCGCGTGTGCGGTGGGCCGCCGAGCGCGGAGGCGACGGCGGGTCAGCTGAACGAACGCATCCGCAAGGTGCGGGAGTGGGCTACGCGGATGAAGTAGGGCGCCCTCAAAACCGTCCGCATCCTGGGACACCCCGCCCCGATTACCGGAAAACGACTCCACACTGCCCGGATTGTGGGCAGACTCTTCCGCTGAGCGGACCGGCGGCGCTACCGTGCCGGTCACGCACACGCCCCGTGGCAGCGCCGCCGCGGAGCGCAGCCGGTGCATGCGTAAAGCGGCCGGCGGCCTCTCTCGCGCGCTGCCGGACGGGACCGGTGGCGCACCCCACCGCGACGAGAGCCGCCACTCATCGGAGGAGGGGCGTCGTGACCGCGGAGACCTCGCAGACGCTCGACCGGGGACTGCGCGTCCTCAAACTGCTCGCCGACACCGATCACGGGCTGACCGTCACCGAGCTGTCCACCAAGCTCGGCGTCAACCGGACGGTGGTCTACCGACTGCTCGCCACCCTGGAGCAGCACGCTCTCGTACGCCGGGACATCGGCGGCCGCGCCAGGGTCGGGCTGGGGGTGCTGCGGCTGGGCCGCCAAGTGCACCCGCTCGTACGGGAAGCGGCCCTGCCCGCCCTGCGCTCGCTCGCCGAGGACATCGGGGCCACCGCCCACCTCACGCTCGTCGACGGCACCGAGGCGCTCGCGGTGGCCGTCGTCGAGCCGACGTGGACGGACTACCACGTGGCCTACCGCGCCGGGTTCCGCCACCCCCTGGACCGCGGCGCGGCGGGCCGGGCGATACTCGCGGCCCGCCGGGGCGAGACCGACAACCCCGGCTACGCCCTCACCCACGGTGAGCTGGAGGCCGGGGCGAGCGGCGCCGCGGCGCCCCTGCTCGGCGTCCTCGGCATCGAGGGCAGCGTGGGCGTGGTCATGCTCTGCGACGCCATCCCCGACCGGGTGGGCCCCCGGGTGATGGAGGCGGCGAAGGAGGTCGCGGACGCGCTGCGGTGACCCGCCGTACGGGCGGCTCCGCGTCCCGGCGCGCCCGCCCGGCGAGGGGCTGCCCGTCATGGGAGGGGCGGGAGTGAACTAGATTTCACGCATGCCAGCTCCGACCCCGACCGTCGCCCGGTCCCGTCGTGCCCGGACCCTCGCCGTCTGTGCCGCCCCCGTCGTCGCCCTGCTCGCCGTGGCCGCGTTCGTACCGCTGCCGTTCACGCTCGCGCAGCCCGGCTCCACGGTGAACGTCCTGGGCAGCGAGGAGGACAAGCCGGTGATCGCCGTGAGCGGGGTGAAGAGCCGCCGGACCAGTGGGCAGCTGCGGATGACGACCATCGTCGCCACCGGACCGCATGTGGAGGTCACCCTGGCCGACGTCGTACGCAGTTGGTTCCGCACCGACCGCGCCGTCATGCCGCACGACTCCGTCTACCCCGTCGGCGACTCCGACCGGGAGGTCGAGGAGCACAACGCCTCCGAGATGAAGGAGTCGCAGGACGACGCGACCCGGGCCGCCCTGCGCTATCTCCACCGGTCGCCTGACCAGGTGAAGGTCGACCTCAGCGCCGGCACCATCGGCGGCCCCAGCGCCGGCCTGCTCTTCACCCTCGGCATCATCGACAAGGTCGACGGCGACGGCCGGGGCGGCGACCTCACCGGCGGCCGGACGATCGCGGGCACCGGGACGATCGAGCCGGACGGCACCGTGGGACCCGTCGGCGGCGTGCCCCTGAAGACCCAGGCGGCCCGGCGCGACGGGGCCACGATCTTCCTCGTACCGAAGAAGGAGTGCTCGGAGGCCCAGGCCAACCTCCCCGAGGGGCTGCGCCTGATCCCCGTGGACGACCTCGACGACGCCGTGACGTCGCTGCGGGCCCTGGCCTCGGGACAGCGGGACAAGATCCCCAGCTGCTGACGGCCGGCCCGCCGGGATCAGCCCTCGGTGATGAAGCCCTCCTTCACCAGCCAGTCCTTCGCCACGGTGTGCGGATCCTGCCCCTCCACGTCCACCTTGGCGTTGAGCTCCCGCGCCACGTCGTTCGTCAGCTTCGCCGTGATCGGGTCCAGCACCTCCTTGATGGCCGGGTACTTCCGCATGGTCTTGCTGTTGATCTCGGGGGCGGCGTTGTAGTTGGGGAAGAAGTGCTTGTCGTCCTGCATCACGACGAGGTTCATGGCCTTGATCCGCCCGTCGGTGGTGAAGACCTCGCCGAAGGTGCAGGAACCGCCGCCGGAGACCTGGGTGTAGACGATGCCGCCGTCCATCTTCTGGATGCTGGACGCCGGGAGGGTCATGCCGTACGTCTTCGCCATGCCCGGCAGCCCGTCGTTGCGGACCGCGAACTCGCTCTCCACGCACACCGACACGGCCGACGGGTTCTTCTTCGACAGGCGGGCGACGTCCGAGAGGGTGCGCGTGCCGTACTTCTCGGCCTTGGCCTGGTTCAGCGCCAGGGCGTAGGTGTTGTTCAGGGCGGCGGGCTGGAGCCAGCTGATGCCGTTCCCCGCGTCGGCGTCCACCACGGCCTGCCACTGCTGCCGGGGGTCGACGATCGGCTTGTCGTGGCCCAGATAGGTGATCCAGGCCGTGCCGGTGTACTCGTACATCCCGTCGGCGCCGCCGGTCTTGACGGCCTCCCGGGAGCCGATCGAGCCCTGGATGTTGGTGCGGTCCAGCACGTCGGCGCCCGCCGCCTCGAAGGCCAGGCCCATGATCTGGCCGAGGACGATGTTCTCGCTGAAGTTCTTCGAGGTGACGGTCAGGTCGGCGCCCTTGAGCGGCAGACCCCGGCCGATCGAACCGGGCTTGACGTCGTCGACCATGGGGGAGCCGCTGGTCAGCCCGCAACCGCCGAGCGCGAGCGGGACGAGCAGCGCGCCCGCCAGGGCGGCCGCCGGAAGGACCGCGGGCCGGCGCATCTCAGCCACCCCCTTCCAGGCCGCGCGGCCGCAGCAACAGCTCGGCCAGCGACGCCAGCCAGTCCACCAGCAGCGCCAGCGCCACGGTCAGCAAGGACCCCAGCACCAGCACGGACATGCGCTGATTGGTGATGCCGGAGGCGATCAGATCACCGAGCCCGCCACCTCCGCCGAAGTACGCCAGCGTCGCCGTGCCCACATTGATGACCAGGGCCGTGCGCACCCCGGCGAGGATCAGCGGTACGGCCAGCGGCAGCTCGACCCGGCGCAGCACCCCGGTGGCGGACATGCCGATGCCGCGGGCCGCCTCCACCAGCGTCGGATCGATGGCCCGCAGCCCCGCCACGGTGTTGGAGAGCACCGGCAGCACCGCGTAGATGACGATGCCGATGAGCGCGGCGGTCCGCCCGATGCCCAGCCAGATCACCAGCAGCGCCAGCAGGCCGATCGCGGGCGTGGCCTGGCCGACGTTGGCCAGCGCCATGACGGCCGGCGCGGCGGGCCGCAGCCGCCGCCGGGTGAGGAGGATGCCCAGCGGAATGGCGATGATCAGCACGAAGAACGTCGAGACGACGGTGAGGAAGATGTGCTGCCGCAGGCGCAGCCACACATTGCCGTCCGCGATCGAGTTGCGGGCGATGGAGTCGAGGTCGGCGCCGCGGAACCACAGCCAGGTGGCGAGCAGCACGGCGGCCAGGATCGCGGGGAGCACCGTCAGCTTCTGCCAGGTGATGCGGCGGGCGGGGGCGCCGGGCGGCGTGGCCGGCTCCCGTTCGCCCGGCCCCTCGTCCTCGGGCGGCAGGGGATCGCGGAACGCCACACCGTGCACCTCGTGCTCCCCGGAGGGCCGCTCGGACCGGCCGCTCACGCCCGCTCTCCCGGCTCGTCGGGGGTGGCGCCCTCCTGCTCCTGCCGGGTCTGCTGGGCGCGCTGTTCCTCCAGCCGGTGCTGGTGCTCGACGGCGTCGAGCCGGTCCTCCTCCAGCATCTCGTGCACCGAGTTCATGAGCGTCTCCATGTCCACCACGCCCTCGTACTCGCCGCGCCGCCCGGTCACCGCCACCCGGCCCGCGTTGTCGGTGAGCACCGCCTCCAGCGCGTCGCGCAGCGTCGCGTCGCGCGTGACCGTGTCGTGCACGAGGGTGCCGGCCCGCGCCAGCGAGCCCCGGGCGCGCATCAGGTCGCCGCGCCGCAGCCATTTGTACGGGCGCCGGTGGCGGTCCAGGAGCAGCACCTCGTTGGTGGCGCCGGCGCGCAGCTTGTCGAAGATGGACTGCAGGGGGTCGTCGACGGTGGCGGTGGGCACGTCCACGATCTCCACGTCCCGTACGCGCGTGAGGTTCAGGCGCTTGAGCGCCGCGCCCGCGCCGACGAAGCCGGAGACGAAGTCGTCGGCGGGGTTGGTGAGGATCGCCTCGGGGGTGTCGAACTGGGCGATGTGCGAACGCTCGCGGAGCACCGCGATCCGGTCGCCGAGCTTGATGGCCTCGTCGAAGTCGTGGGTGACGAAGACGATCGTCTTGTGCAGCTCGTGCTGGAGCCGGATCAGCTCGTCCTGGAGGTGGTCGCGGGTGATCGGGTCGACGGCACCGAAGGGCTCGTCCATCAGGAGGACGGGCGGGTCGGCGGCGAGCGCGCGGGCCACCCCGACGCGCTGCTGCTGCCCGCCGGAGAGCTGGCGCGGATAGCGGCCCCGGAACTCGCCCGGGTCCAGCCCCACCAGGTCGAGCATCTCCTCCACCCGGGCGCCGATCCGCGCCTTGGACCAGCCCGTCATCTTCGGTACGAGCGCGATGTTCTGCGCCACGGTCATGTGCGGGAAGAGCCCGGACGACTGGATCGCGTAGCCGATCTTGCGGCGCAGCCGGACCGGGTCCATGTCGGTGACGTCCTCGTCGTCGATCCGGATCCGGCCCGACGTCGGCTCGATCAGCCGGTTGATCATCTTCATGGTGGTGGTCTTGCCGCAGCCGGACGGCCCCACGAAGACCACCAGCTCACCGGCCTTGATCTGCATGTTGACGCAGTCCACGGCGGGTGTGGGGTTGCCCGGGTAGCGCTTGGTGAGGTTCTCCAGCTCGATGGTGGCGCCGGAGGGTTTGGAGGGTGCGCGGGAAGCGGGGTCGGGTGCGGACTCAGGCACGGATCCCCCTCGGGATGGTCAGCCGTCCGATCAGGGCGAACACTGCGTCGAAGAGCAGGGCGAGAACGATGATGCCGAGCGTCCCGGCCAGCACCTGGTTGAGCGCGTTGGCGCTGCCCAGGGAGGAGATGCCGCGGAAGATCTCATTGCCGAGGCCGGGCCCGGAGGCGTAGGCGGCGATCGCCGCGATGCCCATCAGCATCTGCGTGGCCACCCGGATGCCGGTGAGGATCGGCGGCCAGGCCAGTGGCAGCTCCACCCGGAACAGCCGGGCCATCCGCGACATCCCGATGCCCGTCGCGGCGTCGACCAGCGAGGGATCCACCCCGCGCAGTCCGACGATCGCGTTGCGGACGACCGGCAGCAGCCCGTACAGCACCAGCGCGGTGACCGTCGGGGCCACGCCCAGACCGGTGATGGGGATGAGCAGACCGATCAGGGCCAGCGAGGGAATGGTCAGGATCGTCGCCGTCGAGGTGATCGCGAGGTTGCCCGCCCACGCGCTGCGGTAGGTGAGCACCCCGATCGCCACCCCGATGAGCGTGGCGACGACCATGCACTGGAAGACGGCGCTCGCGTGCTGGTACGTGTCCGCCAGCAGCTGCTCGTGCCGGTTGCCGACGTACTCCCAGAAGCCCACCCGGTCACTCCTCGCCGATGTCAGTCCTCCGACGCCTGCTTCACCAGCGGGATGATCCTCAGCGGTACCGCGTTCTCCATAACGATCGCCGTGGAAGCCCGCACGATCCCATCAAAGCCCACAACCCGGTCGATGACACGCTGAAGGTCGGCGTTCGAGCGCGCGACCAGTCGGCACAGCATGTCGCCGTGCCCGGTCGTCGTGTGCAGCTCCAGCACCTCCGGGACGGTCGCCAGATGTGTCCGTACGTCCGCGCCCTGCCCCTGCTTGATCTCCAGCGTCGCGAACGCCGTCACCGGATAGCCCAGCGCCGCCGGGTCCACATCCGGCCCGAAACCCCTGATCACGCCCTGTGCCTGCAACCTGTCCAACCGCGCCTGCACGGTGCCGCGCGCCACGCCCAGGCGGCGCGACGCCTCCAGCACGCCGATGCGCGGTTCCTGGGCGAGCAGCTCGATCAGCCTGCCGTCCAAACGATCGATCGCCATGGCCACCTCCCGATGGTCATCATGTACAGAACGACTGGGGTTACCGCACGTACGCTATGCAGTCTGCCCAGCTGATACGCGAACTATTGCGCACCTTGTGGATCGGCGGGACCCTGCGGCCATGACTCAGACCACGGATCACACCCTTCACACCGCACGGCAGGCCGACTCCTTCCCGGTCAAGGGGATGGACGCGGTGGTCTTCGCCGTCGGCAACGCCAAGCAGGCCGCGCACTACTACTCCACCGCCTTCGGCATGAAGCGCGTCGCCTACTCCGGACCGGAGAACGGCAGCCGCGAGACCGCGAGTTATGTCCTGGAGTCCGGCAGCGCCCGGTTCGTCTTCACCTCCGTCATCAAGGCCACCACCGAGCGCGGCCGCTTCCTCGCCGAGCACGTCGCCGAGCACGGCGACGGCGTCGTCGACCTGGCCATCGAGGTGCCGGACGCGCGCGCCGCGTACGCCTACGCCGTCGAACACGGCGCCACGGGCCTGGAGGAGCCGCACGAGCTGACCGACGAGCACGGCACCGTCGTCGTCGCGGCCATCGCCACGTACGGCCAGACCCGCCACACCCTCGTCGAGCGCTCCGGGTACACCGGCCCCTACCTCCCCGGCTTCGAGTCCGCCGAACCGATCGTCGAGCCCGGCCCGCGCCGCTTCCAGGCCATCGACCACTGTGTGGGCAACGTCCAGCTCGGCAAGATGGACGAGTGGGTCTCCTTCTACAACAACGTCATGGGCTTCACCAACATGAAGGAGTTCGTGGGCGACGACATCGCCACCGAGTACTCCGCGCTCATGTCGAAGGTCGTCGCGGACGGCACCCGCAAGGTGAAGTTCCCGCTCAACGAGCCCGCGATCGCCAAGAAGAAGTCCCAGATCGACGAGTACCTGGAGTTCTACAACGGCCCCGGCGTCCAGCACATCGCCCTGGCCACGAACGACATCGTCGCGACCGTACGCGCCATGCGCGCGGCCGGCGTCCAGTTCCTCGACACCCCCGACTCCTACTACGACACCCTCGGCGACTGGGCCGGCGAGACCCGCGTCCCCGTCGAGACCCTCCGCGAACTGAAGATCCTCGTCGACCGCGACGAGGACGGCTACCTGCTCCAGATCTTCACCAAGCCGGTGCAGGACCGCCCGACGGTCTTCTTCGAGATGATCGAACGCCACGGCTCGATGGGCTTCGGCAAGGGCAACTTCAAGGCCCTCTTCGAGGCGATCGAGCGCGAGCAGGAGAAGCGGGGGAACCTCTAGGCGGTTCGGGCGACCTCAAAGACGTCCTCAATCGCCGGACGGGCTCGATTTGTCGCCCGTTCCGGGCGACTTCCAGCCCGTCCGGCGTTTGAGGACCGGGGTCCGGGGCGGAGCCCCGGTTCGGGAAGGGGCGGGTGGGGGAAGGGTCACCGCATGGACGATCTCCTTGCCGCCCTCTTGACGGAGCTCCCCGCGGAAGCGGTCCTCACCGACCCCGACGTCATCCGCTCCTACGCCAAGGACATGGCAAGCTTCTGCGCAGCAGGCACCGCAGCGGCAGTCGTCCTCCCCCGCACCACGGAGCACGTGCAGCACATCATGCGCACGGCCACGGCCCTGCGCATACCCGTCGTCCCCCAGGGTGCCCGCACCGGCCTCTCCGGCGCCGCCAACGCCACCGACGGCTGCATCGTGCTCTCGCTCGTCAAGATGGACCGGATCATCGAGATCGACCCGGTCGACCGGGTCGCCGTCGTCGAGCCGGGCGTCGTCAACGCCGTCCTCTCCCGCGCCGTCGCCGAACAGGGCCTCTACTACCCACCCGACCCCTCCAGTTGGGAACAGTGCACCATCGGCGGCAACATCGGCACCGCCTCCGGCGGCCTGTGCTGCGTGAAGTACGGGGTCACCGCCGAATACGTCCTCGGCCTCGACGTCGTCCTCGCCGACGGGCGACTGCTGACCACCGGCCGCCGCACCGCGAAGGGCGTCGCCGGCTACGACCTCACCCGCCTGTTCGTCGGCTCCGAGGGCAGCCTCGGTATCGTCGTACGGGCCGTGCTCGCGCTCAAGCCCGCGCCGCCCGAACAGCTCGCGCTGGCCGCTGAGTTCCCCTCCGTCGCCGCCGCGTGCGCCGCCGTCTGCGACATCATGGCCCGCGGCCACGCCCCCTCCCTGCTGGAGCTGATGGACCGCACCTCGGTCCGGGCCGTCAACGCCATGGCCCGCATGGGCCTCCCCGAGACCACCGAGGCCCTCCTCCTCGCCGCCTTCGACACCCCGGACCCGGCCGCCGACCTCGCCGCCGTCGCCGAGCTGTGCACCGCCGCCGGCGCCACCGAGGTCGTCCCCGCCGACTCGGCCGCCGAGTCCGACCTCCTCCTCCAGGCCCGCCGCATGACCCTGCCCGCCCTGGAGACCCTGAAGTCCGCCACGATGATCGACGACGTGTGCGTACCCCGCTCCCGGCTCGCGGCCATGCTCGACGGCACCGCCGCCATCGCCGAGAAGTACGACCTCACCATCGGCGTCTGCGCGCACGCCGGCGACGGCAACACCCACCCCGTCGTCTGCTTCGACGCCGCCGACGCCGACGAGGCGCGCCGGGCCCGCGAGTCCTTCGACGAGATCATGGCGCTCGGTCTCGAACTCGGCGGCACGATCACCGGCGAACACGGCGTCGGCGTCCTCAAGAAGGACTGGCTGGCCCGGGAGCTCGGACCGGTGGGCGTCGAGATCCAGCGGGGCGTCAAGGCCGTCTTCGACCCGCTGGGACTGCTCAACCCCGGCAAGGTCCTGGACTGACCGAAAACCGACCGCCCGACGGATCGACCGACCGGCGACCGACTCGGAGCGGCCGAGCCGAACCCCACGCCAGCGACCAGGACTTGACCGACCTCACACCTAGGTCAGAAGTCCGATATGCCTGCCACGCGCCTGCCCGTAGGGTCGAGCGGAAGGCAGCACCGCGCCCCGCAGCACCTCGCCTTCCGCCTGAGCGACGAGGAGTTCGAGACCATGCACGCCAGGATCGGCGAGCGCGGCATCCCCTTCTGGGGAGCGCCGAGCCACGGGCAGCCCCAGCAGGTGGGCCGCCGCCCCGACGGCCGCTCCGTCTACGTCGAGGACCCCGACGGCCACTCCATCGAGTTCCTCACCCGCGAACTCTGACCCCGGCTAGGCCCCGAGCAGCTCGCGCAGCGCCTCGTCCAGCGCGAGCCGCTCCGGCTCCGACCCCGGGGCCACCGCGTGCAGCGTGCGCTCCAGCCACGCCGCCACCGCCGACGCGGGCGCCTCCAACAGCGCCTCGCCGTCCGGCGACGACAGCGCCAGGCACACCACGCTGCGCCCCTCCGCTCTCGTCGGCCACACCCGCACATCGCCGCTGCCCGACGGCCGGAAGACGCCCTCCACCAGCAGTTCGCGCGCGAAGCTCCACTCCACCGGCGCCTTCGAGGTGACGTGGAAGACGATGTGCACGGCGTACGGATCCGCCGTGCGGTAGCTCAGCCGCGACGGCACGGGGATGCTGCGCTCCGGCGACAGCACCAGGTCGATCTCCAGCTCTCGTTCCACCACGGTGTGCATGAAGCGCGCCCTCTCTGCTGTGCCGGTCTCGGTGCGTGGCCTCTCGCGAACGGGCCCGCACCGGATGGAGCGCGTCGACCCCCACAGCATTACGCGACTTCACGCCACTTCTTCCACGACTCTCGCGGTCGCACGTGTGAGTGGTCCCGCCCGCGGGACGGCCGCAGAGTGGAGAGCCGTCTGGTAGACCTGTCCGGAGCGCGCCGGGTTGCGTTTTGTGCATTGAGGTCACAATGCACCGGCGCCGCGCGGCAGGATGCCACCGGGGGGTACTCCCCGGCGGAGTTCGCGGGTGCGGCAGACTGCGTAAGGCCAGCCGCCCGCCCCGGACACCACACCCAGTACGGCCGACAGATACGGGACATCGGACACCATGAGCGCTCCTACCTCAGGATCCGCCGACAGCAGCCCCACAGAAGGCTTCTACCCGGACCCGTCCATCCCGGGCTACATCCGCTACTGGAGCGGCACCGCCTGGGTGCCCGGCACGAGTCGGCCCGCGCCCGCCGAGGGGGAGCCGATGCCCACCCCGCCCGCCGGCCTGGCCCCGGCACCCGCCCCCGCCCTCGCCGCCCCCGTCCCGCCCACCCCGCGCCGGTCCGAGGACGGGCCCGCGCCCCGGCAGCTGCCGGAGGAGACCGGGCCGATGTTCCTGGACGAGGAGCCCGCGCTGCGCGACGCCCGCGCGGAAGCGGCCGCTCCGCGCACCGGCGACCCCGACGCCGGGCGCGCGGCGCCCCGCGGGGAGAGCGCCGCCCCGACGGCCCGCGACCCGCGCCTGGGCCCCGCCGGGGCCGAGCCGCAGGCCGCCCCCGCGAAGGCCCCGGCCGCCGACATCCCCTCCTCCTCGCGCGGCGACGGCACCCTGACCATCCGGCCCGACCGCGCCGCCGCGCCCTCCGCGCCGTCCGCCCGCTCCGCCCCCACGGGCCGGCCGGCGGGCACCATCCAGTTCCGTACGGGCGCCAAGTCGCCCCGGCCCGCCGCCGCCTCGCCCGCCCCGCAGGCGTGGCCCGACACCCGGGCCCAGGAGGCACCGGCCGGACTACCGGCCGCCCCGGAGCGCCAGGCACTGCCCGCCCCCGCCGAACCGGCCCCCGACCGATCCGCCCCCGCCCCCGAGCGGCCCGCCGCCTCCGGTGGCTGGGCCCAGCAGGTGCAGCAGCTCGCGCGCCAGCAGCCGGCGGCCGGCCGGCCGCAGCCCCAGCCGCAGGGCGCCGACGGCGTCGCGCCCTGGAAGCCGCCCAAGGACGACCCGTTCCTGCGGGCCGCCCAGCAGCAGGGCCGCCCCGCCCCGCTCGGGCGCCGGCTCGCCGCCCGGATCCTCGACACGGCCGTCCTCGGCGCCGTCGTCGCCACCGTGGCCGTGCCGCTGTGGACCAAGGCCGCCGCGCACATCGACACCAAGGTCGAGGAGGCGAAGCAGTCCGGGCAGACCGTCACGGTCTGGCTGCTCGACGGCACCACCGGCTCCTACCTCGGCATCGTGCTCGCCGTCCTGCTGGTGGCCGGCGTGGTCTACGAGGCGCTGCCCACCGCCAAGTGGGGCCGCACGCTGGGCAAGAAGCTGTGCGGAGTGCGGGTCCTCGACATCGAGTCGCACGACACCCCGCCGTTCCGCTCGGCGCTGCGCCGCTGGCTGGTCAACAGCCTGCTGGGGATGGTGGCCATCGGCGTCCTCAACGTCGCCTGGTGCCTGTTCGACCGGCCGTGGCGGCAGTGCTGGCACGACAAGGCGTCCCGCACGTTCGTGGCCTCGAACGCCGGCTGAGCGGCGGCGGCCGCCGGGCAACTCGAACGGCATACGGCCGGATGCGGGCGCGGTGGGCCTGGGTTCTACTCGGGCCATGAGCACCGATCAGCCGCGTGACGACGACCCGTTCCAGAAGAGGCCGCAGGAGCCCCCGCCCGGAGGTTACGGCGCGGGCCCCTCGCCCGAGGGCGGTCCGTACGGCACCGGCGGAGGCCCGTACCCCGGAAGCGGGGGCGGCGGGCCGGCCGGAGGCCCGTACGGCGGCGATCCGTACGGCGGTGGCGGCGCGCCCGGCGGCGGTCCCGGCAACCCCTACGGCGATCAGTACGGCGCGGCCGACCCGCTCGCGGGCATGCCGCCGCTCGCCAGCCGCTGGAAGCGGCTGATCGCGCGCATCATCGACGCGCTGCTGATCGGCATCCCGATCAGCGCCATCTTCTCGGCCGCCACCTGGGGTTGGGACCCGTGGGACGACAGCGGGAAGTCCACCGGCCTGTCCATCATCATCTCGGTGGTCTACTTCGTCTACGAGGGGCTGATGCTCACCACCCGCGGCCAGACCGTCGGCAAGATGGCGATGAAGATCCGGGTGGCGATGCTGGAGAACGGCGCGGTGCCCGAGGGAAGGCCCGGCTGGACCCGCGCCGCCGTCTACTCCCTGCCGGAGGTCGTGCCCTGCTGCGGCTTCATCTTCTGGCTGATCAACGTGTTGTGGTGTACGTGGGACGAGCCCTATCACCAATGCATCCACGACAAGGCGGCCAAGACCGTGGTGGTCTCAGCCGCGTAGCGAGTGCTCGCTCACCCTCGTCCCGGCGGGTCGCCGGTCGTGCTCACCGGGCGCGCCGACCGGGGCCGTGCGGGCCCGGCGGACGGTCGCGCGTGGCACGGGCACGGTGACGGCGACAAGAAGTCCCAGCGCGAGCGACGCGAGGGCGATGACCGCGATCCCGGCCCCCGAACCCGTCTGCGACAGCAGCAGCATGGCGAGGGTGGAGAGAACAACGGTGGCCGAACCATAGGCTATCTGTGCGGGAGTCGGATGCGGCATGGCGGGATCCGTCCTCGGGGCTGTGTATGAGGTGGGGAGTCGGCTGGTGCGTACACCAAAACGTCTCTACGCTCCTGTCTGCCCGAGCCGAACCGCTGGTAAGCGTGACCTAACACACGGTTGCGGAGCATGGGGGGCGCACGGGCGCGCCGCCTTGTCCAACAGGTGGGATCGGCGCGCCTGTTGATGTCCGAAATCCGCAAATTAAAGATCGCATAACGTACTTGCTTCGGCGGGTGCAGTCAAGGGCTGTCTTTTCTTGTCCCTGTCCGGTCAAATACCTCCACAGTTGTTACTGGGGAGGACAGGGCACAAGTGAAAAGCAGCCAACGGAGGATCGCCCGATCCGCCGCCGTGGCCACGGTCGTCGCGCTCGGCGCGGCGACCCTTTCGGCCGGAATCGCACAGGCGGCAGGCACGACCGGAGCGACGAACGGGACTGACCAGCCCGTCACCGTCGAGCGCCACGACCCGGAGCGGGCGGAGCAGCGCGTAGAGCACGACCTCAAGGGCCCGTACACCAAGAAGCACGAGGCGCAGCGCAAGGCCGCGCTCGACAAGGTCATATCCGGGGACGCCCGGACCGAGCAGCGCGGCGCGTCGAAGGTCGTCCAGCTCGGCAAGGGCAAGTACGTCGAGCTCGCCCGCGAGAAGACCGACCGGATCTTCACGATCCTGGTCGACTTCGGCGACAAGGTCGACGACACCACGATGTACGACCCCGACGGGCCCGACGGCCCCAAGCCGCCCGTGAAGAAGTACGGCGGCGCCCCCGGCCCGGCGCACAACCGAATAGTCGAGCCGGACCGCAAGAAGGACAACAGCACGGCCTGGCGCAAGGACTACAACCGCGGCTACTTCCAGGACCTGTACTTCTCGCACGACAAGAACAAGGAATCCCTGGCCAAGTACTACGAGAAGCAGTCCTCGGGCCGCTACTCCGTCGAGGGCCAGGTCACCGACTGGGTGAAGGTTCCCTACAACGAGGCCCGCTACGGCTCCAACTACTGCGGCTCCACCAACTGCCCCAGCGCCTGGGACCTCGTGCGCGACGGCGTCAACCAGTGGGTGTCGGACCAGAAGGCCGCCGGCCGCTCCGACGCCGACATCAAGTCCGAGCTCGCCACGTACGACAAGTGGGACCGCAACGACTTCGACGGCGACGGCAACTTCAACGAGCCCGACGGCTACATCGACCACTTCCAGATCGTGCACGCCGGTGAGGACGAGTCCGCCGGCGGCGGCGTCCAGAAGACCGACGCCATCTGGGCCCACCGCTGGTACGCCTTCGGCTCCGACGCCGGCAAGACCGGCCCGGGCACCAACAAGGCCGGCGGCACCCAGATCGGCGACTCCGGCATCTGGGTCGGCGACTACACCATGCAGCCCGAGAACGGCGGCCTCGGCGTCTTCGCCCACGAGTACGGCCACGACCTGGGCCTGCCCGACGAGTACGACACCACCGGCAAGGGCGAGTCCTCCGTCGCCTACTGGTCGCTGATGTCGTCCGGCTCCTGGCTCGGCAACGGCAAGGACTCCATCGGCGACCTGCCCGGCGACATGAGCGCCTGGGACAAGCTCCAGCTGGGCTGGCTCAACTACGGCAAGGCGAAGGCGGCGACGAAGTCGACGCACAAGCTGGGCGTGGCCGAGTACAACACCAAGGACAAGCAGGCGGTCGTCGTCGACCTGCCCGCCAAGGCGGTCAAGACCGACGTCGTCAAGCCCGCCGAGGGCACCAAGCAGTGGTGGGGCGGTCAGGGCGACGACCTGAAGAACACCCTCACCCGTCCCGTCGACCTCACGGGCAAGTCCAAGGCCCAGCTCGGCCTTTCCGGCTGGTGGGACATCGAGGACAACTACGACTACCTCTACGCCGAGGTCTCCACCGACGGCGGCGCCAACTGGACCCCGCTCGACGGTACCGCCGACGGCAAGTCCATCCAGCGCGACGGCGGCGACAAGCCCGCCCTGACCGGCACCTCCGGCGCGTACAAGAAGCTCGCGTACCCGCTCGACGCCTACGCGGGCAAGAAGGTCGACCTGCGCTTCCGCTACCAGACCGACGGCGGCACCTCCGGCAAGGGCTTCACCGCCGACGCCATCTCCGTCACCGCCGACGGCACCGCCCTCTTCACGGACGGCGCCGAGGCCGACGACAACGGCTGGACCGCGAAGGGCTTCTCCCGCATCGGCGAGTCCTTCACCAAGGAGTACGCGCAGTACTACATCGCCGAGAACCGCCAGTACGTGTCGTACGACAAGACGCTCCGCGTCGGCCCGTACAACTTCGGCTGGAAGACCGCCAAGCCGGCCTGGGTCGAGCACTACCCGTACCAGAACGGCCTGTTGATCTGGAAGTGGGACACCGCGCAGATCGACAACAACGTCGGCCTGCACCCGGGCGTCGGCCGCATCCTGCCGGTGGACGCGCACGCCAAGCCCGAGAAGTGGGCGGACGGCACGATGATGCGCAACCGCTTCCAGGCGTACGACTCGCCGTTCAGCTGGTACCCGAGCGACGGCTACACCGTGCACAGCGACGGCGTCGCCACCCGCGTCAAGGGCAAGCTCGGCACGCCCGTCTTCGACGACCGCAAGGGCTCGTACTACGACAAGGCGAACCCCACCGGCGGTGTGCAGCTTACTGACACCAACACCCGGATCCGGATCCTCACCGAGGCGCCGAGCGGCTCCACGATGACCATCCAGGTGGGTCCGTCCGGCAAGTAACCCCCGAGTAATCGGCATCTCCGCAGGTCAGAGACGTATCGGCCGTCGCCCTCTAGCGGGCGGCGGCCGATCGCGTTTAGATGACGGTCGTGACGCTGTTATTGACACCGACTGCTGTGCGGGAGAGGTGACCGGGATGGCCGGAGGCGGTTTCGCCAAGCTGCCGGGCGGCAGCGTGGTCGTCGCCCTGTCCCTGCCGAGCCCGCCGGGCGGCTGCGGGGCGCCCGACGGGCGCGTACGGGTCCTGGTCCACGCGGTGAACCGCCAGCGGGCCCTCACCCGCCTGCGCAACCTCGGCCTGCGGGCCGTCTACCTCCGGGGCAACAGCGAGCCCCCGACCCCCGACGAGATAACCGCGGTCCTCCACCACCCGGACGGCCTGGTCTGGCGCGCGGCCCCGACGGACGACACGGAATCCTGGCATCCGATACGGAGCCTTTTACGGCGGCCGGTGGCCTGAGCGGCGGGGGGCGCCGCATCAAGCCCGTCCGGCGTTCGAGGACGCCCGTGGCCCGGCCCTACCCGCCCTGCACGACCGGCTTACCGCTCAGCTCCACACCCGCGTCCCGGAGCTCCTCCAGCGCCCGCTCGGTCGTGCGCGGGGCGACCCCCGCGGTCAGATCCAGCAGCACATGCGTGCTGAACCCCTCCCGACGAGCGTCGAGCGCGGTCGCCCGCACGCAGTGGTCCGTCGCGATCCCCACCACGTCGACCTCGGTCACCCCCCGCTCCCGAAGCCAGTCCGCCAGCGGCACGCCGTTCTCGTCCGTGCCCTCGAAGCCGCTGTACGCGGCCGCGTAGGCACCCTTGTCGAACACGGCGTCTATCGCCCCGGAGGCGATGATCGGCGCGAAATTGGGGTGGAAGCCGCTGCCCTCCGTGCCGGCCACGCAGTGCACCGGCCAGGAGTGCTCGAAGTCCGGCTGTTCGGAGAAGTGGTCGCCGGGATCTATGTGGTGGTCGCGCGTGGCGACCACATGGCGGTAGCCCGCGGTGGCCTCGCCGACCAGGTCGGTGATGGCCGCGGCCACGTCGGCGCCGCCGGCGACCGCGAGGCTGCCGCCCTCGCAGAAGTCGTTCTGCACGTCGACGACGATCAGTGCACGCTGCATAGTGCGGATCCTTAGGGGAAGGGCCCTCGGCCGACAGTGCGGATCAAGTCGCTGTGACCGAGGGTAGTGACTCGCCTCGCGTTATGGGAGGGGGTCTTCGGAGCGCCCGGGCGCGAGGGCGCCCGTTCAGACGTATTCCGTGGGCAGGACCGCCTCGCCGCGCGAGAGCTGCGTCGCCGACATCGGCAGGCCCGCCCGCGCCGCCGTATGCCGGTCGCGAACCGCGTCCAGGGGCTCGCGGGCGACCGTCTCGCCGGCCCGTACGAGCTCCACCAGCAGCTGCCGGTCCACGAGGTCCTCCGGTACCGGCCCGGTGCCGACGACCTCGGCCTCCGCCACCCCGTCCGCGTCCAGGCGGCGCGCGGCCCACTTGCGGCCGCCGACCGAGGACTTGCCGCCCATCGACTTCTTCGCCACCGGCCGCAGCGGCGCGTCCGCCCCGGGGCCGTCCGCGCGGGCCACGAGCTTGTAGACCATCGAGCAGGTGGGGTGGCCGCTGCCGGTCACCAGCTGGGTGCCGACGCCGTACGCGTCCACGGGCGCGGCCGCCAGCGAGGCGATCGCGTATTCGTCCAGGTCGCTGGTGACGACGATGCGCGTCTTGGTGGCGCCCAGCTCGTCCAGCTGCTGGCGCACCCGGTGCGCGAGCAGCAGCAGGTCGCCCGAGTCGATCCGGACGGCGCCCAGCTCCGGCCCGGCGATCTCCACGGCCATCCGGACGGCCTCGGTCACGTCGAAGGTGTCGACCAGCAGGGTCGTGCCTCCGCCGAGGGCGTCGACCTGTGCGGTGAAGGCGTCCCGTTCGCTGTCGTGCAGCAGCGTGAAGGCATGCGCACTGGTGCCCACGGTCGGGATGTTGTATCGGAATCCGGCCGCCAGATCGGACGTCGAGGCGAAGCCGCCCACGTACGCGGCGCGCGAGGCGGCGACGGCCGCCAGTTCGTGCGTGCGCCGGGCGCCCATCTCGATCAGCGGCCGGCCGCCGGCCGCGACCGCCATCCGGGAGGCCGCGGCGGCGACCGCCGAGTCGTGGTTGAGGATGGAGAGGATCACCGTCTCCAGGAGCACGGCCTCCGCGAAGGTGCCCTCGACCCGCATGATCGGCGAGCCGGGGAAGTAGACCTCGCCCTCGGGGTAGCCCCAGATGTCACCGCGGAAGCGGTAATCGGCCAGCCAGGCGAGCGTCGGCTCGTCGACGATCTTCCGCTCGGCGAGGAAGTCCAGCACGCGGCTGTCGAAGCGGAAGTTCTCCACCGCGTCCAGGACGCGGCCGGTGCCGGCGGCGACGCCGTAGCGGCGGCCCTCGGGCAGCCGGCGGGTGAAGACCTCGAAGACCGAGCGGCGGTCGGCGGTGCCCGAGCGCAGAGCCGCCTGGAGCATCGTGAGTTCGTACCGGTCGGTGAAGAGGGCCGTCGACGGCACGTCCACCGGCAGCCTCAAGTCCGCAGCGTTCATGGATCAGATGCTACCCCCGAATCTCGTCAGAGTGACGATTTCTGTGCCGGGGATGGCCTGCAGGCATGGTGGCGCGGGCCGGAGGCGGTACCCCCGTTTGTGCATCGCACCCTCGCGAGTGGCAGCATGGGAAGAGTGAGTGTTGCACCGGTCGAGATCGAACGACCTGAGACGGGCGAATCCCCCTTCGCCGTGGCCGAGCCCGACGTGCCGTGGGTGACCCTCGTCCACAACGATCCCGTCAACCTCATGAGTTACGTGACGTATGTCTTCCAGGCCTACTTCGGCTACTCCAAGGACAAGGCCCACAAGCTGATGCTCGACGTCCATCACAAGGGGCGCGCCACCGTCTCCAGCGGCAGCCGCGAGGAAATGGAACGCGACGTGCAGGCGATGCACGGCTACGGCCTGTGGGCGACGCTGTCGCAGGACCGTTGATGGCCGGGCACTTCGAGCCGCTGCCGGGCGGCGGGGCCGCCGTGGCCCTGGACGAGGTCGAGATCTCCATCCTCCGCAGCCTCGCCGTCCAGCTCCTGGAGCTGATCGGGCCGGGCGAGAGCCAGGGCCCCGACGACGCCGACCCGCTCGCGCGGCTCTTCTCCGAGGGCCCCAGCGAGCCGCCCGCCGACCCCGCGCTCGCCCGCCTCTTCCCGGACGCCTATGGTGATCCGGGCTCCGACCAGGACCAGCGGGAGCGCGCGTACGCGGCCGAATTCCGCCGCTACACCGAGAACGACCTGCGCGAGCGCAAGCGCGAGGACGCCCTGGGCGTGGTCCGCTCGCTCGACTCGCTGACCGTGGCCGGGGACAGCGGCGCCGTGCTGCGGCTGTCGGCCGAGGACTGCCGGCGCTGGCTCGGCGCGCTCAACGACCTGCGGCTGGCCATCGGGACGCGGCTGGAGATCCGGGAGGACGACGACAGCGATGCGCTGTTCCGGCTGCCGGACGAGGACCCGCGCAAGCCGATGGTGATGGCGTACCTCTGGCTCGGGGGTCTCCAGGAGACGCTCGTCGAGGCTCTGATGGCGTGATTTCGCGCCTATGACGGCGGAAAACGCCATGGACATGCCATATGTGTCCGCTCAGCGAACGCTCAATTCCGGATAACGATCGAATCACTGTAGTGGCGGCCTTTGGCCGCCATTTTTACTTTTGTCCCGATTCCTTTGTGGTGTGCCCCACAGTGCCTCGGGCGATCTTCTCGCCACTCGTGATAAATCTTCACGACCTGCCACCGCGACGCCACCCATGTCGCGGCGGGAGCGCTTCGCCGGCCGACCGTCGGCAATGACAGGACTCCATTTCCGGGGGGATCTGGACCCGATCCGAATGACCGGATCGGTATGGAGAAAGGCGCACCACCATGACCTCTGAGCAGGTCGCGGACCGTACCGCTAGCGCGGAGGCCGCAGGGCAGGACGGAAGCGGACAGGACGCTTCCGAGGGTTACCAGCGTGGTCTGGGCAACCGACAGATCCAGATGATCGCCATCGGCGGTGCCATCGGCACCGGCCTGTTTCTCGGCGCGGGCACGGCCATCCACAAGGCCGGACCCAGCCTGATCCTGGCCTACGCCATAGCCGGCCTCGTCATCTTCTTCATCATGCGCGCGCTCGGCGAGCTGCTCATGTACCGCCCGGTCTCGGGCTCCTTCTCCGACTACGCCCGTGAGTTCCTCGGCCCCTTCTGGGGGTACGTGACCGGCTGGACGTACTGGCTCTTCTGGGTCGTCACCGGCATTGTCGAGGTCACCGCCGCGGCGACCTATATGAGCTACTGGACCCACGGCGACGTCCCGCAATGGGTGTCCGCGCTCGGGTTCACGGTCATCCTCTACTTCGCCAACCTGATCTCCGTGAAGCTCTTCGGCGAGCTGGAGTTCTGGTTCTCCATGGTCAAGGTCACCGCCATCATCGGCATGATCCTGATCGGCCTCGGCGTGATCACCCTCGGCTTCTCCGACGCCGGTGACACCGCCACCTTCAGCAACCTCTGGTCGCACTCGGGCTTCTTCCCCAATGGCATCCGCAGCACCCTGATGACGCTGCAGATCGTCATGTTCGCCTTCCTCGCCGTCGAGCTCGTCGGCGTCACCGCGGGCGAGGCGAAGGACCCGAAGAAGACGCTCCCCAAGGCGATCAACACCGTCCCGTGGCGGATCGCGGTCTTCTACATCGGTGCGCTCATCATCATCCTGGCCGTGGTCCCGTGGACCGAGTTCATGCCGGGCGTCAGCCCGTTCGTGGCGGCCTTCGCGAAGATCGGCCTGCCGGCCGGTGCGGGAATCGTCAACTTCGTGGTGCTGACCGCGGCGCTGTCCTCCTGCAACTCGGGCATGTACTCCACCGGCCGCATGCTGCGCGACCTCGCGCTCAACGGCCAGGGCCCGAAGTTCTTCGCCCAGCTCACCAAGAACGGCCTGCCGCTGCGCGGCACGACCTTCTCGGCCGCGCTGATGCTCGTCGGCGTCTGGATCAACTACCAGTGGCCGGGTGAGGCGTTCACCTACGTCGTCTCCTTCGCGACCATCTCGGGCATGTGGGCGTGGATCATGATCCTCGCGGCGCAGCTGATCTACCGCCGCAAGGCCAACCGCGGCGAGCTGCCGCAGTCCGCGTTCAAGGCCCCCGGCGCGCCGTGGACCAGCCTCTTCGCGCTCGCCTTCATCTTCATGGTGATCGTGCTGATGGGCATCGACAAGGACTCCCGGATCTCCCTGTACTGCGCGCCCATCTGGGCCGCGATCATGGTGGGCTCGTACTACATCCTCAAGGCCCGCAACCCGCAGGCGTTCGCCCGCAAGGACTACGCGGCGGCCACCGTCGACGAGGGCCAGAAGACCCTCTGACGCGGCAAACCGTCCGGCATTCGGGCCCGCCCGTACCACTCCTCGGTACGGGCGGGCCCTTCTGTCTATCCTGGCCGACATGCTGACCATCACCCAGGACCTCCACGACCAGATCGTCGCCCACGCCCGCGCCGACCACCCCGACGAGGCCTGCGGCGTGGTCGCCGGCCCCGCCGGCACCGACCGCCCCGAGCGGTTCGTCCCCATGCTCAACGCCGCCCGGTCGCCCACGTTCTACGAATTCGACTCCACCGACCTGCTCAAGCTCTACCGCGAGCTGGACGACCGCGACGAGGACCCCGTCGTCATCTACCACTCGCACACCGCCACCGAGGCCTACCCCTCGCGCACGGACATCTCCTACGCCAACGAGCCCGGCGCCCACTACGTCCTCGTCTCCACCGCCGACACCGACGACGCGGGACCCTTCCAGTTCCGCTCCTTCCGCATAGTCGACGGAGAGGTCACCGAGGAGGAGGTACGGATCGTGGCCACCTACTGAGACCGAAGGGTCCGAATGTCGGGACGAACTTCCGGAATGCGCACAAGGAATCGATACGATGCGCCCATGGTTCTCACGACGTGAGCCCCCGCGTTCCACGCGAACCGAACCCGCACTCCGACAGGAGCACACCCGCATGGCCATCGAGGTCCGCATCCCGACCATCCTCCGCACCTACACCGACGGCAAGAAGGCCGTCGAGGGCAGCGGCGCCACGATCGACGAGCTCATCAAGGACCTCGAGACCCGCCACGCGGGCATCCGCGAGCGCCTCGTCGACGACGCCGCCGGCGGAGAGCTGCGCCGCTTCGTGAACGTCTACCTCAACGACGAGGACGTCCGCTTCCTCGCCGGCATCACCACCGAGCTCACCGACGGCGACAGCGTCACCATCCTCCCGGCCGTCGCCGGCGGAATGGTCTGAGCGACGCGCATGCGTTACGACAGCCACCTGGCCTCGGTCGGCAACACGCCGCTCGTCCGCCTGCCGAGCTTCTCCCCGTCCGAGAGGGTCCGGATCTGGGCCAAGCTGGAGGACCGCAACCCCACCGGCTCGGTCAAGGACCGGCCCGCCCTGCACATGATCGAGCAGGCGGAGAAGGACGGCAGGCTGACACCCGGCGCCACCATCCTGGAGCCCACCTCCGGCAACACCGGCATCTCCCTCGCCATGGCGGCCAAGCTCAAGGGCTACCGCATGGTGTGCGTGATGCCGGAGAACACCAGCGAGGAACGCCGCAGCCTCCTCGCCATGTGGGGCGCGGAGATCATCTCCTCGCCCGCCGCGGGCGGCTCCAACACGGCCGTCCGCCAGGCCAAGGAGCTGGCCGCGCGCCACCCCGACTGGGTGATGCTCTACCAGTACGGCAACCCCGACAACGCCGGCGCCCACTACGCCACCACCGGCCCCGAGATCCTCGCGGACCTCCCCGAGATCACCCACTTCGTCGCCGGCCTGGGCACCACCGGCACCCTCATGGGCGTCGGCCGCTACCTGCGCGAACACGTCCCCGGCGTGGGCATCGTCGCCGCCGAGCCGCGCTACGACGACGTCGTCTACGGCCTGCGCAACCTCGACGAGGGCTTCGTGCCCGAGCTCTACGACGCCTCCGTCCTCACCACCCGCTTCTCCGTCGGCTCCGAGGACGCGGTCCGCCGCACCCGCGAACTCCTCTCCCAGGAGGGGATCTTCGCCGGCATCTCCACCGGGGCCGTCCTGCACGCCGCCGCCGGGGTGGCCCGCAAGGCCGAACGGGCCGGCGAACGCGCCGACATCGCCTTCATCGTCGCCGACGGCGGCTGGAAGTACCTCTCCACGGGCGTCTACACGGCGGCCACGGACGAGGAAGCGGTGGAGACACTGCACGGCCAGCTCTGGGCGTGACGCCGGGTCGGCCGAACCGGCGGGCCGGGCCCGCCGTGCCTCGGCGACCGGCCGTCCGGGGATCCGCAGGGCCGCGAGCGGGCCCGGGGTCATGGATCCGGCCGGCGAGCCCACCGCGTGCCGTCCGGGGCCCGACCGCCTGGCCCGACGCGGTCGCGGCACCGCTCGGCGGCCCACTGGCCGTGCAGCGTACGGGCGAGCTGGTCCGCCGCGCGGCACGGCCGGACCTCGTCCGCCTCGCCGCCGTCCGCGCCGGCCCCGCCCGGGGCGTCCGGCCGGCCGCCCCCGGCCGGGGCCCGGCGGCCGCGCGCCTCCAACACCGCCGCCACGGTGGCCGATCCGGCCGCGATCGGCCAGGCCGGCCACAGATACGGTCTGATCGGCTCCGGCACCGCACCACCGGCGAGGGTGGTGGTGACGGGCAGCACCAGCACCGTGATGACGGAGACCAGAGCCGTAGGGAACTGCGAAGGACGCCACATCGTCCGGCCCCCAACCCAGGTTCTGCCGAACCTTTGCCCTGCCGCGCGCGTACGCGAGGATCCACCGGGTGACATGACTATGCGGGGAAAATTGGTTCCCGGGGGCCGATTCGCCCGGAAGCCGCCTTGCGAGGTCCGGGCAGAAGGGTCCGTACCGGTGACTTCAACCACAACCCCACCTCGCGGAGGAGCGACCGCCTGATTCGCGCCTTACGCTCGTCGGACCGCATGGCCCCCCGTAACCAGCCCACGGAGGTTCAGGCCCGCATGAAGCTCACCGTCGTCGGATGCTCGGGGTCGTTCCCGTCCACGGAATCGGCCTGTTCGAGCTACCTCGTAGAGGCCGACGGCTTCCGGCTGCTGCTCGACATGGGCAACGGTGCCCTGGGCGAGCTCCAGCGCCACATCGGTCTCTACGACCTCGACGCCATCCTTCTGTCGCATCTGCACCCCGACCACTGCATCGACATGTGCGGCTACTTCGTCGCCCGCTACTACCGGCACGACGGCGGCCGCGCCGCCGCCATCCCCGTCCACGGTCCCGAGGGCACCGAGCGGCGGCTCGCCACGGCGTACGGGGACGTGCCCGACGAGAGCTGTATGGGGGAGGTCTTCGACTTCCGCACCCTGAAGCCGGGCACCTTCACCCTCGGCCCGTTCACCATCCGCACCGACCGGGTGCGGCATCCCGTCGAGGCGTACGCCTTCCGCGTCGAACACGGCGGCACCTCGCTCGTCTACTCCGGCGACACCGGCCCCTGCCAGGCCCTGCACGAGCTCGCGGTGGGCACGGACCTGCTGCTGTGCGAGGCGTCCTTCACCCACGGCAAGGAGGACATCCCGGATCTGCACCTCAACGGCCGGGAAGCGGGCGAGCACGCCGCCCGGGCCGGCGCGGGGCGCCTGATTCTCACGCACATCCCGCCGTGGACCGACCCGCTGACCAACCTCCGGGACGCGCGCGCGGTCTTCGACGGCCCGGTGGAACTGGCGCACGCGGGCGCGGTCTACGAGATGTGACCGCCCGGAATTGTCCTTTGCAGCCCTTTATCAAAGGGTGCAAAAGAAAAATCCCCTGGAATCCAAGGATTCCAGGGGATTTTTCTTTTTTACGTCGAGATCAGGCCCTGTTGGTCGGGGTCAGGCCTTCAGCTCGGCGGACTCTTCTTCCGACTCACGGCCCGGCGTCTTCAAGTTGAACTTGATGATCGCGAAGCGGAAGACCACGTAGTAGACCGCGGCGAAGCACAGACCCACCAGGACGAGCAGCCACGGCTTGGAGGCGATGCCCAGGTTGAGCAGGAAGTCGATCACACCGGCGGAGAAGCCGAAGCCGTCCTTCATGCCGAGCGCCCAGGTCAGGGCCAGCGAGACACCGGTGAGCACCGCGTGGATGGCGTACAGCACCGGGGCGACGAACATGAAGGTGAACTCGATCGGCTCGGTCACGCCGGTGACGAAGGCGGTGAGCGCGAGCGAGAACATCATGCCGCCGACGACCTTGCGGTTCTCGGGGCGGGCACAGTGCACGATCGCCAGGCAGGCGGCCGGCAGCGCGAACATCATGATCGGGAAGAAGCCGGTCATGAACTGGCCGGCGTCCGGGTCGCCGGCCAGGAAGCGGGCGATGTCACCGCTGACCGCACCCTTGGGACCGTCGTACGAACCGGCCTGGAACCACGGGAAGGAGTTGAGCAGGTGGTGCATGCCGACCGGGATCAGCGCGCGGTTGGCGACACCGAAGATGCCGGCGCCGACGGCGCCCGAGCCGACCAGCCACTCACCGAAGTTGTGCAGACCCGTACCCAGCACCGGCCAGATGTAGCCGAAGACGACACCGATGACGAGACCCGCGAAGGACGACAGGATCGGCACCAGACGGCGGCCGCCGAAGAAGCCCGCCCAGTCGGGCAGCTTGGTGCGGTAGAAGCGCTGGTAGATCAGCGCGACGACGATGCCCATCACGACACCGCCGAGGACCTTGGCGTCGACCGCCTGTTCCACCATGGCGACCTTGCCGTCGACCACGGCCGCCTTCTTCGGCAGGCTGCCGTCGGTGAAGGTGGCCAGCACCTTCGAGAAGACCAGGTAACCGGCGACGGCGGCCAGCGCGGTGGAGCCGTCCGACTTCTTGGCGAAGCCGATCGCGACACCCACGGCGAACAGCAGCGCCATGTTGTCGAGGATGGCGCCACCACCGGCGGCCATGAACTCGGCGATCTTGTTCAGGAACGCGGGGAAGGACTCGCGCCCCAGCATGTCGTCCTGGCCCAGGCGCACCATCAGCGCGGCGGCGGGGAGCACCGCCACCGGCAGCATGAGGCTGCGGCCGATGCGCTGGGCTATCGCCATGGCGCCGGCGCCGAACTTCTTCTTCTCCGGCTTCTTCTTCTCCGGCGCGGCGTCGTCAGGCGCCGCCTTTGCCGCCTTGGCGCTCTTACTCATCGGATTCCTCCAGGTGAGGCGGGCGCTCGGGGGAAGGAGGGACGGCCCGCTTATGGTCTACACCACTCAGTGGTTTAGACCTGTTGTAGCACGTGAGTACGGCATAAAGGAATCCGTCGTTCCCAGTGGCCTCGCCCACAGGCCCGGGCGGCACGACAAACGGCCCCCGAGCAAGGCTCGGGGGCCGCGGGGCCGGGAGGCAAATCCCGGCGCAGCGTCACTGACCCCTTACTTCACGTTCTCCTGTTCGATCTCCTCCGCCACCTCTTCCGGCTCACGCCCCGGAGTCGGCAGATCGAACTTTGTAATCGCGAAGCGGAAAATCACGTAGTACACGACGGCGAAGCACAGCCCGATCGGAATGATCAGCCACGGCTTGGTCGCCAGCCCCCAGTTGATCACATAGTCGATCAGCCCCGCGGAGAAACTGAAACCGTCGTGGACACCCAGCCCCCACGACACCGCCATCGACACACCCGTCAACAACGCGTGCACCGCGTACAGCACCGGCGCGATGAACAGGAACGAATACTCGATCGGCTCCGTGATCCCCGTGACGAACGACGTCAGGGCCACCGACAGCATCATGCCCCCGACCACCTTCCGGCGGTGCGGCCTGGCGCAGTGCGTGATCGCCAACGCCGCCGCCGGCAGCGCGAACATCATGATCGGGAAGAACCCGGTGGTGAACTGCCCCGCACCCGGATCACCCGCCAGGAACCGGTTGATGTCGCCGTGCACGACCGTCCCGTCCGGCTTGGTGTAGTCGCCGAACTGGAACCACATGAAGGTATTGAGGAACTGGTGCAGCCCCACCACCAGCAGCGCCCGGTTCGCCACACCGAACACACCCGACCCCGCCGACCCCAGATCCGACAGCCACTCACTGAAGTCCGTCAGCGCGTCACCCACCGGCGGCCATACGAACAGACAGATCACCGCGAAGGCCAGCGCGACGAACGACATCAGGATCGGTACGAGCCTGCGGCCGTTGAAGAACCCCAGCCAGTCCACCAGCCGCACCCGGTGGAACCGCATCCAGAACCAGGCGCTCAGCAGACCGATCACAATGCCGCCGAACACCCCCGAATTCTGGAACGACGCCGGCTGCGCCACACCCACCCCCGACACACAGACCCCGCTCCACAGCCCCGCACCGCCGAACGTCGACTCCCGCGGACAGTCCTCCGGGAACTGATGCAGCACCGAGAAATAGACGAGGAACGCCACCACCGCCGCCAGCGCCGTCGAACCGTCCGCCTTCTTCGCCATCCCGATGGCCACACCCACGCAGAACAGCAACGGCAGACCGAGCGCCGAGTCCAGCAGCGCGCCACCCGCGCCCGCGAACACCTTCGCCACGTCCGTCCAGCCCAGCCCGTCCTTGCCGAAGACGTCCGGCTGCCCCAGCCGGTTGAGGATCCCCGCCGCCGGCAGCACCGCGATCGGCAACTGAAGGCTGCGCCCCATCTTCTGGAGGTTCTGCAGAAGACCCTGCGTCCAGCTCTTCTTCCTCGGGGCCGCCGCGGCGTTCGAGCTCATGTGCGTCCTCCCGGCTGCCGCCCCGGCGGCAGTCCACTCGATGCTTGCCGCATACTGGTGTAGACCACCTGCGGGCATGTTCCGGCCTCCCGGAACGCGACGCCGGGTGGTCGCCATCATTCGTTAGATGGCGGACATATGCCCGCGTAGTTGGGCTGAACGTGGGTTACCGTGTGAAGCCGGTCGGCGAGACCGCCGAAGGGCCGAGACAACCAGGAGTGCACATGGCCACCAAGGCTGAGAAGATCGTCGCCGGGCTCGGCGGCCTCGACAACATCGAAGAGGTCGAGGGCTGCATCACCCGCCTCCGCACCGAGGTCGTGAACCCCGAACTCGTCGACGAGGCCGCGCTCAAGGCCGCCGGCGCGCACGGCGTCGTCAAGATGGGCACCGCCATCCAGGTCGTCATCGGCACCGACGCCGACCCGATCGCCGGCGAGATCGAAGACATGATGTGAGCCACTGAGCTCCCCCCGAACGGCCCCGCCACCGGACCAGCACCAACCGGAACGGGGCCTTTCGCGTATCCCCGAAGCCAGTAGGCTCATCACCATGTCTCGCATCGACGGCCGCACCCCCGACCAGCTCCGCCCCGTGACCATCCAGCGCGGATGGAGCAAGCACGCCGAGGGCTCCGTACTCCTCTCCTTCGGCGACACCAAGGTCTTCTGCACCGCCAGCGTCACCGAGGGCGTGCCCCGCTGGCGCAAGGGCAGCGGCGAGGGCTGGGTCACCGCCGAATACTCGATGCTGCCCCGCTCCACCAACACCCGCGGCGACCGCGAATCCGTACGCGGCAAGATCGGCGGCCGCACCCACGAGATCTCCCGCCTCATCGGCCGCTCCCTGCGCGCCGTGATCGACTACAAGGCCCTCGGCGAGAACACGATCGTCCTCGACTGCGACGTCCTCCAGGCCGACGGCGGCACCCGCACCGCGGCCATCACCGGCGCCTACGTCGCCCTCGCCGACGCCATCACCTGGGCCCAGGGCAAGAAGCTCATCAAGCACGGCCGCCAGCCCCTCACCGGCACGGTCTCCGCCGTCAGCGTCGGCATCGTCGACGGCGTCCCCCTCCTCGACCTCTGCTACGAGGAGGACGTCCGCGCCGACACCGACATGAACGTCGTCTGCACCGGCGACGGCCGCTTCGTCGAGGTCCAGGGCACCGCCGAGGCCGAGCCCTTCGCCCGCGACGAGCTCAACGCCCTCCTCGACCTCGCCGTCACCGGCTGCGCCCAGCTCGACGCGGTGCAGCGCGAGGCGCTGGCGACGACGCTGTAACGACCGCGCCCACCGGGCAACCACCGCGCGGTGGGGGAGCGTTCATAGATACGGGCGTACGGCGGACGGCCGTACGCCCGTAACCGTCCGGGGAGGACCCGCATGTCCGTACGCCGCAGCCACACCAGAGCCGCCGTCGCCCTCGCCGCCGCCGCGCTGGCCGTACCGCTGGCGGTCGGCTGCTCCGCCGCGCAGAAAGCCGTCGACTGCGCCCGCCTCGGCATAGAGATCTCCAACGACGTCGACGACCTCCGGCGCGCCGTGACCGACACGGCGAGCAACCCCGACCAGGCGGACAAGATCCTGGACACCCTGGAAAAGGACACGAGGAAACTCAAGGGCAAGACGGACGACGCGGACGTCAGCAAGGCCCTGGACCACCTCCAGACGGCCGTCACCAACGTCCGCGACGCCGTCCGCCAGGACAAGACGCCCGACCTGAGGCCCCTCTCGGACGCCGCCGCCGAGCTGACGAAGGTCTGCACGGGATAATCCGTCCCATGAAGCGCCTGATCCTCGCCACCCGCAACGCCAACAAGGTCATCGAACTCCGCGCCATCCTGGAGGAGGCGGACCTCGACGTCGAGCTCATCGGCGCCGACGCCTACCCCCACATCCCGGACGTCAAGGAAACCGGCGTCACCTTCGCCGAGAACGCCCTCCTCAAGGCCCACGCCCTCGCCGAGGCCACGGGCCTGCCGGCCGTCGCCGACGACTCCGGCCTGTGCGTCGACGTCCTGGGCGGCGCGCCCGGCATCTTCTCCGCGCGCTGGGCCGGCGCCCACGGCAACGACAAGGCCAACCTGGACCTGCTGCTCTCCCAGCTCGGCGACATCGCGGACGAGCACCGCGCGGCCCACTTCGCGTGCGCGGCGGCGCTGGCCCTGCCGGACGGCACGCAGCGCGTGGTGGAGGGCCGCCTGGAGGGCACCCTCCGCCACGAACCCACCGGCGGCGGCGGCTTCGGCTACGACCCGATCCTCCAGCCCCTCGGCGAGTCCCGCACCTGCGCGGAGCTGACCCCCGCGGAAAAGAACGCGATCAGCCACCGCGGCAAGGCATTCCGCGGCCTGGTACCGGTGGTGCGGGAGCTCTTGGGCTGACGCCCGAACGCAAGAACGGCCTGCGAATCCAAGGATTCACAGGCCGTTCCCGTGCGGCGGAAGGGATTCGAACCCTCAAGCCCTGTCACGGGCCACGGATCCTAAGTCCGCTGCGTCGCCACTGCGCCACCGCCGCTAGCCGCCAGCCATCGTAGCGGGCTGGCGGCTGAGGTGGGGCGGGGGGCGTTACTTGAGCCCGGCGGCCTCCCTCTGCTTGCCACCCCGGCACCAGGTGCTCGTGATCGCGTGACAGTTGGGGCAGAGGTAGCGAAGGTTGTCCCGGCGGTTGTCGAGCCAGTCGCCATTGATGTGGTCGATCTGAAGTGTGATCGGTTCGCCCAGCCACTCGCCCTCGTTGCCGCAGGAGGTGCAGCGGTACGGGATGCCGATCTCGCCGAGCGCTCGGTGGAGTCGCTGACGGTTCTCGCGGGGCGACCCCTTCGGGCGCACTCGGAGCACCTCATCGGCGATGGGCTTGGGCTGGCAGGCCCGGACGCTGCCCCACGCCCTTCGCTTGAAGTGGGATGTGTCCAGCCGGAGTTGGACCGTTCGTCGTCGTATGCGGCGATGGTTGGTGTCGTTGACGACCAGCCCAATGTCCCGCATGACGTCCGCAAAGCTCGTGGAGCGAGCCACGGCCTGTCGCAACTGGTCATCGGGCATGGCTCGCCGACTGTGCAGGAAGTGGCTGGTGTCGATGCCCAGTTCTTTGAGCATGCGCCGGAGAACCGCACGAGACCTGCCGTCATCGGAGGTCCCGAGTTCCCGCGCAACCGCACGGATGCTGTCCCCGGACGCGGCGGCTGCTCTGAGCTCGTCTTCGATGAACGGCAGGTCGAGTTCGGGGCGGTTCATGCCGGGAAAATGGCTGACGTCAATGCCGAGGGCGCTGATCCGGCGGCGGATGTGGGAGAGAGTTCCGGTCGCCGGAGGCGCGCCGAGCTTCTGCGCGACTTCCCGCAGAGTGCTGGATGACGTGACGGCCTCTGCTATGGCTTCATCCGGGTACTTGCGCCAGGGGCTGCGCTGCTTGAAGTGACCGGTGTCAATGCCGTACGCGGCAACTCTCCCCTGAAGGACCCGGCGCCTGCCACCGCTGGCTTGGACGCCGAGCTTGCGCATGAGATCGGCCCACCCCGTCGCCCCTGCGACGGCGCTGGTCAGCTTGTCGCGGTCGTAGAGGTCAGACATCGGACCGCCCGGCGCGGGCTCCGACGAGCATCTCGTATGTGTATTTGACCGGCATGGCTTTCCCCTCCATACGAACCGGCGGAGGGGACTCCGGACGCGCGGCCGCGTCCGGAAACCCTCACTCACCGGTAATGGCTGCAGAGTCCTGGGCGCGGCCGCACGCGCATGCGTCGCGGCCTCGAACTCATCAACGAGGGGATCGCCCGACAGTTACGCCATAAGCACGAACTGTCAGAACTTCGGGTCAGGTGACTGGGAGGAGACGATCTCCGCCGCTTCCTCCTTCGTGGAGACCGACGGCGGCGAGCCCTCCAGGGGCTGTTGGGCGGTTTCCCGCATGCAGGCGACCGCGATCATGCCGATCACCGCCGCGCCCATCGTGTAGAACGCCGGGGCCATGTCGCTGCCCGTGGCGCTGATCAGGCCGGTGATCGCCAGGGGGGTCGTGCCGCCGAAGAGGGACGTGGAGAGGTTGTAGCCGATGGACAGGGAGCCGTAGCGGACCGGTGTGGGGAAGAGCGCGGGGAGGGCCGCGGACATTGTGCCGAGGAGGCAGACGAGGGGGAGGCCCAGCATCAGCATGCCGCCGAAGACCGCGACCAGGCTGCCCTGCTTCAGCAGCAGGAACGCGGGGGCCGAGAGGACCGCGAAGCCGCCCATGCCCGCCATCAGCAGCGGCTTGCGGCCGACGCGGTCGTTGAGGCGGCCGACGAAGGTGATGACCACCATCAGCAGGACCATCGTCGCGATGAGGACCAGCAGGCCGTGCGCGTCGTCGTAGCCGAGCTCGTCGGTCAGGTAGGTCGGCATGTAGGAGAGCAGCATGTAGTCCGTGATGCCGTACGCCCCGGCGAGGACGACGCAGAGCAGCAGCCGTGACCACTGGGTGGTGAAGATCTGCTTCAGCTCGGTGGTCTCGCTGGTGACGCGCTCGCCGCCGCCGTTCTCCTCCTCCAGTTTCTGGAATGCGGGGGTGTCCTCCAGCTTCAGGCGGAGGTAGAGGCCGACGAGGCCGAGCGGGCCGGCGACGAGGAAGGGGATGCGCCAGCCCCAGTCGGTCATGGTGGCGGAGCCGAGGGTCGACGTCATGAGGGTGACGAGGCCGGCCGCGCCGACGTAACCCGCGAGGGTGCCGAATTCGAGGAAGCTGCCGAAGAAGCCGCGGCGCCGGTCCGGCGCGTACTCGGCGATGAACGTGGCCGCGCCGCCGTACTCGCCGCCGGTGGAGAAGCCCTGGAGCATCCGGAAGCAGATCAGCAGCACCGGCGCCCAGAAGCCGATCGCGGCGTAGGAGGGGATCAGGCCGATCGCGCAGGTGCCGATGGCCATCAGGACCATGGTCAGGGCGAGGACGCGCTTGCGGCCGACGCGGTCGCCGAGCGGGCCGAAGAAGAGGCTGCCGAGCGGGCGTACGAGGAAGGCCACGGCGAAGGTGGCGAGGGAGGACAGCAGCCGGACGGTGTCGTTGCCGGAGGGGAAGAAGACGTCGCCGATGGTGACGGCGAGGTAGCTGTAGATGCCGAAGTCGAACCACTCCATGGCATTGCCGAGCGCCGCCGCCTTCACCGCGCGTCTGACCGTCTTCTCGTCCGTGACGGTGATGTCGGTGCGGCGGAGTCGGGGGCTCTTGCGGCGGGCGACGGCCCGGAAGAGGGCCCGGTGGCGTTTGACGGCCTCCGGGTCGAGGTCGGTGTCGGCCTCGGTGCTGCTGCCGGTGGACACGGCTCGGCTTCCTCTCGTTCGGCGCTGGGCCGCGTGGCGGGCGGCAGTGCGGGTGCTCGTACGGTCGGGCGTCGTGCGTCTGCGCGTTGTGCGGCGGCTCAAACCGGTCGGGTGGGGGTAAGCGATATAGGTCACTCGGTTGAAGCGGTGGTGAGGGCGATCTGATATAGGCGGAAGGGAACGCGTCGCCCGATTTCACCGTCACTCTGAGCGGAGGGCGCGAAGTGGCCCTCGGCAGCACCGCTCCCACCCCAGGAAGAGACGTCGATGGCCGACCGTGCCGAGCTCCGTCGGGCCAGCATGCGTACCGTGATGGCGGTCTTCGCGATGGTGACCTTGCTGGCGCTGGGCGGTGTGTGGTTCAGCCTGGAGGACCGGGCGAGCGCGGTGGCCGACGCGCCGAAGACGGCGGCGGCCCAGAAGTCGAAGGCGCCGCGTGGCACGCAGGAGGCCGAGGTCGACGCCTCGCCGGCGCGGGCGATGCCGGGGGTGCGGGAGTGCGGTCTGGGTGAGCCGGTCGTCGAGCCGGAGATCATCACGCTGACCTGCGCGGATGTCGGCATGGTGGCGAGCGGGATCAAGTGGGGGCACTATGCCGCGGACGGCGCGGAGGGCACCGGCGTGGTGCAGGTGTCCCACGGTGCCAGCGGTGTGGGCGTGACGTCCTTCCCGGCGCACTTCCGGCTCTACGGTGCGAAGAACGTCGACGGGATGATGGCCTTCACCGGCCTCGAGGTGGCGTACACGGGGGCCACTCCCCTGGGCGAGTCGCGGGAAACGTACTCGATCGCGTGATGGGTATCCGTGGCCGGATCGCGCTCGCGATCTCCTTCGTCACCGCACTCGCCGTCGTGGTCCTCGGGCTGTCCGTGCACCACATCTCCGCCGTGGAGCGCGACCGGCAGGCCCGCGCGTACCAGGACAGTCTGCTCAGCTCCGCGCTCCAGGTGTACCAGCGCGACAGTCTGCTGGCGCTCGGCGCGCAGCTCGACGACTCGACGCTGCCGCCGGCGCTGACGGAGGCGGTGCGCAAGGGTCGTTCCGGTACGTACATCAGTGGGGGCGGCGATCCCCGGGTGTGGGCGGCGACCGAGGTCGGTGGCGGCAAGGTGCTGTCGGTGTCGGCGCCCTACCCCGACCGTGATCCTTTGCAGCGGGCGCTGGACAAGGCGCTGGTGGTGGCCGGTGCGGCGACGGTGGCGCTGATGGCGGTGGTCGCGTGGTTCGTGGCGCAGAGTCTGTCGCGGCGGCTGCGGCACAGTGCGGCGGCGGCGCGGCGGATCGCGGCGGGTGAGCCGCCGGACGCGGAGGCGCTGGCGGCCGGTGGCCGGGACGAGGTGGCGGAGCTGGGCCGGTCGGTGCATCACATGGCGACGTCGTTGGCGGCGCGGGTGGAGGCGGAGCGCGAGTTCACGGCGGATGTGGCGCATGAGCTGCGGACGCCGGTGGCGGGGCTGGTGGCGTCGGCGGAGCTGTTGCCGCATCCGCGGGCGGTGGAGATGGTGCGGGAGCGGGCGCAGACGATGCGGTCGCTGGTGGAGGACCTGCTGGAGGTCTCGCGGCTGGACTCGGGGGTGGAGCGGGCGCAGCTGGATCCGGTGGAGCTGCCGTCGCTGGTGCGCGGGATCGTGAAGCGGGCGCGGGGTCAGCGCGGGGTCGACGATGTGTCGGTCGAGGTGGTCGGCGAGGGCCGGATCGTGGCGACGGACGCGCGTCGGGTGGAGCGGATCCTGGTCAATCTGCTGGCGAACGCGGCCAAGCACGGGAAGCCGCCGATCGAGGTGACGGTCGTGGGGACGCGGATCGTGGTGCGGGACCACGGTGACGGTTATCCGCCGGAGCTGGTGGATCAGGGGCCGCGGCGGTTCCGTACGGCGGCGCCGGAGCGCGGTACGGGGCATGGTCTGGGGCTGACGATCGCGGTGGGGCAGGCGGTGGTGCTGGGTGCCCGGCTGGAGTTCGGTACGGCGGAGGGCGGTGGCGCGCGGGCCGTCCTCGACCTGCCGGAGGCCGAGGACGAGCCGGAGGCGAGCCGCCCGGTGGGCCGGGGCGCCGGTGCCTCCGGCTCGTAGGGCCGCGGCGTGGGGCCGTACGTTTTCTACAGCTTCTACAGCCCCAGGTCCTTGATGATCTTCGCGACGTGGCCGGTGGCCTTGACGTTGTAGAGGGCGCGCTCGACCTTGCCCTCCTCGTCGACGATGACGGTGGAGCGGATGACGCCGGTGACGGTCTTGCCGTAGAGCTTCTTCTCGCCGAAGGCGCCGTACGCCTCCAGGACCTTCTTCTCGGGGTCGCCGACGAGGGTGACCTTCAGGTCCTCCGTGTCGCGGAACTTGGCGAGCTTCTCGGCCTTGTCGGGGGAGACGCCGATGACGTCGTAGCCGTGCCCGGCGAGGAAGTCGAGGTTGTCGGTGAAGTCGCAGGCCTGCTTGGTGCAGCCGGGGGTGAGGGCGGCGGGGTAGAAGTAGACGATGACCTTGCGGCCGAGGTGGTCGGCGAGCGAGACCTGCTTGCCGTCCGCGTCGGGCAGGGTGAAGGCGGGGGCGGTGTCGCCGGGCTGCAGTCGCTCGCTCATGGGTCTCCTCGATGGTCGTGTGCTGCGGCCTCCGAGACTAGCCATGGTGCCGATCGGGGGTGCCGCGGGGCACGGGGTCCGCCGAGCTGACAGACTGTCGTCATCACACTCATCATCACTCTTTTCGAGACGACGGAGGCAGCGCGGTGTCGGATGCCAGGACCCCTGCGCAGATCGAGGCGGACATCTCCCGCAGGCGGCAGGAGCTCGCCGTGACGCTCGACGAGATCGGGGTGCGGATGCACCCCAGCACGATCGTGGGCGACGCGAAGGCGAAGGTGGCCGCCAAGGTGGACCACACCGCGGGCCGTGCCTATGTGGCGGCGAACCGTCTGGTGTCCGATGTGCGGGCGCGGTTCGTGACGGAGGAGGGTGCGCCGCGGTTGGAGCGGATCGTGCCGGTGGCCATGGTCGCGGTGGGTGTGATCGGGCTGCTGACGGTCTCCGCACGCCGTCGCAAGGCGTAGTTCACATCGACGGATCCGCGACCTTGCGTCCCGGGGCCGGGTGTGGGCGGGTACGGTCATGGGCGTGAGTACGAATCCCACCCACGACAAGCTGCCCATCCGGATGCTGCACGACCGTGTGCTGGTCCGGACCGATATTCCCGAGGGCGAGCGCCGGTCCTCCGGCGGCATCGTCATTCCGGCGACGGCGGCGGTGGGCCGTCGGCTGGCCTGGGCCGAGGTCGTGGCGGTCGGGCAGAGCGTGCGGACGGTGGAGCCGGGCGACCGGGTGTTGTACGACCCGGAGGACCGCGCCGAGGTGGAGGTGCGCGGTGTCGCGTACGTCCTGATGCGGGAGCGGGATCTGCACGCGGTGGCGGCGGAGCGGCTGGAGGGGTCGGAGGACTCCACGGGGCTCTACCTCTAGCACGCCCGTTTTGATACGGTTGTCGGATCCCGACGAGACGCGCCGTACCGGGTCAGGACAAGACGACGCACCCCTGTAGGAACGTTTCCACGGAGGTGCCGTCATGGCATGGGTCCTGCTCGCTGTCGCCGGTCTGCTGGAAGTCGGCTGGTCGATCGGCATGAAGTTCACCGAGGGGTTCACGCGGCTGTGGCCGAGCGTGTTCACCGTCGTGGGTATCGGCGCCAGCATGCTGCTGCTCGCCCAGGCCGCGAAGAGCCTTCCCATCGGCACGGCCTACGGCGTCTGGGTCGGCATCGGCGCGGCGGGCGCGGCGGTGCTGGGCATCCTGGTCCTGGGCGAGCCGGCGACGGCGGCGCGGATCTTTTTCATCGCGCTCCTGCTCGTCGCCGTCATCGGCTTGAAGGCGACCTCCGGCCACTGACCCTCCGGCCGCCGCCCCCGAGCCACCGACCCGTCAGTAGTCGTCCAGCAGTCCGCCGCCGTCCATCTCCCGGCCGCCGCTTCCGTGCCCGTCCTTCGGTTCCTGTGGGAAGAACGGGAAGCTGGGCGGCGTCGGGAAGTCGGTCGGCGGTCCCGGCGGCGTGGGCGGGCCCGTCGGGGGGAACGGCGGGAAGGACGGGCGCGAGGTGCGCGGCGGGGTCCTCGGCGGCGTGGTCGTCGCGGGCGGTGCGCTGGACTCCGGGGGCTCCGACGTCTCGGGCGACTCCAGCGAGGGCACCCCGCCGCCGGCCGTGTTGAGGTCGAAGTCCTTGACGGGGGTGCCGGCCAGGGCGTCGGCGGTGTACGCCGCCCAGATCTCCGCCGGGAAGCCGCCGCCGTTGACGCGGGGCAGGCCGGCGGCGCCGTACAGCGACTTCTGGTCGCCGGTCTCGGAGTCCTGGCCCATGACGGCGACGACGGTCGCGAGGTCGGGGGTGTAGCCGGCGAACCAGGCGGCCTTGTCCTCCTCCGCGGTGCCGGTCTTGCCGGCGGCGGGCCGCTCGGCGCCCTGGGCGGCGGAGCCGGTGCCGTTGTCGACGACGCTCTGGAGGATCGCGGTCGTGGTGTCGGCGGCCGGGCGCGGGACGGCCTGGGTGGGCTCCTTGTCGGGCAGCTGGATGTCCTCGCCGCCCTTGGTGACCTTGTCGACCAGGGTGTACGTGCCGTGCCGGCCGTGGTTGGCGAGGGTGGCGTACGCCTGGGTCATGTCCAGGACGCTGGCGGTGGCGACGCCGAGGGCGATGGAGGGGGTGGCGGTCAGGTCGGGTGTCCGCTCGGGGATGCCGAGGGCGACGGCGGTGTCCTTGACCGCGGCGGGGCCGACGTCCTGGGCCATCTGGGCGTAGACGGCGTTGACGGAGAGGTCGGTGGCCTTGGTGACGGTGATGCGGGGTGCGGAGAAGTCGTCCTCGTTGGCGGGGGCGTAGCCGACCGGGCCGCCCGGCCCGCGCACCTGGCGGCGGTTGGTGCCGTCGTAGACGGTGTTCGGGGTGATGGGGCGGCCGTCCTGCGTGGTGGCGTCGTTCTGCACGGCGGAGGTGAAGACGAACGGCTTGAAGGTGGAGCCGACCTGGTAGTCGCGGCGGGTGGCGTTGTTGACGTACTGCTTGGTGTAGTCGATGCCGCCGTAGAGGGCGACGACGCGGCCGGTCCTGGGGTCGATGGAGGCGCCGCCGGCGCGGACGTACTGGTCGACGGTGCGGTCGTCGCTGAGCTGGTCCATCAGCTCCTTCTGCACGGCGTCGGCGAAGGCGTCCTGTTTCTTCCGCTCGATCGTGGTGGTGATGCGGTAGCCGCCGCGGGCCAGGGTCTGTTCGTCGATGACCTTGTTGGCGGTGAGGTAGTCCTTGACGGCCTCGACGAGATAGCCGCGCTGTCCGGACATGCCCAGGCGCGGTCGGGACTTGCCGGGGGCGGGGAACTTCAGGGCGTCGCGCTGGGCCTGGGTGAGCCACTTCTTCTTCACCATGCCGTCGACGACGTAGTTCCAGCGGGCGGTGGCGCGCGGCTTGTTCTCGGGGTGGGCGCCGACGTCGTAGGCGCTGGGGGCGTTGAGGAGGGTGGCGAGGTAGGCGCCCTCGGCCGCGTTGAGCTTGTCGGAGTCCTTGCCGTAGTACGCCTGGGAGGCGGCTTGGATGCCGTAGGCGTTCCGGCCGAAGTAGCTGGTGTTCAAATAGCCTTCGAGGATTTCGTCCTTGCTCTGTTCGCGGTCGAGTTTGATCGCGATGAAGAATTCCTTCACCTTGCGGGTGACGGTCTGTTCCTGGCCCAGGTAATAGTTCTTGACGTACTGCTGGGTGATGGTGGAGCCGGACTGCTTGCCCTTGCCGGTCGCGGTGTTCCAGGCGGCGCGGACCATGGCCTCGGGGTTGACGGCCGATTCGGAGTAGAAGTCGCGGTCCTCGGCGGCGAGCACGGCGTGCTGGACGTCTTTCGGGACCTTGCTGAGGGGGACGCTCTCGCGGTTGACGTCGCCGTCGCGGGCGAGCTGGCTGCCGTCGGCGTAGAGGAAGACGTTGCTCTCGGCGGTGGCCGCCCGGTTGGCCGGGGGGATCCGGACCAGCATGTAGCCGGCGATCAGGGCGCCGGCGACGATCAGGACGAGCAGCAGGAAGCCGCCGAGGACCATGCGCCAGGTGGGCATGAGGCGGCGCCAGCCGGTGCGCTTCGGCCGTCTTCTGCCGGGCTTCCGGGGTCCGTCGCTGTCCTTCGGCGACCAGCCCGCCGGCCCGGTGGGGCCGTCGCCACCGGCCGGCCGTTGCTGTGACTGCTCGTCGCTCATGTCTGTAGGGACTCCTCGGCCGCCGCCGGGGTTGTGCGGCCACGGCGGGGGCTGTGTTGTGTCGGGCGGTTCGCTGTGCGCCGTACGCCCCGTAAAACACTCTCGCATCATGCGTTCCGGACCAAGGACGTAGCGCATGTATGACGGCCGTGTAAGGGCCGTCCGGGTCAGGCCGACCACTCCGCGGGGTGAAAAATACGTGGTCGTCGCTGAGCCCGAGGGATAGGCTCCGGCGCTTCGGGTCAGCGGTCGGCGGACACAGCGGACTATTGAGGTTCAACGACGAGAGGTGTCGCGGGGATGCGGCTCTACGCGGCCGTGGCGGTGAGCGGATTCCGGCGGTACGCCACCTATCGCCTGGCGACGGTGGCGGGTGTCTTCACCAATACGGTCTTCGGATTCATCATCGCCTACACCTTCATCGCCCTGTGGGGCGAGCGCCCGCACCTGGGCGGCTACGACCGGTCGCAGGCCCTGACGTTCGTCTGGGTGAGCCAGGCGCTGCTCGCCGCCGAGGCCCTGATGGGCGGCGGTTTCCAGGAGGAGCTCCAGGAGCGCATCCGCACCGGTGACATCGCCGTCGACCTCTACCGCCCCGCCGACCTCCAGCTGTGGTGGCTGGCCGGCGAGCTGGGGAGGGCGGCGTTCCAGTTGCTGGGCCGCGGTGTCGTCCCGATCACCGTGGGCGCGCTCGCGTTCGAACTGTCCCTGCCCACCGACCCGCTGCTCTGGTCGGCGTTCCTGCTGTCGGTCCTGCTCGGCGTCGTCGTGGGCTTCGCGCTGCGCTTCCTGGTGGCGCTGTGCGCGTTCTGGCTGCTCGACGGCGCCGGGATCAATGTGATCAGTGCGGTGATGTGCGTGTTCTTCTCGGGGATGCTGCTGCCGCTGACCGTCTTCCCGGGCCTGTTCGGTGAGGTCGTGCGGGCGCTGCCGTGGGCGGCGATGCTCCAGGTCCCGGTCGACATCCTGCTCGGCCGGCACACCGCCGCGGGCCTCGCCGGCGCGCTGGCCTTCCAGGCCGGCTGGGCGGCGCTGCTGCTGGCCGCCGGGCGGGCCGTGCAGTCGCTGGCGACCACGAAGGTGGTGGTCCAGGGTGGCTAGGGGGCTCGCCGCCGTCGAGGGGTTACGGGCGTACGGGCTCGTCGTCGCGATGTGGGTGCGTTCGACGATGGCGTACCGCGTGTCGTTCGTGATGACGACGATCGGCAACTTCGCCGTCAGCGGCCTCGACTTCGTCGCCGTCGTGCTGATGTTCTCGCACGTCGACGCGCTCGGTGGCTTCTCGCTGCCGGAGATCGCGCTGCTGTACGGGGCGTCGAGCACCTCGCTGGGCCTCGCGGAGCTCGGCTTCGGCAGGACGGACCGGATCGGGCAGCGCATCCGCGACGGCTCCTTCGACGTCCTGCTGCTGCGTCCGGTGCCGGTGCTGGCGCAGGTGGCGGCCGACCGGTTCGCGCTGCGCCGGGTGGGGCGGATCCTTCAGGGCGCGTTGGTGCTGGGCTGGGGGCTGGCCCGGGTGGATGTGGCCTGGACGCCGCCCAAGGCCCTCTTCGTCGCCGTGATGGTGATCAGTGGGGCGGCGATCTTCGGGTCGGTCCACATCGCGGGGGCGGCCTTCCAGTTCTGGGCGGCGGACGCCGCCGAGGTGCAGAGCTCCTTCACGCACGGCGGCTCGACGATGCTGCAGTATCCGCCGACGGTCTTCGCCACGGAGCTGGTGCGCGGGGTGACGTTCGTCGTGCCGCTGGCCTTCGTCAACTGGTTGCCGGCGCTGCGGCTGATGGGGCGTGAGGATCCGCTGGGGCTGCCGGGGTGGGTCGACTTCTGCGGCCCGCTCGTGGCGCTGGCGATGCTGACGGTGGCGGGGCTGATGTGGCGGGCGGGGCTGCGGAGCTATCGGAGTACGGGGAGCTGAGGGCTGTGGACGGTTTCATCGAACTCGACGGCGTCGAGAAGGTCTTCGACGTACGCCGCAAGGCGGGGTTCCTGCGCCGCGAGCGGCGCCAGGTGCGGGCCGTGGACGGCATCAGCTTCTCCGTGCCGGCGGGCGAGATGGTCGGCTACATCGGGCCCAACGGCGCGGGGAAGTCCACCACCATCAAGATGCTGACGGGCATCCTGGTGCCCAGCGGCGGCCTGCTGCGCGTCGCGGGCATCGACCCCTCCCGCGAGCGCACCAGGCTCGCGCACCGCATCGGCGTGGTCTTCGGGCAGCGCACCACCTTGTGGTGGGACCTGCCACTGCGCGACTCCTACGGGCTGGTGCGCCGCATGTACCGCGTCCCCGACGCCCGTTACCGCGCCAATCTGGACCGCTGCGTCGACCTCCTCGACCTCGGTGACCTCCTCGACGTGCCCGTACGGCAGCTCTCCCTCGGCCAGCGGATGCGCGGCGACATCGCGGCCGCCCTGCTGCACGACCCGGAGGTGCTCTATCTCGACGAGCCGACCATCGGCCTGGACGTGGTCAGCAAGGCGAAGGTGCGGCAGTTCCTGCGGGAGGTGAACTCCGAGCAGGGCACGACGGTGCTGCTCACTACGCACGACCTCACCGACATCGAGCAGTTGTGCAAGCGCGTGATGGTCATCGACCACGGGCGGCTGGTGTACGACGGCGGGCTGGAGGGGCTGCACGCGGTGGGCGGCGGCGAGCGCACGCTGGTGGTCGACCTGGAGCGTGAGCTGCCGCCGATCGCGGACGTGCCGGGGGCCCGGGTGGTCAAGGTGGAGGGGCCGCGGCAGTGGCTGGCGTTCGCCGCCGGGCGGAGCGCGGCGCCGATCGTCGCCGCGGTCGCCGAGCGGTATCCGCTGGTGGACCTGTCGGTGCGCGAGCCGGACATCGAGGACGTCATCGCCCGAATGCTCTTTCCCGAGCGGGCGCTTTAGAAGCCCTTGGCCCGGGCCTCGCTAGTCTGTTCGGCATGATGAGCGAACTTCCTGAGATGCGGGCCTCCGACGCCGAACGCGAGCGGATCGCCGAGGCCCTGCGCGATGCCGTCGCCGAGGGGCGACTGGACATGGAGGAGTTCGAGCAGCGCCTGGAGGCGGCCTACAAGGCGCGTACGCACGCCGAGCTGGAGCCGCTCGTACGGGACCTCCCGGCGGCCGGGACGGTGGCCCCCGTGCCCGCGTCCGCGAGCGCGCCGGCCGCGAAGGGCTGGCTGGGGCGGATCGGCGGGCCGGCCTCCTCCAGCGGGGCCATCGGTATCTGGGGCGGCTTCCACCGCAAGGGCGCCTGGACCGTTCCGAAGAAGTTCACCGCCTTCGCCATGTGGGGCGGCGGCGAGATCGACCTGCGCGAGGCCCGCTTCGAGGACCGCGAGGTCGTCATCCGCTGCTTCGCGTTCATGGGAGGCATGGGCGTCGTGGTGCCGCCGGACCTGGACGTGCAGGTCAGTGGCGTCGGCATCATGGGCGGCTTCGGCGACAAGGCCACCGGCCCCGGCACGCCCGGCTCCCCCCGGGTGCGCGTCACCGGCCTGGCCGTCTGGGGCGGCGTCTCCGTCGAGCGCAAGGCGACGAAGGACGAGCGCAAGCGGCTGCGGGAGGAGCGGCGCGAGGAGCGCCGCATGGAGCGGGGCGAGCGCCGCAAGTCGCTGGAGTGATGGCGAGGGGCGCCCGAGGGGTGCCCCACCGGCGGTCAGAGCGCCGCGGCCGCCTGACCCTTGAGGCTCTCCAGGTCCAGGGCCCTGGCCATCGCCGCGTAGCCGGCGTCGCTCGGGTGGAGGTGGTCACCGGAGTCGTACGCCGGAAGGAGCCGCTGCGGGTCCGCCGGGTCGCGCAGCGCCCGGTCGAAGTCCACGACGTCGTCGAAGACGCCGCCCGCCCGGATCAGCTCGTTGACACCCTGCCGGGTGATCTCCTGGCGTTCCACGGCGCCCTTGTGCCCGCCGAAGGGCGCCAGCGTCGAGCCGACGACCCGCAGGCCCCGCGTGTGGGCGCGCTCCACCAGCTGCCGCAGGCCGCCCACGATCCGGTGCGGGTCCAGCTGCTGCGGGGTGCGCAGGATGTCGTTGACGCCCAGCTCCATGACCACGACGCGGGCGCCCGTACGGCCGAGGACGTCGCGGTCGAAGCGCTCCAGGCCGCTGGGGTTGTTCGCCGGGGCCGGGCCGGGGTTGCTGAGGAAGATGCGGTTGCCGCTGATGCCCGCGTTGAGCACGCCGTAGCGGGGCGCGCCGGGCTCGGTGCGCAGCCGCCCGGCCAGGAAGTCGGGCCAGCGGCGGTTGGCGCCGGTGGTGGAGGCGTATCCGGCCGTGATCGAGTCACCGAAGGTGATGACCGTGCCGTGCGCTTCCTGGGCCCAGACGTCCACGGCGGTGAGGTAGCGCCAGCGGGTGTCCTTGGCGGTGTAGCCGGCGCCCTGGACGTCCTCGGTCCGGTCGCCGTGCGCGATGTAGGACATCTGCCGGGCCTGCGGCTGGTACGTCACCGGGCCCGAGGGGGTCGGCGAGTACGTGGTGACCAGCAGGTCCCCGGCGGCCGGCACGTTGAGCCGGACGGGGTCGCTGGTCAGGGACTGGCCCGCCGGGATCGTCACCGTGGGCTGCCCGGAGAAGGTCAGCCGGCGCATGCTGGTGGGGTCGGCGGCGGGGGAGCCGGGGGCCGCGGCGAGGGCTACCGAGGCGTGGGTGACGGCCAGCGGCTGGGCGCCGTAGAGGTTGGAGAGCTGGATCCGGGCGCTGGTGCCGCCGATGCTGGTGTGCACCAGATTGCGGATCGACTGTCCGGCGTAGCCCAGCCGGGTGTTCGGCTCGGCGGCGGCCGCCGAGGTGGCCCATGAGCCGACCCAGCCGCCGGAGGCGGCGGGCTCGGCCGTGCGGTGCTCCTCCCGGGGGCCCGCGGCGGCCCGGCTGTCACGGCCTCCGACCCCGACGAATATCGCGGTGGAGATGAGGATCACTGCGGCCGCCAGTGCGGCGAGCACGACATAAGCCGCGCTGCGGGGCAGGGGTGGCCTGTTCATGGCAGGTGTCTCCTGGGAGTGGCGGAGCATCAGCTCCGGGTGCGGAACCGGGGACGAAAACAGCGACTGATCAGCAACAGCGCCCTCGCGGTCCGATCGCCGTTACATGATCCCACGACGTCCTGAAGGCGCGCCTGTCGGCCGGTGGATCACGCAACGTGTCACATGCGACTTGTCAGACGCGGGGAACTCCCGGTCCGTTCCAGGAGTACGTCGAGTGTTCCCGGAGTACGTCGAGTAGAGACGTCGAGTGGGGACAATGCACGTGAGGACGGCTGAACGGGTGGTGCGGATGAAGCGATCCCCTGGCGGATCCCCTGGCGATGACGGTGATGGGTCGGCAGCCGCTGACGGGTTGATGCCCGCGGTGGCGGGCGGTCTCACCTACAGTGCGGCGGACGAGGAGAAACGTCGCGGCGTACGGCGGATGAAGGCCCTGGCGACGGGCCTGCTGCTGGCCGTCGCCGCCGTCTACGCCCTCGCGAAGTGGGGCCAGTCCTCGGGCTCGGGCGCCTGGGCCGGCTATGTGGCGGCCGCCGCCGAGGCCGGCATGGTCGGCGCGCTCGCCGACTGGTTCGCCGTCACCGCGCTCTTCCGGCGCCCGATGGGCCTGCCCATCCCGCACACCGCGATCATCCCCACCAAGAAGGACCAGCTGGGCCAGAGCCTGGGCGAGTTCGTCGGCGAGAACTTCCTCTCCGGCGACGTGGTCCGCGTCCGGCTGCGCGCCGTCGGCATCTCCACCCGGCTGGGCGGCTGGCTCGCCGAGCCCGCGCACGCCGACCGGGTGACGGCCGAGCTGGCCACGGCGCTGCGCGGCGCCCTGAGGGTCCTGCGCGACTCCGACGTGCAGGCCGTCGTCGGCGAGGCCATCACCCGGCGGGCCGACGCCCAGGAGATCGCGCCCGGCATCGGCGCCATGCTGGAGAAGATCGTCGCGGACGGCGGCCACCACCGGGTCGTCGACCTGGTGTGCGTACGGGCCCACGACTGGCTCGTCGAGCACGGCGACTCCGTGATGGGCGCGGTCACGGGCGGCGCGCCCGGCTGGACGCCCCGCTTCGTCGACCGCAAGGTCGGCGAGCGCGTCTACAAGGAGCTGCTGCGCTTCGCCGCCGAAATGCGCGACATGCCCGACCACCCGGCGCGCGGCGCCGTCGACCGCTTCCTGGCCGACTTCGCCCGCGACCTGCGGTCCGACACGGACACCCGGGCGCGCGTCGAGCGGCTGAAGTCCGAGGTGCTGGGCCGGGGCGAGGTCCAGGACCTCATCGCGTCGGCCTGGTCCTCGGTACGGGCGATGATCGTCGCGGCCGCCGAGGACGAGCGCAGCGAGCTCCGCCTGCGGGTCCGCGCCGCGATCCTCTCCCTCGGCTCCCGCATCGCGACGGACGCCCGCCTGCGGGCCAAGGTCGACGGCTGGCTGGAGGACGCGGCGGTGTACGTCGTGACGACGTACCGCGACGAGATCACCGCCCTGATCACCGACACGGTGGCGAGCTGGGACGCGGAACACACCTCGCGGAAGATCGAGGCGCACATCGGCCGCGACCTCCAGTTCATCCGGATCAACGGCACGGTGGTGGGCGCGCTGGCGGGGTTGTGCATCTATACGGTGTCGCGGGCGCTGGGGGCGTAGACGGGCGCCGGGGGCGTAGGGACGCGGGGTACGCCCGAGTACGCGGGGGCCGTGTAAGCACGTATGGCCGGAATCAACCCGATGGGGTGAAAGATCTCCATCCGCCCTACTTCGTGTTGACGAGTCGCGCTGTCCTGAGAAGAACGCCCGAGGAACACCTGGACGGAGGCGGACTGAGCAGGGCACCACTGATCGCGACGACCTTTCGAAAGAAAGGGACTCTTGTGAACCTTCCGGATGCCATCGATATCCTCACCCGAAACGTCGCCCTCTTCATCGTCATCAGCACGCTGGCCTACACCGGCCCGCTCTTCGTCTTCGGCGTCCTCTTCGCCCACCGCTCCCACGCCTCACCGCGCGGACGGCCCGCCTCCGACGAGCAGCCGCCCGCCGCGCTGCCCGCCGGCTGGAGCGTGTTCGCCCTGGTCCCCTGTCTGAACGAGGAACGGGTCATCGCGAACACGGTCCGCTGCCTGCTGGACTTCCAGCCCGGAGCCCACGTGATCGTCATCGACGACGGCAGCGACGACACCACGTCCGCCCGCGCCCTGGCGGCGGGAGCGGGCCGGGTGAGCGTCGTGCCCAGGACGCTGCCGGGCGCCCGGCAGGGCAAGGGCGCCGCCCTCAACGCCGGCCTGCGCCACGTACGCCACCGCGTCCAGGCCGAGGGCCTGGACCCCGAACGGGTGCTGGTCTGCGTCCTGGACGCCGACGGCCGGATGACCCCGGGCGCCGCCGCCCGGGTGACCGCGCTGTTCGAAAGACCGGAGGTCGGCGGCGCTCAGCTGGCGGTACGGATCCGGGGCCGCGGCCGGATGGCCCTGCGCTTCCAGGACTTCGAGTTCTGGGGCCTCAGCGCGATCAGCCAGTTCGGCAGGGTCGCCACGGGCTCGGTGAGCATGGGCGGCAACGGCCAGTTCACCCGCCTGTCCGCACTGGACAGCGTGGGGGAGCGGCCGTGGTCGGACTCCCTCACCGAGGACCTGGACCTGGGCATCAGCCTGGCCGTGCACGGCTGGACGGTCACCTCCACCGCCGACGCCCACGTCTCCCAGCAGGGCCTGACCGACCCGCGCCGCCTGCTGCGCCAACGCACCCGCTGGCACCAGGGCCACATGAGCGCCATCAAGCGCCTGCCCGAACTGTGGACCAGCCCCCGCATCACGCTCACGACGAGGGCGGAACTCACCGGCTATCTGTTCATCCCCTACGTGGTCACCCTCCCGTGGTCGGTCATCCAGCAACTCCTCCTCCTCCGCATGGCCCGCGGCGAGAACACCGGCCTCCTCCCGAGCGGCCCGGGCTGGTACGTCCTGTCCTTCGCGGGCTACGTGCTCTGGGCCCTGGTGTACTGGCACCGCGCGGCGGACCTCCCGATCTGGAAGGCGCTCGCGTACTCCCAGGGGCAGCTGCTGTGGATCTACATCAGCTTCATCGCCTGCTGGCGGGCGGTGTGCCGAATCCTGACGTCGAGGAGAAGCTGGACGAAGACGGAGAGGACGGAGGAGCCCCCGGTGGGTGTGCCGGTCTTCCGGGCAACCAAATCCAGCCGGTCCGGCACCCGATCCAGCCCGTCCGGCGTTTGAGGACCGGGGCTCGGGGCGGAGCCCCGGTTACGGGAAGGGGCGGGGCTGGGGAAAGAATCCCCCCACCCACGGGCACCCCCACACCAGCGCACCCCCGTGCCAGGCGCGCCCCGCGCCAGCCGCCCCCCCCGACTAGGGTCAACCCGTGCTGAAACGTCCCACGCTGCTGTGGTTGCTCATCCCTTACGCGCTGTTCCTCGCCGCGCTCCCCCTCGTGGACAGGGTCCACCCCACCGTCCTCGGCCTGCCCTTCCTCTTCTTCTGGCTGCTGCTGGCGACCCTGCTGACCCCGGCCGCCGTCTTCCTCGCCTGGCGCGGCGACCGGAAGCGGGGCCGGGTGTGAACGCCACCGTCGCGACGTCGGTCTTCGCCGTCTTCATGGTCCTCACCGTCGCCCTGGGCCTGCTCGCCGTCCGTGGTCGCGGCGCCGGCGGCGGCCTCGCCGAGTGGTCGGTGGGCGGCCGCAGCCTGGGCACGGTCTTCATCTGTGTGCTGATGGCGGGCGAGGGCTATACGAGTTTCAGCTACCTCGGCGCGGCCGGCTGGGGCTACAACTACGGCGCCCCGGTCCTCTACGTCATCGCCTACATGTCGTGCGGTTACGCGATCGGCTACGTCGTCGGCCCGACCCTGTGGTCGTACGCGCGCCGCCACGGCCTCGTCACCATCACCGACATGGTCGCGCACCGCTACGGACGCCCGTGGCTCGGCACGCTCGTGGCGATCCTGGCGACCGTCTGCCTGTTGCCGTACATCCAGCTCCAGATCACCGGTATGGGCGTGGTCGTCTCCACGATCTCCTACGGCGCCATCAGCCTGAACTGGGCGTACTTCATCGCCTTCGCCGTCACCACGGGCTTCGTCGTGGTCAGCGGGCTGCGCGGCAGCGCCTGGGTGTCGGTCCTCAAGGACGTCCTCGTCATCGGCACGCTGGCCTTCCTCGCCGTCTACGTCCCCGTGCACTACTTCGACGGCTACGGGCCCTTCCTGGACCGGATCGTGGCGGAGAAGCCGGAGTGGCTGACCTTCACCGGGCACGGCGGGAGCGGTCTGGGCGGCACCTGGTTCGTGACGACGAGTTTCCTGAACTCCCTGACGGTCGTCATCTTCCCGACCACCGTCGCCGGTTACCTCGGCGCCCGCAACGCCGACGCCCTGCGCCGCAACGCGATGCTGCTGCCCTTCTACAACGTCCTGCTGTTCGTACCGATGCTGCTCGGCATGGCGGCCGTCTTCGTGGTGCCGGGGCTGACGGGCGCGGGCTCCAACCTGGCCCTCTTCAAGCTCGTCGTGGACTCCCTGCCGGCCTGGACCGTGGGGCTGATCGGGGTGGCGGCCGCGCTGTCGTCCATCGTGCCGATGGCGGTCTTCATGCTGGTCATCGGCACGATGTGGGGCCGGAGCGTGCTGGGGAGGATCCCCCGGCTCGCGGACCGGCCGGACCGGCAGCGGCTCGCCGCGCAGGTCGTCGTGGTGGTGGCGGGCGCGTTGGCCCTGCTCCTCACCTACCTCACGCCCAACACCCTGGTGCGCCTGTCGCTCATCTCCTACGAGGGCATGGCGCAGCTCGTCCCCATGATTCTGCTGGGACTGGTGTGGCGGAAGCTGACGCTGTGGGGCGCGTTGAGCGGCCTCGTCGTGGGCGGGACGCTGGTGTGCGCGCTGGTCTTCACCGAGAACGACCCGGTGTGGGGCGTGAACGCGGGCGCGTTGGCGCTGGGCGTGAACGTCGTGGTGGCGCTGGCGGTGTCCTGGCTGGGGCCGAGCGTGGCGGACGACCGCCCGGACTCGGAGGTGCTGGCCTCGGATCCGGGACCGGACCAACCGGTTGTCAGTGCGACGGTCTAACATCTCCAAGCACCGGGACAACCATCTTTAAGCACCGGCGAAGCCGCACGCGTGGGCGCGGCGCCGGAGAGGGGAGGGGCTCATCATGAAGGTCGTCATCCGTACGCACATGAGCGTGCTCCTCTTCCTCCTGGCCGGGATCCTGCTCGGCCAGACCAGCCTGATCAGCGCCGTCACCCTCGCCGCGAGCGCCGTCGTGGTGGCATCGGCGGCCGCGCTGCTGCTGTGCGCCGCCGTCGCCGCCGCGCGTACGGGCGGCCCGCTCACCCCCACGCGAATACGCACCGCGATCCGGGACCGGGAGCTGCGCACGGCGTTCCTCGCCCAGCGCGATCCCGATGCCCGTGGCAGGCGGCGGCCCCGAGCGCCCGGCCGTTCCCTCCCGACGGCCACGCGGGCGCTCTGCTTCTGACGAAGCGACAAGTCTTCTGTCGAAGCGTCGAAGCTTCTGACGAAGCGTCGGGCCCGCGCGGCTCGTCACGCCGAATGAATCATTCCGGCACGACGAGACCCGTGGAGGGCTCCCCATGTCCGCTTTCTCTTCTCTCTTCTCATCCCTCGGCTCCCTTCTCTCCCACATGGCCGAGGCACTCGAACCGCTCTTCGGCGCCTCCGCGATGGCCGCCGCCGTTGTCGCGCTCACCCTGGGGGTGCGGCTCGCCCTGCACCCGCTGGCCCGGTCGGCGGTGCGCGGGGAGCGGGCCAAGGCCGAGCTCGCGCCGCGCGTGGCCGAGCTGCGGCGCCGGTACGGACGCGATCCCGAGCGCCTGATGCGGGCGATCCGCGAGCTGCACGCCAAGGCGGGGATCTCCCCGCTGGCCGGCATCGCGCCGATGCTCGTGCAGATGCCGGTGCTGTTCGTGATGTACCACCTGTTCTCCACCGGCTCCGGCGGAGCGGGCCTGCTGGACCACACGCTGCTGGGCGCGCGGCTCGGCGGCCGATGGGCGGACGCGCTCGGGCACGGCGGGGTGTTCGGGGCCCAGGGGCTGGTGTACGTGGGCCTGTTCGTGCTGGTCGCGGCCGTGTCCACGTGGACGTACCGGCGCGCTCGCAAGGCGGCCCCGGCGCTGGCCGAGGCGCAGGGCGCGGCGGATGTCCCGGGGGCGGCGGGGCTGGCCAAGGTGATGCCGCTGCTGTCCTTCGGGACGCTGGTCACCGTCGCGCTCGTACCGCTGGCGGCCGGGCTCTATCTGGTGACCAGCAGCACCTGGACGGCGGTCGAGCGGGCGTGGCTGCTGAGGCGGGCCACGGATGCAAGCCCGGCCGAATCCAGCCCGGCCGGCGTTTGAGGCCAACCCCGGCGGCGCCGGGGAACCCTCTCAAGCCCGTCCGGCGTTTGAGGCCACCCCGCGTTCCAGGCCACCCCGCTCGGGCCGAACGCGCCGTTGACCCGTTCGGGTGACGACCACCCCGCTCCGCCCACCGACGCCGTCGGAAAATCGGACTCTTGGGGAAAAGCGCGCAGGACCGCAGAGAGGGGACCTTATGTACACGCTCAAAGGGATCGGCCGGGCGGCGGTAGCCGCATGCGCGGCGCTCGCGCTGTTCACGGGGATGACCACGAGCGCGCAGGCGGCCGCCGGTCCGTTCTCCTACACCTCGATGGACGGCCGGGCCTTCGACAGCGAGAACCCGGACGACGGCGAGTGCTTCCTCCTGGCCGGGGGCGCGGCGCAGGTGCGCAACGGCACGGACACCCAGGCGACGCTGTACGAGGAGCCGGGGGACTGTGAATCCAGGGTCATCGACATGTTGCCGCGCAACACGACCAGGAACTACACCGACATCCCGCACAGCGTGAAGTTCGGCTGAGCGGCTGAGCTGCTGAAAAGCCGGGCCCGGGGCGGCCTTCGGGCTGAACCCGGCCCGGTCGCCCCGGTACGCCGCCCCGGCACGGCCGGGCCGGGTTCAGCCCCGGCACGGCCTCATCGTCACGGGCCGGTCCTGCCCCTCGGCGGTCAGGCAGAGGCCACTCGCGGAGTTCTTGAGGGTCTGGGCGTCCCCGTCGTACGCGAACTTCTGGGCCGCCATGGTGCCGCACTGCCTCGGCGTCACGGGCCCGCCGGACCCCATGGCGGTCAGGCAGCGACCACCGGCGGCGTTCTTGACGGTGCCGTTGGGTTCGAGGGTGAACTGCTGGCCCTGGCCGCCGCACGCCCGGGTCGTCACGGGGTTCCCCTCCGTGCCGCCGGTGAGGCATTGGCCGCTGGCGGCGCTTCTGATCGAGCCGTCGTGCAGGCTCACCCTCCACCGCTGCGGGGTATCGACAAGAGTCGCACCGGAGGAGGTGGCCGGGGCGGTCACGCCCAGCACGGCACCGACAGCGATCACAGCGACCAGAATCCGACAACGCATGGCACTCTCCGAGGCTCGACAAACTGCTCGACAACACCGCTCGACGACACACTGGCTCGTCCCTCTGCTCACTACCCGCCCGCCCGGATGTCCGCCGGGCGATCACGCGATGTCACCCGTGCGGGTAATGTCCAGAGGCTGAAAGGGGCCTTGCGGAGATCCCCTCCGTTCTTGGACGATCTACCGGTTGCTCGATGGCCGTCCCCATCGGCCGGCCCGAACGGGCACGTCCGGGCCGACCCTTCGACCTCGGGAGACGACCGATGAAGCTGCTGCGTGTGGGACCAGTGGGGGCCGAACGCCCGGCGCTGCTGGACGACGAGGGGACGCTGCGCGACCTCTCCACGGTCGTGCCGGAGGTGGACGGCCGGCTGCTGGCCGACCGGTCAGCCCTGGAGCGCGTACGAGCCGCCGTCGGCGCCCGCATCCTCCCGGCCATCGACCCGGTGGGCCTGCGCTTCGGCCCGCCGCTCGCCCGGATCGGCAAGATCGTGTGCGTGGGCCTCAACTACCACGGCCACGCCAAGGAGCTGCGCGTCCGCGTGCCCGCCGAGCCCGTCCTCTTCCTCAAGGCCCCCGACACGGTCGTCGGCCCGGACGATGCGGTGCTGATCCCGCGCGGCGGCGAGAAGACGGACTGGGAGGTCGAACTCGCCGTCGTCATCGGCCGCACGGTCCGCCACGCGGAGACCGACGAGGAGGCGCTCGCCGCCGTCGCCGGCTACGCGGTCGCCAACGACGTCTCCGAACGCGCCTTCCAGATGGAACGCGGCGGCCAGTGGGACAAGGGCAAGAACTGCGAGACGTTCAACCCCTTCGGCCCCTGGCTCGTCACCCCCGACGAGATACCCGACCCGCAGGCCCTGAGCCTGCGCCTGTGGGTCAACGGCGAGCTGAAGCAGGACGGCAGCACGTCCGACCAGATCTTCCCGGTCGCCGAGGTCATCCGCTACGTCAGCCGCTTCATGACCCTCTACCCCGGCGACGTCATCAACACCGGCACCCCCGGCGGCGTCGCCCTCGCCCACCCCGAGCCCAAGCCGTACCTCCGGGCCGGAGACGTTGTCGAGCTGGAGATCGAGGGCCTCGGCCGCCAGCGCCAGCAGCTCAAGGACGCCGATCCGGGGGAGCGCCCGACGAGCCGCTGGGGCTGACCGGCAAGCCCGTCACGCCACCTTGGGGGCGGCGCGCATGCCGATGTAGCAGCAGCCGGTGCCGTCCGGGAGGGTGGAGAAGACCACGGGCATCCAGCCATCGCTGAAGGAGGCCGTGCCCGCCCCGGCGAACACGGTCCCCGACACCGGCACGAGGTCCATCTCCAGCGCCGGGGACAGGCCCGCCATGCCGTCGACGAACTCGTACACCAGATGCGCCCGCCCCTCGTGTTCGGTGACGGTGATGGCGACGCCCTCACGGCGGTAGGTACCGAGGAACGGCGTGACGTCCACGGCGGGCGGCCGCGCGGCGGGGCCGAAGGCGTCGGGCATGCGCACGCCCGCCAGTTCGCCGAGGAGCTCCCGGAAGAGCGCCGAGTAGAGCTGGTGCCCGCCACCGCCGTTGGTCAGCAGCGCGACCGCCACACCGGCCCCCGGCACCACACGCAGATACCCGTACTGCCCGATCGTGGCGCCGTCGTGGCCGAACCCGGGCACGCCCTCCCAGTCGTACAGCGTCCAGCCCAGGCCCCAACCGTCCGAGCTGACGGTCCACTTGTCGGGCGTGTCGACCACTCGCCGCCGCATCGCCTCGACGGTCCCGGCGGCGAGCAGCCGGGTGCCGTCCGGCGCCGTGCCGCCGTCGAGATGCATCCGCGCCAGCCGGACGACGTCGGCGGCCGTGGCGCACAGCACGCCGCCGTACGGGCCGGACGAGCGCGGCAGCGGGTTCCACGCCGGCGCCGGGTCGGGGTCCTGCCCCGGCTCGCCCAGGTGTCCCATCGCCGCGCGGAACCGCAGGGCGTCCTCCGGCAGCGTCACCGTGCTCGTCAGCCCGAGCGGTACGCACAGCCGCTCCCTGAGGGCGTCGTCCCAGGTCCCGCCGGTCAGCACCTCGACGATGCGGCCGAGCACGTTGTAGCCGACGCTGCTGTACGAGATGGCCGTCCCCGGCGGGCAGTCCAGCGCCACGCCCGCGCTCGCCTCGACATAGCGCGCCAGGCAGTCGTCCCCGCGCCCGGTGTCATGGGTGAAGTCGCAGGTCAGGCCGCCGGTGTGGCTGAGGAGCTGCCGGATCGTGATCCTCTTGGTGGCCTCCGGATCGGCCGTCTCGAACTCCGGCAGCACATCCACGACCGGCGCGTCCAGGTCCAGGGCGCCGGATTCGGCGAGCTGCATCACCAGCGTCGCCGTATGGATCTTGGTGATCGAACCGACCTGGAACACGGAGTCGGTCGTCACCTCCACACCCGTCCCCCGATGCAGCACGCCGCTGGCCAGCTCATGGATGGTCCCGCCGGTGAGTACGGCCAGCGACGCTCCCGGGACGCGGTGGGTGGCGCGCAGCGCGTCGAGCCGGGTCTGCCAGTGGGCGAGGTCGAAGGTCATGGCGGTTCCCCCGTTGGTGATAAGTGGTGCGTACGGCGTTCTCTCGATGCGCACACCGTACGCACAGCGTCGGGTGTACGCAAGGTGCGTACGGTGTGCGCTAATCTGGCCGGAGAACAGGGGAGGCCCTCATGACAGCCGATGACCAGCAGATTCCCTCGGTGTGGACCCGCCCGCGCCGAAAGCGGGAACAGCCCGCGCTCAGCCGGGAGCAGATCGTCTCCGAGGCGGTCCGGCTCCTCGACGCGGAGGGCATCGAGGCCCTGAGCATGCGCCGCCTCGGCACCCGCCTCGACGCCGGAGCCACGTCGCTCTACCGGCACGTGGCCAACAAGGACGAGCTGATCGAACTCGTCGTCGACGAGGTCTACGGCGAACTCGACGTCCCGGACGCGGACGACCCTGCGGGCTGGCGCGAGGCGGTCGTCCGCAGCGCGTACAGCCTGCGGTCGATGGCCCTGCGTCACCCCTGGGTCGCCTCCGTCCTCGGCCAGGTCGGCCTCGCCTACCTCGGCCCGAACCTGATCCGGATGTCGGACCGCGTGCTCGCCCACTTCGAGTCGGCGGGGTTCGCCCCCGGCGAGTCCGACCAGGCCATGAACACGGTCATCGCGTACGTCATCGGCACGGCGACCAGCGAGGCCGCGTACCTGTCGTTGCTGGCCCGCAGTGGTCAGGACGAGCGGGAGTGGGTGGAGGGGTTGCGGCCCGCCGCCGAGCAGGCGATGGAGGGTCACCCACGCCTGCGCGAGGGCCACTCCGCGCGGGAGGGGAAGGACCCCCGTCAGGTCCGCGAGGACAACTTCGACTACGGGCTCCAGCGCGTCCTCGACGGCCTGGAGGGCCGGCTCGTCGGTAACGGGGCGCGTCCACGCGGGTGAACGGGGGCGCATGCCGCGCGGCCCCCTGCCTCCAGGTGGGCATATCTCCGGATATGTACAGGATGGTGAGGCGATCGGGCCTGGCGGCGGCCGTACTGACGGCAATCGCCGCCACGCTGTTGATCTGCGCGTTCACGATGCCGGACGCGTTTCGGGAGCCCCCGCCGACGACGAACGCGTCCGTCGCGGGCGACGGCCACGAGCTTGCGCACAGCGGGCCGCCGGTGAGTCGGGTGATGCTGTTGGGGGGCGCGCTGGTGGTGCTGGGGACGGGGATCGGGCTCCTGGGGTTGTACCGGTCCCGTCAGGAGACGGGCTGAAGTGAGTCGCGGGACAGGGCGGTCGTGAAGGCCGCCCAGGCGCGGGTTGAGACGGTGAAGGCGCCGAGGGTGCGGGCTTTGCTGTCCCCTATGGCTATGAGGTCGTCAACGGTCGCCTGTATCTCGACGCAAGTCGCTCCGGTGTCTCCGCTGTAGGAGGACTTGCGCCAATTTCCTATGGGCAGGTCGAGACGTATCACGGGTGAGTCCTTTACTCCTGCTCAAGTTTGTCCGCGATCGATGAGATCAGTTCGATGGACTGGTGCGGCGATAGTGCTGAGGTTCGCAGCCTCTCTGCCGCCCTCCGGAACTTCGATACTGCCTCATCCTCCTCCAGGTAATGCACACCGTCGAGGTGCTCGACCTGCACGACGTCCAAATCCAGAGGGTCCGGGTAGGAGTAGAGAACGAAAGACCCGCCCGTGTCTGTGAACAAGCTTTGGGAGAAAGGAACGATCTGAATCGTCAAGTCCGGTGACTGGCTCAAGGCCGCCAGGTGGCGGAGCTGATCGGCCATGACGGCACGACCGCCGATTTGGTGGTGGAGAACACCCTCCGTCATGACTGCCAGGTATTGCGGTGGATCGCCGCGCAGGAAGATGCTCTGTCGACTCATCCGGAAGTCAACAAAGAAGTCCAGCTTCTCCTGGGTCAACTCCTCCGAGTTGCCCGAAATGACAGCGGTCGCGTATGCCTGCGTCTGCAGGAGTCCCGGGACCACCTGGGTCTGGAACGCCGTGATCCTCGCTGCGTCGGATTCCAAGGTCAAGAGCTCTTTGAAGCCGTCCGGAAGCATCTGTCCGTGTTTGCTCCACCAACTGCGCTTGTTCCCTTCGGTCGAGAGCGTGATGAGCCACTCCCGTTGTTTTTCGTCCTCGGCTCGATAGAGGTTGAGTAGCACTTCGAGCTCAAGCCGGGTGACGCGATGCAGACCCGTCTCCTGTCGGCTGATCTTTGTTCTGTCGCCGTGGATCGCCTTCGCTGCCTCATCGGTCGAGACGCTGGCAGCTTCCCGGAGGGCCCTCAACTCGGAGCCGAGCCTTCGGCGGCGGGCCGTGCGGCGTGCTGGATGTGCCATGCCTTCCTCCCCTGCTGGCGTGCCGAGTGCCCAGTGTGGTCCAGGCGCCCGCCTGGCCCGATCTCAGAGCCTGGCCGTCACCCACAGGGGTGAACTAGCCCAATCTGGAAGTCAATTTGTTGCGTGGCGCGGATGCGCGGGTCCATTGTGGAGGCATGGCTACGGTGCGTAGCCGCAAGGGGTCAGGGGGAAGGTGGGGAGCAATGACGTACCGGAACGGCGCGTTCGTCGTGGACACCCGGAAAGGCCGGATCGGCCAAGTCATCGGCGGCGTGGGCAAGCGCGTACACGTGCGGTTGCCCGGCGGCGGGCAGGAGTGGGAAGTCCCGTTCGTCGACCTGAGGTTGGCCACCCGGGAAGAGCGCGCGGCCGTGGGCCTCTGGCCGGACGGCGGCGGTGGCCCGAGCCTGCGGGACTGCACGACGTGCCCGGAACTGGACGCGGCCTGGCGAGAGGCCGTGGCCGGTGGGGACGAGGTCAAGGCGGGGAACGCGCTCGTCGCGCAGCGTAGGCACTGGCGGTCGCACATGATGCCGGGAGGGGCGGTATGACAACCCGGGGTTGTCGCCACATCGGCGGCTGGGCGACGGAGGTCGTCGGCGAAGCGCGGTGCAGGGATTGCGGAACGGTCCGCTTCACGAGTTACGGCGCGCTCAGAACGCCGACCGCACCGCAGGTGCCGACCCCCGCACCCCGCCGCGCGCGGATCGCAGATCGAATGGCGGCGGAGTGGGTGGCGCGCAGGGCGACCCGCAGGCAGTGGTGGGGGCTGGGAGTCAGCCCCCAAGTGGCGCCGGCCTGAGCGCGATCAGGACTCCTCGCCTTCCAGGTCGACGCGGGGCAGGATCAGCACACCGCAGGTGACGAGAACCGCCCCCACACCCTCCGGTACGAGCCACCAACCGGCGCGGACGCGCTCCCCGTAGACGAGGATGCCGAGGGCCAGGCTGACCAGGCCCTCGCCAAGCGTGAGCGCGGGCTGGGAGGCGATGAGGGGGCCGGATTCCATCGCGTTGGCCAGGAGGAACAGCGCGCACGCGCCGGCCGCGACGAAGCCGTAGGTCTGCCAGGAGACGAAGAACGCTCCGGCGCCGCGGTCTTCGAAAATGAGGACGGCGGACTTCATGAGGGTGGCGGTCATGGCGTAGCCGATCGCGGAGGCGGAGCCGAAGAGGGCCCCGCGGGCCTTGCCGCGAGGGCGGGCGAGGGCGGCCAGGACGCACAGCGTCATGGCGCCGCCGGTGGCGAGGAGGGTCAGGACCCACATCTCGACGGAGACGTGGGTGTGTCCGCCGGAGGGTTCGGCCGCGGCGAGGGCGAGGCCGAGGCCGGCGGCGACCATGACCGACGCGGCCCAGCCGACCGCGGGCAGCGGACGCCGGGAGATCAGGCTGGCGATGAGGAGGGTGAAGGGCAGCTCGATGACGAGGAGGGGCTGTACGAGGGACAGCGAACCCAGGCTGAGGGCCAGGGCCTGACAGGCGGCGGCGACGACGATGACGGCGACCCCGCCGAGCCACGCGGGGCTGCGCAACAGGTGCCGGACCAGCCGCACGCTGAAGGCGTCGCCGACGGGTACGGTCCGCGCGGCGATCCGCTGAAGCACCGTGCCCGTGGCGTTGCCGACGGCGGCCAGGAGGGCGAACAGCGCGGAGAGTGCGGCTGCCACGGGGTGGTTCCTCCGGTTCGGCGCGTCGGTCGTCGGCCGTGACGGTGTGGGCACGACGACGATCACACGGTCCGCCGGGGCCGGGGAAGAGGCGCGCGGGACGGGAGCCCGTACGCAGGGCGGGGTTGACCTTGCCCTTGAGGGCAAGGTTTAGCGTTCGGGAATGAGAGAGGGGGCGCGGTATGCGGATCGGCGAGCTGGCGCGGCGCGCGGACGTGACGGCCAAGGCGGTGCGGTACTACGAATCGCTGGGGTTGATCGCGCCGGAGCGGCTGGCGAACGGTTACCGCGACTACGCCGAGGACGACGTGCGGCTCGTGCGCGAGATCAGGGACCTCAATCGGCTTGGCATACCCGTCGAGCGGACCAGACCGTTCCTGGAATGCCTGGCGGCCGGCCGACGGCACTCGGACGACTGCCCGGCGTCGCTGGCCGGTTACCGGGACGCCATCGACGAGCTGACCGAGCGGATCGAGGGCCTCACCGCCCGCCGGGCGGTCCTGATGGCGCAACTGCGCGAGTCCGCCTACCGCAACAGCGACGCCCCGCCGCCCGGAGAAGGAACCAGAGGAGAACAGGACCCGATGAGTGAGTTTCCGCTGCCCGCCGGACTGCCCGTACCCGAGGACGACGGGGCGGCCGACCACCTGCCCGGCCTGAGGGTGCCCGGCATCGAGGTGCGGGGAACGGCCGGCGAGACCGTACGCCTGGACGAACTCGGCGCCGGCCGCACCGTGCTCTACCTCTACCCGCTGACCGGCCGCCCGGATACCGATCTGCCCGACGGCTGGGACGCGATACCCGGTGCCCGTGGCTGCACGCCGGAGTCCTGCGGCTTCCGCGACCACCACGAGGAGCTCCTCGCGGCGGGCGCGGGGCGGGTGTTCGGCCTGTCCAGCCAGGACACCGCCTATCAGGGCGAGGTCGTCGAGCGGCTCCGCCTGCCGTTCTCGATGCTGTCCGACCCGGGCCTGGAGCTGGCCGGGGAGTTGGGTCTGCCGACGTTCGAGGCAGGCGGGGCGAGGCTGTTCAAGCGGCTGACGCTGATCGTCCGTGACGGGGTGATCGAGCACGTCTTCTACCCGGTCTTCCCACCGGACGAGCACGCCCAGCAGGTCCTGGACTGGCTGGCGCGCGCCCCTGATGTGGCTTGATCTGGATCATGTAGTGTGGCCGAGTCATAAGAGAGAACGACCGAGGAGGTGGGACCCATTACCGCAGTGGCAGGCCGGGTGCTCTCATCTCACAGTTGTACGGTCCCCTCGATGTAGCGGACCGCGAGAGCGCCCTTCGGTAATCCGGAAGGCACTCATGTCGGTTTCACTTTCACCTCTTCTTCCCTCCGTCATCGTCACCAGGCTTCGGGCCGCCGGCTGTGTATTCGCCGAGGACGAGACGCGACTGCTCACCTCTACGGCACGCACGCCGGACGAACTCGCCGCGATGGTGGAACGGCGTATCGCCGGTCTGCCCCTCGAACACGTCCTCGGCTGGGCCGAGTTCTGCGGGCTGCGGATCGCCGTGGACGCGGGGGTCTTCGTGCCCCGCCGCCGCACGGAGTTCCTCGCCCGGCAGGCAGCGGCCCTCGCCCGCCAGGTCCCCGCACGGCGGGAGCCGGTCGTCGTCGACCTGTGCTGCGGCTCGGGCGCGGTGGCCACCGCGCTGGCCGCGACCCTGGACCGGGTCGAACTGCACGCCGCCGACATCGACCCGGCGGCGGTGCGATGCGCCCGCCGCAACGTCGCCGCCTCCGGCGAGGTCTACGAGGGCGACCTCTACGAGCCGCTCCCGGATGCCCTGCGGGGACGCGTCGACGTCCTGGTCTGCAACGCGCCGTACGTACCGACGGAGGAGATAGGACTTCTGCCGCCGGAGGCGCGCGAGCACGAGGCGCTGGTGGCGCTGGACGGCGGGGCGGACGGGCTGGATGTGCAGAGGCGGGTGGCGGGGGCGGCGTCGTCGTGGCTGGCGCCCGGGGGTCACTTGCTGGTGGAGACGAGTGAGGTCCAAGCTCCGCTCACGATGGAGACGTTCGCGCGTGGGGGGCTGATTCCTCGGGTGGTCGGTTGCGAGGATCTGTACGCGACGGTGGTGATCGGCACGAAGCCGGTGGGTTCCTAGCGGTTGGAGCCTTCCCCGTAGCAGGGGGCAAAGCCCTTGGGCACCTTTGGCCTCGAACGCCGACCGGGCTCGATGTGGCGTGGCGCGTTGACCTCGGCCGCACGACATCGTGACACTGCATGGCGTGACAGCTCAGGTCATTCCATATGAAATCCACGGCAACGGCCCTGAACGGGCCATCGTGCTGCACAACTGGTTCGGGGACAGGACGAGCTTCGCTCCGATGCGTCCGTATCTGGACGGGGAGCGGTTCGGCTATGCGTTCCTCGACTGCCGTGGGTACGGGGAGGCGATGGACGCCGACGGCGACTTCACGATGGAGGAAGTCGCCGGGGACGCCCTCGCCGTGGCCGACCACCTCGGCTGGGAGGAGTTCTCGGTCGTCGGGCACTCCATGGGCGCCAAAGCGGCCCAGCTCATGCTGCTGGACGCACCGGCGCGGATCCGCTCGATCATCGGCGTCTCGCCGATCCCCGCGTCCGGCTTCCCGCTCGAAGGGGAGGTCCGGGAGCTGTTCGCGGGGGCCGCCGGGAATCCCGCCAACCGGAAGTTGATCATCGACAACACCACTGGCGGTCAGCACGACGACGCCTGGCTCGACGCGATGGTGGGCCGCTCGGTGGGGTGTTCCTCACCGAGGGCCTTCCGGGCGTATCTGGACTCCTGGGCGGCGGTCGACTTCCACGACAGGGTGGTCGGCAACCCGGCCCCGGTGCTGCTCCTCGTCGGCGCGCACGACCCGGCGGTCGGGGCCGAGGCCATGCGGACCACATGGCTGCGGTGGTTTCCGAACGCCGAGCTCGAAGTCCTCGGGGACGCGGGCCACTACGCGCCTGAGGAGTCCCCCGAGGCCCTCGCCGAGGCCATCGAGCGATACCTCGGCCACCTGAGGGACCACTGAGGGGCCATCGAGGCCGCTCAGCGCCGCGCCCCCAGATACCGCTCCAGGCCCGCCACCACCAGCGCGTGGTCGTCCGCCTGCGTCAGGCCCGACACGGCCACCGCGCCCACGACGCCCGTGCCCCGTACGCGGACCGGGAACGCGCCGCCGTGCGCGGCGTAGAGATCCGGGTCGAGGCGGGAGGAGTCCTCGAAGGTGCGGCCCTTCGCGCGGAAGCGGGCGCCGACGAGGTAGGAGGACTCGGCGTAGCGCTCGACGACGCGGCACTTGCGGGCGATCCAGGCGTCGTTGTCGGCGGAGGTGCCGGGCAGGGCGCAGTGGAAGAGCTGCTGGGCGCCGCGCCGGATGCCGATCGTGACGGCGGCGCCGCGCTCGCGGGCGAGGCGGACGAGGAGGGAGCCGAGCTCCCAGGCGTCGTCATTGCCGAAGTGGTCGAAGACCAGTCGCTGTTCGTCCGCTTCCAGGCGGGCGACTTCCTCGCTCATGCCGTCTCCTCGCTCATGCCGTCTCCTCGATCGTGTCGATACGGACCGTGCGGCCCTCCGCCGCCGACACCTTGGCCGCCTCCAGCACCCGCAGCGCGGCCGCCGCCTCCAGTGCGCCGACGGGCGGTTCGCCGCCGTCGCGCAGGGCCTGGGCGACCACCGCGTAGTAGGCGGGGTAGTCGCCGGGGAGGGTCGGGACGGGTTCGCCGCCGCCCGTCAGCGGGGACTCGCCTGCGCCGATCCGGCCCCACGCGGACTTCGGCTCCACGCCCCACGCCGAGGGGTCGTCGCTCGGGCGCAGGCCCTCGCGCAGTGCCGCCTCCTGCGGGTCCAGGCCGTACTTCACATAGCCCGCGAGGCTGCCGAGGACCCGGAAGCGCGGGCCGAGCTGCGCGGTGGTGGCGCTCACCCACAGGTGGGAGCGGACGCCGCTGACGTGGGTGAGGGCGATGAACGCGTCGTCGTCGGCCTCGGCGCCCGGGCGGCGCACGTCGGACTCGGCATAGACGGTGGCGGCGGGCCCGAAGAGGGCCAGGGCCTGGTCGACGACATGGCTGCCCAGGTCGTAGAGGAGCCCGCCGATCTCGGCCGGGTCGCCGGACTCGCGCCAGCCGCCCTTGGGCTGGGGCCGCCAGCGTTCGAAGCGGGACTCGAAGCGGGTGACCTCGCCGAGGAGGCCGTCGTCGATCAGCTTCCGGACCGTGCGGAAGTCGTTGTCCCAGCGGCGGTTCTGGAAGGCGCCGAGCAGCAGCCCACGGCTGTCGGCGAGCGCGGCCAGCGACTCGGCCTCGGCGGCGGTCGCGGCGAGCGGCTTGTCGACGACGACCGCCAGGCCGGCCTCCAGGGCCGTACGGGCGAGCGCGACGTGCGTGCGGTTGGGGGAGGCGACGACGATCAGGTCGAGGTCGTCGGCGCGGGCGAAGAGGGCGTCCGTGTCGGAGACGGTCCGCACGCCGGGGTGCTCGGCGGCGGCCTGACGCTGCCGGTCGGGGTTGGCGGTGACGACCGTGTCGAGGACGAGGCCGTCGGTGGCGGCGACGAGCGGGGCGTGGAAGACGGAGCCCGCGAGGCCGTAGCCGATGAGCCCGACCCGAAACGGGTCGTGAGGGGCGCGGGGGGTGTCAGCGGTGCCATCCATGCCGACCACTTTGGCAACACTGTTGCGAAAGCGCAAGCGATGGCCACAATGGAGGGGTGAACACGACCCTCCCCCCGACCCAGGGCCCGTCGGCCGGCGCCAACCTCACCGCGCTGCGCGACCACAACACCGCCGTCGTGCTCGGCCTGCTGCGCGACGCCGGCCCGGAGGGCGCCGGCCGCGCGGAGCTGGCCGGGGGCACGGGCCTGACCCCGCAGGCCGTCAGCAAGATCACCGCACGGCTGCGGATCGCCGGCCTGGCCGCCGAGGCGGGCCGCCGCGCCTCCACCGGCGGCAAGCCGCCCATGGCCTGGCGCCTGGTCCCCGGCGCCGCGCACGCCATCGGCCTCCACCTCGACCGCGACACCCTGACCGCGACCCTCGTCGACCTCACCGGCGCCGAGCTCGCCACCCGCGCCGCGCCGCTCGCCTTCGGCGCCGGAGCGGACGCCGTGCTGGACGCGGTCACGACCGAGATAGGCGCCCTGCGGGCCGGCGCCGCGCCCGCCGCGCCCCTCCTCGGCATCGGAGTGGCCGTCCCCGGCCCCCTCGACCACCGCGCCGGCGTGCTCCACAAGGTCACCGGCTTTCCCCAGTGGGACGGGTTCCCGCTCCGCGACGCCCTCGCCGAGCGGCTCGCGGCCCCCGTCGTCGTCGACAAGGACACCAACGCCGCCGCCCTCGGCCTCACACGCCACGGCGCGCCCGGCACCGACTCCTTCGCCTACCTCCACCTCGGCACGGGCCTGGGCGCCGGCCTCGTGCTGAACAGGAGCGTGCACCGGGGAGCCAGGACCGGCGCGGGGGAGTTCGGGCACCAGGTGCTCCAGCTCGACGGCCCCCCGTGCCCCTGCGGCAACCGCGGCTGCGTCGAGGTCCTGTGCCTGGCCGCCGTCGCCGCGGGCGACACCGCCCGCGCCGCCCGCCTCCTCGGGGTCGGCGCCGCCAATCTCGTACGACTGCTGGACATCGACCTCGTGCTCCTCGGCGGCCGGACCGTGCTGGCCGGCCCGGAGGCGTACGTGGCGGGCGTCCGGGACGTCCTCGCCGGTACGGCCCCGGTCGCCGTCACCCCCGGCGGCGACCGGACAGTGGTCGAGGGCGCGGCCGAGCTGGCGCTGGCACCACTCTTCGGGCGCGCCGGAGCGATTGGCTCCGCCTTTTCCGGCTGACGCCGCGAGCGCCCACCCGATGACTCGTGCATAAAGCGAAGGATGAAACGAAAATAGTCAGATCGGGCGGTAAGTGACGGCCAGTCGGACCCACCGGGCCGTGGCGGGCCCCGGATCCCCGCCCGCCCGGTGGAAGGGTGCGGAAGCCCGGAGCCCTCACCCGTAAAGGTCCTGCGATGCACTTGCCCCGCGCGCTCGCCTTCGGCGCCGCCGCACTCGCGATCTTCTCCACGGCGGCGCCCGCGTCCCCCGTTCACCCGCGCGACCGGGCCCCCGCCCAGCCACGCTGCGGCACCCCCGGCAGCTCCACGTTCCCGATCACCGCCCGGCTGAGCGGCGGACCCGAGACGTACGAGCGCGGCGACCCCCCGCACGCCTGGCAGCTGGAGCTGCGCAACAGCACCGCCGCCGAGTGCCGGAGCGTGCACCCCGTCGCGGTCCTCGCCGACCGCGGCCGCACCCTCCAGCCCGACGACATCCGCCTGGACTTCTACGACACCGCCGCCTCCCGCTGGCGGCCGGTGACCCTGGAACGGACCGAGGAGGCCGAGAACGTCGGCGTCTTCGACGGCGGCTCCACGGATTTCGCGGGCTTCTCCGTACCCGCGCGCGGCACCGTCGCCGTACGCGTGCGCCTCGCCTTCACCGGCCGCGCGCCCGAGGGGCAGGTCACGGCCAATGTCACCGCGGTCCAGCGGCGGGCCGGCGACGGCGACTGGGTGGGGGAGTCCAACGACTACACCTTCGAGGTCGAGGGCGCGCACGAGGGCGCGCCCGCCCGCGCCGCAAAGCCCACGGGGGGCACCCACGCCGGTGACGACCATCGCGGCACGCTTGCCGACACGGGCTCTCAGCGGCCGCTCTTCGCGATGGGGGCGGCGGCGTTCGCGCTGCTCCTCGCCGGAGGGTCCTTGTTCTTCGGAGCGCGACGCTCCAACCGGTGACGGCGGTGTCCTCAAGCCCGTCCGGCGATTGAGGACACGGGGTCCGGGGCGGAGCCCCGCACGGAATCCGCCGGAATGGCTCCCCGCGGAGGCCCGATACCGCCGCCGCATAGGCTGGACGTGTCGGGACACCCCCGCCCCAGCGAGGGGCGCAGACCGCAGGAGTCACACCGTGGCAGAGCGCAAGCCGATCGAATCCTGGCTCACCGACATGGACGGTGTGCTGATGCACGAGGGCATTCCCGTGCCCGGGGCCGATGCCTTCATCAAGCGGCTCCGGGAGTCCGGCAAGCCCTTTCTGGTGCTGACCAACAACTCGATCTACACCCCGCGCGACCTGCACGCCCGTCTGGCGCGCATCGGCCTCGACGTGCCGGTCGAGAACATCTGGACGTCCGCGCTGGCCACCGCCCAGTTCCTGGACGACCAGCGGCCCGGCGGCACCGCCTACGTCATCGGTGAGGCCGGCCTCACCACCGCCCTGCACGACATCGGCTACGTCCTCACCGACCACGAACCCGACTACGTGGTGCTCGGTGAGACCCGTACGTACAGCTTCGAGGCGCTCACCAAGGCGATCCGGCTGATCAACGGCGGCGCCCGCTTCATCGCCACCAACCCCGACGAGACGGGCCCCTCCGCCGAGGGCGCGCTGCCCGCCACCGGTTCCGTCGCCGCGCTGATCACCAAGGCGACCGGCCGCGACCCGTACTTCGTCGGCAAGCCGAACTCGCTGATGATGCGGGCCGGGCTCAACGCCATCGGCGCCCACTCCGAGACCAGCGCCATGATCGGCGACCGGATGGACACCGACGTGCTGGCCGGCCTGGAGGCCGGGATGGAGACGTTCCTCGTCCTGACCGGCCTGACCGGGCCCGGGGACATCGACCGGCACCCCTTCCGTCCCTCCCGTGTCGTCGACTCGATCGCCGACCTCGTCGACCTCGTCTGACACCTCCTCGCCTGACACCACCTCGGGCGGCACCGGCCGCCGTCGGTCGCCGCCGTCTGACGGGGAGTCGGCCGATCGGCCGCAGCCCGTGCCGCCCAGGTCGCCATATGGAGCAATGGCGCCACGGAGCGGATGCGGGGGCCGGGGTGGCGGGGTGAACCTTCTGGAGTACGAGGAGGTTCACCATGGACTCGGTTCGACTCGCTCTGTGCGGAGCCCTGGCGACGGTCGCCCTCTGCACGGCCCCCGCGTACGCCTACGACGACCCGGCCACCATGTCCGGCACGGTCGAGCTGACCCCCGTCACCAGCCAGCCCGGCGGCCGGTTCCAGCTGCGCGTCGCCGGGTGCGCCGGCGACAGGGCGACCGCCACCTCCGAGGCGCTCGCCTCGGACGCCCGGCTGACCAAGGACTCCGCCGGGCTGTTCGCCGAGGCGTCCGTGCGCGGGACCGTCGCGCCGGGCACCTACCCGGTGAAGGTCGACTGCGCCGGCCACGACGCCGTGGCGCAGGGCCGGCTGACCATCGTCAAGCGGGGCGAGGCGCTGCCCGACAACCGCCACGGCGGCGCCGCGCCCGTTTTCAGCGCCCGGTACGCCCACCCCGACCGGGGTGGGCAGGGCGGCCGCGGTTCCTCCTCCGAAGCGCCCGTCGCGCCGGTACCGGCGGGCGGCGGCGGCACCGCGACCACGCCCGAGCCTCCCGACACCCCGGGGCTCGTCCTCGCCGGCATCACGGCACTGATCGCCGCCGGTCTGATCTGGCACCGCCGCCGCACCGAAACGGGCAGAAGGTGAGGGAAACGACCGGCGACCCGAAAGCGACCGAGGCGATGCCCGAAGCGCGCACCAGCGGCAACGGCCGCTTCCTCACCGGGACGGCCTGGGCCGCGCTGCTGCTGGCCCTGTGGCTGTGGGGGCGGGAGAACACCGACGGGCACGGCGCCGCCACCCCGACCGCCGGTGACGTCGCCGCCGTCGGCCGTCCGGCGGCCCGCCCGCTGCCCCCGCCCCACGCCCCGCTGCGCGCCGCCCCGCCGCAGGGCCTCACCATCAAAGCGGTCGGCGTCAGAGCCCCCATCGAAAGCCGTGGCCTGAACCCCCTCGGCGCGGTGGACCCGCCACCGTACGGGCGGGCCGGCGCCGTCGGCTGGTACCGCGGCGGCCCCCAGCCCGGCAGCCCCGGCGCGGCCGTGCTCGTCGGGCACGTCGACACCGCCAGGGCACCGGCCGTCTTCTACGACCTGGGCACCCTCAAGCCCGGCGAGACCATCACCGTCACCCGTTCGGACGACACCACCGCCGAATTCACCGTCGAGGACGTCTCCGTCTTCACCAAGGACCGCTTCGACGCCCGGAAGGTGTACGGCCCGCGCGAGAAGGGCCGCGCCGAGCTGCGCCTGATCACCTGCGGCGGCGACTACGACCGCGCCCGGCACTCGTACAACGCCAACGTCGTCGTCTCGGCCTATCTGACCGGCGCCGGCCGTGCCTGAGCCGACCGTTCGCCCCCCGGCGTCCACCCCCGCGCGGCCGACTGCTCCATCAGGGGGACGTGACGGCGCGTCATGCCGTGACGGCTCACCGCGGCCCCGCTCTCTGTGCCAGCATGGAAGGGACCGGTCATGTCCCGTGGGGGCGGGGGACGACAACCCCACAGGAAGTACACCCAAGGGGGAATGGATGTACGGCAGGAACACCGGCCGCACACGTCGGACCCGAACGACCCGTACCGGAGCGGGAGCCGCGCTGGGAGTCCTGCTCTTCCTCGCCGGCTGCTCCTCTTCCTCCTCCTCGGCGGCACCGCCCAAGGGCGACGCACCCCCTCAGCAGCCGGTCCAGCAGCCCAAGGCGCGGGCACCCTTCTGGGTGAACCCGGAGTCCACCGCCTCCAAGCGGGCCATCGAGCTCCACAAGGAGGGCAAGGGCAAGCAGTCCGAGCTCCTCACGAAGATCGCGGCGCAGCCCGTCGCGGAGTGGATCGGCGTCGACGACCCCCAGGGGCAGACCCGCGGCTACACCGAGGCGGCTGCCAAGGCCGACCGGGTAGCGGTCCTCGTCCTCTACAACATCCCGCACCGCGACTGCGGTCAGTACTCCCAGGGCGGCGCCTCCGACGGCGACGCCTACCGGAAGTGGCTGGACCAGGCGGCGCAGGGCATCGGCGACCGCGCCGCGACCGTGATCCTGGAGCCGGACGCCCTGCCGCACATCGAGGACGGCTGCACGCCCCAGCAGTTCCACGAGGAGCGGTTCGCGCTGCTGAAGGACGCCGTCACCAAGCTCAAGGCGCTGCCGCGCACCAAGGTCTATCTCGACGCGGGCAACCCCAGCTGGGTGACGCCCGCCGACCGGATGGCCGAGCCGCTGCGCCGGGCGGGCATCGAGCAGGCCGACGGCTTCGCGCTCAACGTCTCCAACTTCCAGACGACGCGGGACAACAAGGAATACGGCCGCAGGCTCTCCCGCCTGCTGGACGGCAAGCACTTCGTCATCGACACCAGCCGCAACGGCAACGGCCCGCTGTCCGGCGCCGACCATGAGAAGTCCTGGTGCAACCCCTCCGGCCGGGCCCTCGGCGAGCCCCCGACGACCCGCACCGGCGATCCGCTGGTGGACGCGTATCTGTGGATCAAGCGGCCGGGCGAGTCGGACGGCAATTGCAAGGGCGGCCCCGACGCGGGCCAGTGGTGGGAGGGCTACGCGCTCGACCTGGCGCGCAATTCCCGCTGACGGCGGTCCAAGGCGCCCGGACCGACAGCCGGCCAGGGCGCCCACCGGCTCCGGCTCAGCCCTCGTTTTCCTCGGCGGGTGTGTCCTCGGTCTTGTCGTCGCCCTTGTCGTCGCTCTTCGCGGCGGCCTTCGCTTCCGGGACCTTCACCCACACCGCCGTCGACGGCAGCCCCCGGTCGTCCACCACATTGAGCATGTACCAACCCGGCGGCACCAGGGACGGGTCCTTCGGCAGTGTCACCGTGATCTCGTCGCCCTCCCGGGTGAAGTCCAGGGCGATCGAGCGCTGCTCGATGTTCGTGACGTGGGTGAAGGACCCCGGACGGATCAGGCGTGCCTTCGCGATCGGCCGGGACCCCTTCCCCGTGACCGTTCCGTACGTGGCCGTGCCGCCCAGCTCCACGGTCCTGGGGCCGGAATCCCGCAGCTCGGGGCGCTTGCCGCTCCGGTGGAGATAGGGCGGGGTGTAGAGGTCGATCTGCTGCTCGAAGGTGGCGGGCTTGGTGTTGTCCTTGTCGCCGAAGAGGGAATCGGAGCCGAAGGTCATCACCCGGCCGTCGGGCAGCAGCAGCGCGCCGGAGTGGTAGTTGCGGCCCACCAGGGGATCGGCGACCGTGTGCCGGGAGCCGGACCTGGGGTCGTAGATCTCGGCGCCGAGGACGTTGGAGGCGCTGCGGCCGCGGTAGTCACCGGAGCCGTTGGTGGTCAGCACCGTGTCGTCGGGCAGGATGACGCTGCTGGGATAGCGGGCCTTGGCGTAGAGGTCGGGCCCGTCGCGGAAGCGGGGCTTCGCGGCGTGCAGGTCGACGATGCGGGTCTTGGCCGTGGCCCTCTTGTCCTCGCCGACGCCGCCGCCGCCGAGGACCATGTACTTCTGGTCCTGGGCGGGCGGCAGCAGGACCGACATCGAGGTCTCCAGGGCGTCCGGGTCGCTCATCCCGGGCACCTCGGTGAACTCGTCGCTCGCCAGATCCCACACGCCCGGCACCCGGCCCTTGTCCGCCGGGCCGTAGCCCGCGTTGGAACCGGTGTAGAAGATCTTGCCCTTGTCGGTGAGGAACAGGGCGGGATAGGTGGGGAAGAACCGCTCCTTGGGGAGGTAGGTCCACTTCTTCGTCTTCGGGTCGTAGATCTCGTTCTTGCCGGGGACGACCTGGCCGATCTCGTCGAGACCGGAGACGGAGAGGACCTTCCCGTCCTGGAGGGTGGTCAGCGTGGGATACCAGCGGGCCTCGTTCATCGGGTCGACCGTCACATAGCGCTCGGCGACCGGGTCGAACTCGAAGGCGTCCTTGATGCCCTGGAAATCCTTCTTGTCGAAGGAGAGCTTGTTGGCGATGCCGTAGATGTTCTGGGCGTCGGACCCCTTGAGACCCTCGACGCTGTAATTGTCGGTGAGCCCGGTCTCGTACTGCTGGCCCTTCTCCAGGGCCTCCACATAGACGCGCGCGGTGCTGACCGTGACGGTGACCTTGCGGCTCTCCTCGTCCTGGGTCTTCTTGGCGCGGGGTACGAGCACGGGGTCCTTGGACTCGAAGGTCTTGCCGTTCTTCTTTCCGGTGAACCGGGTGCCCGCGGGCAGGGTCATCGGCTTGTCGGGGTTCTCGTTGTGGACGACCATCAGCCCGCCGGCCTTGGTGACGTCGCCGCCGAGCTTTTCGTAACGCTGGGTGCCACCCGCCACCAGGAGCTTGCCGTCGGGCAGTTGGGTGTGCCCGGAGCAGAAGAGGTCCTTGGGGGTGGGGACATTCTTGAAGGTGTTCTTCGCCGGGTCCCACAGGACCGTGCGGAAGGACTTGGCCTTGAAATTGGCGGCGTTGTTCCCGGAGCCGGCGACCAGCAGCACCTTGCCGGTGTAGAGCAGGGCGGCGTGGATCGTATTGATCCGGTATTCCTCGGGAACGTCCACGACTGTCCAGTGGCCGTTCTTCTCCTTGTACTCCGGCTGGTTGATCTCGTAGTCGTGATACTGCTCGGAGGCGTAGCCCCAGATCGCCGGCCCGTTCATCCCCGCCAGGGCGAGCACCACCGCCGAGCCGACAGCCATACGGCGCGTGCGGCGGCTGACGCGGTATCGCCGGAATTTCATCCGCGGGCCTCCACGGCTTGCTCGGCCGCGCCCTGTCCGGTGCGGCGCAGGGACCACCACCAGGCGATGATCGGCGCCACGGTGATGGCCAGGGCCAGCGTCGCCCAGGTGCGCATCGCGACGTGGGTGTGGCCGAGCCAGAAGGAGGCCAGCAGCGAGCCGCCGAACACCAGCAGGAAGAACAGATGGATGCGGAAGGTGCCGAAGAGGGTGTCGGGGCTGGCCGAGTCGCCCTTCGGGGTCACCACGAAGCCGCTCTTGCGGCGCAGGATGGCGTCGCACAGCGAGCGGGCGTAGATCGGCGCGGACAGCGCGGACATCACCATGCCGGCCAGCCCGCCGGAGCCCTCGGGCTCATGCGGCGAGACATTGTGCCGGCGGTTCCAGATGTAGAGGCCGATCTGGAGGGCGGCGGCATCGCTGTAGAGCATCATCCAGATCTCGGAATTGATCTGGATCCCGGAGGCGCCGAGCCCGAGAAAAAGGGCGCAGCTCAAGGCGCCCAGCATCCAGTTGAGTGCGGTCATCGGATAATAGATGACCAGCAGGCTGTAGTTGAGGAATTTCCCCGGGGACAGTGTGAAGGGGCCTTTCCAGAACTGCTTGAGGATCGTCTCGTACGTCCCCCGTGACCAGCGCAGCTGCTGGGTGAAGAAATCCGTCCAGGCGTTGGGACCCTCGCCGACCGCCAGGACGTCGGGGGTATAGACCGAGCGCCATTTCCGGCCCGTCTCCGGATTGCGGTGCCGGTGCAGCTCGAAGCCGGTGGCCATGTCCTCGGTGATGGAGTCGTACAGCCCGCCGATGCTCTTCAGGGCGCTGATGCGGACCGCGTTGTTGGTGCCGACGAACATGGGTGCGCCATAGCGGTTCCCGGCGCGTTGGATCAGGGCGTGGAAAAGGAATTGCTGGCTTTCGGCGGCCTTGGTCACGGCCGCATCGTAGTTCCCGTAGACCTGCGGTCCAACGACAAACGCGATATCGGGGTCGCGGAAGTACCCGAGCATGCGTTCCAGGAAGTTGGGCAGTGGCACATGGTCGGTGTCGACGGAGGCGAAGAAGTCGTAGTCGTCGCCGTGGGCGTCCAACCAGGAGTTGTAGTTCCCGTGTTTCGTCTTCGCGCGGTGCGGGCCCTTGGGCTGGTTCCACTTCTCGACGCCCTTGCGGGAGAAGTGGTGGACGCCGAGCCGCCGGCAGACCTCCTTGACCTCGGGGTCGTCGCCCTCGTCCAGCAGCCAGACGTGCATCGGGCCGCGGTGCCGCAGCCGCACCGCCGCTTCCAGCGTGCGGGTGACCATCTCGATCGGCTCCTTGCCGGGCACGAACGAGGTCAGGAAGGCCACCTTGGTGCCGCTCTCGGGCACGACCGGGACGGGGTCGCGGGCGACGAGGGTGGCGTGGGCGTTGGAGGTGACATTCAGCGTGCGGAACAGCTCGATGAGGCCGATCGACACCAGCATCACGGCGTCCAGCACCCGCATGAGCGGCGTGGCGTTGTCGCGCTGGGTCCAGTGGGCGGGCTGCATCAGCCACACCAGGAGCCCGATCGAGACGACGGGCGCGGCGCCCAGCAGCAGGGCGCCCAGGACGCGGTGCGTCTCGTCGGCCAGCAGGCTGCGGTAACGGACCCGGTAGGGGTGGTCGGGATCCGGCTCGGTCAGCGGGCCGGCCAGCCGGCTGTAGTGCTCGTAATCGAAGCGAGGGCGCACTCTGGGCGGGTGCGGCGGAAGCGGCGGAAGTGGCGGCGGCGGGGGCAGGCTGGGGACCGGCTGCGGCTGGGCCGGGACGGTCCCCGGGAAGCCGGGCGCCCGCGGCCGGGTCGTGGCCGCCGGGTCCTGGGTCTGTTGCCGGGCGTCGGCAGGCATGGAAGACATGAGGCATTTCCCCCCGTACGCATACTGACCGCGTGTGTCAGTCGGTCCGTGAAGCCCGTCCGGCCCCCCTCGGCCGTACGGACCCAAGGGCACCGGATCCCCCCCGGCGCCACCCAACTCTTTGCTTACGCATTGACGTTGAGTCATCGCTGTCGGTTCAGGATCTCCGACCGCGCGTCATGATCGCAAGGGTGAAAGAAGGTGTTTACCGGGCAAAGCGGTGCGTGGGTCGGAGAGGCGTACGAATGGGGGTGAAGCGTTCGCATGCGACCCGAGAAACGACCGAAGGCCCCTCACCGTGGTGAGGGGCCTTCAAGCCTGTCTGTGCGCCGCCAGGGACTCGAACCCCGGACCCGCTGATTAAGAGTCAGCTGCTCTAACCAACTGAGCTAGCGGCGCCTGCTGACAGAGAAAACTCTACCCGATCCTGGAGGGTGCTCCCGACCACGCGAGGGATATGCCCTTATTTTCCGACATGCGGTTCAATCGGATGATTGAGACGCTGTGCCCCGAGCGAGGGAAGGTGGCGGATTGTGTGGATTCCGGCTCCCACCCGAGACAGGTCCGGCAACCGGCGGCGGTGTGCCGTCCGGGGCGCGCTCGCGGCCGCCGTGGGGGCGGCGGTATTGGCCGGGCCCGGCGTCGTCACGGCGTCGGCGACGCCCGAGCCATTGCCAGGGGTGGCGGATCCGGGCGAAACCACCCATTTGGAGTACATCGATCGCGATGACGACTTCCTGGAGGATGTCGGGAGCGTCGAGGGGGCGGGGGAAGCCGGGGAAGCCGGAGGGGCCGACGAGGAGCTCGACGACCTGACCCTCGTCGAGCGGGGCTACGGGAGCCTCCAGGACCCTCAGGACCCCGTGGCCGCCGGTGCGCGGAACGTCGAGACCGCCATCGCCTTCGCCCTGGCCCACCTCGGCGACCCGTACGCGCTGGGCGGCAACGGACCGCACCGCTGGGACTGCTCCGGGCTCATCCAGCAGGCGTACCGCCGTGCCGGCTTCCGGCTGCCGCGGATCGCGGCCGATCAGTACCGCGCCACCCGCAAGATCTCCCGCAGCGCGCTGCGCCGCGGTGACCTGGTCTTCTGGACCGACAACGGCCGGGCCTCCGGCGTCCACCACGCCGCGATCTATCTGGGCGGCGGTCGCTATGTCGAGGCGCCCCGGCCGGGCAAGAAGGTCCGCATCTCGACCTTCTCGCACTACAACCCGAACCTGTACGGCCGGGTCCACTGAGCGTCGGGCCCGCTTCGCCGAGCCCGCCTCGTCAAGACCGCCTCCTTGAAAGGCGAAGGACGCGGGGCGTGGGAGGCCGGTGCGCGGGCGGAGAACGTGGGGGAGAGCGGTGTTTCCCTGGCTCGCGCGTGAAGGCGGCGCGTACACAGGGCGACCGGATTCTTTCGACCGTTGGCCTGGACATGACCAAAGGCCGGTACTAGCCTCCGCCTTGGTCTAGACCGCAAGTCACTCGGCTCACAGAACCCCCCACGTTCTCCGAGGAGCGAAAGCATGCGCAAAAAGATCAGTGCGGCGATCATCGGCGCCGCACTCGCCGGCGCCTCCCTCGTCGCCACCGGCAGCGCCACCGGCCACGGCTACACCGACTCCCCCACCAGTCGGCAGGTGTACTGCGCACAGGGCGCCGTGAAGAACTGCGGCGAGATCCAGTGGGAACCGCAGAGCGTCGAGGGCGCCAAGGGCTTCCCGGCCCGCGGGCCCGCCGACGGCACGATCTGTGCGGGCGGCAACAGCCGCTTCGCGCAGCTGGACGACCCGCGCGGCGGCCAGTGGCCCGCCACCCAGGTCACCGCGGGCCAGGGCATGGGCTTCCGCTGGAAGCTCACCGCCCGGCACGCCACCACCGACTTCCGCTACTACCTCACCAGGAGCGGCTACGACCCGAGCCGCCCCCTCACCCGCGCCGACCTGGAGACCAAGCCCTTCCTGACCGTGCCCTACGGCGGCCGGATACCCGAGGCCACCGTCACCCACCAGGGCACCCTCCCCGCCGGTCGCACCGGCAAGCAGCTCGTCCTCGCCGTGTGGACCATCGCCGACACGGGCAACGCCTTCTACGCCTGCTCCGACGTGCGGTTCTGATCCACTGCCGCACCCGTGCCGCCACCCCCCACAGCCTCCCCGGTCCCACCCCGGGGAGGCCCTTACGGCGACGGCGGCCATGTCATGACCGCGGAGCGGGCGGCCGATCCGCCGCGGACTTCCCGGCCTTCCCCCGCGGCTTCTCCGGTCGGAGCGCGATCCGGCCCAGCACGCCCGCCACCACCAGGGCGATGACCGAGAGCAGGGCGTAGTCCGGTACGGCGTTGCCGACGCGGGAGGCGAACTCCTCCAGCCTGAACTCCTGGTCGGCGTCGAGGATCCCGGGCAGGCCCGTCGTCCCGTCGTAGGCCAGGAACAGCGCGCCGATGCCGATGAAGAACAGCCCGGAGACCAGGGATGTGGTGTGCAGCCGCAGCCGGCCCAGGCGCAGCTCCTTCCCGCGCAACCAGCCCCGGCGGCCGAGCCCGAAGCGGTCCCAGCACAGGGCCAGCACGAACAGCGGCAGCGCCATGCCCAGCGCGTAGACGGCGAGCATCGAGCCACCGTGCACGGGGTCGCCCTCGACGGCCGTCACGGTGAGCACCGCGCCCAGGATCGGCCCGGCGCAGAAGCCGGCCAGCCCGTACACACAGCCCAGCAGGAACGTCGACGCGGCCGAGCGCGGGATGATCCGCCCGGCCGCCGCCTGCGCCTTCTTCGACGCGAAGCCGAGGCCGAGGATCTGGGCCGCGCCCATGGCGATCACCAGCCAGCCGCCCGTCGTGATCAGCACAGCGCGGTGCCCGTTGAACAGCCGGCTCGCGGCCGTGGAGGCGACGCCGAGCGGTACGAGCGTGGTGGCGAGCCCGAGGTAGAAGACGCCGGTGCGGGCCAGGAGCTTGCCGGGGCTCGCGAGCGAGTACGCGAAGAAGGCCGGCAGCAGCAGCGCGCTGCACGGGCTGACCAGGGCGAGGACACCGCCGAGGAAGGCGGCGAGATAGCCGATGTCGGTCACTTCTCGCTCTTCTTCGCCGCCTTGGCCAGCGCGATGGCCTCGTCGAAGACGCCCATCGGCTGGGCGCCGCTGATGGGCCGGCCGTTCACGAGGAAGGTCGGGGTGGACGACACCCCGATGGAGCCGGCCTCCTCCTTGTCCTTCTTGACGGCCTCCTCCGACGCCGAGCCCTTCAGGTCCTCGCGGAAGCGGTCGAGGTCGGTGACGCCGGCGGTACGGGCCATGTCCACGAGCCTGTCCTCGGCGAGCGCGTCGCCCTTGCGGGTCTTGGCGTACACCTCGTCGTGGAACTGCCAGAACCGGCCCTGCCGCCCCGCCGCCCAGGAGGCGCGGGCGGCCCGCTCGGAGTCCTTGCCGAAGATCGGGTAGTTGCGGAACTCGATGCGCAGCACGCCCGCGTCCACGTACTTCTTGACCAGCTCGGGCTGGGTCTCGCGGGTGAAGCGGCCGCAGTACGAGCACTGGTAGTCGGCGTACTCCACGAGCACGACGGGCGCGTCGGCCTTGCCGAGGGCGAGGGCGTCGCCGTCCGCACGGCGGCTGGTGGCGCGCTCCAGCCCGTCGAAGACCTTCTGCCGGGGGTCGGCGGAGGGTGCGGCGGAGTCCCCGGAGGCGGCGGGCCGGCGGGTGCCGGAGCCGCTGGAGTTCTTGCCGATGGCGATGCCGGCGGCGACGAGCGCGACGACGAGGGCGAGGGCCGCGCCGATGGCCGCGAGGCGGCGTGAGGACATGCGGGAAGCGACAGACATGACGGAGGGATCTCCCTGAGGGTACGGATGCGGGCATGCCGGAGCACGGCCCGGTGCGCGGGCCGTGGTGGGCGGACCTAGATCCGTAGGACGGGGAGCAGCTCGGCGCAGCCGGCGACCGGCACCGGGGGTGCGCGTGGCGCGCTGGTGCGCGGTGCCCGGTCGGCGGGCAGCGGGGCCCGGGTGGCGGCGGGCGCGGTGAGCGGGTCGGTGTGGCCGTAGGGCGCGGCGATCTCGGCGCCCCCCAGGGGGTGGTCCTGCTGCCGGCAGGTGCCGCCGGTGTCCCCGGCGTCGGCGATGGGCCGGGCCTCGGTGGCCGCCGGGTCCTTCGCGGTCCGGGTCGCGGAAGCGGTGGTGCCCGCGTGGGCGGACGGGAGCGCGCCCGTGAGGGAGGGGCCGAACACGACGGCGAGGAGGAGCAGGAGCGCGGCGACTGCCGGGGGGCGGCGGTGCTGCGGCATGTGCTCTCTCCTTCCGTATTCCGGCCGGACGCGGGTGGGCCACCCATGCTAAGGGGCGGCAGGGAACGGCCAAGGGCCCCTCACCAGTGGTGAGGGGCCCTTGAGCCTGTCTGTGCGCCGCCAGGGACTCGAACCCCGGACCCGCTGATTAAGAGTCAGCTGCTCTAACCAACTGAGCTAGCGGCGCCTGCTGACGAGATAAATATACCTGGTCCGAACGGGTGCTCCCAACCGGCCGCCGGCCGGGTCGGTGATCAGAGCGCCATCGACAGCACCAGGGGAGCCGCCTTCTGGTTCAGCGCCGCGGCGGCGTGCCGCAGCCGGTGGGCGTGCTCCAGCGGCAGGGAGAGCGCGACGCAGCCCACCGACAGGCCCGCCGTGACGGGGACGGCCGCGCAGACCGTGCCGACCGCGTACTCCTGGAGATCGAGGACGGGGACCGTCGCGGGCTGGGCGTCCAGCTTGCGGAAGAGGACCTGCTCGTTGGTGATCGTCCGGGAGGTGAGCCGGGCGGTCTTGTGGCGCGAGAGGTGATCGCGCCGGTCGTCGTGGTCGAGCTGGGTGAGCAGGCACTTGCCGATCGCGCTCGCGTGGGCGGCGGACCGGAAGTCGACCCACTCATTGACCTTGGGTGTGTGCGGGCTGTCCGCGTACTGCGTGATCCGTACCTCGCCGTCGATATAGCGGCTGAGATAGATCGCGGCTCCGATGGAGTCGCGCAGCGCATACAGGGACTGCTGGAGCTTGAGCTGCAGGGCGCGCCGGCGGTCACCGCCGGAGCCGAGCAGGACGAGGGCGTCGCCGATGACATACGCGCCGTCGTGCACCCGCTCCACATAGTCCTCGCGGCGGAGCATCAGCAGCAGATGCGCGAGATGCGCGGTGGGCAGCCCCGTCTCGCGCGCGATCTGGGCCTCGGTCACACCGCCGGTGTGCTTGACGACCGTCTCCAGTACGCGCAAGGCGTACTGCACCGAATGGAACGGCGCGGTCGGGTCGGGCTTGAGCGCCACGGTCTTCCCCCTTGCGGGCTTTCCAGCGAGTGTCCCGCTCACCACGATAACGGCGAAAGTGTCGGCAAGGAGAGGGTGTTGAAGAGAACGGGGGCAACGATTAAGGCGTTGTCCTGCACCGTGCGACCTTGGCATATGTCCATGTCATACGAGTGGTGGGCGGAGGTGGACGGTCGGTGGGAATAAGCGGAGAGGTGCTCCGGTTGTTCGGCGCAGTGCTGAGCCGAAAGACCAGGAAGGCGGACCACCGTGGCCGACGTACAGGACGACACCATCCGGGGCGAGGCCCGGGGCAGCGCGCCCGTGCCGCTGTCCGTACTGGATCTGGCGACCGTCGGCAGCGGACGGACCGCGCGGCAGGCGCTCGGAACCACGGTGGAGCTCGCGCGGCTCGCCGAGCGCCGGGGGTATCACCGGTTCTGGGTCGCCGAGCACCATTCGATGCCCGGTATCGCCAGCTCCTCCCCGGCCGTAGTCCTCGCCCACCTCGCCGCCCACACCGACCGCATCCGGCTCGGCTCGGGCGGGGTAATGCTGCCCAACCACGCCCCGCTGGTCATCGCCGAGCAGTTCGGCACGCTCGAAGCGCTCGCCCCCCGGCGCGTGGACCTCGGCCTGGGGCGCGCGCCCGGCACGGACGGCGCGACCGCCGCCGCCCTGCGCCGGTCGGACCGGCTCGCTGAGGGCGCGGACGACTTCCCGCAGCAGCTCGCGGAGCTCACCCGGTTCCTGGACGACGACTTCCCCGACGGCCACCGCTACGCGCGGATCCATGCCGTCCCCGGCCCGGTGCAGGGCCGGGTCCCCGGCGGCGTCCAGCGGGCCGACCGGCCCTCGGTCTGGCTCCTCGGCTCCTCCGGCTTCAGCGCCCGCCTCGCCGGCGCGCTCGGCCTGCCCTTCTCCTTCGCACACCACTTCTCGGCGGCGAACACGATTCCGGCGCTGGAGCTGTACCGCGACTCCTTCCGGCCTTCCGAGGTCCTCGACCGCCCGTACGCCAAGATCGGCGTCCAGGCGTTCGCCACGGACGACCCCAAGGAAGCCCGCCGCCAGGTCCTCACCGGCGCACTGTCGATGCTGCGCCTGCGCTCCGGACGCCCGGGCCTGGTCCCGACGCCGGAGGAGGCCGCAGCGTACGACTTCTCGCCGGCCGAGCGGGAATTCGTCGACAGCTGGCTGTCGAACGTGGTGTACGGAACAGCGGACGAGGTGCGCGGCGGCCTGGACGCGCTGGTGAAACGGACGGGGGCGGACGAGCTGATGATCACGACGAACGCGCATGGGCCGGATGCGCGCTTGCGGAGTTACGAGCTCATCGCCGATGCGTATGGGTTGCCGGGGGCGTAGTCGAGGGTGTCCTCGATCTCCCCCGGCTACCGCTGGGAGGTGCCCCCAGACGGGCTTGATTTGGTGCCGTCCGGCGGTCATCCGCGGGTGGGCGCCCGGGAAAGCCTGTCGGCGCTTGAGGACGATCTTTAAGGCCGCACCCCCGCCATCAGCAGCGCCGAGATCGAGTCGGCCGGCACGGGTCGGGAGTAGAACCACCCCTGACCCGTGTCGCACCCGATCCGCCCCAGGCGCTCGGCCTGCTCCGCGCTCTCGACGCACTCGGCCGTGACCTTGATGTCCAGCCGGTGCGCCAGCTGGACCAGTGCCTCGACGATCGTCTCGTCGGCCGGGTTCGGCGGTTCCTCCGCGCGGAAGCCGCGGACGAAGGAGCCGTCGAGCTTGAGCGTGGAGACCGGCAGCCGGCTGAGGTAGGCGAGGTTGGAGTAGCCCGTGCCGAAGTCGTCGATGGCGATGGCGACGCCCATGTCGCTGAGCTGCTGGAGCTGTTGCAGGGGCCGGCCCGCCGAGCCCATCACCGCCGACTCCGTGAGCTCCAGCTGGAGCAGGCGCGGCGGCAGACCGGTCTCCGTGAGGATCTCCGCCACGTCCGAGACCAGGTCGGAGTCCCACACCTGCCGTACGGCGACGTTGACGCTGACGACGATCGGCTCGTCGGGGTGTTCCAGCTGCCAGCGCCGTGCCTGGCGGCAGGCGGTGGCGAGCACCCAGCGGCCGAGCGGGACGATGGCGCCCGTCTCCTCCGCCAGCCCGATGAAGCGATTCGGCTGGAGCATGCCGAACTGCGGGTGGTGCCAGCGCACCAGCGCCTCCACCCCCCGTACGACTCCGTCGCCGAGGCCGACCAACGGCTGGTACTGCAGGACGAATTCCTCCCGCTCGACCGCCGGGCGCAGGGTGCTGGAGAGGGCCTGACGGGTCATCCGATGGGCGTTGCGCTCGGGGTCGAAGAGGGTCCAGCGGGCCTTGCCGTCCGCCTTCGCCCAGTAGAGCGTGGTGTCGGCGGCCTGCATCAGCTCGGTGGCGTGCGTCCCGGCCGCCGGGCGCTCGACGACGCCGATGCTCGCCGACACCGCAAGCCGGTTGCCCGCCACGTCGAACGGGCGCTGGAGTCCGGCCTGGACGCACGCCGCGAGGTCGACGAGCTGCTGTGTGCCCGTCGACCCCTCGACGAGCAGGGCGAATTCGTCGCCGCCGAGCCGGGCCACCAGGTGGCCGCCCGGCGCCGCGCACTCGGTCAGCCGCTTGGCCACCGCGCTCAGCAGCCGGTCGCCGGCCCGGTGGCCGAGGGTGTCGTTGATGGCCTTGAAGCCGTCCAGGTCGAGGTAGCACAGGCCGATCCGGCCGCTGCCGCCGCGCGCGAGGGCGGGCTGGGACAGCGCCGCCGTCAGCCGCTCGAAGAACAGGCTCCGGTTGGGCAGCCGGGTCACCGGGTCGTGCATCCGCAGATGCCGCAGCCGGGCCCGCAGGTCGCGCCGGTCGCTGATGTCGGCGACCGACAGCAGCGTGTCGCAGCTGTCGGGCAGCGGCGTGACGATCACCTCTGCCCAGACGCCCTGACGGCCGCCGCGCTGCTTCAGCCGCCGGGTGCAGTGCAGCCGCTCGCGGCGGCCGAGCAGCACCTCGCGGTACGCGCTCCAGGTGCGCGCGTCCTCGCGCAGCCCGGTGAAGTCGGCCGCCGGGGCGTCGGCCAGCCGGGCCGGGTCGGTGCCCAACAGCTCGCCCAGGGCGTGGTTGGCGGTACGGACCAGGCCGTCGCGGCCCACCACGGCCATGGCGAGCTGCGCGACATTGAACGCGGCACGAAAATCACTGGATTCGTTACGTTGCGTGACGACTGTAGGCGTTGAACCGGGCGCGCCGCCCTGGCCGTCGAGGGTTCCGCTCACCGCTCGCTCCCGCATGGCATTCATTCCGCACTGGCTTCGTAGGGGACTCGTCGATCTCGTACGCGTGGCCGAACAGGCGGCGGGCGGCCGCCTGCACGGGGGGAATCCGTGCTGGAAATGTGGCGATCATAGGGCTCACGCGAGGACCGTTCCAGCGGCCCGCCTGCGAGCACCCGAGCCGGCTTCTCCGGTTTGTCCATTTCTGCACGACCGTGCGCGGCCGTGGCCGAGGCTGTGGTGCTACGCCATCTCGATTGACCATCAGTGACTGAGTGTGATGTACCCAGAAGTCGGCTTAGTCACTCGACTGGGGCAACGGAACAGGGCATATCACCACAGAACCAATGAGGGTGGATGAGGTGTCCCGAATCCGTCCCGGGAGGTCGACGTGGTGCGTCCGCAGACACCCATGGGAGTGGACCGGCCTCGCCTGCGCCGTGTCGGTGCCGTGCTCACCTCTCTCTGTGCGATCGCCACGACGGTCGTCGCGGTCCCCGCGCACGCGCAGGGCCCCGGCGGACCCTGTGCGCTGCCGCGCAGCCAGGCCCACCACTCCGAAGGGCTCGACAGCTGGAACCCGGCCTACCCCAGGCCCGCCGGTCGGCTCGACGCCGTCATGATCTTCCTGTCCTTCCCGGACGCCAAGCCCGAGGTCGACCCCGACCGGCTCGCGGCCGACCACTTCCCCGGCACCTCCCGCTTCTTCGAGCGCGCCTCCTACGGCCGCTTCTCGCTGCGCCCGCACCCCGTGAACCGGTGGTTCGGGATGCCCCGGCCGGCCACCTCGTACCGCATACAGCGCGACTGGGAGGGCGATCAGCGCTCCGACTACCTGCGCGACGCCATCGCCGCGGCCGACGCCGAGGTGGACTTCAGCCGCTACGACCTCGTCTATCTGGTCGCCGACCCCGACGCCCCGGGCGTCGACTCCGACGCGACCAAGGTCATCAATCTCGACCGCCCCATCGAGGTCGACGGCACGGTGCTGCGCCGCGTGGTGACCGTCTTCGAGCACCATCCGCCCGACCGCAACGTCCTCGCCCACGAGACGGGGCACGTCCTGGACCTGCCCGACCTCTACCACCGGCCCACGGACGGCAAGGGCGACTGGGACACCCATGTCGGCGACTGGGACCTCATGGGCAGCCAGTTCGGACTGGCCTCGGACCCCTTCGGCTGGCACAAGTGGAAGCTGGGCTGGCTGGGCTCCCGGCACGTCGCCTGCGTCCGCGGCCCCGGCAGCAGCCTGCACACCCTCCAGCCGCTGGAGGCCCCGATGATGCCGGGCTCCGACGGCCGCACCCGCATGATCGTGGTGCGTACGGGCCCGGCGAGCGCCATCGCCGTCGAGGCCCGCTCCGCGTACGGCAACGACGCCGCGACCTGCACCGAGGGGGTGCTCGTCTACCGGGTGCGCAGCGAGACCGCCTCCGGTGGCGGGCCCGTGCAGGTGCTGGACGGCCATCCGGGCCGGCAGGCGTGCTGGGGCGAGTCGGTCTACCCGGCGCTGGCGGACGCGCCACTGGGGGTGGGGGAGTCCCTGACCTCGGAGGAGGGCGTGCGGGTGACCGTGCGGGGGCGGACGGCGGGCGGATCGTGGACGGTGGGGGTGACCCGGCGGTGAGGCGGGCCGCGCCCCATGGGATCCGTCGGGATCCGTCGGGATCCGTCGGGATCCGTCGGGATCCGTCGGGATCCGTCGGCACGAAGAAGGCCCCTCACCGATGGTGAGGGGCCTTCTTCTGTCTGTGCGCCGCCAGGGACTCGAACCCCGGACCCGCTGATTAAGAGTCAGCTGCTCTAACCAACTGAGCTAGCGGCGCCTGCTGACGTGGAAGACTTTAGCACCCTGATCCGGTGGAACGAAAATCCCTATGTTTCAGCGGGGCGAAAGCGGGCTCGTGCTGGTCACGGGGGTGGGTGGGTCGGCGGGGGAGGGCCCGTCGAGGCCGGTGCCGGCCGTCGCGCGGGCCACCCGTACACACGCCCACAGCAGGACCTCCGCGTCGGGCAGCCAGGGGCGGCGCACCTCCGGGGCGACCAGCCAGCGGGAGGTGGGCGGCGCCGGGTCGTCCTCGGCCGCCGGCAGGAGCGGGGGCACGGTCACCGCGTCGCCCGTGCCGTGGCACAGCAGCGGGGGCATGGCGCGGGCCCACTCCTCCCAGGTGAGCAGCGCGGGCAGCCGCTGGGCGGTGCCGGGGGCGGCGAAGAGCAGCAGCCGGCCGCGCTGGGCGGCCACGGGGCCGGAGCCGGGGCCGCCGGACCATAACCGGTCGAGGACCCGGCGACCGAACAGCGCCGGGAGGCTCACCACGTCGAAGACGCCGCCGCAGGGCAGCACGATCGGCGCCGTGGGGTTCTCGGCCCACAGGGCGTGGACGCTGCTCGGGAAGCGGCTGGCGGAGGCGAGCCAGTCGGTCCCGGCGAGGGTGAGGTAGGCGGCGGGGGGCCGGGGGCGCGGCGACGAGGGGCGGGCGGGCCGCGCGGGGAGGCGGGACGGGAGGGGCACGGGGAGCGAGGGGGCAGGCGCGGTGCCGGACGCGGTGCGAGGCCATGTGCCGGCCGGGGCGCCCGTCGCCGTGCCGGTCGGCGTGCCCGTCGACGGACGGGCCGGGGGAAGGGCCGACGGGAGGGTCGCGGGGAGCGGGGAGGCCAGGAGGGGCGACAGGTGGGAGGGGCGCGGGTCGCGCTGCCGGGTGCTCATGGCCCCATATTCCGTGGGGCATCCCCGCCCGCTCCCGATAGTTGCCCGAATTCGGGACAGCGGGCCGTACGGTGCGCTATCTTCCGCCGCGCATATGCCAACGGCCCATGGTCGGGACCATGGGCCGTGTCGCTCAGTCGACCGTGCTGTTGCTGCCCCGCAGCAGGTCACGGCCGAATTCGACCATCTTCTTCGCGTAGTCCTCGCTCCATTCGGCGCGGGCCGCGATCACGGCCGTCGGCAGCCGGTCGAAGTGCCGGGGGTCGGCGAGCTGGGCCGCTGCCACCGCCTGGAACTCCGTCGCCCGGTCGGCCGCCGCGCGGAACGCCAGCGCCAGCTCGGTCGAGCGCGCCAGCAGCTCACACGGATCCTCGATCGATTCCAGATCGAAGAAATGCTCCGGATCGGCGACGGCCTCGGGCGGCTCGAAGAGCAGCTGCGCGGGCTTCAAGCGACGCGGACCACTGTCGCGCGCGCCGGGAGCCGGCTTCGGCTCGCACATGTACATACCTCCAGGATCGTCTGCACCGCCATCCATTGTCCTGCTCCGCGCAAGTGCGCCCGGAGGGGAACGATTCCCGTAAGCCGGTCGGCCGCCCTCGGGTGGCCAGGGGAGCCGCCCCTCACGGCCGCCAGGTCACACGGTGTTCGTTCAAGTGCGCCAGCACCGCGTGGTTCGCCTCCCAGCCGTCCGGGAACTTCACCGTCACGCCCAGCCGCACCGGCTCCGTCGACGGGTGCTCGTCCAGCAGCCGCTCGACGCCGGCCCGGCACACCACCACGCACGCGTGCCGGTGGCGCGAGGCCAGGACGCACAGCCGGCCGGTCTCCAGGTGGAAGGCCGTCGCGTCCGGGCGGCCCGACAGCGGGTGCAGGACCACCGTCACATCGAACTCGCGGCCCTGGAGCCGGTTGGCCGTGTCCACCGTGACGTCCCGCACCCCCAGCCCGGCGAGCGCCGCCCGTACGGCCGCCGCCTGGTCGCGGTGGGCCGTGCCCACCGCTATCCGGTCCGCCGTGAGCGGCACCGGGTCCGGCGAGAGCTCGCTGGTGGCCGCCCCGCCCCGCTCCAGCAGCCGCCGGACGACCCGCGCCACCGCGCCCACCGCCTCCGGGTCCGTGCGCGGCGTATGGCGGGCGGGCAGCTCCAGCAGCCCCCAGCCCGACTCGGCGGCCTCGTCCAGCACCCGGTCCGGGCCCGAGCCGTCGGAGGGCACGCCGAACGACAGCCGCCGGTCGCCGTGGTCCGTACCGCTGCGGAAGGGGGTGTACGGATAGAAGGCGTCCGAGACCAGCGGCGCGGCGGACGCCGGCAGCCGCCAGGACACGGGCAGCCGGTGCTGGGGCAGGTCGGGATTGTGGGCGAGCAGGGTGCTCACCGCGCTCGCCGACGGGTCGTACGACAGTCCGGCCCACTGCTCGGCGCCCACCACGCTGAAGGGGTCCAACTGACCCGGGTCGCCCACGAACAGCGCCCGCTCGAACAGCCCCGCCACCGCCAGCAGCGCGTCCGAGCGCATCTGATACGCCTCGTCGACGATCGCATGGCCCCAGGGCTCGGCGACCTTGGTGTGCGCCCACTTCGCGGCCGTGGAGACGACGACGTCGAGCCCGGCGAGATCCGCGGCCTTCGCGGACGTCACCACGGACGGGAGCGCGTCCAGCGCCCGGTCGTAGGGGCGCGCCTCGCTGCTGTGCAGCCGCCCCACGGGCAGCTCCGGGTCCTTCTCGGCCAGGCGCACCACCAGATCGTCGACCTGGGCGTTGGTCTGCGCGACGATCATCAGCGGGCGGCCCGCGGCGGCCAGCTCCCGGGCGGCCCGTACGACGAGCGTCGACTTGCCCGCGCCCGGCGGGGAGTCCACGACGACGCCGCGGTGCGGGCCGTGCAGGGTGTCGCGCAGGATCGCGCCCGTCGCGGCGGCGGCCGCGGCGGCCGGGTCGAAGGACCCGGCGGGGCGGGTGCCCGCCGCTCGAACGATCACGACACCCCTCCGTGCGGGGCGGCGGCCCCTTCGATCACGCTCACAGACGGTCCTCCGCGGTCACCGGGTCGGGGGCGTCGGCGGGCTCGCCTGGCGGGCCGCCGTGGGTCCAGGGCGTCCGCTCGGGATCGGGCAGCTCCGGACCACCGCGCGGGGCGTGCTCGAAGAGAGTCCAGCAGACGCGGTCGCCCTTCTCCGGCACGGAGCCCTCGTCGGGCACCTTGCCGCGCCCCATGCCGCCGGTCAGCCGCAGCGTCAGACAGCCCTCCTGGCCGGGCACATGGGCGACGAACTCCGCCGCCTGCGCCTTGCCGCCGTCGAGCACCCGGTGCACCTTCGCCCCCTCGGCCAGCAACGGACCGTCGTCCGTACGGACCGTCACCAGCGGCCTGGGACGCGCCACCTTCGCCTCCGAATACTCCATCACCACCTCGGTGACCTCCCCCGCGAACGCCTCACCGGCCAGCCGCCGGCCCGCCATGACCAGCGGATCGTCCAACGCCTCCTGCGCGTCCAGCTGCGCCTGCGCCGTCTCCCGCGCCGCGAGCTTGCGGGCCGCGGTCACCGCGTCGTCCCGCTTGGGCTGCGGCGGCTCGCCGGCCAGCACCCGGTCCCGGTGGGCGGTGTACGACCAGCGGTCGCGCTTCCACCGCTCGGCCACCCGCGCCCCCTCGGGCAGCGCGCGCAGCAGGTCCACGCCCTGCCACACGGCGTCCCAGGTCGGGCGCAGCTGGGACTCCAGCAGCGCGCGTATCTCCCGCTCGGCGCCCGGCCGCCCCGCGTCATAGCGGGCCGTCGCCGGGCCCAGGCGCTTGTTGTCGAAGACCGGGTCCGTCGCCGGGCCCGCGGGCGGGTGGACCAGCAGACCCTCCGCGTCGCGCGCCAGCTCCGCGCGGAGCGCCGCCTCGGCGCCCGACAGCCCCGGCGGAGGGGCGATCCAGGCGAGCAGCGCCCCCAGGTGCTGGTCCTCCAGATTGCTCTGGCCCGTCGCCCAGTGGCGGCCGAGCGTCTGCGTCATCGACAGCAGCAGCGACGAGCCCGGCACCCTCGCCCGCTCCCCGAAGTGCGTCAGCCAGCGGCCGAGCAGCGGCACGCGCGGGGGAGCGGGATACGGGGTCTCGGGGTCCTGCTCGGCGGTGCGCCGGAAGCGCATCGAGCGGCCGAGCAGCCGGACGTACTCCACGCCCGCCGTGCTCGGCACCAGCAGTTGCGGCGCGCCGGCGCACAGCTCGACGTCGACCGTGACCCTCTTCCCCGTCTCCGGGTCGGTCTCCTTGCGCTGCTCCGGCTCGACCTCCTCGGCATACCCCTCGACATAGGGCAGCACGGCGTCGGCCAGCTCCGCCAGGAACGCGAACCGCAGGTCACGGTCGCGCGGCTGGGGCACCACCAGCAGCCGCGGCGCGTCCCGGTCGGTGCCCACCATCGCGCCGAGCGGCGCACCGGCCTCCCCGGCGGTGGTCAGCGGCACCAGGACCAGCGGCCGGTCGGAGAGATGGCGGTGGCGCACGGTCGCCAAGGGCCGCGCCCGGCCGTCCCGTACGGCCTCCATCCGCGCGAGCGTGGTGATCAGCGACATGGGGCCTCCGTGCCGGCGGCGGACAGGGCCTCTCCGCGCAGGGCCGCCGCGCGGCGCAGGGCGGCCACCGTGGGGTCATCGGGGTCGCCCGCCGCGCCGCCGGCGGCGGCCAGCACGGCCTCGACCGTGGTCAGCCCGCCCAGCTCGCCGCGGACCCCGCGCCCGAGCACCTCCACCGCGCCGTCCTCGCGGGAGCGCGCCCGGCAGTGGAACGCCAGCTCGCACGCGCCCAGGCACTCCGGCGCGTACGCGGCGCCGACCGACTCGACCGCGGCGGTGAGCTCCGCGACGGGCCGGGTGGGGGTGCGCCCGTCCTCGGCCGGACGGAGGTCGAAGGTGGTGCCGTCGGGCAGCCCGGCGGCGATGTCCTCGACGCGGGTCAGCCGGGCGAGCTGGCGGCGGGTGGTGGCGAGCTGCTTGCGGACGTCGACGAGCTCGGCGGCCGGGAGGTTGGAGAAGTCCTTGGGGCAGACCAGCAGGACGTGCGGGCGGACCCGCTCGGGCTCCGGCGCGGGCAGCCGGCCGGCCACGTCCTGAAGAGCGAGCGCGTACACCGCCGCCTGGCGGGCAGCGGCGCCCACCTTGCCGGCGTCCGCGGCGCCGTCGATCATCGCGAAGGACTTGATCTCCACGACGGTCCACTGCCCGTCCGGGTGCACGACGACCGCGTCCGGCTCCAGATAGGCGGGGGTGCCGGCGACCTCCAGAGCCAGCAGGGGGTGGTCCAGAACGGTCCACCGCCCGGCGGCGGAGGCATCGCGAAGGGCCAGGGCCGTACGGGCCGTACGCCCCTCCGGGCCGGCGGCCGACAGGTCGGGGGCGTCGACCCGGCCCGGCTCGGGTGGCGGCGAGCCGTCGCGCAGGCGCTCGTGGAGCAGGCGGACCAGCGCCTCGCCGCCGTCGGCCTTGACCCGGGCCTCGAAGGCATTGCCCCGTACGAAGGCGAATTGCGACTGCCCGAACGTCGACGGCGAGCCGAGGGCCCGGGCCAGCGCGCCCTTGTCCACACCGGCGCCGTCGAGCAGCACCCGGCGCCGGCACCCGGGGTTGGCGGCCAGGGCCGCCAGGGCGCGGGCGTCCAGAGGGCGTGGCGCGGCGGCGGGGCCGCGCAGCTCAGCGAGCCGCTGCCGCAGCGCTGTCGGTGCGGCTGTCACCGGCACCGTGGGCGGGTTGTAGAGGGATCTGGTCACTGGCGTCCGCCTCGCGAGGATTCTCCGCTGTACCTGCCGAAGTCTCGCATCCGCCACTGACATTCGCGGGCGTCCCGGGGGTTTCCTCGCGCACCGCCCGGGAGAAACGGTTCCGCAGGCGGTCGACGGCCCGCAGCGCGGGCCGGGCCAGCAGGAGGCCGGCGACCATGACGGCGGCGCCGGCGACGGCGTCCAGGAAGTAGTGGTTGGCGGTGCCCATCACGACGAGGGTGATGGCCAGCGGATAGACCACGCCGGCGATCCTCGCCCAGGTGGTGCGGCCGTGCCGCCACAGCACGACCCCGCACCACAGCGCCCAGCCGACGTGCAGGCTCGGCATCGCCGCGTACTGGTTGGTCATCCCGCCGAGGCCGCGCGGCGCGCTGGCGTCGCCGCCCCACCAGCCGTACGACCCGTACTGCGCCATGGTGTCGACGAACCCCTGTGCGTCGTCCAGCAGGCGCGGCGGGCAGGTGGGCAGCAGGGTGAAGCCGACGAGGCCGATCAGGGTGGAGATCATCAGCCAGCTCCGCAGGAAGCGGTAGTCGGCCGGGCGGCGCCGGAAGGCCCAGATCAGGAGGGCGGGGGTGAGGATGTAGTGCAGGGAGGCGTAGGCGAAGTCGGCGGGTATGCCGAGCGCCGGGTGGTCCGTGAACAGCCGGTTGAGCGGGTGCTCGAAATTTATTCGGAAGGTCTTCTCGATGTCGAGGATCGACAGACCGTGATCGATGGCTGGCTGCACATCGCCGCGGACGAGCAGCCGGCCCGCCGAATACACCGCGTACACCACGGCGATCAGCGGCAGCTCGGTCCACCAGCGCGGCCGCTTCCCCAGTGGTGTGGTGCGGTACATCCGGACGCTCTCCATATGTTCAGGCGGCCAACAAGCGCGCATGCAACCGTACGGCGTACGCCAGGTCGATCGCACACCGCCCCGCGAGTTCCCGGAAACCTTGAGTTCGCCTGCTGTTCCGCCTCGGTCGGCGGGGCACGGGAGGGGAGACGCCTGTAATGACCGGGGGGTTGCCTGTGTCGGGCGTGAGCGATGATGGGAAGCAAGCAGATCGTTTCTGTCGGCTTTTGCCGATGTATGGGGTGATCTGTTGCGAAAATCACCGAGAACTTATGAAGGGGCTCTCGCCATGCCCTCTGCAGCGCGCATCCTGCTGGCCCGGCACGGACAGACCGAATGGTCGCTGTCCGGCAAGCACACCGGCCGCACGGACATCCCCCTCCTCGACGAGGGCCGCCGCGGCGCGAAGCTCCTCGGCGAGCGGCTCCACCGCGGCCCGTGGGACGGCCTGCCGGGCGTCGAGGTCCGTACGAGCCCCCTGGTGCGCGCCAAGGAGACCTGCGAGCTGGCCGGCTTCGGCGACCGGGCGACCGAGTGGGACGCCCTCATGGAGTGGGACTACGGCGCGTACGAGGGGATGACCCCCGCCGAGATCAAGGCGGGCCGCCCCGACTGGCTCATCTGGCGCGACGGCGTCCCCGAGGGGGAGACCCTCGCCGGGATCACCGCCCGCGCCGACGAGGTGGTGGAGTGGGCGCGGTCGGCCGACCGGGACGTCCTGATCTTCGCCCACGGGCACATCCTGCGCACGATCGGGGCGCGGTGGCTCGGGCTGGACGTGTCCTTCGGCTCGCGGATCCGGCTCGACCCGACGTCGCTCTCCATCCTGGGGTGGGCGTACGGGGCGCCGGCCATCGAGCGGTGGAACGACACCGGGCATCTGGGCTGAGGTTCCCCGTTCGGCGCGGCCCGGTGGGCCGTGTCCTCGACGCCGGACCGGTCCGATTCAGCGCGTGGCGGCCTCGTACCGGTCCAGGAAGGCCGCCACCCCCGGGTCGCCCCTGTGACGTCGCAAGGTGCGGGCGGTGGCCGCGAGCATCACGCGGACGCGGGTGGACTGGACCTGCGACAGGAGGTCCAGGGCCCGTTCGCTCTCGGCCGCCGCCTCGTCCGGCGCGCCGCCGCGGGCCAGATCGCCCGCCAGCTGGGTGGTGAACAGCGCGATGTTGCGGGTGAAGTGCTCGTTCTGGAGATCCACCGCGCGCCGGGCGTGGTCCGCGGCGCGCGTCCAGTCGCCGAGCGCCGACCAGCACTGCGCCTCCAGACCCTCCAGCTCCGCCTCGCCGAAGAACGACATCCACTCCGGATCCGCGTCGGCGGGACCGCGCTCGAACAGGGTGCGGGCCCGCAGCAGCGCCTCCTCGCAGGCCGGCCGGTCCGCGAGCCCGGCCCAGCCGCCCGCCTCGCGCAGCGTCAGCAGCGACATCAGCCGCGGCGACGGCAGCTGCCGGGCCGCCCGCTGCGCCGCCTGCGCCGCCCGTACGGCCTCGCGCGGGCGCCCCGCGTCGCGCGCGAGGAAGGCGGTGTTGCAGAAGGCATGTGCCTCCAGCGCCGCGTCGCCGGCCACCCGCGCCGTGGCCAGCGCCTCCGCGTAGTGCGAGCGGGCATCGGCGAAGCGGCCCGAGTCGTGCGCCAGCCAGCCGACGGAGATGGCCAGTTCACCGGCGCCCGAGTGCAGCCGGTCCGCGACCGACTGCCGGCGCGTGTCGGCGTCCAGCAGGTCGTACGCGACCCGCAGGGGCCGCGCGGCGCGCCGGTAGATGCCGTCCGCTCCGTGGCGGTCGTCGAGCAGCCGGATGCGGCGGACCGCCTGCTCGACGGCGGCGGCCTCCGTCTCGCCGACGCGGCGCCGGTCGCGGGCGCCGGGCACGGCGCCCGGGGAGGCACCCCACGAGGTGCCGCGGGAAGCACCCCAGGAAGCCGATGCCACGGCGGCCGTACCGCTGGTCATGAACGCGCGACGCAACACGTCGCCCTCCTTGAGGCTCTCGAAGGGCTTGCCGGATGAGCCGCCGGGTTCCGGCGGCGGGGCGACGGCGCTCTCCCGCGCCCCCCGTCCGCGTACCACGTCTCGGGGAACGAAACCCATGTCCGCCGGTTCCCGGCCGGGGAACATATGCCGGAACACCCGCTCGTAGGCGTAGTTGGGGCAGCGGATCTCCCCGGACTCCACCCGCCCGATGTAGCGCGCGTCGCACGAGACCTGCTCGCCGATCTCACGGGCGGCCCGCCGCACGGCCGCGGCGAACTCACCCGGCGACCTCGCCCCGCGCAACTCCCGGAAGGCGGTGTTCGGGCGCTGGGTGCCGCCGCCTCTGCCGTCGGACGGGGCTGACGAGGACGCTTGGGACGACGCCATGGCCGGACCCTCTCCCGTGGCGAGTGCTGCCGTAGTGGCGGAGAAACCGTACCGGTTGGCAGGGGCTCACTACACCCTGTTTGGCTACAAACCGGATATCTCACCCGCGATCCGCCATGAACCGCCATCCTTTGTGACGGCATGGCGCCGTAGCCGTTGACGTACTGCGGACGTTGAACTCCTTGGAGCGCGCTCGACGCGGAGTGGCACGGCGGAGGAGGGGTTTCCCTTGGTGGAGGCCGGAGTGGACATCAGCAGCTCGCGGACGACGGCCCTGCACCAGCCGCGTCAGGACCACAGCCCGTCCCCGATCCCGTGCGTGCCCCCCTCCGTGGACGCCGGCCCGTGCGACCTCGTGACCGTTCCCGCCCGCCAGGGCCTGGAGGCGGTCGACATCCTGCGGCTGCGCGACGGCGTGGGGCCCGTGCTGCACGACGGCGAGTGCGACACCCTCGGCTTCCTCGTCCCGCCCGGCACGGCGGACGCCTGGGACATGCCGGGCAGCGCCTGCACCCAGACCTACGACGGCGGGACGGCCGCGGGCCCGGCCGCCGAGCCGCCGCTCACCGGCACGGGGTGGCTGGTGGCGCCCGAGGCGGCGTTCTCGGAGGCGACCGACCCCGCGGTGCTGCGGGCCGCGCTGGGTGAGGCCGCGCGCACGATCGCCGCGGTCGACCGCTGCCGGTAGCCCGGCCCCGGGCGGAGCCCCGGTCACCCGGGGGATACTTGCCGGGTGGCAAACCGTAAGCAGAAGCAAACGCGCGGGCGCGCGGCCGAACCCCTCTCGGAGCAGGTCACCGGCGGCACCGCCGAGCTCGTGCCCGACCGGGACCGCCCCCGCGGCTTCACTCTGCTCATCGACGGTGCGCCGCAGTCCCACGTGGATCTCGACGACCCCTCCTACCTCGACTTCGCCTACCAGCGCCGCCTCGGCCACATCGCCGACCTCGTCGCGCCGCCCGGCAAGCCCCTTCAGGTGCTGCACCTCGGCGGGGGAGCGTTCACCCTCGCCCGCTACGTCGCCGCGACCCGGCCCCGCTCCACCCAGCAGATCGTGGAGATCGACGCGCCGCTCGTCCAGTTCGTACGCCGCGAACTGCCCCTGGACGGCGGCTGGCGGATCCGGGTGCGGAGCGGGGACGCGCGCGAGGGGCTGGCCAAGGTCCCGGACGGCTGGGCGGACCTGATCATCGCCGACGTCTTCAGCGGCGCCCGCACCCCCGCGCACCTGACCAGCGCCGAGTTCGCGGGCGAGGTGCGGCGGGCGCTGCGGCCCGGCGGCTTCTACGCCGCGAACCTCGCCGACGGCCCGCCACTGGCGTACGTCAAGGCGCAGATCGCCACCGTACGGACCGTCTTCCCCGAGCTGTGCCTGACCGCCGACCCGGCGGTGCTGCGCGGCCGCCGCTTCGGCAACGCCGTGCTGCTGGCCTCCGACCGGGAGCTGCCGGTCGCCGAGCTGACCCGGCGCGCCGCCACCGACCCGCACCAGGGCCGGGTCGAACACGGCCGCGCGCTGGCCGACTTCACCGGCGGCGCGGCGCCCGTCACCGACGCGAGCGCCCGCCCGTCTCCGGCGCCGCCGCCCTCCGTCTTCGAATAAGGCCCCGCCGCCTCAGAACGGGGGCAGCTGCCCCGTCCGTGCCACCTGGGCGTACCAGCGAGCGCTGGACTTGGGCGTACGGGCCTGGGTGGCGTAGTCGACGTACACCGCGCCGAAGCGCTTGCTGTAGCCGTACGCCCACTCGAAATTGTCGAGCAGCGACCAGAGGAAGTAGCCGCGCACGTCCGCGCCGTCGGCGATGGCGCGCCGGACGGCGTCGAGGTGGGCGTGCAGATACGCGATGCGCTCCGGGTCGTGCACCACGCCCTGGCCGTCCGGCTTGTCGTCGTAGGCCGCGCCGTTCTCGGTGACCACCAGCGGCAGCCCGGGGAACTCGTGGGTGAAGCGCATCAGCAGGTCGTGCAGGCCGGTGGGGTCCACGGACCAGTCCATCGCGGTCCGCTTGCCCGGCGGGCGGTGGAAGGCGACCTGACCGGCGCCCGGCCAGGGGGAGACGTCCCCGCCGCCGTGGCCGTCCTCGTGCGGCGGGCGATTGTCAGTGGTGCCTGATACCAATGAAGGCGCGTAGTAATTGACGCCCAGTGAGTCGAGGGGGTGCCGGATGACGCCCGGGTCGCCGTCGTGCACGAAGGACCAGTCGGTGAGGGACGCCGTGTCCGCGATCAGGTCGGCGGGGTACGCCCCGCGGAGCATGGGCTCGGTGAAGATACGGGTGGAGAGCGCGTCGACGCGCCGCTGGGCGTCCAGGTCCGCCGGGGCGTCGGTGAGGGCTCGCACGGCCGAGGGATTGAGCGTGACGGAGACCTGGGCCGCCGAGGGGAGCGCGGCGCGCAGCGCCTGCGCGCCGAGGCCGTGCGCGAGGTTGAGGTGGTGGGCGGCGCGCAGGGCCGCCACGTCGTCCGTACGGCCCGGGGCGTGCACCCCTGAGCCGTAGCCGAGGAAGGCGCTGCACCAGGGTTCGTTGAGGGTCGTCCACAGCTCCACGCGGTCACCGAGCGCCTCGGCGACCAGGTGCGCGTAGTCGGCGAAGCGGTGCGCGGTGCCGCGCTCCGGCCAGCCGCCGGCCGACTCCAGCTCCTGGGGCAGGTCCCAGTGATAGAGCGTCAGTACGGGCTTGATGCCGTGGTCGAGGAGGTCGTCGACGAGGGCGCGGTAGAAGTCCAGGCCCGCCTGGGCGGCCGGACCGCGCCCACCGGGCTGGACGCGCGGCCAGGAGACGGAGAAGCGGTAGGCGCCCAGACCCAGGTCGGCCATGAGGCGCACGTCCTCCTCGCGGCGGTGGTAGTGGTCGGTGGCGGTGTCCCCGGTGTCGCCGCCGAGGACCTTGCCGGGCGTGCGGCAGAAGGTGTCCCAGATCGAGGGGGTGCGGCCGTCCTTCTGGGCCGCGCCCTCGACCTGGTACGCGGCGGTCGCGGCGCCCCAGAGGAAGCCGGGCGGGAAGTTCACGGTCATGGAAGCGCTCCCAAGGTGGGGGGAGGGGTGCGGTGGGGGGATCAGCCTTTGACGGCGCCCTGCATGATGCCGCCGACGATCTGTTTGCCGAAGACGGTGAAGGCGAGCAGCAGCGGCAGGGTGCCCAGCAGCGCGCCGGCCATGATCACCGCTTGGTCGGGCACATAGCCGCGCCCCAGGCCGGTGAGCGCGACCTGCACGGTCGGGTTCTCCTGGGTCAGCGCGATGATCGGCCAGAAGAAGTCGTTCCACGCCTGGACGAAGGAGAGCATCGCCAGCACGGCCATCGCGGGCCGCGCCACGGGGAAGACCACGTGCCACACCACCCGCAGGCTGCTCGCCCCGTCGACACGGGCCGCCTCGATCAGCTCGGTGGGCAGCGCCTCCACCAGGTACTGCCGCATGAAGAACACCCCGAAGGCGCTGACCAGCGTGGGCAGGACCACCGACTGGAGCTGGTTGGTCCAGTGCAGATCGGCGATGACCATGAAGAGGGGGACGACGCTCAGCTGCGGCGGCACCATCATCGTGCCGATCGTCAGCAGCAACAGCACGTTCTGGAAGCGGAACCGCAGCTTCGCGAAGGCGAAACCGGCGATGGTGCAGAACAGCGTGGTGCCGAGCGCGATCGAGGAGGCCACCAGCAGCGTGTTCAGCAGCGCCAGGCCCATATGGGCGTCGGTCCAGGCCGTGCCGAGGTTGGTCAGCAGCCGGCCGCCGAACCAGAACGGCGGCGGCGTCCGGGCGAGCCGGGCGTTGTCGCGGGAGGCGGCGACCGCCGTCCACACCAGGGGGAACAGCGACCCCGCCGTGAACAGCGCCAGCACCGCGTAGGTGGCCGGCCCGCCGTGCAGCTGGCGCCCCGCGCGCCGGGCGCCGGTCCGCCGCCGCCCACTCGTCGTGGTCGTCACATCAGCCCCTCACCGGCTCTTGTGCAGCCGCCGCGCGATCAGCAGATTGACCGCGGCGATCAGCAGCAGGATCAGGAACATCGTCCAGGCGACGGCGGAGGCGCGCCCGAGATGGAAGTTGAACCACCCCTGTTCGTAGAGGTAGAGGCCCAGCGTCTGGAACTGGTGCGAGGCCCCGCCCTTCTGCCCGCCCGCCCCGCCGAACAGCAGCGGCTCCCCGAAGAGCTGCGTCGCCCCGATCGTCGAGACCACGACCGTGAAGAGGATCGTCGGCCGCAGCGCGGGGATGGTGACATACAGGAACTGCTGCCGCCGCGACGCCCCGTCCAGCGCCGCCGATTCGTACAGCTCGTCCGGCACGGCCTGCATGGCGGCCAGATAGATCAGCGCGTTGTAGCCCGTCCACCGCCAGATCACGATCGAGGAGACGGCGAACTGCGAGGCCCAGGTCGAGCTCTGCCAGTCCACCGGCCCGACGCCCACCGAGCCCAGCGCCCAGTTGATCATCCCGTAGTCGCGGCCGTAGAGCAGCACGAAGACCAGCGTCGCCGCGGCGACCGAGGTGGCGTACGGGGTCAGCAGCGCGACCCGCCAGAAGGAGGCCGCGCGCAGCCGGTAGTGCAGCAGATGGGCCAGGCCCAGGGCCATCAGCAGCTGGGGGACGGTCGAGATGACGCCGATGGTGAAGGTGTTGAGCAGGGCGTTCCAGAAGAATTCGTCGTCCAGCAGCCGGGTGTAGTTGTGCGGCCCCACCCACTCCATGTGGTCCGGCGCCGACAGCTCCACGCGGTGCAGCGAGGCCCAGCCCGTATAGATGAGCGGGAAGATCCCGAACGCCGAGAAGAAGAGGAAGAACGGCGCGACGAAGGCGTACGGGCTGTAGCGGACGTCCCAGCGGTAGAGGCGGCTGTGCCGGCGGCGCGGCCCGCTGCGGGGCGGCCGGTCGAGGCCGTTCTCGGGCGGCGGCGCCGGGGCGCCCTCGACCGCCTCGGCCGCGGCCGTCATTCGTCCACCGCGTTGTGGATCTCCCTCTGCGCGGCCTTCCAGCCCGTGCGCGGCGACCGGCCCTGCAGCTCCACCTGGGGGATGCCCACGTCGGTGAACGCCGTGCCGATCTGCTGCTCCCGCGGGCCGAAGACCAGCCGGGGGATGCCCCGGGCCGCCACCGAGAAGATCTGCCCGGTCGGCGCGCCGCCGAAGTAGGGGTTACGGGCGTCCTTGACCTGCGGCATCGCATACGAGGCGGGGGTGGAGGGGATGCTCGCCTGCCGGTCGAAGAGCTTGGCCTGCTGCGCGGGCGCCGTCAGCCAGACGGCCAGTTCGACCGCCGCGTTCCGGTGCCGGGCGGCCTTCGGCACGGCGATGAAGGAGCCGCCCCAGTTGGCGGGCCGGGGCGCGGTGGTCACGTCCCACTTGTCCTTGCCCTCGGCCCCCGCCTTCTCCTTGATGTAGCCCAGCATCCAGGGCGGGCAGGCCACGGTGGCGAAGCGGCCGTTCGCGTACGCCTGGTCCCAGGGCTTCTCGAACTGCTTCAGCCGGGCGGTCAGGCCGCCCCGCGCCGCCTGCATCGCCAGGCCCCAGGACTCCTTGACGGCGGGGCTCGTGCGGTAGACGGGCCGGCCGCGGCGGTCGTAGTAGCGCTCCGAATAGGCGTGGATGGAGGCGTTGTAGACCCCGGCCGCCGAGTCGGTGAAGACCGTGCCCTCCGGTGCGTTCTCCTTGTAGGCCAGGCCGGTGTCGATGTACTTCTGCCAGTCACCGGCCCACAGCCGGCCGACGGCCACCCGGTCGGTGGGCAGCCCGGCCCGCTCGAAGAGGTCCTTGCGGTAGCACATGGCGATCGGCCCGATGTCCGTGCCGAGCCCGATCGTCCTGCCGTCCGCCGTCGTGGCCTGCGCCCACTTCCACTCCAGCCAGTCGCGCTTGCGGACGCCCTTGGCCTTCGACAGGTCCACGAACCGGTCGGCCTGCGTGGTGGCCAGGTCGTAGATGTTGCCCACCTCGACGGCCTGGATGTCCGACAGGCCGCTGCCCGCCGCGAGGTGGGTCAGGAGCTGCGGATAGTAGGCGTCGTTCCGCTCGATCACGCTCTCCTTGATCGTGACGTCCGGGTGCAGCTTCTCGTACTCGGCGTAGAGACCGGCCTGCTTGTAGCCGAAGACACCGAAGGTGCCGATGGTGACGGTGGTCCGCTTCCCGCTGCCGCCGGGGCCGCCTCCGCCGGCGCTCTCGACATCCCCGCCGTCCTGGGCACAGGCGCCGAAGAGCCCCGCGCCGAGCGCCGCGACGGCCGCGCCGGCCATTATCCGGCGCGGGGACGTGCGGATGCGGCTGCGCATGGCGTCCTCCTGGTGCCTCGACGTACGGACTCGTGCCAACTCGGGCATGACGATGTCGTGTTCGTTGCTGCCGCCCATCCGGCGGCATACGGCGTAGGGGCGGGCCGGATACTGTGGGAGCGCTCCCATGTCTCGATGTCTTGAAGAGTCGTCGGAACCTGGCGGAGAGTCAAGGATGCCCACGGCGTGCTGACGAGGGAGGCGGCGATGTCCACCGGGTCGACCACGCCGCACACCGGGGACGGTCCGCCGCACCGCCGCGCCCGCCGCCCCGGCCCCACTCTGGAAGAGGTCGCCGCCCGGGCCGGAGTGGGCCGCGGCACCGCCTCCCGGGTGCTGAACGGCTCGCCGCGCGTGAGCGAGCGCGCCCGGGCCGCCGTCGAACGGGCCGTCACCGAATTGGGCTACGTCCCCCACCGCGCCGCCCGCGCCCTCGCCGCGGGCAGCGCCGACACCGTCGCCCTCGTCATACCCGAGCCCGGCACCGCCCTCTTCCCCGATGCCACGTTCGCGGCGATCGTCCGCGGGGTGGGCGCCGAGCTCGCCGAGGGCGACATACAGCTGCTGCTCGTCCTGCTGCGCACCCCCGACGACCGCCGCCGCTTCGCGGGCCGTTTGGCTGCGCAGCACGTCGACGGCGTGTTGGTGGTGTCGGTGCACGGCGACGACCCGCTGCCCGGGCTGCTCGCCGGGACCGGCATACCGGCCGTGCTCACCGGCTGCCCCGCCCTGGGGGAAGCGCTGTCCCTCGTCGACGTCGACGACACCGGCGGCGCCCGCGCCGCCGTCGAGCATCTGCTGGATCGAGGCCGCCGTACGGTCGCGGTGCTCGCCGGGCCGCCCGGGTGCCGCGCGGCCGGGTGCCGCCTCGACGGCTACCGGCAGGCGCTCGAAGCGGCCGGCCGTACCCCGGACGACACGCTCCTCGGCGCCGCCGATGGCACCGAGGACAGCGTCTACGCCGCGACGCGCGCGCTCCTTGACCGCCGCCCGGCGCTCGACGCGGTCCTCGCGCTCTCCGACACCCTGGCCGCCGGCGCGTTGCGGGCCCTGCGCGCGGCGGGGCGCCGCGTCCCGGAGGACGTCGCTCTCGTCGGCTTCGGCGATTCGCCCCTCGCCCGCCGGCTGGATCCGCCGCTCACCAGTGTCCGCCGTCCGGTGGAGGAGCTGGGGCGCGCGATGGCCCGTACTCTCCTCACCCGGATCGGGGATTGTGGCGCAGATCACGCCCGGATCGTACTGCCCGCGCAACTCGTCGTCCGCGCGTCGTCCTGACGCGCCGTACGGAACAGCCGCTTGCCGTACAACGCCGAAGGCCCGGTCCGCTTTCGCGGACCGGGCCTTCGATCAGGGTGAGTAACGGGACTTGAACCCGCGACATCCTGGACCACAACCAGGTGCTCTGCCAGCTGAGCTATACCCACCATGTCCGGTGTGTTTCCCACCGGCTGAGGAAAAGTGTACAGGGTCCTCAGGGGTGCTCGCTCCCAGGTAAATGGCGCGTCCTGGGAGCGAGCCGTGAAGCTACCCCTGAGCGGGCAGCACGTGCTTGGCCGCGATGGCCTTCGCGCTGTCCGAGTCCGGGCCGGGCTGCGGTACGAAGATCGCCTCGCGGTAGTAGCGGAGCTCGGCGATCGACTCGCGGATGTCCGCGAGCGCCCGGTGGTTGCCGTTCTTCTTGGGGCTGCTGAAGTAGGCCCGCGGATACCAGCGGCGGGCCAGCTCCTTCACCGACGACACGTCGACGATGCGGTAGTGCAGGTGGCTCTCCAGCGCGGGCATGTCCCGGAAGAGGAAGCCGCGGTCGGTGCCGACCGAGTTTCCGCACAGCGGGGCCTTGCCCGCCTCCGGGACGTGCTCGCGGACGTACGCCAGGACCTGCCGCTCCGCGTCCTCGAGCGTGGTCCCCTTGTCCAGTTCCGCGAGCAGCCCGGAGGCCGTGTGCATCTGGCGCACCACCTCGGGCATGGTGACGAGGGCCTCGGCGGGCGGGCGGACGACGATGTCCACACCGTCGCCGAGGATGTTCAGCTCAGAGTCGGTGACCAGTGCGGCCACCTCGATGAGCGCGTCGTCCGACAGCGAGAGCCCGGTCATCTCGCAGTCGATCCACACCATGCGATCGTTCATGCGTCTCACCCTACGGGGCGTTCCCGCTGACCGGGCAGCCGTGGGCTGTAGAGGTCGGACTCCGGCTTGCCCGGGTCGGGGCCGGCGGCGCTGTGCCCGGTGTGACCACCGCCGAGCCCACCGTGACCACCTGGGTGCACGCCGTAGCCACTGTGCCCGCCGTGCGGGGGCGGTGTGGCCATGACGGCACCGGTGGCCGCATGGGCCGTGGCGGCCATGGCGGGCCGCCGCATTCCCATGGGCGCCGGTTCCCCGGTCCGCTGCTCACCGATCTCCGGCCGGTCGAACCGGTCGTGACGCTCGCCCCGGTCCGTACGGTCCGGGCGCTCGCCCCGATCCGGCCGTCCGTCCCCGCTCTGGGGACGGCGCGCCCGGTACGCGGCCCGGTAGGCGGCCGGGGAGGACCCCAGCTGCCTGCGGAAATGGCCGCGCAGAGCCACGGGTGAACGGAAGCCGCAGCGCCCGGCGACCTCGTCCACGGAATAGTCCGAGGTCTCCAGGAGCCGCTGTGCCTGAAGCACCCGCTGGGTGATCAGCCACTGCAGCGGAGCGCTTCCGGTGAGCGAACGGAACCGCCGGTCGAACGTGCGGCGGCTCATATAGGCACGGGCGGCCAGGGTCTCCACGTCGAACTGCTCGTGGAGGTGCTCCAGCGCCCAGGCGACGACCTCGGCGAGCGGGTCGGCGCCGATCTCCTCCGGTAAAGACCGGTCGAGATAGCGCTCCTGTCCGCCGCTTCGGCGGGGCGGTACGACGAGACGGCGGGCCAGGGCCCCCGCCGCGTCGGCGCCGTGGTCGGTGCGGACGATGTGCAGGCACAGGTCGATGCCTGCCGCGGTGCCCGCGGAGGTCAGTACGTCACCGTCGTCGACGAAGAGCTCCCGCGGGTCCACATGGACCGAGGGATAGCGCTTGGCGAGCGTCGGCGCGTACATCCAGTGAGTAGTGGCGGGCCTGCCGTCGAGCAGGCCCGCGGCGGCCAGTACAAAGGCACCGGTGCACAGCCCCACGATGCGGGCACCCTCTTCATGGGCGCGGCGCAGTGCGTCGAGTGCGGCGGTCGGTGGCGGCTGGGTGATCGACCGCCAGGCCGGTACGACGACGGTGCCGGCCCGGGAGAGTGCCTCCAGGCCGTACGGTGCGGTCAATTCCAGGCCGCCGGTTGTTCGCAATGGCACATCTTCGCCCGCGCACACCAGCAAGCGGTAGCGGGGTACCCCAGCGTCCTGTCGGTCGATCCCGAACACTGAGAGTGGAATGGAGCTTTCGAAGATGGGGCCGCCGCTGAAAAGCAGCACTGCGACGATCTCCCGGCGGCGGCGTCCGGAGAGCTTGCGCGTGGTCTCCGGTACGGTCGTGGAGTCCTGGCTCATGGCGCTAAGCCCCCCTCGGCGGTCGAGTCCTCTCGGTCCTGCACGTTTCCCCTCGGTCCTGAACGGTTCCCCCGCCGGTCATGGCCAAGATCGAATCTACTGCGTCACACGGAGTCGCGGTGACCAGTTCACCACCCGGCTCTATGTCGACATGGCAACTTGGCGCGAAGCGTTCGATCACGAAGCGTTGCACTTGCAGGGCTCGGTGAAAAGTACGCCTCTCGCCCATGCCCAATCCCCGTAGGGTGCAACCGCCCTCTGCGGTCCTTTCCTTGCTGGTCGACCGGCTGTTGGGGGCTGCTCAAGCCAAGCTGAGGGGTTCGGCGCCAAGTTGGCTGAAAACCGACGGGTGCAGATGTATGAAGGCGTCATTCACCGGACGTACTACCCGGCGTACTCCCCGATCCGGGGCTCCCCGTGTGACGTCCACCGCGGTGCGCGCCGCCACCTGTGCGGCCGTGCCGGCCGCGGTGCGGAACGGTCTGCTCCGCCGCCACCCGCGCCGCGTGCCGCTCGGACTGCCGCAGCAGGGCCCGGCAGGCGCAGGTAAGGGCCACCAGGCCGGCGGCCGTGCCCGCCGCGCCGCCGAAGGACTGACCGCACATCAGCAGGACAACGGGGACCAGGACGCAGCTGAACGCCGCCCAGCGGACCACATCGCTCACCGGATCGGGGGAGACCCCCTCGGTCTCGGCGGAGCGGTCGTGATCACGGTTCCCGGGCACGGAGCGGCTCCCTGCTGACGGCGGCTGGCGGTGGTACAACGCCCGGCCGGCCGCCCGGGTCACTGGGTGGGGACGCATCGGGGGTACGGGGGGAGCGCGGCAGGAGTGCGACAGGAGTGCGGTGGGGGCATTGCGCTACGGGCCCGCCTCGTGCATGCTCCGGGGAACGCCCGGCCCGGCTCTTGTCGGCCGGGCGGCCTCTGGGCAGGCAGCGAGTGTCGCCGTACCCTTAGGGGTAAGTGCTTGAAAAGATGAATCCCGGACGGATTTCTCGTTCATGATCCACCTCCGGGCCGCACCCCCGACAACTCCAACCAGCCCACCGCCGATCCCTCCGCACGAGGACTCCCTTCGCCGAGACACCGATGGCCGGTCACGAATTCTCCGAACCCGCGGACCGCAAGCGGGTCGCCGATCACGAGGCGCACCCCGAAGCGGCGGAAGAAACACGCCATTCCTGCGATCCGGCGTTCCAGCACGGTGTCGTGGTGGGCTTCGACGGCTCCACGTCAAGCGAGCGAGCGCTTGCGTATGCAATCGGGATGGCCCGGCGCTCCGGCTCGGGGCTGATCATCGTCCATGTGGCCAACCGGCTGCCGACCACCGTCTGGGCGGGCTGTGAGCCGCCGGTCTTCGTCGATGTGCCCGACCATCGCACCGAGGTCCTGGGCCTCGAACTGGCCTGTGCGGACTATCTGTCGGAAGTGCCGTGGATCCTCGTCGAGCGCGGTGGGGACATCTGCCACGAACTGGAAGAAGTCGGGCGGGAGTATTCGGCGGACGCGATCGTCGTCGGCTCCACGCACGGCCTGGTCGGCCGGATCTTCGGCTCGGTGGCGGGGCGGCTGGCGCGGCGCGCGCAGCGGCCGGTCGTGGTGATCCCGTGAGTGCGCCGGTGTCGCGAGCCGGCTGATTTCCTGGGCGCCGGCGCTCGTGCCGGGCGCGTCAACACTCCTACCCCGTACGGGCGATGGCTCGCGCCCCCGATTTTTGACGCCCATTGAATCTACCCGCGCGTAGGGGTGGAGAGGGCTCCGGTGGCGGGTAGGTACCGCTCGGACGACGTGCTGCCGGACGGGAGGTGACGGTTCCCGGAACCGGTGGCATCACCGCCGGCGGGAGGGCGACGCCGGCACAGGGGAGGCGGTCTCCCCCACGCGAGTGGTGGCACACGTGGGGGAGGACCGTCTCTCGGGCCCGCCGCGGACAGGCGGGCGGGCCCGAGATCGTGTCGCCCGCCGAGGGCGGGCGCGGGGCGACTACTCGACCGTGACGGACTTCGCCAGGTTGCGCGGCTTGTCGATGTCGCGGCCCATGGCCTTCGCCGTGTAGTAGGCGAGGAGCTGGAGCGGGATGCCCATGAGGATCGGGTCCAGCTCGTCCTCGTTCTTCGGCACCACGATCGTGTGGTCGGCCTTCTCCTGGACCTGGTGCGCGACGGCGAGGATGCGGCCGCTGCGGGCCTTGATCTCCTCCAGCGCGGCGCGGTTCTTCTCCAGCAGGTCGTCGTCCGGGACGATCGCGACCGTCGGCATCGCCGGCTCGATCAGCGCGAGCGGACCGTGCTTGAGCTCGGACGCGGGGTAGGCCTCGGCGTGGATGTACGAGACCTCCTTGAGCTTCAGCGACGCCTCGCGGGCGACCGGGTAGCCCCGGACGCGACCGATGAACATCATCGACTTGGCGTCGGCGTACTCCGCGGCCAGCTTCTCGATCTCGCCCTCGTTCGCGAGGATCTCGGCGATCTGCTCGGGCAGCTTGCGCAGGCCCGCGATGATCCGCTTGCCGTCGGCGACGGACAGGTCGCGGGTGCGGCCCAGGTGCAGGGCGAGCAGGCCGAAGGAGACCACCATGTTGGTGAAGCACTTGGTGGAGACGACGCAGACCTCGGGGCCGGCGTGGACGTAGATGCCGCCGTCGGTCTCGCGGGCGATGGCGGAACCGACCACGTTGACCAGGCCGAGGACGCGGGCGCCCTTGCGCTTGAGCTCCTGGACGGCGGCGAGCACGTCGTAGGTCTCACCGGACTGGGACACCGCGATGTAGAGGGTGTCGGGGTCCACGACCGGGTTGCGGTAGCGGAACTCCGAGGCCGGCTCGGCGTCGGCGGGGATCCGGGCGAGCTCCTCGATCATCTGGGCGCCGATCTGACCGGCGTGGTACGAGGTGCCGCAGCCGAGGATCTTCACCCGGCGCACGGCGCGGGCGTCGCGGGCGTCGAGGTTCAGGCCGCCCAGGTGCACGGTGGAGAAGCGGTCGTCGATCCGGCCGCGCAGGGCGCGGTCGACCGCGTCGGCCTGCTCGTGGATCTCCTTGTGCATGTACGTGTCATGGCCGCCCATGTCGTACGACTCGGCCTCCCACTCCACGGTGGTCGGCGTGGCGGAGGTGGTGGAGCCCTCGGTGGTGTACGTGCGGTAGTCGTCCGCCTTGAGGGTGGCCATCTCGCCGTCGTCGAGGGTGACGACCTGGCGGGTGTGGCTGACCAGCGCGGCGACGTCGGAGGAGACGAACATCTCCTTCTCGCCTATGCCCAGCACGACGGGAGAGCCGTTGCGGGCGACGACGATGCGGTCCGGGAAGTCGGCGTGCAGGACGGCGATGCCGTACGTGCCCTCGATGTGGCGGACGGCCTCGCGGACCTTCTCCTCCAGCGTCCCGGCCTCGGAACGGGCGATGAGGTGGGCGAGGACCTCGGTGTCGGTGTCGGAGACGAAGGTGAAACCGTCGGCGGTCAGCTTCGCGCGCAGCTCGGAGGCGTTGTCGATGATGCCGTTGTGGACGACGGCGACCTTCTCCTCGGCGTCCAGGTGCGGGTGCGCGTTGACGTCGTTCGGGGCGCCGTGGGTGGCCCAGCGGGTGTGGGCGATGCCGGTGGTGCCCGCGAAGCGCTTGGGCAGGCGGGACTCCAGCTCGCGGACGCGGCCCTTGGCCTTGGCGGACTTCAGGCCGCCGGCCTTGCCGCTCGCGTGCAGGGCGATACCGGCGGAGTCGTAGCCGCGGTACTCCAGGCGCTGGAGGCCCTCCAGCAGGAGCGGGGCGACGTCGCGCTTACCGATATATCCAACGATTCCGCACATGGTGTTGACCCTCCCAGGCAAACGATCAGTGATGCTCGGCGGCGGCAGGAGCCGCCGGTCTCAGCCGTAGACGATGCGGCGCAGCTGCCGCAGTGAGAGTTCCGGCGGCGCCACCGCGCGGTGCGGCAGCTCCGCCGCGATCCGCTCGAAGATCTCCGCGTTGTTCAGTCCACCGGACTGGAGCTCGCGGTGCCGGCGGCGCACGAACGTCTCGGTCGTCTCGTCGAAGTACGCCAGGACGTCCAGGACCACCCGGGCGGCCTCGCCGCGCTGAAGCGGCGTGCTGCGCACCAGGTGGTCCACCAGGTCGTCATGGGTCATACGGCGTTCGAGCACCCGTTGATACTGAGGGCTATCGGAGTCATTCGCAAGAATCCTGCCCGATTTCGGGCAAGCTCAAGCGGAAACTTGGGGGGAAGTGTCTAGAAACGCTTCAAAACCGCCTGTTTCGCCGCGGTGAACTCGTCCTCGGTCAGCACCCCGGCCCGGTGCAGCTCACCCAGCTCCCGCAGCCGCCGCAGCAGCGCGTCATGATCGGCGCCCGGTTCCGCTGCCCGTGCGCCGCCCGCCCCGGCCTCGCCGGCCGGGACCAGGGCCGGGCGGGCCAGTCCCTGCTGGCCGGGGCCCGACGGATGCGGCAGCCGGGCCGTGACGGCGGCCGCGACCAGCGCCATCAGCGGGTCCTTCTTGAAGCCGTACAGCTCGATGGCGTACGGGTCGTGCTTCGGCGGCAGCTTGGTCACCACCCTCGGCACGACGAAGCGCAGATAGCCGTTCTCCAGCCCGGCGGACGGCAGCCACTCCACCGCTCCGATGTCCGACAGCGGCAGCGTCTGGGTGCCCGCCGAGCTCTTGCTCTCCTCGGTCTTCCAGTTCCACTCCAGCCGCACCCACTCGCCGTCGAAGGCGACCGTGCCGTCCCCGGCGCCCACTGACAGCGGCACGGCCGGCCCCGGCAGCAGATACCGGTCCGTGGGCCCCTCGGGCACCTGCTCCAGCAGCAGGGCGTTGCGCACCTCGGCCACGAAGTACTCCGCCACGCCCGCGCGGCCGGAGTCCACCGCCAGCTGGTACGGATCGGCGCCGCCGGGCAGCCGCCCGCGCGTGACCTGCGACAGGGGATCGGCCCCGTCGCGCAGGCGAAGCCGCAGCCGGCCGCTCTTGCGGCCCGGTTCGAAGGCGACGCCCGCCACCGCCGACAGCGGAACGGCCACTTCACCCAGCGTCTGCCGCATCAGGTGCACCCCGCGCTCCCGGCCCGGCACGATCCGTATCGTGTCGCCGTCGAACGTCCACGTGCCGTCCTTCTGGAGGATCTCAGCCATGGGTGGATTCTCGCAGGCCCGTGCATGGGACAAGGGGAAACAGGAGGCGCGGGAGACGAGGGCGGCCTTGACGGTCACCCGGGCCGACGGTACTCAAGTGGTCGTTCGTGTGCGCGAATTCCCGTAAGCAGGTTCGCTGAAGGGATCCTCTGTGAGACGACGCCCCGGCACCCTGCCCCGGTTGCTGTGCTCCCTGCTGCTCGTCGCGGCCGCCGGCGCCGCCGTCCGGGCCGAGGCCACCGCCGCCCCCGGGCCCACGCCCCTCGACCGGATCGTCCCCGCCCCCGCGTCCGTACGAGCCGGTGGTGACCCCTACGAGATCACCGAACGCACCCGCATCCAGGTGCCCCAGGGCTCCCGCGAGGCACGCCGGGTCGGCGAACAGCTGGCGGAGCTGCTGCGCCCGTCCACGGGCTACGCCCTGCCCGTCACCTCCGCCCCTCCGGGCGGCCGGGGCGGTGGGATCCGGCTGGCCCTCGGCGACCCCGACCGGGCCCTGGGCGCCGAGGGCTACCGGCTGTCCGTGACCGCCCGCGCCGTGACGATCAGCGCCCGGGAGAGCGCCGGGCTCTTCCACGGCGTCCAGACGCTGCGCCAGCTGCTGCCCGCGCGCGTGGAGCGCGCCGCCCGGCAGCCCGGGCCCTGGCGGGTCGCCGGCGGCACCGTCACCGACGCGCCCCGCTACGCCTACCGGGGCGCGATGCTGGACGTCGCCCGGCACTTCTTCACCGTCACCCAGATCGAGCGGTACATCGACCGGCTCGCGCTCTACAAGATCAACCGGCTGCACCTGCACCTCTCCGACGACCAGGGCTGGCGCATCGCCGTCGACTCCTGGCCCCGCCTGGCCACGTACGGCGGCAGCACCCAGGTGGGCGGCGGCCCGGGCGGCCACTACAGCAAGGACGACTACCGCGAGATCGTCCGCTACGCCGCCGACCGCCACCTGACCGTCGTGCCCGAGATCGACATGCCCGGCCACACCAACGCGGCCCTCGCCTCCTACGCCCGCCTCAACTGCGACGGCGTGGCCCCGCCGCTCTACACCGGCACCGCCGTCGGCTTCAGCTCGCTGTGCGTGCCCAAGGCGGACACGTACGACTTCGTGGACGACGTCATCGGCGAGCTGGCGGCGCTGACCCCCGGCCCGTATCTGCACATCGGCGGCGACGAGGCGCACTCCACCTCCCACCTCGACTATGTGGCCTTCATGGACCGGGCGCAGGCGGCCGTCGCCCGGCACGGCAAGACCGTGATCGGCTGGCACCAGCTCGCCGGGGCCCGCCCGGCGCCGGGCGCGCTGCTGCAGTACTGGGGCCTGAACGGCGGCGAGAAGGACGTCGCGGACGCGGCCCGCACCGGGACGGGCCTGATCCTCTCCCCGGCCAACCGCGCCTACCTCGACATGAAATACACCAAGGACACCCCGCTCGGCCTGGACTGGGCCGGGCTGGTCGAGGTCCGGCAGTCCTACGACTGGGATCCGGCGACCGTCGTCAAGGGCGCCCCGGAGGGGTCCGTGGCGGGCGTCGAGGCGCCGCTGTGGACGGAGACGGTCGTCACCGGAGCGCACATCGACTACATGGCCTTCCCGCGCCTGCCGGGCCTCGCGGAGCTCGGGTGGTCACCGGCCGCCGCGCATGACTGGGCGGCCTACCGGGTGCGCCTTGCGGCGCAGGCTCCTCGGTGGGACGCGTTGGGGATCTCTTATTACCGGTCGCCGCAGGTGTCGTGGCCGGCGTCGTGACGCGTCCGCAGGCCGTGGGGGTCACCGGCCGCCCTCAATCGCCGGGCAGGCTGAAAGAGCCTGCCCGGCGATCGAGGGCAAAGGGTGCGGCGCTCAGCCGGTGAGGCCCAGCTCGCGGGCGATCAGCATCCGCTGGACCTCGCTCGTGCCCTCGCCGATCTCCAGGATCTTGGAGTCCCGCCACATGCGGGCGACCGGGTACTCGTTCATGAAGCCGTAGCCGCCGTGGATCTGGGTGGCCTCGCGGGCGTTGGTGACCGCGATCTCCGAGGAGTAGAGCTTCGCGAGCGCCGCCTCCTTCTTGAACGGCTCGCCGTGCAGCAGGCGGGACGCGGCGTCGCGCCAGGCGATCCGGGCGGTGTGCGCGCGCATCTCCATGTCGGCCAGCTTGAACTGGATCGCCTGGTTGGCGCCGATCGGCCGGCCGAACGCCTCGCGGGTCCTGGCATAGCTCACCGACTCGTCGACACAGCCCTGCGCCAGGCCCGTGGCCAGCGCGGAGATCGCGATCCGGCCCTCGTCCAGTATCCGCAGGAACTGGGCGTAGCCGCGCCCCTCCTCGCCCAGCAGGTTCGCCGCCGGGACGCGGACGTCGGAGAACGACAGCTCACGGGTGTCGGAGGCGTTCCAGCCGACCTTGGAGTACGGGGCGGCGACCGTGAAGCCGGGGGTGCCGGAGGGCACGATGATCGAGGAGATCCGCGGCTTGCCCTCCTCGGTGCGACCGGTGACCGCCGTGACCGTGACCAGGCCGGTGATGTCCGTACCGGAGTTGGTGATGAAGCACTTGGTGCCGTTGATGACCCATTCGCCGGTGGCCTCGTCCAGGCGGGCGGTGGTGCGGGTGCCGCCCGCGTCCGAGCCGGCCCCCGGCTCGGTCAGCCCGAAGGCGCCCAGCATCTCGCCGGAACACAGCCGGGGCAGCCACTCACGCTTCTGCTCCTCCGTGCCGAAGCGGAAGACGGGCATCGCGCCCAGCGAGACGCCGGCCTCAAGGGTGATCGCAACGGAGGAGTCGACCCGGGCCAGCTCCTCCAGGGCGAGGCACAGGGCCAGGTAGTCGCCGCCCATCCCGCCGTACTCCTCGGGGAAGGGCAGCCCGAAAAGGCCCATGCGCCCCATCTCCCGCACGATCTCGTACGGGAACTCGTGGCGCTCGTAGTAGTCGCCGATCTTCGGCGCGACCACGTCGTGGGCGAACTCCTCGACCGTGCGGCGGAGTTCCTCGTGTTCGGGGGAGAGGCGGTGATCCAGCGACATGGCTCAGGGCTCCTGGTGGGAGAGGGCGCGGACGGTGCGGGACGGGCTGGGTCGGCCCAGTTGTTCGGCCATCCACACGCTCGTGGCGGTGAGCGGACCGAGGTCGACCCCGGTGTCGATACCGAGGCCGGTGAGCATCCACAGAAGGTCTTCGGTGGCGAGATTGCCGGTGGCGCTCTTGGCGTACGGGCAGCCGCCGAGGCCGCCGGCGGAGGCGTCGACGGTGGTCACGCCGTGCCGGAGCGCGGCGAGGGTGTTGGACAGGGCCTGTCCATAGGTGTCGTGGAAGTGCACGGCGAGCCGGCCGGTCTCCACGCCCGCCGCGTTCAGCGCGGTCAGCAGGGCGGTGACATGGCCGGGTGTGGCGACGCCGATGGTGTCGCCGAGGCTCAGCTCGTCGCACCCGAGGTCGAGCAGGCGGCGGCTGACCCGTACGACCCGCTCGACGGGGACGGCGCCTTCCCAGGGGTCGCCGAAGCACATGGAGAGATAGCCGCGGACGGTGGCGCCCGCGTCCTTGGCCGTGGCCACGACCGGGGCGAACATCTCCAGGGACTCGTCCACGGTGCGGTTGAGGTTGGCCTTCGCGAAGGACTCCGTGGCGCTGCCGAACACGGCGATCTCGCGGACGCCGAGGGCGAGGGCGCGGTCCAGGCCGCGCCGGTTGGGGACGAGTACGGGCAGGCGGGCGTTCACGCCGTCGAGGAGCGGCATGAGCCGCTCGGCGTCCGCCAGCTGGGGCACCCACTCGGGGCGCACGAAGCTCGTCGCCTCGACGGTGGTCAGGCCCGCGGCGGCGAGGCGGCGGATGAACTCCGCCTTCACCTCGACCGGCACGACCGTCTTCTCGTTCTGGAGACCGTCGCGGGGGCCCACCTCGTGGATCCGCACGCGGGCGGGGAGGGCCGGGTCGGGCACGGCCATGGGCAGTCCGTCGATCATGACGTCTCCTCCTGCTCCGCCGGATGCTCCGCCGGAGCGACGACGGCCAGGACCTGGTCCATGGCGACGGTGGCGCCGGCCGTGACGTCCAGCTCGGTGACGGTGCCGGCGTGGGGGGCGGAGATGACGTGCTCCATCTTCATCGCCTCGACGACGAGGAGGCTCTGCCCGGCGGTGACCCGGTCCCCGACGGCTGCCTTCACGACGGTGACGGTGCCGGGCATGGGGGCGGTGAGGGCGCCGGCGTGGGCGGCCGCGGTGCCGCCGCGCGTTTCGAGGGGGTCGTGGGTCTGTACGTGCCAGGTGTCGGCGTCGCGGCCGAGCCAGGTGCCCTCCGGGCCGGTGGTTCGGGTGAAGGTGTGGGTGATGCCGTTGAGCTCGATGGTGATGGTGTGGGGGGTGAGGGTGACGATGCGGGTGGGTTGGGTGGGGTTTTCTTCCCCGGCCCCGCCCCTTCCCGAAACCGGCCCCCGGGAGGCCGACGACTCGGCGCCGGCAGGGGTGGGTTCAGGGGCTCGGCTGATCTCCCTGTTCGCCCCCGTGCCCCGGACGCGGAGCGTCACCGGGTCCTGGCCCGGTACGCGCATGTGGTGCGGCGTCCACGCCGGTTCGCCGCCCAGGCGCCAACCCGTCGGGAGCGAGAACGGGTCCGTCCAAGTGCTCTCCGTGCGGAGTGCGGCCGGTTCCAGGGCCGCCTGGCGCAGCAGGGCCGCCGCAGCGTACACCTCGTCCGGGACGGACGTCCGTACCAGCGTCGCCGCGTCGCGGTCCACCAGACCCGTGTCCAGCGCGCCCGACACCACCGACGGGTGGGCCAGCAGCCGGCGCAGGAAGCCCGCGTTCGTCTCGACGCCCAGGACGACCGTCTCCGCCAGCGCCGCCCGCAGCCTCCGCAGTGCCGTCGGCCGGTCCGGGCCGTACGCGATGACCTTGGCGAGCATCGGGTCGTACGACGTGCCGACCTCCGTGCCCTCGGAGAGGCCCGAGTCGACCCGTACCCCTTCACCCGCCGGCTCGCGCAGCAGCCGCACCGTGCCCGCCGACGGCAGGAAGTCGACGCGGTCGCCGGTCACCCGGGCCGTCTCCGCGCAGATCCGCGCCTCCACGGCGTGCCCGGTCAGGGTGACGTCCCGCTGCGCGCGGTCCAGCCGCTCACCCGCGGCGACCCGCAGCTGCCACTCCACCAGGTCCAGTCCGGTGACGAGCTCCGTCACCGGGTGTTCCACCTGGAGGCGGGTGTTCATCTCCATGAAGTAGTACGCGGACGGGTCCTCGCCGGGGACGATGAACTCCACCGTGCCCGCGCCGGTGTATCCGCAGGAGCGGGCCGCCTGCACGGCGGCCTCGCCCATCGCGGCGCGGGTGGCCTCGTCCAGGAGGACGCTCGGCGCCTCCTCGATGATCTTCTGGTGGCGGCGCTGCAAGGAGCACTCGCGCTCACCGAGGTGGATGACGTCGCCGTGGCCGTCCGCCAGGACCTGGATCTCGATGTGGCGGGGGCGGTCGACCCAGCGCTCGACGAGCAGCGTGTCGTCGCCGAAGGAGCCCCGCGCCTCGCGTCGCGCGGCGGCGATCTCCTCGCCCAGCAGGGCCTCGTCGCGGACGAGCCGCATGCCCTTGCCGCCGCCGCCCGCCGAGGGCTTGAGCAGCACGGGCATGCCGATCTCCCGTGCGGCCGCGGTCAGTTCGGCGTCCGTCAGGCCGCTGCCCGACGAGCCGGGGACGACCGGCACGCCCGCCGCCCGTACGGTCTCCTTGGCGCGGATCTTGTCGCCCATCAGCTCTATCGCCCCGGCGGGCGGGCCGATGAAGGCGAGCCCGGCGTCGGCGCAGGCGCGGGCGAAGGCGGCGTTCTCGGCGAGGAAGCCGTAGCCGGGGTGGACGGCCTGGGCGCCGGTCCGTGCGGCGGCCTCCAGGAGGCGCTCGACGGACAGATAGCTCCGCGCGGCCGCCGCCGGGCCGATCCGTACGGCGGTGTCCGCCTCGCGCACATGGCGGGCGTCCGCGTCGGCGTCGCTGAACACCGCGACCGAGCGGACGCCGAGCGCCCGCAGGGTCCGGATGACGCGGACCGCGATCTCGCCGCGGTTGGCGACCAGGACGGTGTCGAACATGGTCACGTCTCCTCTCACATCCGGAAGACGCCGTAGCCGGGCGCCGCGGGGTCCTTGTCGGGCAGCGGCGCGTTCGCGCACGCCGTGAGGGCGAGACCGAGGACGGTCCGGGTCTCCAGGGGGTCGATCACGCCGTCGTCCCACAGTCGCGCGGTGGCGTAATAGGCGCTGCCCTGGGACTCGTACTGCTCGCGGATCGGGGCCCGGAAGGCGTCCTCCTCCTCGGTGCTCCACCGCTCGCCGCGCGCCTCGATCTGGTCGCGCTTGACCGTCGCGAGCACCGAGGCGGCCTGCTCGCCGCCCATGACGGAGATCTTCGCGTTGGGCCACATCCACAGGAAGCGGGGTGAGTAGGCCCGGCCGCACATGGAGTAGTTGCCCGCGCCGTACGAGCCGCCGATGACGACCGTGAGCTTGGGGACGCGGGTGCAGGCCACCGCCGTGACCATCTTCGCGCCGTGCTTGGCGATGCCGCCCGCCTCGTACTGCCGCCCGACCATGAAGCCGGAGATGTTCTGCAGGAAGACCAGCGGGATGCCGCGCTGGTCGCACAGCTCGATGAAGTGCGCGCCCTTCTGGGCGGATTCGGAGAAGAGGATGCCGTTGTTGGCGACGATCCCCACCGGGTGGCCCTGGATCCGGGCGAAGCCGGTCACCAGCGTCTGCCCGAACTCGGCCTTGAACTCCGCGAACCGCGAGCCGTCCACCACGCGCGCGATGACCTCGCGCACGTCGTACGGCGTCCGGGAGTCCGCGGGCACCGCGCCGTAGAGCCCGGCCGGATCGGCCTCGGGCTCCTCCGCCGGCTCCACGGGCCAGGGAAGCGCGCCGCGCTCGGGCAGCGTGGAGACGATGGTCCGGACGATCCGCAGGGCGTGCGCGTCGTCCTCGGCGAGGTGGTCGGTGACGCCGGAGACCTTGGAGTGGACCTCGCCGCCGCCCAGCTCCTCCGCCGTGACCACCTCGCCCGTGGCGGCCTTCACCAGCGGCGGGCCGCCCAGGAAGATCGTGCCCTGGTTCCGGACGATCACGGCCTCGTCGCTCATCGCGGGGACGTACGCGCCGCCCGCCGTGCAGGAGCCGAGCACCGCGGCGATCTGCGGGATGCCCGCGCCGGACATCCGGGCCTGGTTGTAGAAGATCCGGCCGAAGTGCTCGCGGTCGGGGAAGACCTCGTCCTGCATCGGCAGGAACGCGCCGCCGGAGTCCACCAGATACAGGCACGGGAGCCGGTTCTCCAGGGCGACCTCCTGCGCGCGCAGGTGCTTCTTGACGGTCATGGGGTAGTACGTGCCGCCCTTGACGGTGGCGTCATTGGCGACGATCACCACCTCGCGGCCCGAGACCCGCCCGATCCCCGAGATCACCCCGGCGGCCGGCGCGGCCCCGCCGTACATCCCCTCGGCCGCCAGCGGCGCGAGCTCCAGGAAGGGCGAACCGGGGTCCAGCAGGGCGTCCACCCGGTCGCGCGGCAGCAGCTTGCCGCGCGCGGTGTGCCGCGCCCGCGCCTTCTCGCCCCCGCCCAGCCGCGCCGCGGCGAGCCTCGCCCGCAGCTCCGCGGACAGCTCGCGGTGCGCGGCCTCATTGGTCCGCCAGGCGTCGGACGCCGGATCGGCGGTGCTCCCCAGCACCGGTGCCTGCTGCATGTACTCGAGCTCCCTTGCTCGGTTAATGAGCGTTAACACATTGCGTTCAGGTTAACGACCACTAACGCCGCTGTCTAGAATTACTTTCGTGAACGACGCAGCGACCCGCACCCCGGCGGCCCCGGCCGCCCTCACCCGCCGCGAGCAGATCCTCCGGGAGGCCGCCCGGCTCTTCGCCGAGCGCGGCTTCCACGGCGTCGGCGTGGACGAGATAGGGGCCGCCGTCGGCATCAGCGGCCCCGGCCTCTACCGCCACTTCGCCGGCAAGGACGCGATGCTCGCCGAGCTCCTGGTGGGCATCAGCGAGCGGCTCTTCGCCGGTGGCCGCGAGCGCGTCGCCGAGGCCACCGCGGCGGACGGCGGCCCGGCCGCCGTCCTCGACTCGCTCATCGACGGGCACCTCGACTTCGCCCTGGACGACCGCGACCTGATCACCCTCCACGACCGCGAGCTGGGCCAGCTGCGCGACAGCGACCGCAAGCGGGTGCGCTCGCTCCAGCGGCAGTACGTGGAGCTGTGGGTCGACGTCGTGCGCGCCCTGCACCCCGGCGCCTGCGAGGCCGACGCCCGCGCCGCCGTCCACGCCGTCTTCGGCCTGCTCAACTCCACCCCCCACCTCGGCCGCCCCGGCGCCCTCCCCGGCCGCGCGGCCACCGCGGCCCTGCTGCGCAGGCTCGCGCTGGGGGCGCTGGCGTCGCTCTCGGACGGCTCACCGGGCTGACCGGGGCGCTTTCGTTCGGCTCTGGACAGTTCTGGTGACCCCCGGGTAACTTGCGCCCTGAGCGAGCGCTTAGGCATGCCGGTCGCGGCATGCGTGGACGAGGGGGCACCACTTGCGTCGGACCGTGTACAACGAGGACCACGAGGCGTTCCGGGAGACCATCCGCGACTTCATCGCCGCGGAGGTCGTGCCCGTCTACGACGAGTGGCGGGCGGCCGGCTCCGCGCCGCGCGAGTTCTACAAGAAACTCGGCGAGCTGGGCGTCTTCGGCATCGAGGTGCCCGAGGAGTACGGCGGCGCCGGCGAGAGCAGCTTCAAGTTCCAGGCCGTCATCACCGAGGAGTGCGCCCGTGTCGGCGTCAGCTTCGGCGGCAGCGGTGTGCACACCGCGCTGTGCCTGCCCTACCTCCTGAAGTACGCCAACGAGGAGCAGAAGCGGCGCTGGCTGCCGTCCTTCGTCTCCGGCGACATGATGACCGCCATCGCCATGACCGAGCCGGGCACCGGCTCCGACCTGGCCGGCATGAAGACCACCGCCAAGCTCTCCGAGGACGGCACGCACTACGTCCTCAACGGCGCCAAGACCTTCATCACCGGCGGCGTCCTCGCCGACCGCGTCCTCGTCTGCGCCCGCACCGCGCCGGCCACCCCCGAGGACCGCCGCGGCGGCATCTCCATCCTCGCCGTCGACACCACCTCCGAGGGGTACGCCGTCGGCCGCAAGCTGGAGAAACTGGGCCTGCACTCCTCCGACACCGCCGAACTCTCCTTCACCGACGTCAAGGTGCCCGTCGAGGATCTGCTCGGCGAGGAGGGCAAGGCGTTCGGCTACCTCGGCCACAACCTCCCGCAGGAGCGCCTGGCCATCGCCGTCGGCGCGTACGCCCAGTCCGCCGCGGCCGTCGACTTCGCCAAGGCGTACACCCGGGACCGCACCGTCTTCGGGCAGTCCGTCGCCGCCTTCCAGAACACCAAGTTCGTGCTCGCCGACTGCAAGTCCGAGGTCGACGCGATGCAGGCGGTCGTCGACCGGGCCCTGGACGCGCACGACGCGGGCGAACTGACCGCCGCCGACGCCGCGTCCGCCAAGCTCTTCACCACCGAGCGCGCCGCCGTCGTCGTCGACAAGTGCCTCCAACTGCACGGCGGCTACGGCTACATGATGGAGTACCCCATCGCCCGGCTCTACGCGGACACCCGCGTCACCCGCATCTACGGCGGTACGAGCGAGGTCATGCGCTCCATCATCGCCAAGTCGATGGGCCTGTAGACGGCCCGCGATGAACGAAGCACGTGTGACGAACGAAGCCCTCCAGGACCTCCTCGACCTCCTCGACCTCGAACGGATCGAGCGGGACATCTTCCGCGGCACCAGCCGCCCCTCGCTGGTGCCGCGCGTCTTCGGCGGCCAGGTCGCCGCGCAGGCCCTGGTCGCCGCCGGGCGCACGGTCCCCGACGACCGGCTCCCGCACTCCCTGCACGCCTACTTCCTGCGGCCGGGCGACCCCGGCGCGCCCATCGTCTACACCGTCGACCGGATCCGCGACGGGCGCTCCTTCACCACGCGGCGTGTCGTCGCCGTCCAGCACGGGCAGCCGATCTTCCACCTCTCCGCGTCCTTCCAGACGTACGAGGAGGGGCTGGAGCACCAGGAGCCGATGCCGTACGCGCCGGACCCGCTCACCCTGCCGACCGCCGCCGAGATGCTGCCCGCGCACGCGCACCGCTTCGCGGACCCGGCGGTCGTGGAGCGGCTGCTGGACGCCCGGTCGGCGGTCGACCTGCGCTACGTCGACGCCCCGCCGTTCGCCAGTGTGGGCGAGGAGCGCGAGGCGAAGTCGCAGGTGTGGTTCCGGACGAACGGCAAACTGGCGGACGATCCCCTGCTGCACGTCTGCCTGGTCACCTACGTCTCCGACATGACCCTGCTGGACTCCGTGCTGCTCGCCCACGGGCGCGGTGGCTGGACGGTCGGCGACGTGGTCGGCGCGAGCCTGGACCACGCGATGTGGTTCCACCGCCCGTTCCGCGCCGACGAGTGGCTGCTGTACGACCAGGAGAGCCCCACGGCGCAGGGCGGCCGGGGGCTCGCCAAGGGCCGGATCTTCACGGAGAACGGGCAGTTGGCGGTCTCCGTGATCCAGGAGGGCGTCGTGCGGGTGCCGCGCGGCGGCCAGTAGCATGACGGGTCGTCATACCGGCCGACGGGGGAGGGGACCCGAACGATGAACGGCACCGACGCGACACCGATGGCGGGCGTCCTCCGGGGCCTGCTGCTGACCGTGGGCTTCCTGATGATCGCGACCGCGGTCGTCGTGGGCTTCCTGCTGCACGGGCGTGTGGTGGAGATGGTCGGCACCGCGCGGATGGTGAGCGGAATGGCCCTGCGCCTGGGGGAGTTCGCCCTGCTGTCGGGCGGCGCGTGGTGCGCCGTGCGCGGCTGGAACGGGCGGATGGACTGACGGCCCGATGGCCGACGGCCGATGGGCTGACGGACTGGATGGACCGACGGCCGGAACGGCCGGGCCGCGCTTCGGCCCGGCCGGCTTCCGCTACGCGGCCGTAAGGCCCGCCGCCGTCAGCAGATACGCCGTCATCGGCTCGTAGAACCGCGGATCGACGACATGGTCGTCCATCGGCACCGCCACCTGGAGCGTGCCCTCCGCCTCCGCGAGGAAGAGCGCCGGGTCGTTGGAGTCCGCGTAGCCGACCGCGTCGATGCCGCGCTGGGCCGCGCAGCCCGCCCAGCCGTGGTCGGCGACGACCAGGTCCGGCAGCGGCTCGCCCTCCCGCAGCAGGCCGTCGAGGATCGCGGCCATCGGGTGGGGGGAGTGGGTGTGCCAGAGCGTCGCCCCGCCCTCGTACACCGCGACGTCCGCGAACTGCACGACACAGCCCTCGTCCGCGGTCAGCCCGCCCGGGATCCGGACGATCTCGCAGCCCGCCGCGCGCAGCGCCCCGGCCGTGGCGTGGTGCACGTCCAGCAGCGCGCCCGGGTGACCGGTCGCGAAGAGCACCCGCCGCCGGCCCTCCGCCGCCTTGCGCAGGACGTTCGCCATGCGGTCCAGGGCGTCGACGGTCAGCTCCGGGTCGATGTGGTCCTGTCCGGCCCGGTGGCCCAGGTCGTCGCTGACCCCGCAGCGCTCGGCCATGACGGCCAGCACGTCCTGCTCGTCCGTCCAGCGGTCGCCCAGCTCCAGGCCGAGCCAGTACCGGCGGTCGCCGTTCGCGAGCTTGCGGTAGTGGTCGAGGTTGTTCTCGCGCGGGGTCGCCACGGCGCCCGCGATGCGGGCCCGCACGAGGTGGTCGATCAGTTCGGCTCGGCTGGGTGCGCGGCTGGTTATCGGCATACGGCTCATTGTCTCCCCCGAGGGCGCTGCGATGGACGTGGTGTCCATATGGCGGGTCCGGACTCACGGATACGTACATGTGCGGAATCCGCCGCCCTGCCTACCCTCGGGTACGTCCACCGCAGCCGCCCCGACGTTGATTCGACCGTAACGCGTCCGTGATTTCGAGAGGCCCTCGCATGCACACCCCCGCCCCCCGTGAACCGCGCGGCCCCGTCGACTCCTCCCGCATCCCGCGCTACGCGGGCCCCGCGACCTTCGCGCGCCTGCCGCGCCTGGACGAGGTAGGCACCGCGGACGTGGCCGTCGTCGGCGTGCCGTTCGACTCCGGTGTCTCCTACCGCCCCGGCGCCCGCTTCGGCGGCAACGCCATCCGCGAGGCGTCCCGCCTCCTGCGCCCGTACAACCCGGCGCAGGACGCCTCCCCCTTCGCGCTCGCGCAGGTCGCCGACGCCGGTGACATCGCCGCGAACCCGTTCAACATCGACGAGGCCGTCGAGACCGTCGAGGCCGCGGCCGACGAGCTGCTCGGCACCGGCGCCCGCCTGATGACCCTCGGCGGCGACCACACCATCGCGCTGCCGCTGCTGCGCTCGGTGGCCAAGAAGCACGGCCCGGTCGCGCTGCTGCACTTCGACGCGCACCTGGACACCTGGGACACCTACTTCGGTGCCGAGTACACCCACGGCACCCCGTTCCGCCGGGCCGTCGAGGAGGGCATCCTCGACACCGAGGCGCTGTCCCACGTCGGCACGCGCGGCCCGCTGTACGGCAAGAAGGACCTCACCGACGACGAGAAGATGGGCTTCGGCATCGTCACCTCGGCCGACGTCATGCGCCGCGGCGTCGACGAGATCGCCGACCAGCTGCGTCAGCGCGTCGGCGACCGCCCGCTGTACATCTCCATCGACATCGACGTCCTGGACCCGGCCCACGCCCCCGGCACGGGCACCCCGGAGGCGGGCGGCCTGACCTCCCGCGAGCTGCTGGAGATCATCCGCGGGCTGTCCTCCTGCAACCTGGTCTCCGCCGACCTGGTCGAGGTCGCGCCGGCGTACGACCACGCGGAGATCACGTCCGTGGCGGCGTCGCACACGGCATACGAGCTGACGACGATCATGTCGCGGCAGATCGCCGCCGCACGCGCCTGAGCGGTGCGTGCGGGGGCTCCGCCCGGACCCCGGTCCTCAATCGCCGGACGGGCTTGATCAAGCCCGTCCGGCGATTGAGGACGCCCGCCGCAGACGCGACGGTGCCGCACTGGCGGCGTCAAGGCTGCGTAAGGCCGGGCCCCCGGCCCGACAAGGCCCCGTAAGGAAACGGTCACGGTCCGTGCCGGAACGGTTGAGTTGAGGTGATCTTCCACCTCACTCACACCGCCGAAGGCCGCCCCCTGATGCTCTACCTCGTCCCCGAGCGGGAACCGACCGCACCACGCCGCCGTCGGCAGGCGACCGCCGCCATCGACCCCAAGCAGCTCGCCTCCTCCCTCCCGGACGCCCTCCGCAAGCTGCACCCGCGGGTCATGGTCAAGAACCCCGTGATGTTCGTCGTCGAGGTCGGCTCGGTCCTCACCACGCTCTCCGCGCTGCTCGACCCCTCCGTCTTCACCTGGCTGATCAGCTGCTGGCTCTGGCTGACCGTCGTCTTCGCCAATCTCGCCGAGGCCGTCGCCGAGGGCCGCGGCAAGGCGCAGGCGGAGTCCCTGCGCCGCACCCGCGGCACCATCGTGGCGCGGCGGCTGCGGGCCTGGCGGGTGGGGATGGACCGGTGGGACTGGGAGGAACAGCGCGTACCCGCCGCCGATCTGCGGCCGCAGGACTTCGTGGTCGTCGAGGCGGGCCAGACCGTGCCCGGCGACGGCGAGGTGGTCGAGGGCGCCGCGGCCGTGGACGAGTCCGCGATCACCGGTGAGTCCGCGCCCGTGATCCGCGAGTCCGGCGGCGACCGCTCGGGCGTCACCGGCGGTACGACGGTGCTCTCCGACCGGATCGTCGTCCGCGTCACCTCGCGCCCCGGCCACACCTTCCTCGACCGCATGATCAATCTGGTCGAGGGGACCACCCGGCAGAAGACCCCCAACGAGCTGGCGCTGAACATCCTGCTCTCCTGCCTCACGGTGATCTTCATCCTCGCCGTGGTCTCGCTCCAGCCCATGGCCGGCTGGGCCGGCGCCCCGCAGACGATCACCGTGCTGGTCGCCCTGCTGGTGACCCTGATCCCCACCACCATCGGCGCGCTGCTGTCCGCCATCGGCATCGCCGGGATGGACCGGCTCGTCCAGCGCAACGTCCTCGCCCTGTCCGGCCGCGCCGTCGAGGCGGCGGGCGACGTCAACACCCTCCTGCTCGACAAGACCGGCACCATCACCCTCGGCAACCGGCAGGCGGCCTCCTTCGTACCGGTCAACGGCGTCGCGCACGACCTCCTCGCCGACGCCGCCCAGCTCGCCTCGCTCGCCGACGAGACACCCGAGGGCCGCTCCGTCGTCGCCCTCGCCGAGCGGTACGGGATCCGGCACGGCGACGAGGACTTCGCGCACGGGCGCTTCGTGCCGTTCTCCGCGCAGACGAGGATGAGCGGGGCCGACTTCGCCTTCGAGGGGGAGTTCTGCCGCATCCGCAAGGGCGCGGGCGGTGCCGTCACCGAGTGGGTGGCCCGGCGCGGCGGCGCGATCCCCGCCGAGGCCGGGTGGATCGTCGACTCCATCGCGGCCGGTGGCGGCACCCCGCTGCTCGTCGCCGTCGAGGACCGCTATGGCGCCCGCGTCCTGGGCGCCGTCCACCTCAAGGACGTGGTCAAGCCCGGCATCGCCCAGCGCTTCGCCGACCTGCGGGCGATGGGCATCAAGACGGTCATGGTCACCGGCGACAATCCACTGACCGCCAAGGCCATCGCCGCCGAGGCGGGCGTCGACGACTTCCTGGCCGAGGCCACGCCCGAGCACAAGCTGGCCCGCATCAGGGAGGAGCAGGCCGGCGGCAACCTCGTCGCCATGACCGGCGACGGCACCAACGACGCGCCCGCGCTGGCCCAGGCGGACGTCGGCGTCGCCATGAACACCGGCACCTCGGCCGCCAAGGAGGCCGGGAACATGGTGGACCTGGACTCCAACCCCACCAAGCTCATCGAGATCGTCGAGGTGGGCAAGCAGCTCCTGATCACCCGGGGCGCCCTCACCACCTTCTCGATCTGCAACGACGTCGCCAAGTACTTCGCGATCGTCCCCGCGATGTTCAGCGGCGTGGCGGGCTACGAGGGCCTGGAGAAGCTCAACATCATGGGCCTGCACAGCTCGACCTCGGCCATCGCCTCGGCGATCATCTTCAACGCCCTCGTCATCGTCGCCCTGATCCCGCTCGCCCTGCGCGGGGTGCGCTACGCGCCGTCCACCGCGCACGCGCTGCTGCGCCGCAATCTGCGGATCTACGGGCTGGGCGGGCTCGTCGCGCCGTTCGTCGGCATCAAGCTCATCGATCTGCTGATCCAGTTCATCCCCGGGATGTGACGGGCCCGGCGTGCGACGGGACGACGGGCACTCGGAGGACGCCCGGCACCCGGTGTTCGTACGGAAGTTCCCCGAACGTGGCCCCCGCCTCCCGCGGGGCCCCTACGCTCAGGCCGCAGCCGACCCAGGAAGGCCCTTCCGTGCGCACTCGACCCGCTCTCGCCGCCGTCACCGCCGCGCTGCTGGCGGCCGCCTGCGCGATCGCCGCCCCCGCCGAGGCCGTCCCGCCCGGCGCGTCGCCCGCCTGCTCGCCGTACGCGCGGATCGACGGCTTCGGTGACGGCCTCGACAAGACGGCCTACCGGGGCACCTTCGTGGGCAACCTCTCCGCTCTCGCCGCCGACACGGACGGCACGGTCGCCGCCCTGTCCGACCGGTCCCAGCTGTTCTCCCTGGACGTCCGCCGGGACCTGGACGTCCACCGGAGCCCGAACGTCCACCGGGGCCCGGCCGCCACCCCCGTACGCCTCGTGCCGCTCGCCGACGAGAAGGGCGCCGCGCTCGACGCCGAGGCCCTCGTCGTCGACCGGGACGGCGGCCGCCTGGTCGCCTCCGAGACCGAGCCGTCCGTCCGCCGCTACGACCGGAACGGCACCCTCCGTGGCCGGCTGCCCGTGCCCGGCGCCCTGCGGCCCGCCCCGGCCGGCCGGGCCGTGCCCAACCAGACCTTCGAGGGCCTCGCCCTCCAGCCCGGCGGCCGCACCCTCGTCGCCGCCATGGAGGGCCCGCTCGCCGGGGACGGGCCGGACGCCGGGGGCCGGCCGCTCGTACGCCTCCAGAGCTGGCAGCGGCACGCGCCGGGTGCCTTCCGGCTCGGGCCGCAGTACGCCTACCCCGTCGACCGGGGCCTCGGCGTCGCCGAGATCGCCGCCACCGGCGACGGGCGGCTGCTGGTCCTGGAGCGGGGTTTCACGGCGGGCGTCGGCAACACCGTGCGCCTCTACGTCGCCGACCTGCGCGGCGCGACCGACGTCGCCGCCACCCCGGCGCTGCCGGGCGGCGGCACCCGGCCCGTACGCAAGACGCCGCTCGCCGACCTCGGCGACTGCCCCTCCCTCGGCGCCCCGGCGAAGCAGCCGCAGACCAATCCGCTCCTGGACAACATCGAGGGCCTCGCCATCACCGGCCGCACTCCCGGAGGCTCCCTCCGTCTGCTGCTCGTCAGCGACGACAACGAGAGCCCGAGGCAGACCACGCGCCTGTACGCCCTGACCGTGCGCCTGCCGCGCGCGGCGTAGGTCCCGCGCTCCGGCTCGCCTCCGACCTCCGTTCCCACTTCGTTGCGCCGGGATGAAATCCGCAGCCCACGGCGTTGGGCCCTTGCGTCGGCAGCGGACAGTGGAGGTCTCGGGTGGCGGATACGGACACAACCGGTCAGGGCTGGGCCAAGCGGCTCGCACGGTACTGCTGGCGGTACCGCCGCACGGTGCTGCTCGCGCTCGGCTCCTCGCTCGCCGGCATGGCCGTCATGGCGCTCGTCCCGCTCATACCCAAGCTGATCATCGACGACGTCATAGGTGCCGGCGACCGCCCCCTCGCCCCCTGGGCCGGCCTCCTGATAGCCGCCGCGGTCGTCGTCTACGCCCTGACCTACCTCCGCCGCTATTACGGCGGCCGCCTCGCCCTCGACGTCCAGCACGACCTGCGGACCGAGATGTTCGCCTCGATCGCCCGCCTCGACGGCCGGCGACAGGACGAGCTCTCCACCGGCCAGGTCGTCGGCCGCGGCACCAGCGACCTCCAGCTCGTCCAGAGCCTGCTGTTCATGCTGCCGATGATGATCGGCAACATCCTCCTCTTCGTGATCTCCCTGGCCGTCATGGCGGCCCTCTCGCCGCTGCTGACCGTCATCGCCCTCGCGGTGGCGCCCGCGCTGTGGTTCATCGCCCGGCACAGCCGCGTCAAGCTCTTCCCCGCCACCTGGTACGCCCAGGGCCAGGCCGCCGCCGTCGCGGGCGTCGTGGACGGCGCCGTCACCGGCGTACGCGTCGTCAAGGGCTTCGGCCAGGAGGCGCAGGAGGCCGGAAAGCTCCGCGAGGTCAGCCGCCGCCTGTTCGCCGGCCGGCTGCGCACGGTCCGGCTCAACTCCCGCTACACCCCGGCCCTGCAGGCCGTACCCGCCCTCGGCCAGGTCGCCATGCTCGCGGTCGGCGGCTGGATGGCCACGCGCGGCCAGATCACCCTCGGCACCTTCGTCGCCTTCTCCACCTACCTCTCGCAGCTCGTCGGCCCGGTCCGCATGCTCACGATGATGCTGACGGTCGGCCAGCAGGCCCGCGCCGGCGTCGAGCGCGTCTTCGAACTCATCGACACCGAGCCGGTCATCGAGGAGCGGCCCGACGCGCACGCCCTGCCCGACGACGCCCCCGCCACCGTCGAGTTCGACGACGTCACCTTCGGCTACGACGCCGACCGGCCCGTCCTCGACCACTTCTCGCTGCGCCTCGAACCCGGCGAGACCGTCGCCGTCGTCGGCGCCTCCGGCAGCGGCAAGTCCACCGTCTCGCTGCTCCTGCCGCGCTTCTACGACGCCGGCGCCGGCACGGTGCGGGTCGGCGGCCACGACGTGCGCGACCTGACGACGTCCTCGCTGCGCGCCGCCATCGGCCTGGTGCCGGAGGACAGCTTCCTGTTCTCCGCGAGCATCCGCGACAACATCGCCTATGGGCACCCGGACGCCACCGACGAGCAGATCCGGGACGCGGCGCGCGCCGCCCAGGCCGACGGCTTCATCAGCGAGCTGCCCGACGGCTACGACACCGAGGTCGGCGAGCAGGGCCTGACCCTCTCCGGCGGCCAGCGCCAGCGCGTCGCGCTCGCCCGCGCCATCCTCACCGACCCCCGGCTGCTGCTGCTCGACGACGCGACGTCGGCGGTCGACGCCCGCGTCGAGCACGAGATCCACGAGGCGCTGCGCGGCGTCATGGCCGGCCGTACGACGCTGCTCATCGCCCACCGCGCGTCGACCCTGGCGCTGGCCGACCGCGTCGCGGTGCTCGACGGCGGCCGGCTCGCCGACATCGGCACGGCGGAGGAGCTCCAGGAGCGCTGCGAGCTCTACCGACGCCTGCTGACCGACCCGGAGGAGCTGGCGGGCGTCCGCAAGGACCCCGCGGGGCTCGCGGGCGCGTTCGGCGGCGAGGCGTCGGCCACGGGCCTCACGGAGCGCCCGCGGGCCGACGAGGCGGCGCCCGGCACCCGCAAGCGGACCGTCGTCGACGGCGTCACCCCCGGGCTCTGGGTCCGCAAGGAGCGGCCCGACACCCACGGCGCCCTCGCCGGCATGCCCGCCACCCCCGAGCTGCTGGCCAAGGTGGCGGCGCTGCCGCCCGCGACCGACACCCCGGACGTCGACGAGGAGCGGGCCGCCCGGCCCGAGGAGTCGTACGGCCTGCGGCAGTTGCTGCGCGGCTTCGGCGCGCCGCTCGCGCTGAGCCTGCTGCTGGTGGCCGTCGACGCCGTCGCCGGGCTGCTGCTGCCCGTACTGATCCGGCACGGCATCGACCAGGGCGTCCAGCGCCTGGCGCTCGGCGCGGTGTGGGCGGCGTCCGCCCTCGCGCTGCTGGTGGTCCTCGGCCAGTGGACCGCGCAGGTCGCCGAGACCCGGCTGACCGGCCGCACGGGTGAGCGCGTGCTCTACGCGCTCCGTGTCAAGATCTTCGCCCAGCTCCAGCGGCTGGGCCTGGACTACTACGAGCGCGAGCTCACCGGCAAGATCATGACCCGGATGACGACGGACGTCGACGCCCTGTCGTCCTTCCTCCAGACCGGCCTGATCACCGCGGTCGTCTCCGTCCTCACCTTCTTCGGCATCCTCGTCGCGCTGCTGGTCATCGATGTCGAACTGGCCCTCGTCGTCTTCGCCACCCTGCCGCTGCTGGTCGTCGGCACCGTCGTCTTCCGCCGTCAGAGCGTCAAGGCGTACGAGCTCGCCCGCGAGCGCGTCGGCCTGGTCAACGCCGACCTCCAGGAGAGCGTCGCCGGCCTGCGCATCGTGCAGGCGTTCCGCCGCGAGGCGGCCGGCGCCCGGCGGTTCGCCGAGCGCAGCGACTCCTACCGCCGGGCACGGGTGCGCGGCCAGTGGCTGATATCGGTCTACTTCCCCTTCGTGCAGCTGCTGTCGTCCGTCGCGGCGGCCGCGGTCCTGATCGTGGGCGCGGGCCGGGTGGGCGACGGCACGCTGACGGCGGGCGCGCTGGTGGCCTACCTGCTCTACATCGACCTGTTCTTCGCGCCCGTGCAGCAGCTCTCGCAGGTCTTCGACGGCTACCAGCAGGCGACGGTCTCCCTCGGCCGGGTGCAGAGCCTGCTGCGCGAGCCCACGACGACGCCGGTGGCCCAGGAGCCGCGCCCGGTGGGCGAGCTGGCCGGCGAGATCGTCTTCGACGACGTCCGCTTCCACTACGGCGACGGCGAGGAGGCGCTCTCCGGGATCGCGCTGACGGTCCCGGCCGGGCAGACCGTGGCGTTCGTCGGCGAGACCGGCGCGGGCAAGTCCACGCTGGTGAAGCTGGTGGCGCGGTTCTACGACCCGTCCTCCGGCGCCGTCCGCGTCGACGGCCACGACCTGCGCGAGCTGGACCCCACGGGCTACCGGCACCGCCTGGGTGTCGTCCCCCAGGAGCCGTACCTCTTCCCCGGCACGGTCCGCGACGCCATCGCCTACGGGCGCCCGGACGCCACCGACGCCGAGGTGGAGGCCGCGGCGCGGGCGGTCGGCGCGCACGAGATGATCGCCGGGCTCGAAGACGGCTATCTGCACACCGTCACCGAGCGCGGCCGCAACCTCTCCGCCGGACAGCGGCAGTTGATCGCCCTGGCCCGCGCGGAGCTGGTCGACCCGGACATCCTGCTCCTGGACGAGGCCACGGCCGCGCTGGACCTGGCCACCGAGGCGCTGGTCAACCAGGCCACGGACCGCCTGGCCGGCAAGCGCACGACCCTGGTCGTCGCCCACCGCCTCACCACCGCCGCGCGCGCCGACCGCGTCGTCGTCCTCGACCACGGCCGGGTCGCCGAGGACGGCACGCACGAGGAACTGCTGGCCAGGGACGGGCGTTACGCGGAGCTGTGGCGGACCTTCACGGGGGAGGCCGTTCCGGCGTAGGGGGCGGGGCTACCTTGAGCGGTTGAAGATCTTGAACGCCGGAACACGGGGGGATCCATGCGCAAGCTCACCTACTTCATCGCCATGACCATCGACGGATGCATCGCGGGGCCGGGCGACGAGTTCGACTTCATGATGAGCGTCCTCGACGATGACTACTCCGCGGCGCTGATCGCCGCCTACCCCGACACCCTCCCGTCGCACGTCCGCCCGCACATCGGACTGGGCCCGGAGAACCGGGACTTCGACACGGTCGTCATGGGCCGCGGCACCTACGAGCCCGGTCTGAAGGAGGGCATCACCAGCCCGTACGCGCACCTCGAGCAGTACGTGGTGTCGAAGTCCCTCACCACCAGTCCCGACCCGGCCGTCACCGTCTTCCCCGGCGACCCGCTGGAGCTCGTGCGCGAGCTCAAGTCGCGCGAGGGCAAGGGGATCTACCTCTGCGGCGGCGGCAACCTCGCCGGGCAGCTGCGCTCGGAGATCGACGAGCTGGTGGTGAAGATCTACCCCTTCGTGGCGGGCGACGGCATCCGGCTGTTCGATGCCGAGTTCTCGCCCGAGCGGTACGAACTGAAGGAGTCGCGCACCTTCAAGAACGGCACGGTCGTCGTCCGCTACGGCAAGCCGGATCCGGCGGCGCCGACCGGCTGAGCGAACCGCCCCGCGGGCGCGGCGCGTTCGCGCGTCGCGTTCGTGTGGTGCGAAAGATCGCCTTGTCTGCCGACTGGGTGGTCAAAAGGTCTGGTGCAGTCGATGTTGACCCCGGTAGGTTCACGGCGAACTTTGCGAACCCAGGGGAGGGCGAATGCGCAAGGCGCTCAGAGGGCTGATGGCGCTGGCGGTGCTGACCGGCACCGTCGGTGCCGGTGGTGCGACAGCGGCGACGGCCAGCGCGGCCACCGGCGAGTCGGACATCAAGGAACGCATCCTCAAGATCCCGGGGATGAGTTTCGTCGAGGAGAAGCCCTACGAGGGCTACCGCTACCTCGTCATGACCTATGACCAGCCGGTCGACCACAAGAACCCGGCCAAGGGCACGTTCAAGCAGCGCTTCACGCTCCTGAACAAGTCCACCGACCGGCCGACGGTCTTCTACACCTCCGGCTACAACGTCAGCACCAACCCCGCCCGCAGCGAGCCGACCCGGATCGTCGACGGCAACCAGGTGTCGATGGAGTACCGATTCTTCACTCCGTCGCGGCCCCAGCCCGCCGACTGGTCCAAGCTCGACATCTGGCAGGCGGCCAGCGACCAGCACCGCCTCTACCAGGCGCTCAAGCCCGTCTACGGCAAGAACTGGCTGGCCACCGGCGGCAGCAAGGGCGGCATGACGGCGACGTACTACCGCCGCTTCTACCCGAACGACATGAACGGCACCGTCGCCTACGTCGCGCCCAATGACGTGGACAACAACGAGGACTCGGCCTACGACCGGTTCTTCGCGAACGTCGGTGACCAGGCGTGCCGCAACCAGCTCAACTCCGTGCAGCGCGAGGCGCTCGTCCGCCGCGACGAGATCGTCGGCCGCTACAAGAAGTGGGCCGGCGAGAACGGCAAGACGTTCAAGATCCTCGGCACCGCCGACAAGGCGTACGAGAACGTCGTCCTCGACCTGGTGTGGGCCTTCTGGCAGTACCACCTGCAGAGCGACTGCGCGAAGTCGGTGCCCGCGACGAACGCCTCCACCGACGAGCTCTACAAGTTCCTGGACGAGATCTCGGGCTTCGACGCCTACACCGACCAGGGCCTGCAGCAGTTCACGCCGTACTACTACCAGGCGGGCACCGAGCTCGGCGCGCCCACCTTCAAGTCCCCGCACCTCAAGGGCCTGCTGCGGTACCCCGGGATCTACAGCCCGCGGTCGTACGTGTCGCGTGACATCCCGATGAAGTTCCGCCCCGGTGCGATGGCCGACGTCGACCGCTGGGTGCGCAACGACAGCAAGCGGATGCTCTTCGTCTACGGTCAGAACGACCCGTGGAGCGGCGAGCCCTTCCGCCTGGGCAAGAACGCGGCGGCGCGCGACGACTACCGCTTCTACGCCCCTGGCGGCAACCACGGCTCCAACATCGCCCAGCTCGTCGCCGACGAGCGGGCCAAGGCCACGGCCGAGGTCCTGGAGTGGGCCGGCGTCGCCCCCAAGTCCGTACAGAAGGACACGGCGGAGGCCAAGCCGCTCGCCCCGTACGACACCAAGCTCGACCGGCCGGTCGTGGAGCGGAAGCAGAGCCTGCGCCCGTAACGGCCTTCGGGTCGGCCGGGATCAGGTCAGGCGGCGGGCGCACCCTATGGGTGTCCCGCCGCCGACGTGTACGTACAGGTCGGTGGAGGGCGGGCAGTCGGGGCGCGCGCCGACCTCGCCCGTCACCCGGTACTCCGGCGCGTGCGGCCCCGAGCCGTCGCAGGCGGTCTCCTTCACCACCCCGTCGCGCTCGCTGTAGACGCAGTCGCCGGTCACGGTCAGCGGGCCGCCGCCCATGCCGGGGTCGCCCGGGTGCGGCACCTGGAGGTTGCGCATGCAGGCGTACCCCTCCGGCTTGCTGTCCTCCTCCGAGGAGCCCCGGTCGACCGCGGTGATGTGCAGCACGAAGTCGGTGCCGTCCGGGCAGCGGGGCCCCGTCGCCCGCGGGCCGTTGTAGCGGGCCAGGACGCGGGCGGTGGCCCGTTCGCTGGTGCAGGAGACCTCGGTGTACGAACCGTCGCGGCGGCCCGCGCACTCGTCCCGGGCGAGGAACGCCGCGTCGCGGCCGGGCGCCGAGGGCGAGACGGGGGCGAGGACGGCCGCGTCTCCCCGGTCGCGCTCCCCCCGCGCGCCCGCCGCGCCCATCGGCCCCTGGGCCCGGCACCCGGTCAGCGCGGTCAGCGAGGCCGGTGCCGCGAGCAACACGAGCGCGAGCAGCGCGGTCGGCAGCGCACGATGGCGCATGGTCGTTCCCCCGTCCCCTGTGCGCTCCAGCCTGGCTTCCCGGCACCGGCACACGCCAGGACACGGCTCGGCGCGGCGGTGGAGGAAACAGAGCGCGTGCGGGGCGCGCCACCCGGCTCGCACGCCGGGGCGAGGGGTGCCGCCGCCGGCGCCTTTGGAAGGGGGGCGCGCCGACGGCGGTGCGCTGTCGCACCCCAGGCGGCGGAGAGGGAGGTCAGCGGCGCGGCCGGTGGCGCGCGCCGACACCGCTCTGCGGTGATGCGACGACAGCACGACCCTTGGACGGGCGGTGCCCCGGAGCGGTTCCCGCGCGGGGCGCGCTTCAGCCGTGCGCGCGCCGCATGCCGCCGAGCCGGGTGGGCAGCCGCCGCGTCAGCAGGCGGGCGCGCGGGGCCAGCCGCCGGGCCATCGCGAACACCGACTCCGTACGGGAGCGGTCGGCGTCCAGCACCGTGAAGAGGTTGACGCCGAGATAGAAGGTGATCGCGGCATTGGCCAGGTCGCGCGGCGGGGTGAGCCGGGCGAGCGGGGTGCCCCCGATGACGCGCTCCAGCGTCTCCTCGACGAACCCGATCCACGGCTCGGCCCGCGCCCGGATCTCCTCCCGCAGCTCCGGCTTGGCGACGGCGGCCGCGACCAGCTCGGAGAACAGCGTCAGGTGCCCGGCGTCGATGTCGTGCCGGTAGACGAGGGTGCCCGCCTCGACGAGGTCCTCCAGCGTGCGGCAGCCGGCGACGGACTCGGCGAGCAGCGCCATCCGCTCGGCGGAGGTCCGGTCCAGTGCGGCGAACAGCAGCGGGTCGACCCCCCCGAAGTGATAGAAGACCAGCGCCGAGTTGACCCCGGCCTCCTTGGCGATCGTCCGCGCGCTGGACTTGTTGTACCCCTGCGTCCGCAGTACGGTCCCCGCCGCGCTGATCAGCCGTTCCTTGGTGTCCACCGTCATCTCAGCCCTCTCGCCAAGGCGATCATACGGTTTGACCGACTGTTCAAACCGCCTGATCAACGCCTCGGTCGGGCCGGTGCGGAGGTGCGTCGTGGGGCTCAGGCGGCCCCGGCGCCGGCGATCAGGCCCAGCAGGTATTCGCGCCCCGGCCCCGCCAGCTGCTGGAAGTCGGTCGCCTGGGGGTACCAGCGCTTCTCGTACTCCCAGCACAGCCAGCCGTCCCAGCCGCCCTGGCAGAGGGTCCGTACGCAGTCGGGCAGCGGCAGCGTCCCGGAGCCCAGTTGCAGCGGGGTGGTGTCCTCGGCCGACGCGATGTCCTTGACCTGCACATAGCCCAGGTGGGGGGAGAGCGCGGGGAAGCTGACGGCCGGCGTCTCGCCGCCGAGCCAGGTGTGCAGGACGTCCCAGAGCGCGCCGACGTTCGGGTGGCCCACGGGGCCCAGGATGCGGGCGGCGTCGCGGGCCCGGCGGTGGGAGTCGTGGGTCTCCAGCAGGATGTGGACGCCCAGGTCGGCGGCGAGCGGCGCGACGGCGCCCAGCCGGCGGGCGGCGGTCGCGTCGGCCTCCGCCTCGGGCCGCTCGCCGCCGCCGGGGAAGACCCGTACGTACCGGGCCCCGAGGTCGCCCGCGAGCCGTACGAGGCCGGTCAGCTCGCCGAGGACGCTCTCGTCGTCCTCGGGGGCGGCCACGCGCGCGTACCCGGCGACGGACAGGATCTCCAGCCCCGCCGCCGTGAACTCCCGGGCCGTCGTGGCCCGCTCGCCCGGGCCGCTGTCCAGGCGGACGGGTTCCTCCGGGTGGGCCCGCAGTTCGACGCCGTCGTAGCCGTGTTCGCGGGCGAGCCGCGCCACGTCCGGCAGGGGCAGTCCGGGCACACCGAGGGTGGAGAAGGCGAGTTTCATGGGGACCGGGTTCCCCGGGGGCGGGCGGGAAATGCTTCCTGTACGGCAGAAGGGGGTCCAAAGGATGACGGGCACGCGAACCAGGACCGTGCGGATCGCCATGGGCGGCGTCACCGGGCGCATGGGCCACCGCCAGCACCTCGTCCGCTCCGTCCTCGCCCTGCGCGAGGAGGGCGGCCTCGACCTGGGCGACGGCACCCGGCTGTGGCCGGAGCCGGTGCTCGTGGGGCGCGACGCGGGCAGGACCGGGGCGCTCGCCCGGCGCCACGGCCTCGCCCACTGGTCCACGGACCTCGACACCGTCCTCGCCGACCCGGCCGTCGAGATCTACTTCGACGCCCAGATCACCGCCGCCCGCGAGGACGCCCTGCGCAAGGCCATCGCCGCCGGGAAGCACGTCTACTGCGAGAAGCCGACCGCTTCGGACATCGGCGGCGCGATGGACCTCTACGAACGCGCCCGCGCGGCCGGCGTCAAACACGGCGTCGTCCAGGACAAGCTCTTCCTCCCCGGCATCCGCAAGCTCAAGCGCCTCGTCGACGGCGGCTTCTTCGGCCGGATCCTCTCCATCCGCGGGGAGTTCGGCTACTGGGTCTTCGAGGGCGACTGGCAGAGCGCGCAGCGCCCCTCATGGAACTACCGCGACGAGGACGACGGCATCACCACCGACATGTTCCCGCACTGGGAGTACGTCCTGCGCGAGCTCTTCGGTCCCGTCACGTCCGTACAGGCCCACACCGCCACCCACATACCGCGCCGCTGGGACGAGCGCGGCAAGCCCTACGACGCCCGTGCCGACGACGCCGTCTACGCGATCCTGGAGCTGGAGAGCGGCGCCGTCGCCCAGCTCAACTCCTCCTGGGCGGTGCGCGTCCACCGCGACGAGCTGCTGGAGCTCCAGGTCGACGGCACCGAGGGCTCGGCCGTCGCCGGGCTGCGGCGCTGCCGGGCGCAGCACCGCTCGGTCACGCCCAGGCCCGTATGGGATCCCGACGTGCCCGCCTCCGAGGACTTCCGCGCGCAGTGGCAGGAGGTGCCCGACAACGACCACGACGACGGCGTCAACGCCTTCAAGGCGCAGTGGGAGCTGTTCCTGCGCCATGTGGCCCTGGACGAGCCCTGGCACCACGACCTCCTCGCGGGCGCCAGGGGCGTACGGCTCGCCCGCCTGGCCCGTACGTCCGCCCGGGAGGGCCGCAGGATGGAGCTGCGGGTGAGCGGCCCGTGATCCGGCTGCCCGACCCCTCAGGGGCGCTGCGCCCGTACGAGCCCCGGTGCCTGCCCGTGGAGCTCAGCGTCGAGGGCATGCCGCCCATGGCCCGTACGGTCTTCGCCGCCGCCCACATCGTCGCCGACCCCTTCGGCGACACCACCCCCTACGGCCCCGCCGCACTCGACTGGGACGCGACGCTCGCCTTCCGCCGCCACCTGTGGGCGCACGGCCTGGGGGTCGCCGAGGCCATGGACACCGCCCAGCGCGGCGCGGGCCTGGACTGGCCGGGCGCCGCCGAGCTCGTCCGGCGCACGGCCGCCGAGGCGCGGGCCGTCGGCGGTCGCCTCGTCTGCGGAGCCGGTACGGACCAGCTCGCGCCCCCGTACGGCACCCTCGCGGACGTCGCCACCGCCTATGAGGAGCAGCTGGCGCACGTGGAGGCGCACGGCGCGCGGGCGGTCGTGCTGGCCTCCCGCGCCCTCGCGGCCATCGCCACCGGGCCGGACGACTACCGCAAGGTCTACGGCGAGCTGCTGCGGCAGACGTCCCGGCCCGTGATCCTGCACTGGCTGGGCCCGATGTTCGACCCGGCCCTGGAGGGCTATTGGGGCAGCACCGACCTGGACGCGGCCGGCGAGACCCTGCTCGCCATCGTCGCCGACCGGCCGGACAAGGTCGACGGGGTGAAGATCTCGCTGCTGGACCCGGAGCGCGAGCGCGCCCTGCGCCGCCGCCTGCCCGCCCGGGTGCGCTGCTACACGGGCGACGACTTCCACTACCCCGAGCTCATCGCGGGCGACGCCCACGGCCACAGCGACGCCCTGCTCGGCGTCTTCGACCCGCTGGGCCCGCTGGCCGCCCACGCCGCCCGCCTGCTCGACTCCGGCGGCCGGCACGGCTTCCGGGCGCTCCTGGACCCCACGGTCGCCCTGGCCCGGCACCTGTTCGAGCCGCCGACCCACTGCTACAAGACGGGCATCGTGCTGCTGGCCTGGCTCGCCGGCCACCAGGACCACTTCACGATGGCCGGCGGCGGGCACGCCGCGCGCTCCCTGCCGCATCTGGCCCGCGCCTACGAACTGGCCGACGGCCTCGGCCTGTTCCGCGACCCGCCGCTGGCCGAGGCCCGGATGGCGCGGCTGCTGGCCGTGCACGGGATCGGCCCGTGACGGGCCTGGAGCGCTTCAGCCTCAACCAGCAGACCGTCCGGCAGTGGTCGCTGCCGGAGCTGGCGGCGGGCTGCGCGGCGGCCGGGGTGCGCCATGTGGGCCTGTGGCGCGAGCCCGTACGGCGGTATGGTCCGGCGGCCGCGGCCCGGCTCGTACGCGATGCCGGGCTGGCCGTCAGCAGCCTGTGCCGCGGCGGCTTCCTGACCGCCTCCGACCCGGCCGCGCGGGCCACGGCCCTGGCGGACAACCGCGCGGCCGTCGAGGAGGCGGCCGAGCTCGGCACCGGCACCCTCGTCCTGGTCGCGGGCGGCCTGCCGCCGGGCGACCGTGACCTGGCCGGCGCCCGTGAGCGCGTCGCGGAGGCGCTGGCCGAGCTGGGCCCGTACGCGGCGCGCCACGGCGTGCGGCTCGCGATCGAACCGCTGCACCCGATGTACGCCTCCGACCGCTGCGTCGTCTCGACGCTCCGTCAGGCGCTGGACCTGGCCGAGCGGTTCCCCGCCGGGCAGGTGGGCGTCGTGGTGGACACCTACCACCTGTGGTGGGACGACACGGTGGCCGAGCAGCTCGTACGGGCCGGGGCCGGCGGCCGGATCGCGGCCTTCCAGCTCGCCGACTGGGTCACGCCGCTGCCCGAGGGGGCGCTGCTGGGCCGGGGGCTGCCCGGTGACGGCTGCGTGGACCTGCGGTGGTTCCGCGAGCGGGTCGACGCCGCGGGCTTTTCCGGGCCCGTCGAGACCGAGATCTTCCATCCCGGGCTGTGGGAGCGCGACGGCGCCGAGGTCCTCGCGGAGGCCCTGGATCGTTACCGCAGGTACGTACTGGAGGTACCAGTGGTAACGGAGGGGCTCCTGTTTCCACTGAAGGTAACGGAATGATAACCCCTTGAAAGCGGTGCAACCCTTTGCCGGGGAAGTGGGTCGTACTGGACATCGGGCTTCCTGGGGAGGGATCCGGGGGGATTCAAGGAAGCCGGTTTTGGGGGGTACCCGAGGGGCCTGGTCGTCGGACCAGGCCCCTCGATTTTTCTCCCGCGCCGCGCTGGGCGCGATGAGTTGTCCTCCCCCAGCTACCGCTGGGAGGTGCCCCCATCCCCGAACGCCTGTCGCACCCCGGCGGTACCGTCGGGACATGGCGAACATGGCAGTGGTGGAAGGGGTCCTGGAGCGGATCACCTACGCCAATGAGGAGAGCGGCTATACGGTCGCCCGCGTCGACACCGGCCGCGGCGGCGGCGACCTGCTCACGGTCGTCGGCTCGCTGCTCGGGGCGCAGCCGGGGGAGTCGCTGCGCATGGAGGGCCGCTGGGGCTCCCACCCCCAGTACGGCCGCCAGTTCACCGTCGAGAACTACACGACGCTGCTGCCCGCCACCATCCAGGGCATCCGCCGCTATCTCGGATCCGGCCTGATCAAGGGCATCGGCCCGCGCATCGCCGACCGCATCACCGAGCACTTCGGCACGGACACCCTGGACGTCATCGAGAAGGAGCCCAAGCGCCTGATCGAGGTGCCCGGCCTGGGCCCCAAGCGGACGAAGATGATCGGTGCCGCCTGGGAGGAACAGAAGGCCATCAAGGAGGTCATGGTCTTCCTCCAGGGCGTCGGCGTCTCCACCTCCATCGCCGTGCGGATCTACAAGAAATACGGCGACTCCTCCATCTCCGTCACCCGCAACCAGCCCTACCGGCTGGCCTCCGACGTATGGGGCATCGGCTTCCTCACCGCCGACCGCATCGCCCAGTCCGTCGGCATCCCGCACGACAGCCCCGACCGCGTCAAGGCCGGTCTGCAGTACGCCCTCTCCCAGTCCACGGACCAGGGGCACTGCTTCCTCCCCGAGGAGAAGCTGATCGCCGACGCCGTCAAGCTCCTCCAGGTCGACACCGGGCTCGTCATCGACTGCCTCGGCGAACTGGCCGCCGACGAGGAGGGTGTGGTGCGCGAGAGCGTCCCGGGCCCCGAGGGCGGCGAGCCCGTCACCGCCGTCTATCTCGTCCCCTTCCACCGGGCCGAGCTCTCCCTCGCCGCCCAGCTGACGCGGCTGCTGCGCACCGAGGAGGACCGCCTCGCCGTCTTCCGCGACGTCGAGTGGGACAAGGCCCTGGCCTGGCTCGCCGACCGTACGGGCGCCGAGCTCGCCCCCGAGCAGCAGCAGGCGGTGCGGCTCGCGCTCTCCCGGAAGGTCGCGGTGCTCACCGGCGGCCCCGGCTGCGGCAAGTCCTTCACCGTGCGGTCCGTCGTGGAGCTGGCCCGTGCCAAGAAGGCCAAGGTGGTGCTGGCCGCGCCCACGGGCCGGGCGGCGAAGCGGCTCTCCGAGCTGACGGGCGCCGAGGCGTCCACCGTGCACCGGCTCCTGGAGCTCAAACCCGGCGGGGACGCCGCCTATGACAAGGACCGGCCGCTGGACGCCGATCTGGTGGTCGTCGACGAGGCGTCCATGCTCGACCTGCTGCTGGCCAACAAGCTCGCCAAGGCCGTGCCGCCCGGCGCCCATCTGCTGCTCGTCGGCGATGTGGACCAGCTGCCGTCGGTCGGCGCCGGCGAGGTGCTGCGCGACCTCCTCGCCCCCGGCGGTCCCGTCCCGGCCGTCCGGCTCACCCGGATCTTCCGGCAGGCCCAGCAGTCCGGCGTGGTCACCAATGCGCACCGCATCAACTCCGGGGTGCCGCCCATCACTCAGGGGATGACGGATTTCTTCCTCTTCCCCGAGGAGGACACCGAGGAGGCGGGCCGCCTCACCGTGGACGTGGCGGCGCGGCGCATCCCGGCGAAGTTCGGGCTCGACCCGCGCCGCGACATCCAGGTGCTGGCCCCCATGCACCGCGGCCCGGCCGGCGCCGGCACCCTCAACGGCCTGCTCCAGCAGGCCATCACGCCCGCCCGGCCCGACCTGCCGGAGCGGCGCTTCGGCGGCCGGGTCTTCCGCGTCGGCGACAAGGTCACCCAGATCCGCAACAACTACGAGAAGGGCGAGAACGGCGTCTTCAACGGCACGGTGGGCGTGGTCACCGCCCTGGACACCGTGGAACAGCGGCTGACCGTGCGCACCGACGAGGACGAGGAGGTCGGTTACGACTTCGACGAACTCGACGAGCTGGCCCACGCCTACGCGGTGACCATCCACCGCTCGCAGGGCAGCGAGTACCCCGCGGTAGTGATCCCGGTCACCACCGGCGCCTGGATGATGCTCCAGCGCAATCTCCTCTATACCGCCGTTACTCGGGCGAAACGCCTCGTGGTGCTGGTCGGCTCCCGCAAGGCCCTCGGCCAGGCCGTGCGCACCGTTTCCGCGGGCCGCAGGTGCACGGCCCTGGATCACCGGCTCGGGAGAGGGGTCGCGAGTTGAGGTTCCGGACCGGTGGGGAAGGGGAGGGGAAGGGAAAACCGAGGTGGCATTCGTCTCTCAGCGGTTTACCAACCGGGGCGAACGGGGCAGTATGGCCAGGCTGGGCGGCACTGAGTGCCGCCTTTAGGCCCTATGGCCGACCCCGAGTGCACGTGCATCGTCCAAATGGGGGAAGGTAGGGGTAGTCAGGGCACCTCGAAGAAGAGGCACAACGTCGGTGAGGGATGACGTGAGCGACAACTCTGTAGTACTGCGGTACGGGGACGGCGAATACACCTACCCGGTGGTCGACAGCACCGTCGGCGACAAGGGCTTCGATATCGGCAAGCTCCGCGCCCAGACCGGGCTGGTGACCCTGGACTCCGGTTACGGCAACACCGCCGCGTACAAATCCGCGATCACCTACCTCGATGGCGAGCAGGGCATCCTGCGCTACCGGGGTTATCCGATCGAGCAGCTCGCCGAGCGCAGCACGTTCCTGGAGACGGCTTACCTGCTGATCAACGGCGAGCTGCCGTCCGCGGACGAGCTGTCCTTCTTCAAGGGTGAGATCACCCACCACACGCTGCTGCACGAGGACGTCAAGCGCTTCTACGACGGCTTCCCCCGTGACGCCCACCCGATGGCCATGCTGTCGTCCGTGGTCAGCGCCCTGTCGACGTTCTACCAGGACAGCCACAACCCGTTCGACGAGCAGCAGCGCCACCTGTCGACGATCCGGCTGCTCGCCAAGCTGCCGACGATCGCCGCGTACGCCTACAAGAAGTCGGTCGGCCACCCGGTGGTCTACCCGCGCAACGACCTCGGCTATGTCGAGAACTTCCTGCGCATGACCTTCTCGGTGCCGGCCGCGGAGTACGACCTGGACCCGGTCGTCGTCAACGCCCTCGACAAGCTGCTGATCCTGCACGCGGACCACGAGCAGAACTGCTCGACCTCCACCGTGCGCCTGGTCGGCTCCTCGCAGGCGAACATGTTCGCCTCGATCTCCGCCGGCATCAGCGCCCTGTGGGGCCCGCTGCACGGTGGCGCCAACCAGTCGGTGCTGGAGATGCTGGAAGGCATCAAGGCCAACGGCGGCGATGTCGACTCCTTCATCCGCAAGGTGAAGAACAAGGAGGACGGCGTCCGCCTGATGGGCTTCGGGCACCGCGTCTACAAGAGCTTCGACCCCCGGGCGAAGATCATCAAGGCGGCGGCGCACGATGTCCTCTCGGCGCTCGGCAAGTCCGACGAGCTGCTGGACATCGCGCTCAAGCTGGAGGAGCACGCGCTCTCCGACGACTACTTCGTCTCGCGCAACCTCTACCCCAACGTGGACTTCTACACCGGTCTGATCTACCGGGCCATGGGCTTCCCGACCGAGATGTTCACCGTGCTCTTCGCGCTCGGCCGCCTTCCCGGCTGGATCGCCCAGTGGCACGAGATGATCAAGGAGCCCGGTTCGCGCATCGGCCGTCCGCGCCAGATCTACACCGGCGTCGTCGAGCGCGACCTTCCGGTCGAGCGCGCCTGACCCTCGGTGCAGGGCAAGCCCGCGCAGTAGTCCCAAGCGCACGAAAAGCGCCCCGCCGCCAATCCCCCCACGGGTTGGAGCGGGGCGCTTTCCGTTCCCCGGATTCGGATTCCCCCCACGGGATCCGGCCGGGAGCCGCGGTGCGCGGTGCCGACGCGATCTGCCGGGACGCGTACGTACGGGAGGGCCGCTCAAAGCTCCCCGGGTACGTGCCCCGGCCACGCGTGGCCGGTACCGTCCCCCAAGACGATCCAGCACTGCCTGGTTAGACCCTCGACCCCCCACAATGGTTACGTTCGGATGCCTGTGATCTAGGTCTCTTGCCATAAGGGGACGTAGGAGGGCAAGACCCCGAACGTGTGGGTGTTGTGTCTCTTTTATGGGCTACGCGAAGGTCCGCAGCCGCAGACTGTTGGTCACGACGAACACCGAAGAGAAGGCCATCGCCGCCCCCGCGATCATCGGGTTGAGCAGGCCGGCCGCCGCGAGCGGCAGGGCGGCCACGTTGTAGCCGAAGGCCCAGAAGAGATTGCCCTTGATGGTCGTGAGTGTCCGGCGTGCGAGCCGGATCGCGTCCGCCGCCACCCGCAGATCGCCGCGTACGAGCGTGAGGTCGCCCGCCTCGATGGCCGCGTCCGTGCCGGTCCCCATGGCCAGCCCCAGGTCCGCCGTGGCCAGGGCGGCCGCGTCATTGACGCCGTCGCCGACCATCGCGACCGTACGGCCCTCGGCGCGCAGCCGCTCCACGACCGCCACCTTGTCCTGCGGCAGCACCTCGGCGATCACCTCGTCGATCCCCACCTCGCGGGCCACCGACTCGGCCACCGCGCGGTTGTCGCCGGTCAGCAGCACCGGCCGCAGGCCCAGCGCCCGCAGCTCGGCCACCGCCCGCGCGCTGGTCGCCTTGACGGTGTCCGCGACCGAGATGACACCCCGTGCCTCCTTGTCCCAGGCCACGGCCACCGCGGTGCGGCCCCCGGCCCGGGCCGCCGCCAGGGCGTCCGCCAGCTCGCCCGGCAGCTCGACGCCCGCGTCGGCGAGCAGCGACTCGCGCCCCACCAGCACCTCGTGGCCCTCGACCCGGCCCCGGACGCCCAGGCCCGCGACGCTCTCGAAGTGCTCGACGGGCGGCAGGTCGCCGGTCCGCTCGGCGGCACCGGCCGCGACGGCGCGGGCCACCGGGTGCTCGGAGGCGTGCTCCACCGCCCCGGCGAGCCGCAGCAGCTCGCGCTCGCCCACTCCGGGCGCTGTGACCACGTCCCGCAGTCCCATCCGGCCGGTCGTCACCGTCCCGGTCTTGTCCAGGACGACGGTGTCCACCCGCCGCGTGGACTCCAACACCTCCGGCCCCTTGATCAGGATGCCGAGCTGCGCGCCCCGGCCCGTACCGACCATCAGGGCCGTCGGGGTGGCCAGGCCGAGCGCGCACGGGCAGGCGATGATCAGCACGGCGACGGAGGCGGTGAACGCGGCCGTCACGTCGCCCGTGGCCAGCAGCCAGCCGGCCAGGGTGCCGAGCGCGATGAGGATCACGACGGGCACGAAGACGCCGGAGATCCGGTCGGCGAGGCGTTGCACCTCGGCCTTGCCGCTCTGGGCGTCCTCGACGAGCTTCGCCATCCGGGCCAGCTGGGTGTCGGAGCCGACGCGGGTGGCCTCGACGACCAGGCGCCCGGAGACGTTCACGGTCGCGCCGGCCACGGTGTCGCCCGCGGCCACGTCCACCGGCACCGACTCGCCGGTCAGCATCGAGGCGTCCACGGCCGACGAGCCCTCGACCACCCGGCCGTCCGTGGCGATCTTCTCCCCGGGCCGCACGACGAAGTGGTCACCGACCGCCAGCCGGGAGACCGGAACGCGCTCCTCCCGGCCGCCGCGCACCACCGTCACCTCCTTGGCGCCCAGCTCCAGCAGCGCCCGCAGCGCCGCGCCCGCCTTGCGCTTGGAGCGCGCCTCCAGCCAGCGCCCGGCGAGGATGAACGTCGTCACCCCCGCCGCGGCCTCCAGATAGATCGCCGACGAGCCGTCCGTGCGCGAGACGGTGAGCGAGAAGGCGTGCCGCATGTGGGGCATGCCGGCCGTGCCCAGGAACAGCGCCCACAGCGACCAGCCGAGCGCCGCGAGGGTACCGATCGACACGAGGGTGTCCATCGTGGCGGCGCCGTGCCGGGCGTTGGTCCACGCGGCCCGATGGAAGGGGAGCGCGCCCCAGACCACGACGGGCGCGGCCAGGGTCAGCGACAGCCACTGCCAGTTGTCGAACTGGAACGCCGGGACCATCGACATCAGCACCACCGGGACGGACAGCGCCAGCGAGACCGCCAGCCGCTGCCGCAGCCCGGCCGCCTCCCCGCCGCCGTCGTGCTCCGGTGCGCCGTCCGGCTCGGGCGCGGCGACGGGGGGCGGCTCGGCGGTGTAGCCCGTTCTCTCCACGGTGGCGACGAGGTCGGCGATCGCCACGCCTTCGCCGAAGGCGATCCGGGCCTTCTCGGTGGCGAAGTTGACGGTCGCCGAGACGCCGTCCATCCGGTTGAGCTTCTTCTCGACGCGGGCGGCGCACGAGGCACAGGTCATCCCGCCGATGGTCAGTTCGACCTCGGTGGGGGCCGGCGCCGTCCGGGCGGTGGCAGTGCTGTTCATGCGTGTTCCCGGCGGAAAGGAGGGCTGGGGCGGGCTGGGGCGGGCTGGGGTCAGGCGCGGCCGGTGAGTTCGTAGCCCGCCTCGTCCACGGCGGCGCGGACGGCCTCGTCGTCCAGCGGGGCGGTGGCGGTGACGGTGACCTCACCGGTCGAGGCCACGGCCTTGACGGAGCTGACGCCGTCGAGGGCCGACAGCTCGCTGGTCACCGCGGACTCGCAGTGGCCGCAGGTCATGCCGGTCACCTTGTAGACGGTGGTGGAGGTGCTCATCGGTGTACTCCTCGGTAGGTCGTGTGTTGTCCTCTGCAAGCGGCAACAGCTTACCCCCTAGGGGTATTCCCGGCCGAGGTGTCGAAGAGGCGAATCCATCGAGGGGGCGGGTTCGAGGAGGCGGTCGGCGCGCCCGACCGGAAAAGCCCGACGCCACCGAGGGGATACCCCCTCGGTGGCGTCGGGCCGTCGAGCGTGCGTACCGCCGTGTCTCAGCGGTGGCTCGGGAACCCCAGGTCGACCGCGCTGTCCGCCGGGTCCGGCCACCGCGTGGTGACGACCTTGCCGCGCGTATAGAAGTGGACGCCGTCGTTCCCGTAGATGTGGTGGTCGCCGAAGAGGGAGTCCTTCCAGCCGCCGAAGGAGTGGTAGCCGACCGGAACCGGGATGGGCACGTTGATGCCCACCATGCCCGCCTCCACCTCCAGTTGGAAGCGGCGGGCCGCGCCGCCGTCGCGGGTGAAGATGGCGGTGCCGTTGCCCCAGGGCGAGCCGTTGATCAGGGCGAGGCCCTCCTCGTACGTCTCCGCGCGCAGGACGCACAGCACCGGTCCGAAGATCTCGTCGCGGTAGGCGTCCGCGTCGGTGGGGACCTTGTCCAGCAGGGACAGGCCGATCCAGTGGCCGTTCTCGTGGCCCTCGACCGTGAAGCCCGTGCCGTCGAGGACGACCTCCGAACCCTGCGCGGCCGCGCCCGCCACGTACGAGGCCACCTTGTCGCGGTGGGCGGCGGTGATCAGGGGGCCCATCTCGGACGTCGGGTCGTCACCGGGGCCGATCTTGATCTTCTCGGCCCGGTCTCGGATCTTCGCGACCAGCTCGTCGCCCGCGTCACCGACCGCGACGACCGCCGAGACGGCCATGCAGCGCTCGCCGGCCGAGCCGTACGCCGCGGAGACGGCCGCGTCCGCGGCGGCGTCGAGGTCGGCATCGGGCAGGACCAGCATGTGGTTCTTCGCGCCGCCGAGGGCCTGGACGCGCTTGCCGTTGGCGGTGCCGGTGGTGAAGATGTGGCGGGCGATCGGCGTCGAGCCGACGAAGGACACCGCCGCGACGTCCGGGTGCTCCAGGAGGCGGTCCACGGCCACCTTGTCGCCGTTGACGACGTTGAGCACGCCGTCCGGGAGACCGGCCTCCGCGGCCAGCTCGGCGAGGAGGAACGCCGCCGAGGGGTCCTTCTCGCTGGGCTTGAGGACGAAGGTGTTGCCGCAGGCGATGGCCAGCGGGAACATCCACATCGGCACCATGGCCGGGAAGTTGAACGGCGTGATGCCCGCGACGACGCCGAGCGGCTGCCGGATCGCGGCGACGTCCACCCCGCCGGAGACCTGCGTGGACAGCTCGCCCTTGAGCTGTGCGGTGATCCCGCAGGCCAGCTCGACGATCTCCAGACCGCGGGCGACCTCGCCCAGCGCGTCGGAGTGCACCTTGCCGTGCTCGGCGGTGATCAGCCGGGCGAGCTCGTCGCGGTGGGCGTCGAGCAGGGCGCGGTACTTGAACAGCACGCTCGTGCGGGCGGCCAGCGAGGAGGTGCCCCACGTCGCGTACGCCGCCTTCGCGGCGGCCACGGCGGCGTCGACCTCCTCGGCCGAGGCGAACGCGACCCGCGTGGTCCGCGCACCGGTGGCCGGATCGGTCACCGGCCCGTACGTGCCGGAGGTGCCCTCGACGGCCTTGCCGTCGATCCAGTGGTTGACGGTCCTCATGCTGCGGCCTCTCTCACGTTCAAAGGTACCGGCGGCGGGCGGACACCTGCCGTTCGTACTCCTCCCGGGCCCTGCGGGCCGCCGGGCGGGTCGCGGTCGCGGCGACAGGCACATCCCACCACGCCTGCGCGGGGGGCGCGCCCGGCACTGTGTCGGCTGTTTCGGTCTCCACATGGACACATGTGGGGCGGTCGGAGGCGCGCGCCTCGGCCAGCGCGTCCCGCAGCTCGCCGACGGTGCGCGGGCTCAGCACGTCCATGCCCAGGGAGGCGGCGTTGGCGGCGAGATCCACCGGCAGCGGCCCGCCGGTGTACGTGCCGTCGGCGGCCCGGAAGCGGTAGGCGGTGCCGAAGCGTTCGCCGCCGACGCCCTCTGAGAGGCCGCCGATGGAGGCGTAACCGTGGTTCTGGACCAGGACCACCTTGATGGCGATGCCCTCCTGCACGGCCGTGACCAGCTCGGTCGGCATCATCAGATACGTGCCGTCGCCGACGAGCGCCCACACCGGCCGGTCGGGCGCGGCCAGCCGCACCCCGATCGCGGCGGGGATCTCGTAACCCATGCAGGAATACCCGTATTCGAGGTGGTACTGGCGGCGGGAGCGGGCCCGCCAGAGCTTGTGCAGGTCGCCGGGGAGCGAGCCGGCCGCGTTGACGATCACGTCCTCGTCGCCGACGACGGAGTCCAGCGCGCCGAGTACCTGCGCCTGGGTGGGCCGCGCCCCGGCGTCCTGCCAGGCGTACGCGCGCCGGACGGCCTCCTCCCACCGCGCCTTCCCGGCCGCGTACTCGCTCTCGTACGCCTCCTGGACGCGGTGGCCGGCCAGCGCTCCGGTCAGCGCCTCCAGGCCGGCGCGGGCGTCGGCGACGACCGCGAGGCCGGCCATCTTGTGGGCGTCGGCGGCGGCGATGTTGAGGTTGACGAAGCGCACGTCCGGGTCCGCGAAGAGGGTGCCGGAGGCGGTGGTGAAGTCGCTGTAGCGGGTGCCGACGCCCAGGACCAGATCGGCGGCGCGGGCGAGCGCGTCGGCGACGGCGGTGCCGGTGTGGCCGATGCCGCCGACGTCCGCCGGGTGGTCGTGGCGCAGCGAACCCTTGCCGGCCTGCGTGGAGGCGACGGGGATGCCGGTGGCCTCCACCAGCGCCCGCAGCGCGTCCTCCGCGCCGCTGTGCACCACGCCCCCGCCGGCGACGATCAGCGGGCGCCGGGCGGCCCGCAGCGCCGCCGCGGCCTCCGCGAGGACGTCGGGCGCCGGCGCGGGGCGGCGTACGTGCCAGACGCGGTCGGCCAGGAACTCCTCCGGCCAGTCGTACGCCTCGGCCTGGACGTCCTGCGGCAGGGCGAGGGTGACGGCGCCGGTCTCGGCGGGGTCGGCCAGGACGCGCATGGCCTGGAGTGCGGCGGGGATCAGCGCCTCCGGCCGGACGATCCGGTCGAAGTACCGGGAGACCGGGCGCAGGCAGTCGTTGACGGAGATGTCACCGGCGCCGGGGTGTTCGAGCTGCTGGAGCACGGGGTCGGCGGGGCGGGTGGCGAAGGTGTCGCCGGGCAGCAGCAGGACCGGCAGCCGGTTGATCGTGGCGAGGGCGGCGCCGGTGACGAGGTTGGTGGCGCCCGGCCCGATGGAGGTGGTGACCGCGTGCGCGGCGAGCCGGTCGCGCTGGCGGGCGTAGCCCACGGCGGCGTGGACCATGGCCTGTTCGTTGCGGCCCTGGAGATACGGCAGGTCGTCCCCGGACTCCAGCAGCGCCTGGCCCACGCCGGCGACGTTGCCGTGGCCGAAGATCCCCCAGCACGCGGTGACCAGCCGCTGCCGCCGCCCGTCGCGCTCGGTGTACTGATGGGAGAGGAACTCCACCAGGGCCTGGGCGACCGTGAGCCGCCGGGTCGGGGTCCGGGTCGCGGTCATCGGGCGTCTCCGGGGACGGGGAAGCGGGGCAGCCGGGGGTCGACGGGCTGCTCGGGCCAGGTGGCGCGGATCCAGGCGTGGTCGGGATGGTCGCGAATGAGCCACTCGCGCTCGGCGCCGGGTCCGGCCATCACATTGAGGTAGTACATGTCGTGGCCGGGCGTGGCCATGGACGGGCCGTGCCAGCCGTCGGGGATCAGCACGGCGTCGCCGGTACGGACCTCCGCGAGGACGTCGGTGCCGCCGGGCCGGGACGGTGAGACCCGCTGATAACCCAGCCCCGCCTCGCCGTCGATCTCGAAGTAGTAGATCTCCTCCAGCTGCGACTCCTCGCCGGGCCGCCGCTCGTCGTGCTTGTGCGGCGGGTAGGAGGACCAGTTGCCGCCGGGGGTGAGGACCTCGACGGCGATCAGCCGGTCGCAGTCGAAGACGCCCGCCGCCGCGAAGTTGTTGACCTGGCGCGAGCAGTTGCCCGTGCCGCGCAGCTCGACGGGGACGCCGGACGCGGGCCCGTAACGGGCGGGCAGGCGGCGCTCGCAGCGCGCGCCGGTGAGCGCGAACCGACCGCCCGCGCGGGTGCGGATCGTGACCTGGGAGTCGCGCGGTACGTACGCGAAGTCGGTGACGCCCGTGAACACGCCCTCGCGGCCGTGCAGTTCGAAGGGCTGCCCGTCCGTGGTGACCGTGCAGCCGCCGGTCAGCGGCAGCACGATCCACTCGCTGTCGCCCGCGGTGAAGGTGTGCGTGGACCCGGGCGCGAGGGTCAGCACGCGCAGCGAGGAGTAGTCCCAGCCGGCCTGCTCGGGGCCGATGTCCAGGCTGTACGGGCCGCCGTCGGCAGCGCTGCCGACGGGGAGGTGGTGAGCGGAAGTCATGCGGTTTCTCGTCTCTCCTGACGCCGTATGGGACACAAGCGTCACAGCAGTCCTACGGCCGTGTCGACGGCGCCCGCGACGTCCCCGTCGGCCGGATAGAGCAACGAACGGCCGACGACGAGCCCTTGGACGGTCGGCAGGCGCAGCGCCGTGCGCCACTTCTCGTACGCGGCGTCCTGGCCGGCCGGGCCGTCGGCGACATCGCCGCCCAGCAGCACCGCCGGGAGCGTGGAGGTCTCCATCACCCGGGCCATGTCGGCGGGATCCTCGGTGACCGGCACCTTGAGCCAGGTGTATGCGGAGGTGCCGGCGAGCCCGGAGGCGATGGCGATGGACGTGGTGACGGCGTCGGCGCCCAGGTCGTTGACGACCTTGCCGGCCACGCGCCGGGACAGGAACGGCTCGACGAAGACGGGCAGCCGCCGGGCGGCCATCTCGTCGATGACGCGGGCGGCGGAGTGCAGCGTCGTGAGCGAGCCGGGGTCGTCGTGGTCGACGCGCAGCAGGAGCTTGCCGGCGTCGAAGCGGAGGGCCGTCAGGTCCTGGGGGCGGTGGCCGGTGAACCGGTCGTCCATCTCATAGGCGGCGCCGACGAGTCCGCCGCGGTTCATCGACCCGATGACGACCTTGTCCTCCAGGGCGCCGAGCAGCAGCAGGTCGTCGAGGATGTCGGCGGAACCGAGCACGCCGTCGACGCCGGGCCGGGAGAGCGCGAGGCACAACCGCTCCAGCAGGTCGGTGCGGTTGGCCATGGCGAGGGGCCGGCCCCCGGCGGAGAGGGCACCGCGCGCGGCATGGTCGGCGGCAATGATCATCAACCGCCCGCGTTCCCCGACGAACGTCCGCCGAACCCGCCGCGCGGCCGCCTCCGCCACCGCCTCGGGCCGCCGGGCGCGCGTCCGCGCGAGGTCCTCGATGCGCACTGCTGTCATGAGCGCCGCCTTTTCCGCTGCGGGGTGCGCGTCCGCGCGAGGTCCTCGATCCGCATCACCGTCACGACCGCCGCCCTTCCCGTCGCCGAGCCCGGGCGGCCTGGGCTTTGGTGGGGCGGGGTTTGGCGGGGAGGGGGCGATCTTCCGCGGCGCGGGATTCGCTTGCGGCGGGCGGGCTGGCGGCGGATCGGTCTTCGGTGGTGGTGGGTCGGGTCACGGTGGTGGTGGCTGTGCCGGTGTCGGCGGGCCGGTCGCCGGCCGACCCGTCCTCGGCCGTACGGTCGCCGGCCGACCTGCCCTCGGCCGACCGGCCGTCCGCCGACCGGCCGCCACCCCCCGGGCCCGACCGGGGCGCGGGGGCTGCACCCCCCGCACCCGAGACCCCCGTGCCCATGGCGGCGGCCGAATCGACACCCCCGGCCGGACGGCCGAACCGCAACATCCCCTCCACCTCCGGAGGACCCGGCATCGCCGACGAGCAGGCGATCCGTGTAGCGACCAGCGCCCCCGCGGCATTGGCGTAGCGGATGGTCCGTTCCAGGTCCCAGCCGGCGAGCAGCCCGTGGCACAGCGCGCCGCCGAACGCGTCGCCCGCGCCGAGGCCGTTGAGGACCTCGACCTCCACCGGCGGTACCTCGACCGTCGTGCCGTCGCGGTGGACGGCCAGGACGCCCTCGGGGCCGCGCTTGACGACGGCGAGTTCGACCCCGGCGTCGAGCAGGGCCCACGCCGCGGCCTGTGGATCCCGCTCGCCCGTGGCGACCTCGCACTCGTCCACGTTGCCGACGGCGACCGTGGCGTGCGCGAGGGCCGCCGCGTAGTGCGGCCGGGCGGCCGCCATCGCGGCGGCGCCGGTGTCGCCCCCGGCGCCCGAGGCGCCGCCCTCGCCGCCCCAGAACAGCGGCCGCCAGTCCAGGTCGAAGACCGTCGTCCCGCGCTTGGCGCGGGCCGCGAGCGCGGCGAGCGTCGCCGACCGGCTGGGCTCCTCGCACAGGCCGGTCCCCGTCACCCAGAAGATCCGCGCGGCGCGCACCGCCTCCAGGTCCAGCTCGGCGGTGCGGATCTGGAGGTCGGGCGCCTTGGGCCGGCGGTAGAAGTAGAGCGGGAAGTCGTCGGGCGGGAAGATCTCACAGAAGGTGACCGGCGTGGGGTCGGTGGCGACGGGCGTCACCCACCGTTCGTCCACGCCGAAGTCGCGCAGCGCCTGCCGGACGTACTCGCCGAAGGGGTCGGCGCCCGTGCGGCTGATCAGCGCCGGGCGGCGGCCGAGCCGGGCCGCGGCGACCGCGACATTGGCCGCCGACCCGCCCAGGAACCTGCCGAAGGTCTCGACCCGCGCGAGCGGCACCCCGGCCCGGAGGGGGTAGAGGTCCACCCCGACCCGGCCCATCGTGATCAGGTCGTACGGTCCCGTCTCGCTCATGGGGTCAGGTCTAGCCGGGCCCGTACGACCGTGTCAAGGAATTGTCCTTACATATAGACGTACCTCGCCGGTGACTTGACGTTACGTCCGTATGTCCGGACGAAGCCTTGACACTCCTCCACCCCCCGGGGAAGCTACGGACAACCCGCCCCTCGCCCGAGGAGAGCCACCAGATGCCCGTCAGCCCCCCTCGCCCCTCGTCCGCGTCCCGCATCCGCGTCGGCTCCGCGCCGGACTCCTGGGGCGTCTGGTTCGCCGACGATCCGGCCCAGGTGCCCTGGCACCGCTTCCTGGACGAGGTCGCCGAGGCGGGCTACGAGTGGATCGAGCTCGGCCCGTACGGCTATCTCCCCACCGACCCCGCCCGGCTGCGCGAGGAGACCGGGCGGCGGGGGCTGAAGGTCTCCGCGGGCACGGTCTTCACCGCCCTGCACCGCGGCCCCGCCGTCTGGGACACCACCTGGGAGCACGTCTCCCGGGTCGCGGAGCTGACCCGGGACACGGGTGCCCGCCACCTCGTCGTCATCCCCTCCTTCTGGCGCGACGACAAGACCGCCGAGCCGATCGAGAGCCCGGAGCTGACGTCCGATCAGTGGCGCGCGCTCACCACGGGCATGGAGCGGCTGGCCCGCCGGGTCCGCGACACCTACGGCCTCGGCATCGCCGTCCACCCGCACGCCGACACCCACATCGACACCGAGGCCCACGTCGAGCGCTTCCTCGACGCCACCGACTCCGCGCTGGTCGACCTCTGCCTGGACACCGGGCACTACGCCTACTGCGGCGGCGACAGCGTCGAGCTCATCAAGACCTACGGCGAGCGGATCGGCTACCTCCACCTCAAGCAGGTCGACCCGGAGGTCCTCGCGGACGTCCTCGCCAAGGGCACGCCGTTCGGCCCCGCGGTCCGCCAGGGCGTGATGTGCGAACCGCCGCGCGGCGTACCGGCGCTGGAGCCCGTGCTCGCGGCCGCCGCCGAGCTGGACGCCGACCTGTTCGCCATCGTGGAGCAGGACATGTACCCCTGCCCGCCGGACCGTCCGCTGCCCATCGCCCGGCGCACCCGGGGGTTCCTGCGCGGCTGCGGCCTCTGAGCGCGCCCGTCCGCGCACGTACGAAGGGGAGAACACGCACCATGACGCAGCACAACACGCTGGGCGTCGCCGTCATCGGCACCGGAAGAATGGGTTCCGATCACGTCCGGCGGATCGACGGGGTCATCAGCGGAGCGCGGGTGGCGGCGGTCGTCGACATCGACGGCGACCGCGCCGAGCGGACCGCCGGGGGCATCGAGGGCTGTACGGCCCACACCGACGCGGCCGCCGCCATGGCCGACCCCGGGGTGGACGCCGTCCTCATCGCCTCGCCCGGACCCGCACACGAGGCGGCGCTCCTGGAGGCGTTCGCGCGCGACCTGCCGGTGCTGTGCGAGAAGCCGCTCACGCCGGACGCCGAAGCGGCCCGGCGCGTCATGGAGGCCGAGCTCCGGCTCGGCAGGCGGCGCGTCCAGGTCGGCTTCATGCGCCGGTACGACGCGGAGTACCTCCGGCTCAAGGCGCTGCTCGACGGCGGCGGGATCGGGCGCCCGCTGATGCTGCACTGCCGGCACCGCAACGCCGGCACCCCGCCCGGTTTCACCGAGCCGATGATGATCAACGACTCGGTGGTGCACGAGATCGACGCCACCCGCTGGCTCCTGGACCAGGAGATCACCGCCGTCACCGTCCTCAAGCCCGCCCGCTCCGCGTCGGCGCCCGAGGGCCTGAGCGACCCCCAGCTCGTCCTGCTGGAGACCTCCGGCGGCGCGGTCGTCGACGTCGAGATCTTCGTCAACTGCGGCTTCGGCTACCAGGTGCAGTGCGAGGCCGTCGCCGAGCGCGGCACGGCCCGGCTCGGGGACGCGCACGGGCTGTACGTGAACGCCGCCGGCCGCTGGGGCGGTGAGATCGCGCAGGACTTCGTCGTGCGCTTCGAGGACGCCTACGACCGTCAGGTGCAGTGCTGGGTGGACGCCACCCGGCGCGGCGTCACCGAGGGCCCGAGCGTGTGGGACGGCTACGCGGCCGCCGCGGTGTGCGAGGCGGCGGTACGGGCCCAGGCCACGGGCGGACGCGTCCCGGTGGAGCGCGCCGAGCGGCCGGCGCTCTACGGGGGCTGAGATGAGGATCGGCCTGCTCGGCGCCGGGCGCATCGGCTCCTTCCACGCCGTGACCCTGACCCGTACGGAAGGCGTCGGCGAGCTGATGGTCGCGGACGCCGACCCGACCCGCGCGGCGGCGCTGGCGGAAACCGTCGGCGCGCGGGCCGCGCGCTCGGTGGACGACGTCCTCACCGGGACCGGCGTGGACGCCGTGGTCATCGCCACCGCGACCGCGGCCCACGCCGAGCTGATCGTCCGCGCCGCGCGCGGCGGGCTGCCCGCGTTCTGCGAGAAACCCGTCGCGCTCGACCTGCCGGGCACGATCGCCGCGCTGCGCGAGGTCGAGGCGGCGGGCACGGTGCTCCAGATCGGCTTCCAGCGGCGCTTCGACGCCGGGTATCTGGCGGCGCGGGAGGCGCTGCGCTCCGGTGCGCTGGGGCGGGTGCACACCATCCGGTGCGTGACCTCCGACGCCGCGCCGCCTCCGGCGGAGTTCCTGCCGCGATCGGGAGGGCTCGTCCGGGACTGCATGGTCCACGACTTCGACGCCGTCCGGTGGCTGACGGGACGTGAGGTGACCGAGGTGTACGCGCGGGGCTCCAGCGGCGGCGCGGCCTTCTTCCGGGCGGCGGGCGACGTGGACACCGCCGCCGCCCTCCTGACCCTCGACGACGGCACGCTCGTCACGGCCACCGCCACCCGCTGCAACGGCGCCGGCTACGACGTCCGTACGGAGCTCTCCGGCGAGCGCGACCAGTGGGTGGTCGGCCTGACCGGCCGCACGCCCACGACCTCGGCCGAGCCGGACGGCCCGGCGGCGCCCGAACGGCCGTGGTCGGGGTTCCTGGAGCGGTTCGAGGGGGCGTACCGCGCGGAGCTCGCGGCCTTCGTGCGCGTCGCGCGGGGGGTGGCGGAGAACCCCTGTCCCGGCGTGGAGGGCCTGCGTGCGCTGTGCGTCGCCGAGGCGTGCGAGGTCTCGCGGCGGGAGGGCCGGCCGGTGCGCGTCGCGGACATCGGCTGACATCGGCGGCGGGTTCGCTGTCTCCGCGTCATCTTCCTGTTACGAGCGTCACGTTCCCGTAGGCCGTGCGTCACAGGAGGACGACAGCCCCGCCTGCTTTGTCACTGTCCGTCGTTCCCCGGGCACAGGCTGAGTGATCGAGACGGCCGAGCCGCGGCTCCCCCGACGGATCCCCCTCCGTCGCCGCGGCCCGGCGGAGAGGCGCGAGAGATGACCGACCGTCGACTCTGGTCCTATAAGGAGATCGCGGCACACCTCGGTGTACAGACCGACACCGTCCGGACCTACCGCAAGCACGGACTGCTGCCCGCGCCCGACCTCACCGAGGCCGGGAAGCCCTACTGGTTCGCGGACACCGTCCGCGCCTGGGTGGCTCGACGCCCGGGCAACCGCTCACGGCGCGAGAACGGAAACTGACCCGCCCTTCCTCCCGGTTCGCCAGGGCCCCCGCCGACACCACGCCGGCGGGGGCCCTGGCGCGCGGGCCTCGCGCACGGGTCCTCGTACGTCACCGGAGGTGCGCCTTCCGGTTCGGTGCGGCCGAGATCGTAAGCTCGGGGCATGACCTGGTCGAGCGCGCTGCGGAAGTCCGTCCGGAGCGGCCTGACGGTCGAACGGACCACGCTGACGCCGCTCGTCGCGCTGCGCGGCACCTGCGGCGTCGCGATCGTCATCGGGCTGATGCTGTGGCTCGGGACGCCGAAGCTGGCGGTGTCGTCCGCGTTCGGCGCGTTCGCCTCGGGGCTGGTGACCTTCCAGCGGACGTGGCGGCCGCGGCCGGTGCTGGCGCTCGCGGTGGCGGTGGGCCTGGCCATCAGTACGTTCCTCGGCTACGTCGCCGCCTTCGACCACGTCGTCTTCGCCGTACTGCTGGGCGTGTGGACGCTGCTGGCGGGCATGGCGTGGGCGGTCGGCCCGGTCTCGGGCCTGATCGCGACGCAGACCGTCGCCGTCATGCTGGTCACGGTCACCCTGCCGACCTCCGTCTCCGGGGCGCTGCACCACGCCGGACTGATCGCCTTCGGTGGGCTGGTGCAGGCCACGCTCATCGTCCTGCTGCCCATCCGCCCCTGGGGCGCCCAGCGCGACGCGCTCGCCGACGCCCTGGCCGCCGAGGCGGACTACGCGCGCCGGCTCCGCCACGACCCCGTCGCCCGCTTCGACCCGCAGCCCCTGATGGACGCCCGCGAGGCCGCCGAGCTGACCCCGCGCCAGGCCCGCAGCAGACCACGGCAGCTGGGCGGTCCGCGCGGCGTCGCCGAGCGGATCCGCCCGGTGCTCGCCTCGCTCGCCGACCCCGTGCTGGGCGCGCCCGCCGAGGGCCCCGAACGCGACCGGGCCCGTGACCTGCTGGCCGCCGCCGCGTCCGTCCTGGACTCCGTCGCGCGGGCCATCCGCTGGGGCAGGCCGGTGCGGCTCTCGCCCGACGCGGTGGCCGCGCTGGAGGTGCCCGAGTCCGGACCGGTCCTCAACGGCGCCGCACGCCGCTCCGCGCTGCGGCTCATCGCCCTGCTCGGCGACGCGGTCGACGCCACCGACGAACCCGTCCGTACGACGGGCCCGCAGCCGGACGGCCGCGAACACCGGCACCTGCTGCGGCCCTCGGTCCCCCGGCTCGTCCCCGTGGGCCTGCAGGCGGTGCGCCGCGAGGCGCGCTGGTCCTCGGCGATCGGACGGCACGCGGTACGGGTGTCGGTCGTGGCCCTGATCGGCTACGCCCTGGGCAGCGCGCTGCCGCTGGGACACGGCTACTGGGCGCCGCTGACCTCCGTGATGGTGATGCGGCCCGACTTCGGCCAGACGTACTCGCGCGGCGTCGGCCGCTTCGCCGGCACGGTCGTCGGAGTCCTCTTCGCCGGAGCGCTGATGGCGGCGTCCCACCCCGGCACGTACGTGTGCGCGGCGCTGGCGGTGCTGTGCATCGGTCTGATGTACCTGCTGATGGGCACGGGCTACAGCGTGGCCTCGGCCTGCATCGCCGCCTACGTCGTCTTCCTGCTCGGCATCGGGGGCGAGGGCTGGTCGCAGACCGTCCAGGCGCGCGTGGCGCTCACCCTGCTGGGCGGGCTGCTGGCGATGGCCGCGTACGCGCTCTTCCCCACCTGGGAGACGCCCCGGCTGCGCGACCGGCTCGCCGACTGGCTCACCGCCAACGGCCGCTACGCCCTGGCCGTGCTCGGCGCGTTCGCCGCGCCCGCCGACCGCAAGCCGCGCCGGGTGCGGGAGGCCCTGCTGGACTCGCGGGCGGCGCGTACGGCCTGGGACGACGCGGCCGCCCGCGCGCTGACCGAGCCCGTACGGCACCGCGGCATCTCCCGCACCGCCGAGCGGGCGGCGGAGGCGGCGCTCGCCACCATGGGCCGGGCGACGATGCTGATGGAGGCCCACCTTCCGGACCGGGAGGCCGAGCCGTCCAAGGGGGCGGGCGCGTTCGCCGACGCCCTCCAGGCGGCGCTGCCGGACGCCGCCGCGGCCGTACGCGAGCGGCGCGAGGTGGACTGGAGCGGACCCCGCGCGGCGCTCGACACCTGGCGGGAACAGGAAGGCGACACCGGGGTCGCATTGCGGGGGAGCGAGCTGCTGATGGACGCTCTGGAGGAGCTGGCGACGGCGCTGTCGCCGGGACCGGGCGGCCGCAACCGGGCGGCGCGCAGGCCGTGAGCCCGTCGGACCGTCAGGGCGTGAACAGCCTCTCCAGGTGCGCGTCCAGCATCCGCAGCGCCTCCTCGGCCGGCCAGACCTCCAACAGGCTGTAGCTGGCGAGCCCGTCGATCAGGGCGATCAGCAGCGCGGCCTCCGTGTCCGGGTCGCGGTCGGCGGCGACCTCACCGCGGTCGACGCCCTCGCGGATCCGGCCGGCGAAGAACTCCCGCAGCGCCGGGACGCCCTCCTTGGCGTGGCCGCGCAGCCGTTCGTCGTGGACGGCCCGGACGAAATAGGCGATCTGGACGAGATGGCCGGTGCGGCTCTTCTCGTCCAGCGGGAGCATCTCCTTGATCGACTCCCGGAGCACGTCGCGGGGGGCGGGCGTGCCGGAGAGCGTGCGCAGACGCTCGCCGACGCGCCGCGCGGCGAGGTCGCTGATGTGGCCGAGGGCGAAGACGAGCATCTCGTCCTTGCTGGAGAAGTAGTGCTGGAGCTGGCCCAGCGAGATCCCCGCCTCGGCCGCGACATCGCGCAGGCTCGCCCCGTCGAGCCCCCGCGCGCAGGCGATCCGCCACAGCGCCTCGGCGATCCGCCTGCGGCGCTCCTCATGGTCCACGCGCTTGGGCACGCCGTCGCCTCCACTTTCGTAAGTCATCTGTATTGCTATAGCTTGACCTCTGCCAGTACAACTGACTTGGAAAGAATAGGTGCAGCGATGGCCGCACACCGGAACCACCCGCGCGTCAGGCTCCGGCCGCCGCGCAACGCCGTCGACCCGCGCGCCCGCCGCTGGTGGACCGTCCAGGCCCTGGTCACCGTCAGCGGACCGATGCTGCTCACGGCGCTCGCGCTGGGCGTGCTGTCCCTGCTCTTCTTCCCCGGCGCGCTGCCCTGGCTCGCGCCCCTCCTCCTCGTCACCCTCGTCCTGCCCGCCGCCGGCTACCTCTTGGCCATGCCCCGCCTGCGCCTCCGCGTCCACGCCTGGGAGCTGGGGGAGGGCGCGGTCTACGCGGCCTCCGGCTGGTACTGGCAGAAGCGCCGCATCGCCCCGCTCTCCCGCGTCCAGACCGTCGACACCACCCGCGGCCCGCTCCAGCAGGCGTTCGGGCTGGCCACGGTCACCGTCACCACCGCCTCCACGGCCGGCGCCGTGAAGATGGCGGGCCTGTCCGACGCCGACGCCCGGCAGCTGGCCGAACGCATCACCGACGCCGCCCGCCTCGCCCCCGGTGACGCCTCATGAGCACGCCCTGGCGCACCCTCGACCCCCGCACCCTGGCCGTCCACTGCGCCTGGGCGGCCGCCCCGCTCGGCTCGCTCGCCCTCACCGCGCTCGCCACCGGCGGCCGGCTCGACGCCCGGGCCCGGATCACCCTCGCCGTCATCGCGGTGGTCTTCACCTCCATCGCCACGGCCGGAATGATCACCTGGCGGCGCACCCGCTACCGCGTCACCGCCGACTCCTTCGAGCTGCGCACCGGCCTGTTCACCCGCCGCGTCCGCGCGATCCCCCTGCGCCGTGTCCGCAACGTCGACCTCACCGCCAACCCCGCCCATCGCCTCCTCGGCCTCGCCGTCCTGCGCGCCGGCACCGGCGGCCACGGCGCCGAACTCACCCTGGACGCCCTCGCCCGCCCCGAGGCGGTCCGGCTGCGGGCCGAACTCCTCGCCCGCGCCGGGGCCCGCGACGCCGGCAACCCGCTGCTCGCCACCGCCGACCCGCGCCGGCTGCGCTACGCGCCCCTGACCTTCTGGGTCTTCGGCGGCGTCCTCACCGCCGCCGGCGGGCTCTGGCGGGCGCTCGACGGCCTCGGCGTGCGGCCGTGGCGGATCGGCTTCGTGCGCGACGCCTTCGAGGAGTTCGGCGACAGCGCCCTCTGGCTCACCGTCCCCGCGGCGCTGCTCGCCGTCACCGCCCTCGGCACGGCCGGCGCGGTGGCGCTGTACGCCGAGAACTGGTGGTCGTACCGCCTGGAGTGGACCGACGCCACCACCCTGCGCGTCCGCCGCGGCCTGTTCACCACCCGCTCCGTCTCCATCGAACGCGCCCGCCTGTGCGGGGTGACCCTGCGCGAACCGCTCCTGCTGCGCGCCGGCGGCGGCGCGAGCGTACGGGCCGTCGCGGGCGGCCTCGGTGCCCGCGAGGAGAACCGCGGGCGCAGCGTCGTCCTGCCGCCCGCGCCGCGCGCCGAGGCGCTGCGGGTGTGCGAGGGCGTGCTCGGCGGGCCCGTGGAGGCCGACGGGCTGACCCCGCACCCGCGCGCCGCCCTCCGCCGACGGGTCGTGCGCGCCCTCACCTGGACGGTGCTGCCGCCGGCCGCGGCGCTCACGGTGCTGGGATGGCTGCTCACGCCCGTACTGCTGTACTGCGCGGCGGGCTACGCGCTGCTCGCGGCGCCGATCGCCTACGGGCTCGCGCGCGACGCCTGGCGCGGCCTCGGGCACGGCGTCCGGGGGCGGCACCTGATCGTGCGGTCCGGGACGTTCGGGCGGGAGACGACGGTCCTTGAGCGGAGGTCCGTCCAGGCGTGGACCTTCACCGAGACGCCGTTCTCCCGGCGGGCCGGACTGGTCACCGTGACGGCGGCCGTCGCGGCGGGCGAGGATGGATACCGCATACGGGACATGTCGGCGGCGGACGCGGCGCACTTCGCGGAAGCGGCGGCTCCGGGCATCGTGGCGGAGTTTCTGGATCGCTGAACCCGCGCTTAAACCTGTGTGCGAAAACTTCCGGATTTTTCTTCCCCGATTTCCGTTATCCCGCGTAGCCTCTCGCGTCTCCTATGTGTCGGACCGAACGGAATGAGGTGGGCGGGGCGTGAAGAGTGAGAGCGTGGCCGTGGTCGAGGCGGCGCGAGCCGGGGACCCGGCGGCACAGGACGAACTCGTCGCCGCATATCTGCCACTCGTCTACAACATCGTCGGACGGGCGCTGAACGGCAACCCGGACGTCGATGACGTCGTGCAGGAGAGCATGCTCCGAGTCATCAACGGCCTGGACGAACTGCGCGACCCCTCGCGCTTCCGGTCCTGGCTCGTCGCCATCACCACCAACCAGATACGAAGCCACTGGCGGGACCGCCCCGAGGCACCCGTCAGTGGCTTGCAGGAAGTCGCGGAAGTCCCCGACCCCCAGGCGGACTTCGTCGACCTGACCATCGTCAGGCTCGGCCTGCAGGGTCAGCGCAAGGAGGTCGCGGAGGCCACCCGCTGGCTCGACGAGGGCGAGCAGACCGTTCTGTCGCTGTGGTGGCTGGAGGCCGCCGGCGAGCTGACCCGCGCCGAGGTCGCCGCCGCGCTGGAACTCTCCCCCCAGCACACGGCCGTCCGCGTGCAGCGCACCAAGGAACAGCTGGACACGGCACGCGGCGTGGTACGCGCCCTCGCCACCACCCCGCGCTGCCGGGAACTCGCCGAACTCACCGCCCCCTGGGACGGTGTCCCCTCCGCCCTCTGGCGCAAGCGCATAGCCCGCCACGCCCGCGGCTGCGCCGCCTGCGGCGGTGCCTGGTCCGCGCTCGTACCCGCCGAGGGCCTGCTCGTGGGCCTCGGCCTGGTGCCCGTCGCGGGCGCGCTGCTCGGCTGGTGGGGCGGCGGGGCCGCGCCGCGCACCGAGCCGGTCGCCGCGAGCCACCGCGCGGACACCGGCGGATCGCACCGGGCCGGCCGCCGCCGGCGCCCCGTGAAGCGCGTCGCCGGCGCGGCCGCCGCACTGGCCGTCCTCACCGGCGGCGTCCTGGGCGGCCTGCACTTCTTCTCCGGCTCCCCGGACAGCGAGGACCGGCCCGTCAAGGCCGGTGAGGAACTGCCGAGCCGGGTCAAGGCGCTGGACGCCGGCAGCTCCCCGCTGCCGAGCTCCTCGCCGTCGCCCTCGGCGAGCAGCAGCGCGAGCGCTTCGGCGAAGCCGAGCGCCTCCGCCTCCTCCTCCGCCTCGCCCGGACCGAGCCGCACCGCCGACTCCCCGGCCCCGAAGCCCGACACCACCACCGCCCGCCCCGCGCCCAAGGCCCCCCGCGCCCCGGCCGCCGGCAAGGGCGGCGGCTCGCTCGGCCAGCAGGTCACCAACCTCGTCAACGCCGAACGCGCCAAGGCCGGCTGCTCGCCCGTCACCGAGAACGGCACCCTGGACAGCGCCGCCCAGGGCCACTCCGACGACATGGCCGCCCGCGGCTTCTTCAACCACACCAACCCCGACGGCGCCGGCCCCGGCGAACGCATCACCGCCGCCGGCTACCGCTGGAGCACCTACGGCGAGAACATCGCCTACGGCCAGCAGGACGCCGCCGCGGTCATGGACTCCTGGATGAAGAGCGACGGCCACCGCAAGAACATCCTCAACTGCTCGTTCAAGGAGATAGGCGTAGGCGTCAACCACTCCCCGGGCGGCCCCCGCTGGACCCAGGTCTTCGGGGCGCGGTGAGCGGGCCGCCGAGAAGACCGGGGCCACAGGCCGGTGGCAGCCTCAGCCGGCCCACGCCACCCGCGTGATCACCACGAGACGAAGGCGCTCCGCGGCGAGGAACATCGGGAACCCGCGTCCACCGAAGATGTCCAAGGACCGCAGGCCACCGCCGTGGAGCGCGCCTTCCCCCGCGTGGGCGGCGTCCTGGCCGAGCACCGCCAGCTGCTCGGCCAGACGCTCGACCTCCGCTACGACGGCCGACGGCAGTCCGCCCACCATGTGATCACTGTCCGGGTCGTGGTCCCAGGTCCACGCGTCGCTCACGGAGAGACCTCGCGCCGCGCCTCGTCCATGATCCATCGGATCTCGGCGAGCGCGGGCCGCAGCACTTCGCGGTCGGTCGCGGCCTCGGCGGCGGCTTCCAGCTCACGCAACCGGGCGGCACGGGCGGGGTGGCGTTGGACGGCCACGAATTCGCCCCACCGCTGGAGAAACGTGCGCAGTGGGCTGATCGTGCTCTGCGCCGCGGCCTGTTCCACCGCCCGGTCCAGATGCTCGACGAACGCCGGCAGGTGGGCGGGGGCGATCTGCGCCACCGCTGCCCGGAGTGCCGCCGGGGTGAGCGCCGGCATGGGGATCAGCGGCCCGTCGGGGCTGGTGTGCTGCTCGGTCACCGAGGCAACTCCTGAGCGGCTGTGGTGCGAGGTGCTGCTGTCGAGCCTACGCGCACGGCCGATTCGACGACGCTACCTCCCCCGCGGCCCGTCCGGCGGTCCGCGCGGGACGGGACCCTGCGTCAGCCGCGTTTCCGGCCCTTGAGCGTCGCCCGGAGGTACTCGCGGTTCATCGTGGCTATGGACTGGAGGGGGATGCCCTTCGGGCAGGCGACGGCGCATTCGCCGGTGTTGGTGCAGCCGCCGAAGCCCTGGTCGTCCATCGTCGTGACCATGTCCAGGACGCGGGACTCCCGTTCGGGGGCGCCCTGGGGCAGGACGTTCAGGTGGACGACCTTCGCCGAGGTGAAGAGCATCGCCGAGCCGTTGGGGCAGGCGGCCACGCAGGCGCCGCAGCCGATGCACTCGGCGTGCTCGAAGGCCAGGTCGGCCACCGGCTTGGGCACGGGCGTCGCGTGGGCCTCGGGCGCGGCGCCGGTCGGGACCGAGACGTAGCCGCCCGCGCCGATGATCCGGTCGAAGGCCGAGCGGTCCACGACCAGGTCCTTCACCACCGGGAACGCGGCCGCCCGCCACGGCTCCACGTCGATCGTGTCGCCGTCGGAGAAGTGCCGCATGTGCAGCTGACAGGTGGTGGTCCGCTCGGGGCCGTGCGCCCGGCCGTTGATGACCATGCCGCACGCGCCGCAGATGCCCTCGCGGCAGTCGTGGTCGAAGGCGACGGGCTGATCACCGCTGAGGATCAGCTCCTCGTTGAGGTGGTCGAGCATCTCCAGGAACGACATGTCGGGGGAGATGCCGCTGACCTCGTACGTGGTCATGGAACCCGCGGATTCGGGTCCGGACTGGCGCCAGATGCGCAGGGTGAGGTTCACGCGTAGCTCCGCTGGGTGGGGTGGACGTACTCGAAACGCAGGTCTTCCTTGTGCAGGACGGGCGCCATGCCCGGCCCCGTGAACTCCCAGGCGGCCGCGTACGAGAACTCCTCGTCCTTACGGGCCGCCTCGCCCTCCGGCGTCCGGCTCTCCTCCCGGAAGTGCCCCCCGCACGACTCCGTGCGGTGCAGCGCGTCCAGGCACATCAGCTCGGCGAGCTCCAGGTGATCGACGAGCCGGTTCGCCTTCTCCAGCGACTGGTTGAGCTCCTGGCCCGTACCCGGCACCTTGATCCGCCGCCAGAACTCCTCCCGCAGCGACGGTATGCGGTCCAGCGCCTTGCGCAGGCCCGAGTCCGTACGGGACATCCCGCACTCGTCCCACAGCAGCTCTCCCAGCTCGCGGTGGAAGGAGTCGGGGGTGCGGTCGCCGTCGTTGGCCAGCAGCCGGTCCAGCCGGGCGGTCACCGAGGAGACGGCCTCGGTGACCGCGGGGTGGGAGGGGTCGACGGGCTCGTGGGTGCGGCGGGCGAGGTAGTCGTTGATGGTGGACGGCAGCACGAAATAGCCGTCGGCCAGCCCCTGCATCAACGCGGAGGCACCGAGCCGGTTGGCGCCGTGGTCGGAGAAGTTGGCCTCCCCGATCGCGAACAGGCCCGGCACCGTGGTCTGGAGGTCGTAGTCCACCCACAGACCGCCCATGGTGTAGTGGATCGCCGGATAGATCCGCATCGGCACCTCGTACGGATCCTCCGCGGTGATCCGCTCGTACATCTCGAAGAGATTGCCGTACTTCTCCTCCACCGCCGCGCGCCCCAACCGGGCGATGGCGTCGGCGAAGTCGAGATAGACGCCCTGGCCGCCGGGGCCGACACCGCGCCCCTCGTCGCAGACGTTCTTCGCGGCCCGGGAGGCGATGTCGCGCGGCACGAGATTGCCGAAGGCGGGGTAGGCGCGCTCCAGGTAGTAGTCGCGCTCGTCCTCGGGTATCCGGGCGGGCGGCCGGGTGTCGCCCGGGGCCTTCGGCACCCAGATGCGGCCGTCGTTGCGGAGCGATTCGCTCATCAGCGTCAGCTTCGACTGGTGGTCGCCGGAGCGCGGGATGCAGGTGGGGTGGATCTGGGTGAAGCAGGGGTTCGCGAAGTAGGCGCCGCGGCGGTGGGCCCGCCAGATGGCGGTGGCGTTGGAGTTCTTGGCGTTCGTCGACAGATAGAAGACATTGCCGTAACCGCCGGAGGCGAGCACCACCGCATCGGCGAAGTGCGTACTGACCCGCCCGGTGATCAGATCCCGCGCCACGATGCCGCGCGCCCGTCCGTCGACGACGATCAGGTCGAGCATCTCGGTGCGCGCGTGCATCGCGACACGGCCGGCGGCGATCTGCCGGCTCAGCGCCTGGTACGCGCCCAGCAGCAACTGCTGTCCCGTCTGGCCCCGCGCGTAGAAGGTCCGCGACACCTGCACCCCGCCGAAGGAACGGGTGTCGAGCAGCCCACCGTACTCGCGGGCGAACGGCACGCCCTGGGCCACGCACTGGTCGATGATCTCCACCGAGATCTGGGCCAGCCGGTGGACATTGGACTCGCGGGCGCGGAAGTCGCCGCCCTTGACGGTGTCGTAGAAGAGGCGGTGGATGGAGTCGCCGTCGTTGCGGTAGTTCTTCACCGCGTTGATGCCGCCCTGCGCGGCGATCGAATGGGCGCGGCGCGGCGAGTCCTGGTAGCAGAACTGCACGACGCGATAGCCCTGTTCGGCCAGCGTCGCCCCGGCCGCACCACCCGCCAGGCCCGTACCGACGACGATGACGGTCTGCTTGCGGCGGTTGGCGGGGTTGACCAGCTTCGCCTCGAAGCGGCGGCGGTCCCAGCGCTCGGCGATCGGACCGTCGGGAGCCTTGCCATCGGCGACGGGCGCGCCGATACCGTAGCGCTGGTACTCGGACAGGTGGTTCATCTCAGCTCACGACTCCAGTCATGACACCCACGGGCACGGCGATGAAGCCGCAGGTCAGCAGCAGTGCCAGGCCATTGGCCAGCACCTTGAGCACCCGGTCGCGGCGCGGGGAGTTCGCGCCCAGGGTCTGCGCGGCGCTCCAGAAGCCATGCCGGAGGTGCAGGCCCAGGGCGAGCATCGCGACGATGTAGAAGGCGGTGACGGGCGGCCGGTCGAAAGACGCCACGAGGTTCTCGTACGGGCGCCCCTGCCGGCCGTCGGGGTTCACGGTCAGCGTGGTCAGGTCGAGGATGTGCCAGACGATGAACAGCGCGAGGATCACCCCGCCCCAGCGCATCGTCCGGGTGGCGTAGCTCGCCCGCTGCCGCTTGCGCTCGTACTTCTCCGGCCGGGCGGCGCGGTCGAGTCGACTCAGCTGGTACGCGGCCACGCCGTGCAGCACCACCGCCGCCGACAGGCCGATCCGCGCGATCCACAGGAACCACTCGTGATGCAGGAATGGCTCGCCGATGGTGCGGATCCAGTGGCCGTAGTGGTTGAACTCCCCGGCCCCGAAGAAGACCTTCAGATTGCCCATCATGTGGGCGACCAGGTACGCCAGCATGATCAGGCCGGTGACCGCCATGACCGCCTTCTTGCCGACGGTCGACCGCCACACGGAGCCGATGAGGGACGGAGACCGTCCGGTGGAGCGGGGCCGCCCGGTGGAGCGGGGCCGCGCGGGTGAGTGAGGCTGTTCAGACTGTTCGGAGGACGGAGGGCGTTCCGTCCGGGTCGCCGGTGCCATGGGACCCGACGCTAGAACCGGTCGCCTCCATCCGTCCAAGACATGGTCGAGCTCGTTTCGATAGGCACTCCCTATATACGATGCCCGGTGTGCAGTTTCAGCAGCTCCGCTACTTCGCGACCCTCGCCGAGGTCCGCCACTTCACCCACGCGGCCGAGGCCCTGCACGTCGCCCAGCCGTCGCTGTCCCAGCAGATCCGCGCCCTCGAACGGGAACTGGGCGCCGAGCTCTTCCACCGCGCCCGGGGCAACATCACCCTCACCGACGCGGGTGAGGCCCTGCTGCCTCTCGCCCGCCAGATCCTCGCCGACACCGAGACCGCGCGCCGTGAGGTCGAGGAAGTCGTCCAGCTGCGGCGCGGCAGGGTCCGCCTGGGCGCCCCGCCCAGCCTGTGCGCGAGCCTGGTCCCCGACGTCCTGCGCACCTACCACGCCCGCTACCCGGGTATCGAGCTCGTCGTCGACGAGGGCGGTTCCCAGGACCTCGTCCGCACCCTCGCCGCCGGCGGTCTCGACCTCGCCCTGATCATCACGCCGCTCGCCGTCGGCGCCCCCGCCCTGTCCACCACCGAACTCCTCCGAGAAGACCTCGTCGTCGTCACCTCCCCTTCCACGCCTCCACCCACCCGGCGCCGCACCCTGCGGGTGGCGGAGCTGGCCGGCCTGCCGATGGTGATGTTCCGGCGCGGCTACGACCTCCGCGAGATCACCACCGCCGCCTGCCGGGCCGCCGGCTTCGAACCGGTCTTCACCGTCGAGGGCGGCGAGATGGACGCCGTCCTCGGCTTCGTCCGCGCCGGCCTGGGCCTGGCCGTCGTCCCCGGCATGGTCGCCGCCCGCTCGGGCCTGCGCGTCACCCCCTTCGAGGGCACCCGCATGCGCCGCACGATCGCGGTGGCCCACCGCAAGGACGTCGCACCCCCACGTGCGGCGCGCGAGCTGAGAGGGGTGCTGCTGGAGCACTTGAGCGTGAGCGAGGAGGGCAGGACCCCCTCGGTCGAGCCGGGCGGGACCCCCTGAGCCGGGAGGGGCCCCCTGAGCCGAGTGGGGAGACCCTCCTGGGCTCTGTCCGCTCAGTTATCCGTCAGATCGGCGTTGACGATCGCCCGGAGCGCGGCGAGGTGCGCGCGGTACGCCGCCCGCCCCTCCTTCGTCAGGCGCAGCCACACCCGCTGGCGCGTGTCCCGCACGGCGCGCCGCTGCTCGACATAGCCGACGTCGCACAGGACCGTGACATGCTTGCTGAGCACGGACGGGCTCACCCCCAGCGTCTCGCGGACCGTGGAGAACTCGATCTCCTCGACGGCATCGAGCGCGGCGCAGATCCGTAGGCGGTTCGGCGCGTGGATCGTCTCGTTGAAGCCGTCTTCGGGAGCGGTCACGGTGCGGGTATGCCCTTCGTGCGGCAGTGGCGGTCGATAACCAGGATGCCCCCTCCGACCAGCAACCCCGCCGGTACCCATATCCACGGCATGCCGGCGTGACTGTCCAGATACGACGCGGTGCAGTAGGCGCCGAGACCGATGACGGCGCAGGCGAGCATCCCCCACTTCGTGCGCCGGGTGACGCGGTGCCGGACGCCGCTGGACCGCGCCTGAATGACGATGAAGGTGATCATGCCCGCGTAGACCACGGCCGTGGCGATGAGATCCAGCGGTTCGGGCAGCAGATTCGACAGATACACCCCGGCCAGGAGGACGGAGAGCGCGGCCGAATACCCGAAACCGGGCGTGATCGATCCGACCGCGGCCTTGGTCTCCTGAGCCATCGCCAGGGAGTGGGCGGCGCTCTCCCGGGACGGCATGAGCGGTCCGGACGACCGCGAATGCGTGTCTGTTTCCATGACGGAAATTGAAGCAGACTGTTTCCGGAACGGCAACAGTGGATTTTCCGCTGTGGAAAACGTGTGGAAAGCGGGTGGAAACCGCAGGTCAGCCAGGCTCGGCGGCCGGGCGTGGCTGCGGCTTCCTCACACCCACGACCTCTTCCTCACGCCTGCGACCTCTTCCTCGCGCCCGCGACCCGCCCCTCACCCCCACAAACCCCGCCCCAGCGCCACCCCCGCGTAGGCCGCCGCCAGCCCGGCCGCCACGCTCGCGACCGCGTTGGCTCCCGCGTAGAAGCGGGAACCCTCCTCGGCGAGGCGGAGCGTCTCGTACGAGAACGTCGAATACGTCGTCAGGGCCCCGCACAGGCCCGTACCGAGGAGGAGTCGCAGATCGTGCGGCGCCCCGCCGGTGAGGAGGCCGAGGACGAGGCAGCCCACGACGTTCACGGTGAAGGTGCCCCACGGGAAGACCGAGTCGTGGCGGGTCTGCACGGCGCGGTCGGTGAGATAGCGCAGGGGAGCGCCCACCATGGCACCGCCGATGACGAGGAGCCAGTTCACGCCGCGGGCCCCCCGGCACCGCCGTCACCCGGCCCGGTACCGCCGCCGCCCGGCCCGCGCCCGCCCGGCCCGCCGCCGGACCGTCCGCGCACGACCTCGACCTTCTCGACGGTGACGAGCCGCTCCGCGCCCACCACCTCGCCGAGCGCCGGCAGGAAGGCCCGTACGCGCTCCTCGGCGTCCACGATCACCACCGCCACCGGAAGGTCCTCGCTCAGCGACAGCAGCCGCGCGGTGTGGACGACCGAGGAGGCGCCGAACCCCTCGATGCCCCGGAAGACGCTCGCGCCGGCCAGCCCCGCGGCATGGGCGCGGTGCACGACCTCGGTGTAGAGGGGCCGGTGGTGCCAGGTGTCGGTCTCGTTCAGGAAGACCGTCAGCCGCAGTGCGGCGCCGTCGCCGTTCGCTGTCATCGCGCTCTCCTCGCCAGCAGCCGCCTGGTCCCGGTCGCCGCCGCCCACACCGCCGCCATCGCGGCGAGCAGCGTGCCCGCGAGGTAGGCGGCGGCGGTCGTGACGCGGCCGTCCTCGGCCAGGCGCTGGATGTCCACCGCGTAGGTGGAGAAGGTGGTGAAGCCGCCGAGCACCCCCGTGCCCAGGAAGGGGCGCAGCAGCCGACGCGGCGCGGCGAGGTCGGCGATCACCACGAGCAGGACGCCGATCAGCGCGCATCCGACCGTGTTGACCAGGAACGTCGTCCAAGGGAAGGCGCCGTTCGCGGTCGGCCACAGCAGCCCGGCGCCGTAACGGGCGGCGGCGCCCACGCCACCACCCAGCGACACGGCACAGACCACGGGCCCCTGCCCGCGCGCCGCGGGCCGTCCGCGGGTGAGTCCCCGCACCGGCGCGCTGTCCGTCACCGCCCGTGACGACGGGCTCATCTCCGCCTCCTGCTCGCAGGCGCCCCTCGCGGAGGCGCGGTCGTGCGCAAGGAGGGACCGTTGGCGGCGTCGGTGCCGCGGCTCGGGTATGGCGGGCCCCACCACCGCGCGGCGGCCGGCCCGGCCGCCGATTCCGGTGCCGACCGGCACGGCCACCACCGGAATCCAGGCTACCGCCCGTGCCGGAGGCCGCACCCCGCCCCGCGCTCAGACGCCGCCCGGCGCCGCCCGTCCCGTCACCGCCGCCAGATAGGCGTCCGCACGGTCGGCCTCCATGAGCCAGTCCTGGAAGCGCGCCGGATCGGCGTAGCCGTTGACGAACCGGTGGGCGACGTCCGGATGCTCGGTCGCCGTGGCCAGGACGCGCTGGACGTGTTCGGGTAGTGGAGCCAGCAGCATGTTGCTGAACGTCGCCCCATGCCGGGCGTACTCCCAGTACGCGGCGAACGTCCGCCGCATCCACGTCCGGTCGAACGGCCGGTCGCCGTGGTCGAGGATCGCGCGGAGATAGCCGTCGGCGCAACGCGCCGCGCTGTTGGCGCCCTGGCCGGCCAACGGGTCGTTGAGGACGACCGCGTCCGCCATGCCGAGGACGTACGAGTCCACCGCGACCCGCGCCACGGGATGCCGGACGGTGGGCGTGACGGCCCCCGTGAACGCGGCCCCCGCATCGGTCGGCTCCACACCCGAGAACAGCTCGTACTCCCATGGAAGGTGGCTCCGCAACAGCTCGAGCGACCGCTTGACCACCTCGTCCGGGCCGGGCCTGTCCTGCCAGCAGTCCAGCGGCCCGCCGGGCAGGGCCTCCCACGACAGCATCCCGCACGGCCCGCCCACGGTGGTGCCCGCCATGGTGAGGAACTCCCCACATTCCGCCATGGAGTTGACCCGCATCGGTGAGCCGTCCACGTCCGGGGCCCGCTCCATGCCGTGTACGTACGCGGTGGCCAGGATCCGCTGCGGACGGTCGTAGGGGCTGTGCCGCTCGTCGCGCGCGAAGATCTCCGCCAGCGGACCGTGGCCGGTGGCGATCACCGTCAAGTCGTGCCCGGACGCGATCCGTTCCAGCTGCTCCGGCTCGACCATGCCGTACTCCACACGGCCGCCCCGCTCCTCCAGCAGCTCCAGCCAGCGTGCCGTCTTCAGCCGCTGGTCGACGGACTGGGCGGGCTCGTCGAGCGCCGCGCCGAGGCGCGCGGCCTGGGTGCCGGGTGGGTCCGCGACGGTCAGCCGCATCTCCGTGAGCCGCGGGGTCTCCTCCTCCCAGAGGTTCAGCCCGGCCGCGCGCTCCAGGGCCAGCGTGGGGCCGAACATCACCTGGGTGGAGAGCACGTGTCCGGCCCGGATCTCCTCGGGGTGGCGCGCCGCGTACAGCGTCACCTCGTGGTCGAGGCCCTCCCCGGGCCGCTCGGCCCTGAGTCCCAGGGCCAGTTGCAGCCCCGCCTGCCCCGCGCCGACAATCGCGATCCTGCGCATCGCCGCCTCCGCCGGGCCCGGAGGTCGCCCGCCGCGTGGTCCGGAACCATGGTCCGAATAGCCGGGCCCGCACCCGTTGTAGCGGCGCCCGGTGCGCGGTGTACAGATGGCCTGCGAATGCCGTGCGGCTGCCGCACGGGCGCGCGCGGCGGCCGCCCCGGCACGGGCCACGGGCGCGCCTCGGGTCAGTCTCTCGGCCGCTCGCCGTCCAGCAGTCCGGACCGCGCCGCGTTGTAACCGGCCTGGAAGCGGCTCGTCGCCTCCAGCTCCTCCGTGATCTCCGAAATGTGGCGGCGGCAGGTGCGCACCGACATGCCCAGCCTGCGCGCTATCACCTCGTCCTTGTAGCCGTTCGCCATCAGCCGGACGATCGACAGGCGCAGGTCGTCGGTCGTGGCCGGCGCCTTCGCCGACTCCGGCACGAAAGGCGTCGCGCCGTCCCAGAGGTGCTCGAAGACGGAGCAGACGAACGCCACCAGCGTCGGCTCGCGGACGACGGCCGCGCCGGGAGGCCGGCCCGGTCCCCGGTGGGCGGGCAGGAAGACCGTCTCCCGGTCGTAGACGATCATCCGGTCGATGACCTCGTCGGCCGTACGGACCTCGACGCCCGCCGCGGTCACATCGCGCACGTACGCGCGCGTGGCGAGATCGCTGCGTGCCGGGTGCTGGTAGATCGTGCGGATGCGTACGCCCCGGGAGCGGATGGCCAGTGTGGCCCGGCGGGCGGCGTCCAGGACATCGCCCGGCCGCGCGCCGCCCGGCTGCACGGTGAACATCTCCTGTCGGCAGCGCGAGCCCAGGTGGTCGAGCATCGACTGGATGGTGTCGACGTCGTCGATGACGTCGAACGCCTCCAGCCGGTTGCGCAGCCGCCGGCCCTCGAAGTAGACGGGGTTCAGGGACAGCAGCCGGCCCCGTACGTCGGTGACGGCCTCCTGGAGGTCGCGGATGCGCCGTTCCGCCGAACCCACCAGGTCCGCGGCGGCGACATCCGGCCCGACGGGCACGAGCACGCCGGGTTCGCCGGGCATGGGCTGGAGCAGTCGCAGCCGGGAGAGGACCTGACGGGCGCGGTCGACCTCGGCCGGGGTGAGGGACAGGCGCCCGGCGATGTCGTCGGCGTCGAAACGGCCGAGCTCCACCGCGTGCCCGTACGCCGCCGCACTGAGGTCGTCCAGTTCGGCGAACTCGTCAGGGGCGTCAGGCAGCACGGTCACCATGATCCCTCGGGTCAATGGGGCGGGGCGCGCTTTTGGCCTGATGTTTACCAGAGCTATGCGTCCGGAGGCGGTGCGCGCGGGGGCCGGGTTCCGAGGATCGTACGACGTGACATGGGCGGGGAGCCGCGCGTTCCCCGGACGCTCGACGTCGATGGCTTCCTCAAGCCTGTTCGGGGCGACCGCGCAACAGCCGAATATGAGCCACTTTCACGGCCTCCTGATGCGGGCCTTCCGCGCCCGATGTCCCCACCGCGCCGGGCGGCAGGCGCCCCGGTGCCTCGCGAGGCCCGCGGGCGGCGCCTCCGTGACAGTCCGTCGGGGAGTCATGACAGCCCGTTCCGGTATGGCAGGAAACCATCGCTTCCCGAGCGCCTCGCTGGGCAGCCTTCTGGCCGGTCACGCTCCGCGGATGAGAGCGGAGCATCCGCCCGGAAGGGTCGGTGGCAGGGCCGAAGCCGATCCAGGGAGGCAGACGATGACGACGCAACCGAAGGTGCCACGAGCGGCGGCCCCGCCTGTGGCTCCCCAGCTCCAGCGCGCCGGGATGCTGGACCGGGTCGAGGAACGGCTGCGCGGCCTCCTCAACGACGAACACCGGCGCTGGCGCACCGCGGACACCCGGGGCGCCGGCCTGATCGAATCCCTCGCCGAACTCGTCGCCGTGGGCGTCGACCGGGTGCGCCCGGTCGTCCTCGTCACCGGCTACCTCGCGGCGGGCGGCGACCCCGAAGCCTCCGAGGCCGTCGACGCCGCCGCCGCGCTCGAACTCCTCGACACCTGCACCCTCATCCGCGGCGACGTCCGCGACAACGCGGCCCTGCGGCGCGGCATCCCCACCCTGCACGTCAGCCGTGCGGCGGAGCACGAGCGCAACGGCTGGGCGGGCGACGCCCGGCGCTTCGGGGACTCCACCGCCACCCTCGCCGGTGACCTCGCCCTCAGTCTCGCCGACCGGCTCGCGTCACGGCTGCCGGGCGCCGCCTGGCAGATCTGGGACGAGCTGCGCGTGGAGCGGGTGATCGGCACGTACGCCCACGAGGCCATGGCCGCCGAATACCTCGACGACCCCTGGCCCGGGCGGTGCATATCGGGATGCGACCGCGGCTGTACGGCGGGTTGGTACGCGCTGTGCCACCCCCTGCGGCTGGGCGCCGCCCTCGCCGACCGCCCCGACCTCGACACCGCCTACGACGCGTACGCCCGTTCCCTGCACGCCGCGTGGCGCCTGCGCGGCTTCCTCGACGGCGGGCCGGAGTACGACTGGGACGCGGAGTTGCTGCGGGAGATCCTCCTGGAGCGCGAGGAGCGCGGCATCGCCGAGCGGCTCATCCGGGAGCTGGTGGACCGGGCCTCGCGCACGGCGGCGGGCTCGCGGCTGACCGCGGGGTGGCGGGAGGAACTGGAGGCGTTCGCGGTGCGGATGACGGCGGAGAGGGGCTGACGCGGGAGCGCCAGGGGGAGGTGCCGGGCGGAGGTGGTGGTGCCCCGTCAGGGTCCCGTGCACAGGGCCCTGGTGGCCCTGCGGGGCATCCGGCTCCCGCGGCAGGGCCGGGTGGCCACCCTTGCCGCCTTCCCGCTCGCGGGGTTGGTCCTCGTCGCGGTCGCCTGCGGCGGGGCCAGGTTCGTGTCCCCGGCCAGGATCCGCTGGTGGAGGTGTTGCAAAGGGCGGCTCGGCTCGATCGCGAGCTCCTCCACCAGGGTGCGCCGCACGCGGCTGAAGACCTGAAGCGCCTCCGCCTGCCGTCCCGCGCGGTAGAGCGCGAGCATCAGGTGCCCGTGGAACTCCTCCCGCAAGGGGTGTTCCGCCGTCACCGAGCGCAGTTCCGCGATCAGCTCCCGGTGCCGGCCCAGGTGCAGCTCCGCCCGTACGCACTGTTCCAGCGCCGCGATGCGCGCCTCGCCCAGCCGCACCGCCATCGCCTCCAGCAGCGGGCCGTGCGGGGTGTCCGACACCAGCGGGCCGCGCCAGAGGGCGAGCGCCCGGCGCTGCGAGCGGGCGGCGGCCTCGAAATCGCCCCGCTCCAGGGCGCGACGGCCCTTCTCGCGCAAGTCCTCGAAGTCGTCGAGGTCGAGTTGCCCCGGGGCCACCCGCAGCATGTAACCGGGCCGCCTGGTGAGCAGCGCCTCACGCCCGTACGACGGCGTGGCGGTGTCCAACAGTTTGCGCAGCTGGGACACATAGACCTGGACCGTGGTCGTCGCGGTGCGCGGTGGATCGGTGGTCCACAGCTCCTCGATGAGACTGTCCACCGAGACCACCTCGCCGGCCCGTACGAGCAGCGCGGCGAGCACCGTCCGGGGCTTCGCGGCACGCGGGGCGTACGGGCCCGGAGCCATCCCCTCCGTCTCCGGCGGGTCTATCTCCAAGGGGCCCAGAATGCGGAACTTCATCGTGGCCGTTCTGTCATCACGTCTGCTCGGGTGGGGCCGGACAGCCTTGTGACCCAGAGTGCGCGATCAAGCCCCGGCCGGGCCAGCCGGGGACGGTGACAGCAAGCTGCACGACACGAAGTGTCAGGCGGCCGCCCGCTGCGCCTCGGCCTGCTGTGCCTCGGCCTCGGCCTGGAAGAAGCGCTTCTGAGCCACCTCGGGGTAGCGGATCGTGAACACCACCGGCACCACGAAGGTGACCGTCTTGATGACGATCGCCGGGATCAGCGCCTTCGGGTCGTAATTGATCAGCGCGCCCAGTGCGACCGCCGCCACGGTGAACGACAGCGCCCAGGCCGTGGTGATCACGGCATTGATCTTGTAGAACAGCGGCGTCTGCCACACGCTCTCCGGTGCCGAGCGCCGTGCCATGCCGAGCGTGAAGGGCCTGCGGATGGCCAGCGAGCCGAACGCCGTGAGGGCCAGCCAGGCGTCGACCAGTGCCGCGCCGTACGGCATGAGGGAGGAATGGGGCGAGAGGAAGGACAGCAGGGTGATGCCCGTGAAGAACACGGCGGCGCTCACCTCGATGACCATCTCGTCCCACTTCTTTCCGGACCGCCGGTCGACGACGACCACGATGAGGGCGATGAGAAGCCCGGCCATCGCGCCGTTGCGCCAGTTGTCGTTCCTGGCGAGGGCCGCGTAGGCGATCCAGGGGAGGAAGCTGACGAGGTAGCGGATCATGAGGCAGCTCCTTTCAGACCGTTCATTGCGCCAGACGGCCTTAAAGCCCCGCTAAAGCGGTCGGCGGCGCCCCTCCCGTGCGCCGGAGGCACCGGTCCCGCTCCTCGTTCTCCTCGGTGAAATGACCGGAATGCACAAGGGAAATCGCGAATCACCCGTCCGCGCCATGTACGAAACCTTTGTGACTAATGGACGTTGATCCTCACCCCGGCCGTCACCGGTCGGGTGCCCTCAGAACGACCGAGCAAAGGTGTCTCCGCATGTCACGAATCGCCAGAACAGCCGTCCTGACCGCCACTGTGGGCGCCGCGTTCGTGGGCCTGACCGGAAGCGCCGTGGCCGACGCCGGCGCCGCCGGCTACGCCGCCGGATCCGCCGGCGTCGTCTCGGGCAACGTCATCCAGATCCCGATCCACGTCCCGATCAACCTGTGCGGCAACACCATCGACATCATCGGCCTGCTCAACCCGGCATCCGGCAACACCTGCATCAACACCTGATACCCCGGCCCGCCGGCAGCCGCCCCGCGGGTCGTACGCGAGCCGACCGACGGTCCCGGGGTGCCCTCCGCCCCGAACCGAGCGGTGTGGCGCCCTCGATTCCTTTCGTGGGCGCCACGCTTGTGCCTGGGCCGCGCTCGTCCACAGCCGCTGCCCGCGGTTATCCACAGGCGCGGCGGAAGACCCCCGTGATCGCGACCTTCCCGATAGCGTGAGCGGATCGGCGAGTGGGGGAGGGACCATGGATCCGTTCACGATGGCGGCGGTGCTGTCGGCCGTCGACACGGCGACCTCGGGGGCGTTGTCGGGCGCGGCGGGCGAGATGGGCCGACGGACCACGGAGGGGCTGGCGGGCCTGGTCCGGCGAATGACGCGCCGGGGCGAGGACACCGCCGACCCCGTCCCGCCCGGCCCGGACGATCCGACTTCCTCCGCCCCCGTGCCCGCGATGGCGCCCACCGACGCCGACGGACGCCGCGCCCTGGCCGCGCTGCTCATCGAACAGGCCCGCCGCGAGCCCGCCTTCGCCCGCGACCTGGCCGTGTGGCTGCGCGAGACCATGCTGGTGCGCGACTCCGCGCCGGCCGCCGGGCCCCCGGCCTCCCGCCCGCGACTCCTCCCACCGGGCACGGCCGCCTTCACCGATCGCGACCACGTACTGGCCGCCATCACCGAGCTGTTGGACGAGACGGACAGCGCCGCCGCCCCCGGGGCGTACGGAGCCACGGGCGCTCCCCGCGTCGTCGTGCTCACGGGGCCGGGCGGCGTCGGCAAGACCGCCACGGCCGTGCACTGCGGACACGCCCTCGGCGACCGCTTCCCCGACGGCCACCTGTACACCGACCTGCGCGGTGCCTCCGCCGCCACAGCCGTCACCCCCTCCGGGGCGCTCGTACGGTTCCTGCACAGCCTGCGTGTGCCGGCCGACCGCGTCCCGGCGGACGAGCGGGCGCAAACCGACCTCTACCGCGAGCACACCGCCGGCCGGCGCCTGCTCGTCTTACTCGACAACGCCCACAGCGTCTCCCAGATCACCCCGCTGCTCACCGCCGCGCCCGGCTCGCTGGTCATCGTCACCAGCCGCCACCGGCTGCCCGAACTCGTACGCGACCACGGCGCCCGCCCGATCCGGCTCGGCCCCTTGTCCCCGGCCGACTCCGTGCGCCTGCTCACCCGCCTCGCCGGACCCGAGCGCTTCGCCGCACAGCGCCCGCACGCCGAGGCGGTGGCGGCGCGGTGCGGCGGCATGCCACTGGCCCTGTGCGAGACGGGCGCGCGCGTGGCGGTACGGGAACACCTCAGCTGGGAGAGCCTGGAACGGGAATTCGCCGCCCTGGACGTCCACCTGGGCCCTGACCCGCACCACGGTCCGCCAGGGGGAGCGCCGGGTGAGGCACGGGGAGCGGCCGACGACCCCGTCCAGCTCACCACCGACCTCTCCTACCGCGACCTCGCCCCCGAAGCCGCCCGCCTCTACCGCCTGCTCGGCCTGTGCCCCTGGCCCGACATCCCCGTCGGCGCGGCGGCCGCCGCCGCGGACATCACCGACGCCGAGGCCCGTGCCCTCCTCGACGACCTCGCCGCCGTCCACCTGCTGGAGGAAGTCGGCGAGGAGCGCTACCACTTCCACGACTCCGTGCGCCGGCACGCCGAGCGCCGCGCCCACGCCGTAGACGGCCGCGCGGCCACGGCCGACTCCGTCCAGCGCACGCTCACCTGGTATCTGCGGTTCGCCGCGGCCGCCGACTCCCGCGTCATACCGGGCCGCTGGCACCTCGGCCCCGCCTACGCCGAGCCGCACGGTCCGGACGACCGCGCGCCCGAGTCCGCCCGCACCGCCCTCGCCGACCTGCGCCGTGAGCGGGAGAACCTCGCCGAAGCCGTCCGGGCCGCGGAGGAGTACGGGTTCCACGACCTGGCCTGGCAGCTGTGCGAGGCCATGTGGGGCCTGCACCTGCGCCTTGGCTTCCACGAGCAGTGGGTGGCGACCCACCTGCGGGGCGTCGAGGCCGCCCGCCGCTGCGCCACCGCCTTCGGTGATCGGCGCGCCGAAGGACGGGTACGGACCCAGCTCGCCTTCGCCTATATGGGTCTGGGGCAGCTGTCCGACGCCGAGGACGAGCTGACCGCCGCCGCGGCGGCCGACCAGCGCGCGGGCCACCGCCGCGGGCAGGCCACCGCCGTCGAATCCCTCGGCCTGCTGTGCCTGCGGCAATGGCGGTACGAGGAGGCCGAGGACCGCTTCCGGCAGGCTCAGGGGATCCTGCGCGACATCGCCCCCGGCGAGGACGGCGCGGAGGACGTGCCGCGCGCCCTCGCGCTCTTGGAGCACCACATAGGGCGCGCGCTGCGCGGCCAGGGCCGGTCGGCCGAGTCCGTACGCCGACTCCTGCACGCCCTCACCCGCTTCCAGGACCTGCCCCGGCGCGACCGCTACAACGAGGCCCGGGTACGGATGAGCCTCGGCGAGACCCATCTCGCCGCCGGCGACCCGGCCGCGGCCCGTACGGCCCTCGACGAGGCCCTCGCGGTCATGGAGGCGGAAGGAGCCGTCCTCCAGCAGGCGGACGCCGCCGAACTCCGGGCCCGCTGCGCCGAGGACCTGGGGGACACGGCGGATCAGGTCCACCATCTGCGCCTGGCACGCGTCCTGTACGAGAAGTCAGGCGACAGCGGGGCGATGGCACGGCTGGACGCCCGCTTGGCGCGTCTCGGCATAACCTGACCGCCCAGGACAGCAGCTGACCATCCGTCACCACTCGGGCTCCATCCGGACGTGGTGTCGCGTGGTGCCCGTCACGACGGTGATGCCGGTTCCGGTCGCCTCGTCCAGTGACTTGCCGCCGCTGATCCAGGCGTGCAGGGCGGAGGCGTAGGCGGCCGGGTCGCACAGGTCGGGCCGCCCGTCCCCGCCGGGCGCGGCGGCCAGCCGGACGAGTTCGCCGGCGCGGGTGCGTACGGTGCAGTGGTCCGGGCCCGTCACATACGCGGCCAGACCACAGCCGGGGTGGCGCGCGAGGATCTCGGTGGTCCAGGCGGCGGGCGGCCCGACGCGCGGGTCGTCGGCCGCCGCGTACCGCACGATCACATCGGCGATCCGCAGCCGCCCCGGGTCCCGGGTGTCCTCGTGCACGGCGGTGTGCGCGTCCCAGCCGATGTCGTCGCCGTCCGGCTCGTCACGCGCGTCCGCGTACCGGACCACGGCGATCTCGGGTGGCGCGGCGCCGACCAGCCGCGTCAGGACGCGGAGGGGTGCGGTGCGCTCGGCGGGCTCGTACGAAGGAAGGGGCAGTCGGTCGAGGAGGGCGGGCCGGTCAGTGGGTTCGGGCAGGCCGATGAGCTCGTAGAAGGCTCGGCGGAGGAGCGCCGCCGACTGGCCGGGCGAGGAGCTGACCTGGTCGGCCAGTGCGCGGTAGCGGCCGGGGTCATAGGTGTCGACGGCCCGGTCGAGCTGGGCGCGCAGCCCCTCGTACGGTCGCAGGCGCGGCGCGGTGCGACCCAGGGCGGCGACGGGCGACGCCGGGTCGAGGGCGCCGGAAGGGAAGGCCCCGAGCAGGACGGGCGTGCCGATGGCGGCGGCGTAGAAGGTGACCGACCCGTGGTCCCCGAGCACACAGTCGGCGGCGATCAGCGCCTGCCGCCACCCCTCCAGCGGTGGTACGAGCACCATCCCGGCCCGGTGCGCCCGGTCCAGCCAGGCCCGCACCTGACCGGGGCCGTGCCCGTGCCAGATGTTGGGATGGAGGACGGCGGCGGTCCGGTACTCGTCGGCGGGCAGCTCGGCCGCGAGCCGGGGGAGGAGGGAGGGGAGCAGGTCCCCGTGCTCGGTCTCCTCGGCGTCCCCGAAGAGCGAGCCGGGCGACCAGGTCGAATTGACGACGATCAGCCGCTGCCCGGCGGCGACGCCCAGCGCGCGCCGGAAGCGTTCCCGGTACGGCAGGCCGTCGAGGATGCGGTCGAAGCACGGATCCCCGGCGAGCACGGCGGTCCCGGCGGCCTCGGGGCACGCGAGGCGCAACCGGTCCAGCTGCTCGGGGTGCGAGAGCACGGTCGCGGAGGCGAGGGGACGCCCGTCGAACAGCAACCAGTCGGACGAAAGCCCGAAGACGGGGGCGTCCGGGACGGGGGCGTCCGAGGACGGGGACGTCCGGTGTCCGGTGTCCGGTGTCCGGTGTCCGGTGTCCGGTGTCCGGTGTCCGGTGTCCGGTGTCCGGTGTGGCCAATTTCTTATTGTAGCCAACGCCGTGCGACAACACAGCCAAATCACCATCCAGAAGATGGAGTTGGCCGCCGTAGCTCGCCGATATCGCGAGGTCGACCGGCGTGGCCTTGGCCTGCTCCCAGGGCAGCACCGGCAGTCCCGCAGCCTCCATCAGCTCGGGCACCCCGGCGAGGAACGGTGACGAGCCGGTGCACGTCACGAGCATCTGCACGCGCGGATCGTCGTCGAACAGCGGCAGCACGTCGAGCAGTCGCGAAGCGGACGTCACGTTGTGCACGACGAACAGAACCCGCCGGCACCGCCCCCGAGTGACCCACCGAGAAGCGTCCCGCCCCACAGGCACCCGAACCCAAGCCTCGGTCACCACACCACCCCCCCAACTACCACCTGCCCCACTGAAACACATTCCAGCGTCGCGATGGCCCTAAAGCGATCTCTTGGGGGAGGGGGAGGGGTCAGCCCCGCCCGAAGGCAAAAACGCCCCTCCCGAAGGGGAGGGGCGTGCGGCACAAACGGAGCGCCCCCGGCAGGACTCGAACCTGCGGCCAAGCGCTTAGAAGGAGCTTGCTCTTTCGGCTCCTTGCGCCTGCTGACCTGCATCTATTCGTGCAGGTGATGGCCTATCAGGAGTTTTGTGGGACGTATGTGGGATGGGCTGGGGCGCTTGAGGCGTCTTGCCCCTGGCCTCGCTTGCCTACTGATGCTCCGGAGGACCTTGCGGGGCGGCCGCCCTTCCCGGGCAGGTCAGAGGTATGCCTGCCTTCCGAGGAACTGAGTGACGGCCTGGTGTTGCTCCCCGTACGCTCCGTGCATGGTTTACATCATAGCTCTGAGCGCCAAGGAACTCGACCGTATCGATGAGGAGTTGCTGGTCAAGCAATCCTTCACGAAGACGGTTGCTACGGCCTCTCTTCCTGGTGATCGAACGCCCCGTATCGCCCTGCTCGTCACGCGGTCTTCCGGCGAGGATGGCCGGTGTCCGCTGCGCTGGTTGGGAGTCGTGCGGCAGCCTCGTGGGGACAAGGTGGCGGCCGTTGATTCCCGGATCACCGTCGAGTTGGTACGGGAGAGCCCCGTTCCAGTCCTTATGCGATCACTTCTTGACGAGACGCCGCTTCGTCTACGACGTACTCTGGTGAGTGCCTTGGCGGGTGAAGTCACGGTCCTCGGAGACGAGGAATCCGAGGGCCTGTTGGAAGTTCTCGCGCGGCAGGACGACGTGCTGCGTAGGATGCTCGACTTCCTGGGCGAGGCGGCCGAGCCCGACCCGTTCGACCCTAGGCGCGTGGCGGATCGTGCTTGGCAGGAGCAGTACGACATGACTCGCCTGGGGCTGGCCATCGCTAATATCCCTCCAGCGCGGCTCGCAGCCTGGCGGCGCCCGAGCGACCCGAATGCCCCTCACTTGGCCGGGCTCATCCCGGAGCCATTCGAACAGGGCCTGATCGAAAATGATGCGCGGCGCATCGATTTCGATGCGGACGTGTTCAGTGAGGCGGGATGGCCTTCCGGAGGCCACGTCGCCGGGGCGTCGTTCCGCTGCGACATCCATGTGTTCGAACATCTCGGTAGTCGTATCGAGGTGGCGAATATCAACGCAACGCCGGTGGAAACTCGGCTTGGGGCGGACCTGATCTACTACCACGAGGCCACGCAGAGTTTTATTCTTGTGCAGGCTAAGCGGCTCCCCTCGGAGGCAGGCTCCCGATGGATGTATGTGGATAAGCAACTCCTTGGGCAGCTAGATCGTTTGGACCAGGTGGCCGCGATGAGCAGAGCACCATGGGCGCCTAACGATTGGCGGCTGGGCTCGGACCCTTGCTTCGTTAAACTCGCCTACTGGCCGTTGAAGGAAACTGTCGACCCAGGGCCGGCGCCAGGCATGTATCTACCGGTGCCATATGTGCGGCTGCTACTGGGCGACGATTCGACGAGTGGCCCGAACGAGGGAACCCGCCTTGGGTACGGATACGTCGAACGGTATTTGGGGAACACGGAGTTCACTCAGCTCGTGAAGAACGGGCTTGTAGGCACAGTGGGCACCACGCTCGACGATCTGAGGACGCTCGGCAGAGAGCGGGCAGAGGAAGGAATGTCCGTATCCATCGTTGTGGACCGGGCCACCGCCCCGACACGTGAGGTGGTCAAGGAACGGCACAAGCGGAACCACACGCGGGGATACGACAAGGCCCTTGCTAAGAAAGCACGCCGCAATCGGCCTCGTGACCCCGGCCCCGGACAGCAGTCGCTGTTCGGGTCTTGAGCCGAGCAGCGGTTGATCGCCGCGCATCGACTTCTCCGGTGATAATCGGGACGCCCAAACTTTGCGGAACGGTGGGGTTGAGGTAGTTTCTTCCTTTCGCTCCTGTGCGGCGAGGGCCGCGATCAATCGGGAAGATCACAGTCACGCACCTGCCAGAAGCGACCGCATGGGGCTCAGAGGGTCAGTGAGATCATAGATATTGAGAGGTGCAAGTGCGCCCCTGCACTGCTTGGCTCTGCGATCGGGAAGAGCTGGATCGAGGCGTGGCGTGTGATGGAGGCCGCCTATGACGTCAGGGTTTGGCAGATCGAGGTCCACGAGGGGCAGCGCGGGGCTTCTTATGGAGTGCGCTGGGCCGTCGAGGGGAGGAAGCACCGAAAAACGTTCCAGACATGTGCCCTGGCCGACGGATTTCGTGCTGAACCGGTGACCGCGACGCATCATGGCGTCCCATTCAACATATTGACCGACCTGCCGGATCAGCACTCGCCGGCAGCCTCCTCGATGAGTTGGTACGACTTCGCTGTCCAGTTCGTTGACGCTCAGTGACCCAGGGTTCCGCGAACCACCGCAAGAACACTGCCCGGACACTCGTGATCACAACGACGGCTCTGTTGGGCGGAAACCCTCCTGGCGGCGGCGTGCGACATTTCCGTACCGCGTTGCGCGAGTGGGCGTTCAACACCAACTGTCGGGACAAGGCGCCGTCTGAGGTCGTAACGCTCCTCGACTGGGCGCGACGCCGTAGCCCCACTATGGAAATTTGGGGTGACCCCGCAGCGGTAGCCGACGTACTCCTGGCACTCGGCACATTGCTGGATGGATCAGCCGCTGCGGCCTCGTCGGTCCGGCGGCATCGCCGCATCCTGAACGTGGCGGTGGGATACGCGGTGCAGCGGAAGATCCTCCCGAACAACCCTCTACCCAAGGGGCGCAGAAGCATCCCGCGGGAGTGCGTTGCTGTGGACCGACGCTGCTTGCTCAGTCTCGGCATGAACACAAGTCTTCTGGCCTGGATCGGCTACCGTCCGCGTATGGGCCGGTGCTACCGCGCTTACTTCGCCAGCCTCTACTACGCCGGACTGCGCCCCGAGGAAGCCGTTGCTCTCTTCGTCCGTGACGCTGCTCTCCCCGAACGCGGCTGGGGCGAGTTGCTCGTGCACGCCACACGACCCGAAGCGGGACGGCACTGGACGGACACAGGCCAGGTTCATGACGAGCGGAACCTCAAGGGCCGCGGTGAGGGCGACACTCGCGTCGTACCGGCCTATCCTGAACTCGTCGCGATCCTGCGTGACCTGATCAAGGAGTACGGCCTTTCCAGCACCGACATCCTGTTTCAAGGGGAGAGAGGCGGCCTGCTCGCAGGCTCCGTATACCGCAGGGTCTGGGGCAAGGCCCGCAGGGCGACCCTTACCGAGGCGGAATACGACTCCCCGATCGGCAAGCGCGCCTACGACCTGCGGCACACCTACCTGACCAGCTGGCTGAACAACGGTGTCCATCCAGCACAGGTAGCCGCGTGGGCTGGCACCAGCGTGGCCATGCTCTACGCCACCTACGCCCGCTGCATTGTCGGACAGACCAAGGAACTGGAGGCCCGCATCGAGCCGGCGCAAAGCCTTTCGGTGCGGGAGGCCGCGGCGGCGTAGTACGACTGAATGGCGCCAGGAGCATGCAAGGTCAGCGAGTACGTCGGTAGGGATCCGTGTACGGCTCCATGGACTGGCGGATCTCTTCCCGTACCGGGTCCATGAGGGGACCGGGGGCGTAGTAGCGGGCTCGGGCCTTACCGTGGGGGACGAGCCAGCCGCGGGCGACGAGCTCGCGGATGTCGCGGATTGCTTGTTGGTCGCTGAGGTCGGCGTCCTGCTGGTAGACGGTGCGACGGACCTTCGCGTCCGAGAAGGCGGGCAGCAGGGCGTAGACCACCCGCTCGTCCAGGCCGACTGCCTCGACGCCTTCGACCAAGCGGGTCCAGGCCCGCGACATTACGTCGAAGCGCCGCTGGGCCTGCTGGGCTTGGCGATGGTGTGCGGTCAGGCAGAACCGGATCCAGGGCCGGGTGTCCCGCTCCGGGCTCCAGTGTGGGCCGCCCACGTCTTCCAGGACCTGGTAGTAGGCGTACGTGTTCTGTCCCCGGCCGAGCCACTCCTCGATGGACGAAAACTCGGGCGGCATCAGGGCTTCTCGGGAGAACACGAGGGTGGACAGGGCACGGGACATGCGCCCGTTGCCGTCCTTCCACGGGTGGATCTTGACGAGGTTGAGGTGGGCCATGGAAGCGCGGACGTGGACGGGGGCGTCGAGGTCGCCCTCGTTGAGCCAGTCGATGAACTCCGACATCAGAGCGGGAACGTCCGCCTGGTCCGGTGCGGTGTAGGCCGGGACCAGAGGGTCGTCGGGGCTGGTGACGTAGACAGGGCCGTCGCGCCAGCGGCCGGGGCGCTTGTCGAGGTGGTGTCCCTGAAGCATGAAGTGCAGGCCGTTGAGCAGCCCGGCGTCGTAGCGGAAGTCGTCGCCTGCGTCGGCGAGGGCCTGGATGTAGGTCATGCCCCGCTGGTAACCCTCCAGCTCGGCACGTGTCTTCTCGCCGGTCTCCAGGGGTTCCTCGCCGGACATGAGGGCTTCCACGTCGTCGACCGTCGCGGCGTATCCCTCGATGGTGTTCGATCCGGCGATCGCACGGGCGGTGAGGTTGCGGCGCAGCTGGCGGGTCCAGCGGGGGGTGGCCCGGAGCATGTGGCGCAGTGATCGGCGCATGCTCTCGATCTCGTCGAGGGCCCGCTGGTCGTCGGTGTCCAGGGAGGGAGTCGCGTACAGCATGCGTCCATGACACGATAATTGTGTCATCAAGTCAAGCGTGCGTGTCCGGATCAGATCACCGTGGACGGAGCGGTCTTACCGAGGTAGATCTTGAACGCCTCGCGGATCTGGCCGCGCGTGTAACCGACCGTGTTGACGTTGGCCGGCACGACCTCCCGCTCGTATCCGCGCTTGCGGGCGGAAAGGTACTTGACCACGCTCGACGCTCCCGTGTTGGAGACGAACAGGTTCCGGGCGGTCCTCAGGTCGCTGTGCAGCCCTTCGAAATTGCGTGCATGACCGATGCCGACCCGGCTGGCCGTGTAGTACTTGCACTCGATGGCCAGCAGGCACTTGTTGCCCCGCGGTGCCATCCGGATCTGCCGTGAGAGCGCCGCCTCGTCGGCCGGCAGGATCAGGACGTCGCACTCGTGCAGCACGCCGGAGTTCCCCTGGACCTGGACGCCGAGGTGCACCTCCAGAGCCGGGGCGCGGTTGAATTCCACCACGGCGTGGGTGTACGGGTGTGTGGTGCTGTAGAGCTGGCCGGGGCTGGTGCGGAACACCAGATTGTTGACGGCGTTCCCATCGACGTCCCTGTAGCGGACGGAGGCTCCCAGGCTGCTCGCGGTGGAGGTTGCCAAGGAGAAGAGGTATCCCTCGTAGACGTCCCAGGGCTGAGATGCTGAGGTGTAGGAGACCCCAGGGCCGGCGAGCAGGGTCCGGATCTCGTGGAGCAGGGTGTTGACGGCGCTCATCGGCTGATCTCCTCGCGAGCTTCGCGGAACAGGTTCTGAAGGTGTGCGCGGGTGTCTTCGGGAAGGCGTGCGGCGACTTCATGGGTCTGGTCCCGGCGCCCGGTGAGTTCCTCGTCCGGGACGAACCGAACGCTGCGCACGGGTACGCGGTGCGGATCGTCCTCGGCGTTCACGATCTTGAGGGTTTCCGCTTCGATCTCGGGCAGTTCCAGGAACAGCCGGCGCAGAGCGTCGAGGTGCAGCTCCGTACGCTCGCGGGCGTTCATGGGGCGGGTGGTGACCACCACGGACGCCCCGCGCTTGAGGGACCTGTGGAAGATGTCCGTGCCCACGTCTGCGACGGCGAGTGCTTCGTATTCCTCGGTGGACGTGCCGCGGCGGCGCTGAAGGAGTTTCTCCTCCGCGATGCCCGTGGCGATGGCCTCGTCAAGCTCGTCGAGCAGCCAGTCGAGTCCGGCGGACCTGATGAGGTCCCTGAGCAGGTCTTCCAATTCACGCATCTCGACTGCGTTCACTCTGTCCTCCGGTCTCATGTGGGATGGGCGTGGGCAGGGCGGCCCTGCGTCGGCTAAGCCGCCCCGCCTTGGTGGGCGTCAGGATTCATGGCGGTGCATTGGGAGCCGTTACGGCCCCGTGCGCGCCTTTCCGTCACCAGCCCCGGATCCGGCGGCCGTGGTCCGTGTCCGGGCCGAGGATCGCATCGGCCACCCGGCCGCCAGAGCCCTTGGCGCCGCCGCCGAAGTTGAGAGTGCCGGAGGCGTTGGCGCTGGCGGCGACCCCGTCCCAGTAGCGGGCCTCGCGCTCGAAGCACACCGGTTCCAGGAGACGTACCAGCTCGTCCGGGCTCAGTCGCGTGCCGGTCGCCGCCCAGCTCGTCGCCTGGTGGGCGGCGATGCCAATGCCGGCGAGGACGGCGGGAGCGCTCACCGCGTTGCGTGCCGCGAAGTGGGGGAAGAGTCCGGCGATCAGGTGCGACAGCAGCGGCACGAGTTCGCGCTCGGCCTGTTCGGCGTCGACGCCGTCCGGCAGGTCGACGTCGTGCACCGTGGACGAGGACAGGTTCAGCCCTGCGCGTCCGTGCAGCGTGGTGATGACCAGGACGCGCAGCGCGGAGAGCGTGACGACCTCGGGGTCGGTCTTGGTGAGCTGCCGCTTGCGGTTCTGCACGAGCTTGGTGAGCGGTACGATCTTGCCGTCGTGTTCGACCTTCACGGTCTCGGCGATCCGATGCGCGAGCTGAGTGCCAATGTCGCGCTGGTCCATGGACATGGCGAGGTTCTTGGCGACGGGTACGCCCTCGACGTTGCGATCGTAGAAGATCTGCCGGGCGTCCTGAACGCTGAGTCCGAAATAGAGCTCGAAGGGCACCCGGACCCGGCTCAGCTGCTCGAACGTCACGCCGAACCGCTCCGGGTCGTCGTATAGCTCATGCCAGGCCGTGACCTGCGTCTCCCCGTCGATGGCCACCACGGGAGAGCCCGGCAGCACCGTGATCCGGCAGATCCCGCTGCCCGCGACGAGTCCGTCGCCGACCGCGCCGGGCCGGCCGTCCAACCAGAGCGTGATGGGCGGCGTGGACCACGCGGCGCCGTGCCCGCCGCTGACGCCGGTCGCGATGTAGGAGGCGTACGCGGCTACGTTCCGCCCCTTCTGCGTCGACTTCAGCATGCGCTGGACCAAGGCGCGCACCTCGGCATGGCGGCGCACCGAACCGGACGCGTACTTCAGCGCCCGCTTGTCCTCCTCGGCCTTCGGTGACGGGACGAGCTGGAGCAGCGTGGGCAGCCCGACGGTGCCGATGACGGCGTCCGGGCGGAAGGCGGTCACGGTGAGCTGGATGCCTTCGATGGTGGCGGTGGGCATGGCAATGGTCATGGATTCCCCCATGAGGTGGGTGCCAGACGCTTACGGCCGGCGACAGTTCGAGTTGAGCACATCGTTGAAAGCACTGTCAAACAGTTGATTCGAATTCGGAGTCGTGTAATCTGTTTCCTGTCGCTCATGCCGAACAGCGAGGAACCCTTGTCATGCCGAAGCAGCCCGAGCCTTCCGCCGTGCCTGAGGTGTCCGCTCAGGTCACCGCGGCGGAGATCTCCCGCCTCGCTGGGGTCACGCGTGCGACAGTCAGCAACTGGCGCCGGCGATACGCAGACTTCCCGTCTCCCGCAGGGGGCACGGACAGCAGTCCGCTGTACGATCTCGCAGCGGTTCGCACCTGGCTGGCCGGGCGCGGGCACGGGGAGAAGGTCCCGCCCCTCGAAGAGCTGCGCACCCTGCTGCGGCTGAGCGCGCACGGCCGTTCGGTGGCAGCTCGCCTGCTTCCTTTCGTACTTGCTCAGCGTCGATGCCCCGACCTTTTCGAAGCGGCCGATACGCTTTCAGATGATGACGTGGCGGTTCGGGCGCAGGCGAGTACCCATGAGCTTCCCGCGCCGCCGGGGGCCCGATTCGACGACGTGACCTACACGGCGTCGGACGCGGCTCTGCTCCGCGCAGTGCTTCGTTGTATCGACGCCGGTCAGACCCAGGACGCCGTTGACGTGCTGGCAGAGCGCGAGCTGGAGGACGAGGCGGCCAGCGGCGCGTATGCCACACCGGGCCCGCTGGCCGACCTCATGGCCCGGCTCCTGGGTGCTGCCACGCCGCAGTCCCCTTATCCGAAACGCGTCTTCGACCCGGCCTGTGGCAGCGGCGCCCTACTCGTCGCAGCAGCCCGGCAGGGCGCGCAGCACCTGTACGGTCAGGACCTAGTGCCCGTACAGGCCCGGCGGAGCCTGATCCACCTGGGCCTCGAAGCGTCTGATTCCTCGGCTGACGTCCGCGCGGAAGACTCTCTGCGCGCCGACGCCTTCGCCGACCTCACCGCGGACGGCGTGCTGTGCAACCCGCCCTATGGCGATCGTGACTGGGGTCACGACGAACTTGCTTATGACCCCCGCTGGGCCTACGGAGTCCCGCCGCGTGGCGACTCAGAACTGGCGTGGGTTCAACACGCGTTGGCCCACATCACGCCCGGGGCATTCGCTGTCATACTCCTGCCGCCGGCCGCCGCCACTCGCTCCCTGAGTCGCCGTATCCGTGCCGAGCTGATCCGGGCAGGCGCGCTCCGCGCTGTCGTCTCGCTGCCGGCCGGGGCTTCGCCGCCGCTCCACATCGGGCTGCACGTGTGGATTCTTCAGCGCCCTGAACTGACCGCCCCGGAATACCAGTCAGTCCTGTGTGTGGAGGGCGCCGCCCTGACCAGCTCTGACGGGAAGCCTGGGCCCCGTCCTGCGCGAACGTTGGGCGGCAGGATGGCCAGCCGTGATGGTGTGGTCGCTGCCGCTTGGGACACCCTGAGCGAGGGAGTGCTGCGCTATTGGACCTCGTACGTCACTGACCCGTCCGGCTTCGAGGACGTGCCGGGTCAGGCGCGCGCCGTGCCAGTAGTGGATCTCCTTGACGATCTGGTCGACGTCACTCCGGCCCGCAACATCCGTACGACGGCGGCTGCGGCAGATCCAGTCGCTATCGCTGAGCAAGCCCGGCGGCTCCGGCGTGAACTGGCACAAGCTGCGGATGCGTTGGCTGCATCAGCGCGGCAGGAGGACTGGCCCGCGGCTGGTGCACAGGCCCGTCAGTGGCGTACGGCGACCCTCGCCGACCTCACGCGAGGCGGAGCCCTCACCATCCACCGCGCCGGCCCGCCCTCTTCCCGGGAACGAGACACCCCGCCTCCCGCCGAATACGCGAACCGGCCCGTACTTAGCGGGCGTGACCTCGTGACCGGGCAACGAGCCACCGCCGATCCCGAGACACCGGTCCCGCACACGACGGCGATCGTCGCCGAAGGCGATGTGCTGCTGGCCGAGATGCGTAGTGACAGCGGTACGAAGTCCCGCGTCGCCGACGAGCAGGACAGCGGCGCGGTCATCGGCCGCGGAGTCCGCCTGATCCGACCAGACCCGAAACGCCTCGACGCATGGTTCCTGGCCGGGTTCCTCGCCGCCGAGGACAACCTCAACAGCGCCTCGGTCGGGACCAGCTCGCTGCACATCGACCCATCACGGCTCCGTGTTCCGCTCCTGCCTTTGGAAGAGCAACGCCGCTACGGCGAAGCCTTCCGCGACCTGTACACCTTGCGACAGGAGGCGCGTCGGGCGACCGAACTCGCCACGTTGATGCCAAAGGCACTCGCGGACGGCCTGACCAGCGGGACACTGTTGCCACCGTCACCGAATGGCAGCGACAGAACAGACCCGACCCACCCCACCTCGTAGACGCCTGAAGCCACTCCATCGCATCGGATCACATCCGCCCCGCCTGTCCCGCTCTGGGAACCGGGCCCGAAGGGAAACCGTTGAACAGCAACAAGCACACGGAACTGGCGAACCATGCCTGGTCCGTCGCCGACCTTCTGCGCGGCGACTACAAGCAGTCCGACTACGGCAAGGTGATCCTGCCGTTCACTGTGCTGCGCCGTCTCGAATGCGTCCTTGATCCGACGCGAGAGAAGTTCGCCGAGGTATACGCGCAGTATGTGGACGAGGACGTGAAGCCGGAACGGCTGCTGCGCCGCGCCTCCGGCCACGCCTTCTACAACACCAGCACCCTCACGCTGAAGAAGATCGCGAACGATGCGAACACGGCGGCGGCCAACCTCCAGCTCTACGTCAACGCCTTCTCCGACAACGCGCGCGAGGTCCTGGAGAAGTACGAGTTCGGCCGCCAAATCAAGAAGCTCGACGAGGCGGGCCTGCTCTACCAGGTCATCGGCAAGTTCACGGACCTGGACTTGCACCCGGGGAACGTGCCCAACCACAACATGGGCTACATCTTCGAGGAGCTGATCCGCCGCTTCGCGGAGCAGTCCAACGAGACCGCCGGTGAGCACTTCACTCCGCGTGAGGTCATCAAGCTGATGGTCAACCTCCTCGTCGCGCCGGACGCCGACGCGCTCAGCGTGCCCGGTGTCGCGCGCAGTGTCATGGACCCGGCCTGCGGTACGGGCGGCATGCTCAGCGCGGCCGAGGATCACATCACGGACCTCAACCCTGACGCGACGGTCGAGGTGTACGGGCAGGAACTCAACCCCGAGTCCTGGGCGATCTGCCGTTCTGACATGCTCATCAAGGGCCAGGATCCGGAGAACATCGCGGCCGGCAATTCCTTCTCCGACGACGGCCACGCACGCAGGAAGTTCGACTACCTCCTGGCCAACCCGCCGTTCGGCGTGGAGTGGAAGAAGGTCAAGGACGAGGTCGAGTACGAGCACAAGTCGATGGGCGACGCGGGCCGCTTCAGTGCGGGTCTACCCCGCATCAATGACGGCTCGCTCCTCTTCCTCCAGCACATGATCTCCAAGATGAAGCCGGTCGACGTCAACGGGGGCGGTGGCTCCCGCATCGCGATCGTCTTCAACGGCTCGCCGCTCTTTACGGGCGCGGCCGGCTCGGGCGAGTCGGAGATCCGCCGCTGGATCCTGGAGAACGACTGGCTGGAGGCGATCGTCGCCCTCCCGGACCAACTCTTCTACAACACGGGCATCTCCACGTATTTCTGGATCCTGACGAACCGGAAGGCCCCAGACCACAAGGGCAAGGTCGTGCTGCTGGACGCCCGCGACCAATGGGTGAAGATGCGTAAGTCGCTGGGCGACAAGCGCAAGGAACTGGGCGACGGCAAGAACGGCAAGCCCAACCACATTGCCGACATCACACGCCTGTATGCGGAGGCGGTCCAGGTCGCGGCCGACCCGGAGCACGAGCTGCACGGCAAGGTGAAGGTCTTCGACAACTCGGCCTTCGGCTACCAGCGCATCACCGTGGAACGGCCGTTGAAGCTCCGCTTCGAAGTGACGGAGGAGACGCTGGCCGGGCTGGCGCCGGCGAAGCCAGTGCTTAAGCTCCCGCAGCCGGAGAAGTTCGTGGAGGCGTTCCGCCCGCTGCTCGGCTCGACATGGGCGACGAAGGCGGAGGCGTTCGTCGCCCTCAAGGACGCGGTGGTCGCGGCTGGGCTGCTGTGGCCCGGGGGCGCGCCGTTCATGAAGGCGATGCGCGAGGCGGTCGGGGTCCGTGATCCCGAGGGCGAGGTCCAGATGGTCAAGGGGCAGCCTGAGCCGGACCCGGAGTTGCGGGACTACGAGAACGTGCCGCTGGGCGAGGACGTGGAGGAGTACCTCAAGCGGGAGGTGCACCCGCATGTGCCGGACGCGTGGATCGACCATACGAAGACGAAGATCGGCTACGAGATTCCTGTTACGCGGCACTTCTACGTGTACGAGCCGCCGCGGCCATTGGCGGACATCGACGCGGAGTTGAAGGCCCTGGAGATCGAGATTCAGGGTCTGTTGGGGGAGGTGACCGAGTAATGCACACCGTTCCGCTGAAGCGGCTGGCTCGGATTCGATATGGATTGGGTCAGCCACCCCCGATCTCGGATGATGGTGTGCCGATTCTGCGGGCAACGAACATTAGTCGGGGGGAAATTAGTGCAGTCAATATGATCAGGGCGCGGCTAGCCGACTTGCCTCTCGATCGCGCTCCGCTTCTTGCCGAAGATGAGATCTTGGTTGTGCGTAGCGGGGCCTGCACTGGAGATTCGGCGCGCATTTCAAAAGAATGGGCAGGTAGTGCCCCTGGGTACGACCTCCGAGTCACTCCTGAGGCAGCTGAGGCCCGATACCTCGCCTACTCTCTACTCGGAACTGTGGCCCTTGACCAAATGACTTTGGCGAGCACGCGCGCAGCTCAGCCGCATCTGAATGCCGAAGAGCTTGGTGAAGTGCGTGTTTGGGCACCTGAGATGGAAGAACAGCGTCGTATCGCCGAATTCCTCGACTCCGAGACTGCCAAGATGGACGCAATGCTTCGTACACGGTCGAGGATGTATGAACTGCTCGACGAACGTATTGAGTGCCAGATTCGATCAGTAATCGGCCGCAGTCGCTTGGGTGACCCACTCGCTGGCACTCCTGTGCTGGCCATGCGCCGATTGCTGGAAAAGCGAATGCGCCCCGCTCTGGAATCACCTGAGGTGATCACGGCATTCCGTGACGGTCAGGTGACGGCGCGTTCGCTGCGCCGAGCCGAGGGCTACACGAATTCCGCTTCGAGCGGCCCTCAAGGTCAAGGTGTTCGAACTGGCGATGTGGTGGTGCATGGGCTTGATGGCTTCGCAGGTGCCATTGGAACATCGGAAGCCGACGGGAACTGTAGTCCTGTCTATCATGTAGTTTCTCCCAAGGGAGATGGTGATGCGCTCTACTACGGGCGCCTGCTCCGCATTCTCGCGCTCCAAGGTTACCTGACTGGATTTTCCTTCAGTACGCGCGAGCGAGCCTTTGATTTTCGAAACTGGGACATGTTCGGGCGTATCCCGATTCCTGAAGCCTCACTTTCTGAGCAACGCTATATCGGCGAGCAGATCCGGACTGTGAGACCTCTGCGTGGCAAATTCGAAGTGTTTGGAAAGCTTGTTGCCGAACGTCGCCAAGCCCTAATCACCGCCGCCGTAACCGGCCAATTCGACGTCTCCACCGCCAGCGGCCGCAACGTAACGGACGGAGTCCCGACCTCATGAGCGCCGTGCACAACGAGAAAGCCTTCGGCTCCGCCATAGTCGCCGCCCTCCTCGACCGCGGCTGGCGCGAAGCCAACCCCGAGGACTACCGGCCCGACCTTGGCCTCGACACCAACGAGCTCTTCACCTTCATCGGCCGCACCCAGCCCGACGAGTGGTACGAACTCGCGAACGTCTACGGCAGTCAGGCCGAAGCCCAGCGCGGTTTCGCACGCCGCCTCGACCAGGCCATCGCCGAGCACGGCGTGCTTCACGTCCTGCGCGAGGGCGTGAAGGACCGCGGCGTGAAGCTCCGCGTCGCCTACTTCAAGCCGAATCTCGTCGCGGACCCCGCGATCCTCGCCCCGTACCGGGCCAACCGTCTCACCGTCGTCCGCGAACTCCCGTACGCCACGAAGCAGGCCGACTGGGGGCACCGCCTCGATCTGACCCTATTCCTGAACGGAATCCCTCTCGCCACCGCTGAGCTAAAGAACCCGCTCACCGGACAGGGCGTCGAGCACGCCAAGGAGCAGTACCGCAGCGACCGCGACCCGACCGAGCTGATCTTCGCGAAGCGCGTCGTGGCGAACTTCGCCGTCGACCCGGACCTCGTCTTCGTCGCCACTCAGCTCAAGGGCAAGAACACCCGCTTCCTGCCCTTCAACACCGGCTCCGAAGGCCCGGGTCAGCCCGGCGGTGCCGGAAACCCCGCCCCCACCGCCTTCGGCACGTACGCCACCTCCTACCTGTGGGAACAGGTCTGGGAGCGGGAGAACTGGCTCGACCTCCTCGAACGCTTCGTGCACCAACAGAAGCAGAAGAAGGGCGCCGGCCGGACCACGATCTTCCCCCGCTACCACCAGTGGGACGTGGTGAAGAAGCTGACCGCCCACGCCACGCACCACGGTTCCGGGCAGAACTATCTGATCATGGCGTCCGCCGGGTCCGGCAAGTCCAACACCATTGGCTGGCTCGCCCACCGGCTCTCCGACCTGCACGCCGCCACCGACCCGCGGGCTCTCGACCAGGACGCCGTGACCGCAGGGCGCATCACACCCGGCGAGCCGGTGTTCGACAAGGTCATCGTCATCACCGACCGGCGCAACCTCGACGCCCAGCTCCGCGAGACTGTCGGCAGTTTTTCACGGACCGCCGGGCTCGTCGTGAAGATCGACGAGAAGAACGGGGCGAAGGGTGAGCAACTCGCCCGCGCGCTCTCCCGGGACACTGGGAAGATCGTCACCGTAACCCTGCACTCGTTCCCGGCGCTGCTCGACTACATCAAGCGCAACCCGACCGAGATCGCCGGCAGCCGCTTCGCGATCGTCGTCGACGAGGCGCACTCCTCGCAGTCCGGTGACGCCGCAACGGCCGTCAAGGCAGCTCTGCGCGACCTCGGTCTGGACTCCGACTCCGAGGATGCCGGCGCCACCACCGTCACGCTCACCCATCAGCTCAAGGAGAAGGCCGAGGAGCGGGCGCAGGCCGCGAACCTCTCCTACTTCGCCTTCACTGCGACCCCCAAGGCCAAGACCCTCGAACTCTTCGGCACCCTCGACGATGTCGCCGGCGAGGCCAAATACCGGCCCTTCCACACGTATTCGATGCGGCAGGCCATCGAGGAAGGCTTCATCCTCGACCCGCTGCGCAACTACGTCACGTACAACACGTACTGGAAGCTGGTGAACCAGAACCCGGACGAGAAGGAGGTCGACCCCTCCAAGGCCAACGGCCTGCTCGCCCGGTACGCGCTCACCCACGACTCGACCGTCGCGCAGCACGCCCAGGTGATCGTGGAGCACTTCGTCACGCACACCCGCGGCCGGCTCGGCGGGCGCGCCAAGTCGATGGTGGTTACCTCGTCGCGGCAGTCCGCCGTGCAGATGGCGCGTGCCATCAAGAGCTACATCAAGGACCGAGACTACGACACGAAGTACCCGGACCTCGGAGTCCTTGTCGCCTTCTCCGGCTCGCTCACCGTCGACGGTGAGGAGACCACCGAGAGCAAGGAGAACGGAGGGCTCGCCGAGAGCGCGTTGCCCGAGGCGTTCGCGTACACACACGCCGACGACAAGGCTGTGAAGGCGGGCGGTCGGGGCAAGTCCGAGTACAAGATCCTGGTCGTTGCGGAGAAGTACCAGACCGGATTCGATCAGCCGCTCCTCACGACGATGTACGTCAACAAGACACTGACCGGTATCGCCGCCGTGCAGACGCTGTCCCGGTTGAACCGGACCGCCGAGCGCAAGGCGCAGTCCGATCTCGCCGTCCTGGACTTCGTGAACGAGGCCGAGGACATCCAGGACGCCTTCCGGCCGTACTTCGAGGAGGCGATGACCCTCCCCTCCGACCCGAACCTGCTCTACACCGCGCAAGGCCGCGTCATGTCCGCGCCGGTTCTCGCCGAGCACGAGATGGACGAGTTTGCCGCCGCGTACTTCGAGGCGAAGCAGAAGGCGGGCGGCTCCCAGGCCAAGTGGGAGAAGCTGCACGCCGAGCTGTACCGGCTGCTGTCCCCGGCCGTCGAGCGGTTCACCGCCTTGATGGAGAGTGAGGACGACGAGGAGGTCGAGACCGCCGAGGACTTCCGAGCCAATCTCAACGATTACGTACGAAAGTACGGGTTCCTCGCACAGATCGTGCCCTACCAGGATGCCGAGTTGGAGCGGCTGCACCTGTACGGCCGTCATCTGCTCAACCGGCTGCCGCGGCGAGCCGACGGAGGCGTGGACATTGGTGAAGTCGACCTCAGCCATATGCGCGTGGAGAAGACCGGCGAGTACGACGTCTCACTCAGCCCTGAGGGGGCAGCGGACCTGAAGGGGTTCGGTGACGGGGCCGGAGGTGCCAAGGAGGCCGAGAAGTCGCTGCTGTCCGAGCTGATCGAGAAGTTCAACGAGAAGTTCGGCACCGAGTTCACCGAAAAAGATGTCCTACGCCCCTTCGAAGAGGCCAAGGCCGACCCGAAGGTGCGGGCCGCCGCCGTGGCCAACAACGACGTGGACAACTTCGGACTGGTTTTCGACGACGTCTTTGAGGACAAGATGGCCGACCATATCGACACCATCGCCGGGCTCGGACGCCAGTACTTCGGCGCGGACAGGGGCTTCAAGTCGACTCTGGACCGCAGCGCGCGCAGGGCGGCCTGGCGGATGATCCGGCGTGAGGAAGGGATCGACGACGAGTTCTGATGGCGTCGAGCCATGAGCACATGGGGTGGCGGTTCCGGGGAGACTCGCTCCGGTGCCGCCCCCGATCGTGGCTGGACCTGACCTGGACGAATGATCACCTCAGTTGCCACACTGAGCACGCACCTTTGCGCTGCGAGCACCGACAGATCACCAGTTGTCACAGGAAGCGAGAGCACAGTGCCGTCCGAGTCCATCTCTGACCGTTATGAACTCCTGGAGGAGCTTGACCACGGTGGAATGGGCGACGTGTGGCGCGGCTACGACACCGTCCTGGACCGACCGGTCGCGGTGAAGCTGCTCAGGCAGGCAACCCTGGCCGCTTCTCCGCATCTGGCTGAGGAGTTCGCCAAGCGCTTCCAACGTGAGGCCAGGATCACCGCACGTATCCAGCACCCTGGCGTACCTCAGGTGTACGACGCGGTGCTAGATGCTTCCTTGGAGCGGCTGTTCCTGGTGATGGAACTCGTCGACGGCGTCTCGCTGACCCGGTACGTCAACCCGTCTCATCCGCTGCCGATCGGCTGGGCGGCAGCGGTGGCGGCGCAGGTCGCGACCGTCCTGTCGCACGCTCACCAAGTGCCCGTGGTTCACAGAGACTTGAAGCCGTCCAACATCCTCGTGGCTCGCGACGGAACGGTAAAGGTCCTGGACTTCGGCATCGCTGCCATCCTCCGCACGGACGTTACGAAGCTGACTGCCACCGGGACCCCCTTTGGCACCTATCAGTACATGTCTCCCGAGCAGGTACGCAGCGGCACAATCACGCCGAGGGCCGACCTCTACGCGCTCGGATGCGTTCTGCATGAACTACTCAGCGGGCGGCTGCTGTTCACAGCTCCTGACGAGTTCGGCCTCATGTACCACCATGTCAACGAAGCCCCCACCCCGCTGAGACAGTTGCGTCCCGACGTGCCGGAGGCGCTGGAGGCATTGGTCCTGTGCTTGCTGAAGAAGGCGCCTGAGGAGCGACCCGCCGACACTCAGGAGGTCTACGAGGCGCTGCTGCCGTTCCTGCCGCAGCCCGGCGAGGAGTCGGCGGTCGGTGGTCCAAGCCCCATCGGGGTGCCAGATCCGACGGCGCTTTACCGCGAGCCCTACGCGCCCCGAGCCCGCGAACAGGTCTCTGCCGCAGACAGGCCGGCCTCTGCCGCCGCACATCCCATGCCGGTCCCCGCCCAGCTGCGCGAGGACATCAAGGCTGCCTACGACCAAGCAGATCACCTCATCCAGGATGACCGTTTCGCGCAGGCCGTCGACGTGCTTGGAGAGGCCATCGAACCGGCCGCCCGCGTGCTCGGACCTGAAAACAAGGCTGTTCTGGCCATGCGTAGACGGCGTGCTGCGATCCGCCTCTTGGGCGGTGACTACCGTGCTGCGCGTCCCGAGTTCGATACTCTCGCAGACGCGTACGCGCGAATCGCCGGGCCCGCCAGCGAGCAGGCCCGTGTGTGCCGGGCTCAGGCGGCACGGTGCCGCGCTGAACTCGGCCTGGTCACTGATGCACTGGCGCAGCTCCGTGAAGTGCTGGACGTCGTGCGTGCTGTTGACAGCGACGCGAGCGAGGAAGCTGTCGAGCTCCGGCACAACATCGGCATGTTGCTGCTGGCTCAGGGACACACAGCGGAAGCCAAGGGCGTACTCGAACCGCTCTACCAGGACATCCTCTTGGTCAGCGGGCCAGAGGACGACTTGGCAGTCGAGATCGCCGAAGCTCTTGCCGTCATCGAACTCGGCCTCGACGGCCCGGGGGCGGACGCCTGACACGAGGCATCCGGCCCCGGCGACGCCGTCATGGCCGGGGATCGTGGTCGATCAGCTTGAGCAGGCTCAGGAGCTGCTTGGTCGCGGTCAAGGATTCGGTCTTCGTCTCGGGGGCGTCCATGTCCCAGTGGGCCAGCTCGTTGCGGTAGTTCTTGACCTCGGTGACGCGGCGGACGAGGTCGTCCTGCTCGTACGGCCATCCCAACCTGGCCCAGCAGGTGTCGTCCTTGAGAACCTCCGGGTACTGGCCGAGGGTGAGGTACTTGCCCTCACTTCGAGTCTTGCGCACGCCCGACCCGGTGGGCAGCTCGTCCACGGTCAGGCTGTTGGTCAGGCGGCGCAGCCGTCGTTCTGCCTCGCCGAGCAGGATGAACGGCTCTACCCGAAGCCTGAGTTGGTCGGCCAGGTCGGATGCGGTGAGGATGCCGAGGACCAGGTTGTCGCCATCGGTGACGATGAGGAACCCGTGGCGCTGGATATCGTCAATGCGCACGAAGAGCTCTTCTTGCTCCTGCGCGGTGTGCGGGTGGGGATCCAGTGCTGCGGCGATCGTGTTGCCTCGGCGGCCCAGCTGGGCGCGGGCGATGCTTTCCCAGGTGACGACCCCGCGCAGCACGTTGTTCCGGTTCACCACCGGCAGCTGAGAGAAATCCCCCTGGACCATGCGCGTGATGGCGCGGCTGAGAGGTTCGTCGTAGCCGACTGTGACCACCTCGCGGACAAAGGGGAGGCTGCCGATGCGCCAGTGCCGGCTCAGATCCTCGCCCGCTCCGTGTGCCGTGACACGGCTGGCATCCGTTCCTGGGAGGTCTTGAGGCATTTCGTCAGTCGCGGGGGCCTCCAGGGCGGAGACGGTGACCAGGCCGTCGAGCTGGACCTCCGTGAAGTGCGGAGCGACGCGCAGACCACGAGTGGCCAGTTCCTGGTCGACGAGGTCGATGACGTCACCCGTGCGGCGTTGCCATCCCCACAGACCGATGAGGTCGCGGGCGGTCAGCTGGCGGGTGCCTTCCTCCTGGACGTCCTGCGCCAGCGCCTCAGAGTCTGCGGGTGGTTCGACGGCACCCTTGTACCCCGGATCGACGCCGGTCTGTGCGAGTGTCTCGATGCGGTGTGCCGCGTCACGGCGTCGCAGTTCGCTCACCGTCAGGAACGCGCCGATGCTGTCACGGAGGTCACCGCCAATCGCGGCGCGCTCCACCTTGGTGCGTACCCAGTCGACCTTCCGCGTGTGGCGGAAGCCAGGAGCGGCCTCGCTCCGGTACTTGTACCCTCCGGTCAAGCGCCCGATGGCGACGACGGCCAGGTATTTGCGGGGCATCACGACGAGGTCGCCAATTTCCATCGTGATGAACCGCCACAGCTGGTGCTTCCAGTTGTCCACTGTGCCAGGTGCCTCGTCGGGATAGGCCCGTGCGAGCAGGTCCCCCACGTCGGCGATCGACGCGCAGCCGCTGAGATCGCCCACCTCCTCCCAGCCGGCGATCACCACGCCCTCATCCAGTGCTTGTTCCTCGCGCTCCCCGAACTGGCCCCCACGGACCGTCCACGCTCTGGTCATGGCTCCCCACCCTCGCGTTCTTCAACAGCCGCATCCGTGTCGCGCGGCTCACCTGGAGTGGGCCCGAATGTACTTGGCGGCGCTGCTTCGCTGTGGCCTGGGGAGGGACAGACCAAGCCAAGAACGTGCCGTGTGTGTCCTCATCGGAGTGTTCAGAACAGAGCAGGTGCCACAAGGATGCTTGTTCCGTTCTCATCCGAAGTGCCATTAGGGGCGTGCTGACCAGGCACTTCCCTGTGCAGAGCCTTCCATGAGGCGGAGGACGGCAGACCCTCTTGGGACGCAGGTGGTATGGACCTGCAAAAGGCTCGTCGAGAGTAGCGAAAGCCCGCCGTGAGTGATCTCGCGACGGGCCGAAAAAATGGCGCCTGACCTGCAAAAACGTGGCGCCCCCGGCAGGACTCGAACCTGCGGCCAAGCGCTTAGAAGGCGCCTGCTCTATCCACTGAGCTACGGGGGCCGGTGTGTACGGCGGTCGCGAACGGCTGAAGCCCCGGGCTCGGTGGTGCCGTGACCTTGCCGGGGACAAGGATAGGGCTCCGCTCACCTCGTCCCGGTTGCTTCACCTCCGTGACGCGATGTGGAGGTTTGGTGAAGCGGTCCTGATAATCGCAGGCAGGTACGAATCTTGCATCGTTTTTTACGCCTCAGGTGGCGGGTGTTGTGTACTCGTTATGCCTGGGCCCCATTCGCCACGCCTCGCGCGCCATGGGTTATACGCTTCAAAATCCCACCAAAATTGGGCATTCTTCACATGTGGCGACCTTGGACGTACAGCCCCGGCTGCTCGACGCGCTGTCCGCACTGCGCGATCGTGTCGACGCCGCACGCTTCCCGCTCCCCCTCCCCGGCGCCGCCCGCGCCCGTCGAAACCGTGCCGAACTCCTGGCGCAACTCGATGACTACTTGGTGCCCCGCCTGTGCGCCCCCGAAGCGCCGCTCCTCGCGGTGGTCGGGGGATCCACCGGGGCCGGCAAGTCCACTCTGGTCAACTCCTTGGTGGGCCGACGGGTCACTGCGGCCGGGGTCCTACGGCCGACGACCCGTACGCCAGTGCTGGTGTGCCATCCGGACGACCACCACTGGTTCGCCGGTACGCGCGTGCTGCCGGAGCTCCGCAGGGTCTGGGTGCCGGCTCAGGACATCACCCTGCCCGAAGCACTTCTGACGGACGATACGAACGAGAGCGACGAGGCGGACAGCGGTGAGCTCTCCGCCCTGCGCATCGAGACCGACCGTGCTCTGCCGCGCGGTCTCGCCCTCCTCGACGCCCCGGACATCGACTCTCTCATCGCCCGCAACCGTGAACTCGCCGCCGAGCTGATCTGCGCCGCCGACATCTGGGTGCTCGTCACCACCGCCACCAGGTACGCCGATGCGGTGCCCTGGCACCTGCTGCGTACCGCCAAGGAGTACGACGTCACCCTCGTCACCGTCCTGGACCGGGTGCCCCATCAGGTCGCCGCCGAGGTGTCCAAGCAATACGGGGCGCTCCTGGCCGCCGCCGGCCTCGGAGACGTGCCGCGCTTCACCATCCCCGAGCTCCCCGAGTCCGCGGGCGGCGGAAGCGGACTGCTGCCCGCCACCGCCGTCGCGGGGCTGCGCGCCTGGCTCGACCAGCGCGCGCAGGACCCGGCGGCCCGTACCGTCGCAGCCGCCCGTACCGTCGCGGGGCTGCTGGCCTCGCTGCGGTCGCGGCTGCCCGGGCTCGCCGGAGCCGTGGCGATGCAGCACGCCGCCGCCGTACGGCTGATGCAGCGGGTCGAGGACGCGTACGGCAAGGCCGCGGAGCGCGTACGGCGCGAGGTCGCCGCGGGCGAGGTGCTGGCCGGCGACGCCCTCACCCACTGGCGCGCCCACCCCCACGACAGCACACCGGACGAACTGCTCAGCTCCCTCACCAGCTCCCTGGCCGCGCTGCTGACCTGCGCCGTCGCCGCCGCCGACGAGGACATCGCGACCGCCTGCGCCGACGACACGGCCGTCGAGAGCGTCCTCGCCCCGCGCGACCCGGACGGTGCCAAGGACCGCGTCGGCGTGGCCGTACGACGCTGGCGGCGCTGTCTGGAGGAGCTCGCGGAGGAAGAGGTACGAGCCGCCGAGCGCGGCGGGAGCGTCGACGCCGACCGGGCGGGTGCGCTGCTGGCCGTGTCCCTGCTGGGCGGCCGACGGGCCCGCGTCGCCGGTGAGAGCCTCGCCGAGATGCTGGGCGCGCACGGCATCCTCCGGCTGCGCGACCGGGGCGGGCAGCTGCTCGCCGACTGCCTGGAGAACGTACTCGACGCGGAACGCGACCGCCGCACCGCGCCTCTGGAAGCCCTCGACGTCACCCCCGACCACCAGGTCGAGCTCATCGCCGCCCTGTCCGTACTGCAGAGGGAGAGGTGACCGCAATGCCCCGATCCGACAGCCGCGACGAACGCGATGAACGCGAAGAACGCAACGGACGCGACGCGCGCGACAGGCGCGACGCACGCGACGAGCGCGATCGGCGGAACGGATCTGACGCGTCGTCCGTTCCCGACGCCCCCGGCCGCGCCTGGGACGACGGGCTGATCGCGCGCCGGGCCCAACCGCGCCCGGGCCCCGCGCACGACGCGCTACAGCAGTGTGCGCCCGCGCCCGCGCGCCCGACGATGCCCCTCTCCGAGCCCCTCACCGCCCCCCACGCCGGCAGCACGCTGCGGCCGCGCCTCGACGCCCTGCGGGAGCTGGTCGGGCTGTCACGGGCGCGCCTGGACCGGCGGACGCTCGCCGAGGCGGGGCGGATGCTGGACGAGGCCGCGGCACGGCAGCGGCTCTCGATGGACCTCACGGTCGTCGCCATCGCCGGTGCGACGGGCAGCGGAAAGTCGACGCTGTTCAACGCCCTCGCCCGCACCCAGCTCTCCGAGGCCGGGGTGCGCCGGCCGACGACGGCCGCCGCGTTGGCCTGCGCCTGGACGGACCGGGCCGACCGCGCGGACGGCCTGCTGGACCGGCTCGGCATCCCGCCCAGGGCGCGCCGCCAGCCCGTCCGGCCGTACGACCCGGGCCTGCACGGGCTCGTGCTGCTCGACCTGCCCGACCACGACTCGGCGTCGACCGGCCACCGCGAGCAGGTGGACCGGCTGCTGGGGCTGGTGGACGCGGTGATCTGGGTGGTGGACCCGGAGAAGTACGCGGACGCCGTGCTGCACGAGCGCTATCTGCGGCCGCTGGCCGGCTACGCCGAGGTGACGGTCGTCGTGCTCAACCAGGTGGACCGGCTGTCGACGGACGCCGCCGACCAGGTGCTGGACGACCTGCGGCGGCTGCTGGACGAGGACGGGCTGGCGCTCGGCGAACACGGCGAGCCGGGCGCCACGGTGCTGGCGATGTCGGCGCTGACCGGCGAGGGAGTCGGTGAACTGCGCGAGACGCTGGCGCAGTTCACCGCCGGGCGGAATGTGGCGGAACGCCGCCTGATGGCCGACGTGGACGGCGTCGCGACGAGGCTGCGGCCCGCGTACGTGGCCGACGGGCGGCCGGGGCTGACGGAACGGGCGCGGCACGAGTTCGACGACCGGCTGGCGGAGGCGGTGGGCGCCCAGGCGGCCGGTCTCGCGGCCGAACGGGCCTGGCTGCGGGACGCCGAGCGCGCCTGCGGCACGTCCTGGACGCTGGCCCGGCGCTGGCGCGAGCGCAGGCGCGTGGCCCGCTGCGGCGGCCCGCCGACCGTGACCGGCACCGTCTACATCGGCGACACCGGTGCGAGGCGCGCCATCACCAGCGCGCCGCCCTCCCGCCGTACGGTCTCCCGGCCGCTGGTGGAGCAGGCCGTACGAGCCCTCGCGTCCGAGGCGTCCGCCGGGCTGCCCGGCCCGTGGGCGCAGGCCGTGCGCGAGGCGGCGAGCCGGGGCGCGGAGGGGCTGCCGGAGGCGCTGGACGCCGTGGCCGCCGCGACCACGGCGTCGGGTGGGGCGGGAGCGACGGGACGGTTGCGCGGACAACGTACGGGCGGACCGCGTACGGGCGCGGGAGGCGCCGGCGCGGGGCGTGCAGGCGGGCCTCGCACGGGCGCGGGACGTACTGGCGGGCCGCCTACGGGCGCGGGGCATACGGGCGTGGGGCGCCCGCGCGGGCCGCGTACCGCGTCGCGGCGTGCGCGCGGTGGGGCGCCGCCACGGCCGGTGCGCCCGGGGTGGTGGGCGATGGTCGCGGTCGGCCAGTGGGCGCTCTCCGTCCTGCAACTGCTGGGCGTGGCATGGCTCGTGGGGGCGGCGGTGGGCGCGTACGAAGGCGAGTGGTGGGCGCCCGCGCTGCTGCTGACCGGCGGCGGGATGGGCGCCCCGGTGCTCGCGTGGACCTGTCGGATGCTGGCGCGGGGGCCGGCCCGGCGGTATGGGCTGGAGACCGAGCGGCGGCTGCGGAACGCGGCAGCGGGGTGCGGCCGGGAGCGGGTGCTGGAGCCGGTGGCGGCGGAGCTGCTGCGGTACCGGGAGGTACGGGCGCAGTTCGTGATCGCGGCGGGCGGTGTGGGAGGGGGCTGAGAGGGGCCAGGGGGCTCCGGGCAGTCGTGTGGGTGACGGCGTTGTCCACACGCGCGCGCTCCTCCACAGGCTCCAGCGAACTTTCGCGATCGCGTGCAGCATGAGGTGACAGCACGCCGGGGACGGACGCGGCGGCACTTTCAGACCGGCCGGCGCAGGCCGGCGGGGAAGCGGGGGAGGCGGTCCGGATGAACGAGACGCTGGTGACGGTCGTGGGAAACGTCGCGACACAACCCGACTTCAAGGAGTCGGCGAACGGCGCGGCCATCTCGCGGTTCCGGCTCGCGGCGACGGTGCGCCGCTGGGACCGCGGCAAGGAGGAGTGGGCGGACGCGTACACGAGCTTCTACACCGTGTGGGCGTGGCGGACGCTGGCCGCCAATGTCGTGGCCTCGGTGTCGATCGGTGAACCACTCATCGTGCAGGGGAAGTTGCGCATCCAGGACGCGGAGCGCGAGGGGAGACGGTGGCTGTCGGCGCACATCGACGCCGTGTCGATCGGCCATGACCTGACGCGCGGCACCTCGGCGTTCCGCAGGGTGTCACCGGCGAGACCGTTGCCGGTCGAGCCGGTGCGGATGGTGGGGGCGGCCGCGGTGGCGGTCGGGGCGAGTCCTGTGTGAAATGCGGTGTTTGCCCCGCCGATTTATCGATAATGCCAGGTCAGGCGGCCTTCCCCCGGTAACGATTCCGATTCGGATCGGTTGAGCGGAGCTCTGGGTGGGGATGATGTCGCGCTCGCTCTTTAAGATCACGTTCGCAGCACGTGGCAACGGGGGCTTCTGAGTGTTGAGTTCGCTGGCGATGCGCATCGATCTGGATCTGCGTTCGCCCGGAAGGAAATCGATGATTTCTGTCAAGGGGTGGGGAGCTGCCCGCCTTGCCGCGGTGGTCCTGGTCTCGGGACTGACCGCCGTAGGCACGATAGCCGCGGTGGGCCCCGCCGTCGCGGACGGCGCGCCGCAGAATCCGGGTGGAGTCAGCGCCACGCTCGGCAGGATCACGGCCGGCTCGGGAGCCGTGGTGCACGACCGCCGCAAGACGGGGGACGTCCCGGCCGGTCTGTTCGAGATGAAGGTCGACGGGGGCGGCTCGCTCCAGACGTACTGCCTCGACATCCTCACCAACACCGTGGACGGCGCGCGGTACAAGGAGGCGGGCTGGGCCGAGTCGTCCCTGCACGCCAACAAGAACGCCGGGAAGATCCGCTGGATCCTCCAGCACTCCTACCCCCAGGTGAACGACCTCGCCGCCCTCGCCAAGGACGCCGGTACGGGCCCGCTCGACGCGAACACCGCCGCCGCGGGCACCCAGGTCGCCATCTGGCGCTACTCCGACGGTGTCCAGGTCGACGCCAAGGACGCCGCCGCCGAGAAGCTCGCCGACCACCTCTTCAAGAGCGCCCGCGACGCCGAGGAGCCCGAGGCGTCGCTGACGCTGACCCCGGCGGCGGTCTCCGGCAGGTCCGGGCAGAAGCTCGGCCCCGTCACCGTCCACACCAACGCGAGCAGCGTCACCGTCACACCCGCCGGGGACGCCGCCGCCAAGGGCGTCAGGATCGTCGACAAGGCGGGCAAGCCGGTGACCTCCATCGGCAACGGCGGCGAGCTCTGGTTCGACGTACGCGCCGGGGCGCACGACGGGTCGCTGTCGCTGCGCGCCACGGCCGCCACGAAGGTCCCGGTCGGCCGGGTCTTCATCGGCGACCACACCACGACGCAGACGCAGATCCTGGCCGGTTCCAGCGAGAGCACCGTCGCCGCGACCGCCACCGCGAACTGGGCGGAGAAGGGCGCCATGCCCGCGCTGTCCGCCAAGAAGGACTGCGCCAAGGGCGGTGTGGAGGTCACCGCCGACAACAAGGGCGACGCCCCCTTCACCTTCGAGCTCGACGGCGCGAAGCACACCGTGCCGGCCGGCCGGAAGGAGACGACCCTGGTGAAGGTGGCCGAGGACCAGGCGTACAAGTTCACGATCAAGGGGCCGAACGGCTTCTCCCGGACCTTCGCCGGGATCATGGACTGCGCGACCGCGGAGACCGGAGCGGCGGCCACCACCGGCGGTGCCGGGACGGCCGGCACCAAGGCCACGCTCGCCTCCCGGATGAGCCCGGCGTCCACCGGCGGCACCGGAAAGGGCACGGTCAGCGCCTCCGTCGACGGCGACCTCGCCTCGACCGGCGCCAGCAAAACCACGCCGACCATCACCGGCATAGCGATCGCCCTGATCGTCGTCGGCAGCGGCGCGGTCTACCTCCTCCGCCGCGAGAAGACGGCCCCCACGGCCCCCGGGGAGTGACCGCGCCGGGACGCTCCGTCGGCCCCTCCGGGTCCCCGGCCGATCCCGCGCGCGGGATCAGCCGCCCGGAGGCGTCCGCCCCGGCGCCCACCCGGCCCGGCGTCGGCTCCGTCCCGGCGTCCACCCCGGACCGGTGCCCTCCCGGCCGGGTCCGCCGGGCCCACGGGTGACGGTTCCCGCCCCGGGAGGCATCAGCCGCCCCAGGAGCGTGATCGCTGGACAACCCGTTTCCGTCAAGGGGTACCGGTGCGGCAAGATGGGGTGTATCTGCCCTCACGCGGCGGAGCCGCACATTGGCCCTTCTCGATTGCCGGACGGTTTCTCTTGGCTGAGTACATCTACACCATGCGCAAGACGCGCAAGGCGCACGGCGACAAGGTCATCCTCGATGACGTGACGCTGAGCTTCCTGCCCGGTGCGAAGATCGGTGTGGTCGGCCCCAACGGTGCCGGTAAGTCCACCGTCCTCAAGATCATGGCCGGTCTGGAGCAGCCGTCGAACGGTGACGCGTTCCTGTCCCCCGGCTACACCGTCGGCATCCTGATGCAGGAGCCCAAGCTCGACGAGAGCAAGACGGTCCTGGAGAACGTCGAGGACGGCGTCGCGGAGATCAAGGGGAAGCTCAACCGCTTCAACGAGATCGCCGAGCTGATGGCGACCGACTACTCGGACGCGCTGCTCGACGAGATGGGCAAGCTCCAGGAGGACCTGGACCACGCCAACGCCTGGGACCTCGACGCCCAGCTCGAGCAGGCCATGGACGCCCTGGGCTGCCCGCCCGGCGACTGGCCGGTCGTCAACCTCTCCGGTGGCGAGAAGCGCCGTGTCGCGCTCTGCAAGCTCCTGCTCGAGGCTCCCGACCTGCTGCTCCTCGACGAGCCCACCAACCACCTCGACGCCGAGTCGGTGAACTGGCTGGAGCAGCACCTCTCGAAGTACGCGGGCGCCGTTGTCGCCGTCACCCACGACCGCTACTTCCTCAACAACGTCGCCGAGTGGATCCTGGAGCTCGACCGCGGCCGGGCGCTCCCCTACGAGGGCAACTACTCGACCTACCTCGAGAAGAAGGCCACCCGCCTCAAGGTGGAGGGCCAGAAGGACGCGAAGCGCGCCAAGCGGCTCAAGGAGGAGCTGGAGTGGGTCCGCTCCAATGCCAAGGGCCGTCAGACCAAGTCCAAGGCCCGTCTCGCTCGCTATGAGGAGATGGCGGCCGAGGCCGACAAGATGCGGAAGCTGGACTTCGAGGAGATCCAGATCCCGCCGGGCCCGCGCCTGGGCTCCGTCGTCGTCGAGGTCAACAACCTCTCCAAGGGCTTCGGCGACAAGATGCTCGTCGACGACCTCTCCTTCACGCTCCCGCGTAACGGCATCGTCGGCATCATCGGCCCGAACGGCGCCGGCAAGACGACGCTGTTCAAGATGATCCAGGGCCTGGAGACCCCGGACTCCGGCTCGATCAAGATCGGCGAGACCGTCAAGATCTCCTACGTCGACCAGAGCCGCGCCAACATCGACCCCAAGAAGACGCTGTGGGCCGTCGTCTCCGACGAGCTGGACTACATCAACGTCGGCCAGGTCGAGATGCCGTCCCGCGCGTATGTCAGCGCCTTCGGTTTCAAGGGCCCGGACCAGCAGAAGCCCGCCGGCGTCCTCTCCGGTGGTGAGCGCAACCGCCTGAACCTGGCGCTCACGCTCAAGGTGGGCGGCAACCTGCTGCTCCTCGACGAGCCGACGAACGACCTCGACGTCGAGACCCTCTCCTCGCTCGAGAACGCGCTGCTGGAGTTCCCCGGTGCGGCCGTGGTCATCTCCCACGACCGCTGGTTCCTCGACCGGGTCGCGACGCACATCCTCGCCTACGAGGGCGACTCCAAGTGGTACTGGTTCGAGGGCAACTTCGAGTCGTACGAGAAGAACAAGATCGAGCGCCTCGGCGCGGACGCCACCCGTCCGCACCGTGCCACCTACAAGAAGCTCACCCGAGGCTGACCGTGGCCCGTCACCTGTACTCCTGCCCCCTGCGCTGGTCGGACATGGACGCCTTCGGCCATGTGAACAACGCCGTCTTCATCCGCTATCTCGAAGAGGCGCGGATCGACTTCATGTTCCGGCTGGCGCCGGGGGAGGGGAGCACGTCGTTCCAGGGCGGGTCCGTCGTGGCCCGGCACGAGATCGACTATCTGCGCCCCCTGGTGCACCGGCATGCGCCGGTGACCGTGGAGACGTGGGTGACGAAGGTGGGCGCCGCGTCCCTGACCGTCGCCTATGAGGTCAAGGACGACGAGCAGGTCTACGTCCGTGCCCGCACCGTCGTCGTGCCCTTCGACTTCGAGGCCGGCCGGCCGCGGCGGATCACCGCCGAGGAGAAGAAGTTCCTGGCCGAGTTCCAGGACGACGACACGGCCGGCCAGGACGGCCGGCCCGACGCGCCCTCGAAGGGGGCCGTCGCCGCATGACGCCGCCCCTCGCCCCGCACGACGGGCAGCGGCTGCGCTTCGCCGATGCCGGGGAGGCGGCCGACCTGGTCGCCTTCCTCGCCCGGCTGATCCACTACGACCGTGCCGCCGCGGTCCGGCTCCAGGCCGGAAGCGGCGTCCTCGGCGTGTTCGGCCGTCCGCCGTCCTTCGAGGTCCTCGCCATCCGCACGGCGCGGCTGGCCGAGGACGCTCCGCTGGACGTCACCGTCTCGGCCGGGCAGCTCGCGGACGCCCTGGACTCGGCGGCCCGGGCGACGGGCCCGGGTGCCGCCGGCGCCGGGCTGGAGATCTCCGTCCCCGACGCCGTCACCGGCCCGCCCTGGGCCGGCGTGCTGCCGCCGCGCGGCGGCTGGCAGCGCGTCGAGGGGCTCCCGGACGTGGCCGCGGTGCAGGGTGCGGTCGCCGCCGCGGTGGCCGAATTCCGGACCCGTGACGCGGAGCTGCCCGAGCAGCGTCGCACGCGCGTCGAGCGCGACCGGATAGGCCGGGAGATCTGGTCCCGGACGCTGGGTGAGACGGGGCTGCCGTTGCGTGCGGTGCATGCCGCGCAGTCCCTGGGGTTCCTGCGGCCCGTACGGGCCACCGCCGCCCGGCAGGCCGGGCGGGGCGGGGCCGCTCTTCTCGCGGCCGAGCCGCTGGCGTTGTTCGCCGCGGGCGGGTGGCTGCGGTTGCGTACGCCGTACGGGTCGATCGCTGTCCGTACGGGGGGACTTGGCGGGCTCGTGGTGACGCCGGCGTAGGTGGGGACGGGCTCTTTCCCCTTGCCCACCCTTTTCCGGTAGCCGGGGCTCCGCCCCGGACCTCGGGTCCTCAAACGCCCAAGGATGGGTGGGACGGGCTGATCATTCCTCAGTGTTGATCATCGACGCCGCCGCGTACGTCAGGTAGTTCCACAGCTCCTCCGCGTGAGCGGGCGTGAGGTCCAGTTCCTCCACGGCGTCCTTCATGTGGCGCAGCCACGCGTCATGGGCAGCGCGGTCGACTGTGAAGGGCGCGTGCCGCATGCGCAGGCGCGGGTGGCCGCGGTTGTCGCTGTAGGTGCGAGGGCCGCCCCAGTACTGCATGAGGAAGAGCGCCATGCGCTCCTCGGCCGGTCCCAGATCCTCTGGGTACATGGGCCGCAGCAGGGGGTCCTCGGCGATCCCCTGGTAGAAGTGGTGCACCAGGCGCCGGAAGGTCTCCTCGCCGCCGACCTGCTCGTAGAAGGTCTGCTCCTGAAGCGTGCCGCGCGGAATCTTGTTCACCTCTCCATGGTCTCAGACGGCCCGGCGGAGGACTGGCGATGTAGGACCACGGGCCCCACCGATCACCGTCCGCCCATCACCGTCCATCGATCACAGCCCACCGAACACCCGCCCCCGAACGCTTCGCGCCGCAGCCCCCCGCGGCGCACAGTGGAGTCATGGGCCGTGCGTACCCGGACAGCGAGCTCGGTGCCACCCTGCGGGCGCGGCTCGTCGGGGAGCTGGAGAGCCGCGGTGACCTCACCGATCCCCGGTGGCGGGAGGCCTTCGCCGAGGTGCCCAGAGAGCTGTTCGTGCCGTCCTATTACGTGGGTGTCCGCGGCGGCTACCGCCGGCTGTCCCGGGAGGACGCCGATCGCCGTGCCCACAACGCCTGGCTGACCGGCGTCTACGCCGACGAGCCGCTGGCCACGCACCTGAGGGACGGCGAGCTGATCTCCTCCAGCAGCCAGCCCTCCCTGATGGCCAGGATGCTGGAGGCCCTCGACGTCCGCGAGGGCCACACCGTCCTGGAGATCGGCACCGGCACCGGCTACAACGCGGCCCTGCTCGCCCACCGGCTCGGTGACGACGCCGTGACCACCGTCGACCTCGACCCGGAGATCACCGACGCCGCTCGCGCCCACCTGACGGCCGCCGGCTTCCGCCCCGCGGTCGTCACCGGCGACGGGGCGCGCGGCTGTTCCTCGCGGGCCCCCTTCGACCGGACGATGGCGACGTGCGCCCTTCCCCGCGTCCCGGACGCCTGGCTCGAACAGAGCCGCCCGGGCGCGCTGATCCTCGCCCCGCTCGCCACCGGGCTGATCGCGCTGCGGGTCACGGACAGCACCCATGCCGAAGGCAGGTTTCTGCGGACACCCGCCTTCTTCGTCCCGCTGCGGGGTGATGTTCTTCCCCCCTCGCCCCGCAGCGGCGGCCTCCCGTGCCGCCTGATGCAGAGCGACAGTTTCCGTTTCCTGCTGGCGCTGACCGCCGGCCGGTTCGACCCGGCGGACGCCCTCGCCTTCTGGCGCGACGAGGGCCGCCCGCCGCGCGAGCGCTTCGGCCTGACGGTGGCCGACGGCCGTCAGTGGGCCTGGCTGGACACCCCCGGCGGCCCCTGGCGATGGCCGCTGGACGACGACGAGGGGACCTGACCAGGGGTCCGTCAGCCCCGGCGGAGGGTGATCGTGGTCCAGGCGCCCACGTGCACCCGGTCGCCCTCGCCGAGCGGCACCGGCACGTAGGGCTGGATCGGGTCCTCCGAGCCGTTGATCGTCGTGCCGTTGGTGGAGTCCTGGTCCACGACGGCCCAACTGCCGTCCGGCTGCTGGACGAGCATGGCGTGCTGGTGCGAGACGCCCGGATCCTCCGGCGGGCGGGACAGGTCGATGTCGGGCGACTCGCCGGTGCTGTGCCGGCGGCGTCCGATGGTCACCTGGTGTCCGCTGAGGGGGAGTTGCAGCTCGGGGGAGTAGGCGGGGAGGTTGAGCCCCGCCGCCTCGGGCCCGCTGCGGTTCATCATCGCCAGGAAGTACTCGCGGTCCGGTGCGACCACCGCGACCCAGCCGGCGGGCGCCGGGGACTGCGGCGGTACGGAGGACGGCGCGCCCCCCGGCGCGTACGGCTCGTACGGATACTGCGGCGCGGGCGGGGCGGGCGGCGCCTGGCCGGCGCTCGGCGGGGACAGCAGCCAGTCGCCGTCCGGTTCGTCGCCGTAGCCCGGCGCCGCCGGGTGGCTCTGCGGGGTGAGCGGCTCGGCCGGGCGGTTGATCCGGGACGGGCGCGAGCCGTAGTACTCGTACGACTGCGGCGGCTGGGTGTGCTGCGGCGGGGGTGGCGGTGCCGACTGGAAGCCCTGCGCCTGCGGGACCGGCGGCGGCCCGAACGAGCCTCCGGCGGCCGCCAGGAAGTTGTGCCGGCACTCCTCGCAGAAAGGTGCCTGCGCCTCGCGGGGCGTACGGCAGCGCGGGCACAGCTCCGCCTGCACGGTCGCGTCGCCGAAGCCGTAGCCGACGCCCGGGGACGTCAGTGGAGCTCCGGAGGGCGGGGGCGGCGGCGGGACGGCGCCGGTGGGGGCCGCCGACATCCGGTGGCCGCACACCTCGCACCAGTCGTCGGCCGCCGACTGGTGGCCGTTCGGGCAGGTCGGCATGTCGGTTGATTCCCCCTCGTGTGCCGTTCGTTGCCGGGCTGTCGTCGTTGGTCTGCTGCTGGTCTGCTGCTGGTCTGTTACGGGTGGTTCCGGGCTGTTCAGGCGCTTCGAGCCGGTTCGGGGCGCTTCGGCGTGCGAGCCCCGCCGCGCGCCCCCGCCGAGTCGGTCGCGCCGATCGTCCCGGTCGCGCTACTTCTTCACACGCACGGTCTTGGTCGAGCGCGTTTCGAGCGTCATCCGCGCCTCCTCCGAGACCTTTGCCTTCAGCCGCACAGTACCGGTCGCGGCGTCCACGACGTCCACCACCTTCGCGAGGAGTCGGGCGGTGTCCTCGTTGCCGGAGCGGCTCGCCAGCTGCACGGCCCGGCCCAGCTTCGCCGTCGCCCCGTCCACATCGCCCGATTTGCGCAGCTCCAGGCCCTGTTGGATGACCTGGGCCAGCTCCGCCTGCCCGGTGTAGTGGGCGACCTGCGGGTTGATGGACGTCGACGCCGACAGGTCGTCCGTCCAGATCGCCCGTACGAGACCCTGCGCGAGCACCTGCGGCGACGATCCCCCCAGCGATGATCCCTCCGGCGCGGGCAGGACGAGCGCGACGCGGGCCGCGAGCATCTCCTCGCCCACCGCGGCGCTCGGCACCTTGACGCACACGTGGTAGTCGCGGGACTCGTCCCCCCAGGAACCGGTCGGATACTCGCCGGTGCGCGGCCCCGCCTCGACCCGCCGGCCGGTCAGCTCCTCCACGGACGGCGCGACCTGCTTGACGAACCGCACCTCGGCGCCCTGCGGAGTCCACAGGCGCAGGGCGACGTCCGCGACCTCCTTGCCCATCGTGGTCTCCATCATCCGCGTGAAGTCCGCGGCCAGACCCGAGGGATCGGCGACGATGTCGGCGGTGCCCAGCAGCGCCGAGGCGATGCCCGTGACCTCCTTGACCTCCCAGTCCGTCCCCACGCCCCGCGCGTCACAGGTGAACCGGCCCGCGCACACGTTCAGCGTCGTGCGCAGCGCCTCCGGCTCCTCGTGCTCGTTGCGGCCGTCGGTCAGCAGGATGCCGTGGCGTATCGACACGTCGGAGGAGGCCAGCAGCCGGTCGGCCAGGCGCAGCCAGGTGCCGATGGCGGTGCCGCCGCCCGGCGTGAGCTTGCGCAGCGCGTCCTTGGCCTGCTGCCGGGTCGTCGCGTCGGCCACCGCCAGCCGTCCGCCGCCCGGATACGCCTCCTTCGCCTGATGGGTACCGGCGACCACGGCGAAGGCCACCCCGTCGCGCAGGGTGTCGATCGCGGCCGCGGTGGCGTCCCGGGCGTTGCGCATCTTGGTGGGCGGGTAGTCCATCGAACCGGAGCAGTCGACCATGATGACGACCGCCGCCTCGGGGGCGGGCGCCCGCACGGCATGGGCCGAGGGGGGCTGATGAGGCACCAGAGGCGTTTCTGCCGTGGTGCCCCCGCCGGTGGCGGTGACCGTGACGATCGCGTTCACCTCACGGCCGCCCTCGGGAAGGTGCGCGTTCTGATACACCTCCACCGAGAACTGGGGCACACCCGACTTGGAGAAATTGGCCATCTGATCCGCTCCTCGGTACTCCACCGACACACAGGTGTTCGCAGGGGTGACGCGACGGGCGGACAGGCGCGCGGTGCCGCGAAAGCGACACCGGCGTGCTTTTCCCCCCGTTGACGGCAGGCCGTCAGGCCGATCCTGCCCCCTCGGGCGGCAGCGGGAACGGCAGTACGGCCACTGTTACGTTGTCGTGGCCCCCTCCGTCCAGAGCGTGGGCCAGCAACTGCCGTGCGCATTCCAGCGGTCGCGACCGGGCGTCCGGCGCCGTGATCGCGGCCATCTGCTCGGCCGACTCGGCGTAGTTCCACAGCCCGTCGGTGCACACGATGACGACGCCCTCCCGGTCCGGGTGGAACGACGCGGTGTGCGGATCGATCTCATAGGCGTCCGCGCCCAGCCAGCCGGTGATCGCGTGGGCGCGCTCGTCCGCGTACGCCTCGGCCTCGGACAACAGGCCCGCGGCGACCATCTGGGCGGCCCAGGAGTCGTCCTCGGTGAGCCGCGCGGGCTGGGTGGCGCGGTCCTCCGGCACCCAGTAGGCGCGGCTGTCGCCGATCCAGCCCACCGTCAGCAGGTCGCCCGCGACGACGGCGGTGACGATCGTGCACGCCGGGGCGTTCTCGTGGCGGTGCGTCTCGTGCTCGCGCGCCTCGTTCGCGGCCGGGGACGCCGCCAGGGACGTGACGGCCTCGGCGGCCCGGACGATCGCGTCGTGGGTGGCCTGCCGTGGGTCCGCGCCCTGCGGGAGCGCCGTCACCAGCGTCTCGCGCGCGGCGGCGCAGGCGGCGGCCGACGCCTCGTCGGGGCGGGTCGCGGAGGAGACGCCGTCACTGACGACGGCGACGGTGGCCGGACCGCCGTCGGTGAGGGCCACGGTGGACACCGCGTAGGCGTCCTCGTTCCGGTGGTGGCGCAGTCCGCGGTCGCTGACCGCCGCGACGCCTGGCAACTGGTGCTCCATGTGATCCCGTTCGCGCGGTTGTGCATGTCCGCAGTGTTCGCAGTACCCGTCTTTGTCGATCATGCCGGATCGGCAGGACCCACAGGTCCGGCCGGCCCCCTCCGCGCCCGGATGGGCGGCCCCCGGCTCCGGCGGCGCGCCGGAGACGCCGTGCGCCGCCTGCGCCGGCACCCCGACGGCCGTGCGCGGATCGCACGGTGCGGGGGCGCCGGGGCCCGCGGAGGCGTCGGTGCCCGGCGGCGGGCAGGGGGCGGTCGGCCCCGGGGCGGGGGCGTCGCGGGCGGCCGGCCCGCCCTCGGGCGGCGCGACGAGCCAGTCGTCGGGCGGACTGTCCGGCATGGGCGGCACCGCCGACAGGTCGGCGCCGCAGCCGCCGCAGAAGTTGTCGCCCGGCTCCAGGGGCTCGTGGCAGACGGGGCACGCCGTCAGTTGCGGGGGTCGCGGCAGTTGCGACATCGATCACACCCATGTCCTGGGGCGGAAACGGTTGGCCCGCTCCACCAGTTCGATCCGTTCCTCACCACGCTGGGCGAGCCGCGCCAGTACGCGGTACGAGCGCTCCAGTCCGAAGCGCAGGCCACGCTCCTCCAAGCCGCTGCCGAGCAGTGTGGCAGCGCGGGCCCCGTGCGGCGGGCCGGCCGCGCCCGGGGCGCCCGAGAGCACCCAGTCCAGCGCGCAGCCCAGCACCTCCGTGGCGAGCCGCTCCCGGCGCACCGCGTCCAGCCCGAAGTCCGCCAGCCGCTCCACCTGCCCGGCGGCGGCCACCAGGTCGTCCAGCAGCGCCTCCTTCGGCGAACGCTGCCGCAGCCGGGCCCGTACCGCCGCGACGCGCGCCGCGGTGAAGTGGATGGACGCTTCCGGCACGGACTCCAGCGCGGCCACCGCGCCCGTCCGGTCGCCCGCGGCCAGCCGCACCCGGGCCAGCCCGAACGCGGCGCTGACGAAGCTCGGGTCGGTCGCCCACACCAGGTGGTAGTACTCGGCGGCGTTGTCGAGCTGACCGAGCACCTCCGCGCACACCCCCAGCGCCAGCTTCGGCGCCGGCTCGCCCGGGAACGCGTCGTAGACGGCGTCGAAGGACAGCGCGGCGGTCTCGTGGTCACCGAAGGCCAGCGCGTGCAGTCCGCGGTACCAGACGATCCGCCAGTCGTCCGGATGGGCGGCCTCGAGGCTCCCCACCGCCTTCGACGCCAGCGTGCCCTCGCCCAGTTCCACATGCGTCCGGATGCGCCGCAGCCGCAGCTCCAGCGACTCCATGGGGGCGCTCCGCAGCGCGGCGTACAGCTCGGCGGGGTGCGAGGCCGGCAGGCCCGCGAGGAAGCCGGCGTTGGGGTCGCCCGGGTCGACGAGCGGCACCGGCAGCGCCAGGGCCGCGGCCGGGGTGTCCAGGGCCGCGACGACCAGTGGCCCCGCGGCGGTGCCCGGCGGCGGCTGGGCAGGTGCCGGGGCGCCCGGCAGGGCCGCGCGGCCCGTCTCCCGCACGCCCAGCGCGGACGTCCCGCCGTCCGTCTCCGCGAACAACCGGGTGTCCACCACCCGCAGCTCCGGCCCGAACAGCGTCGACAGCGCGGGCCGCGGCCGCCCCGTCTGGAGCGCCACGACCTCCCGCAGCACGCCCGTCAGCTGGTCCGCCATTTCCTGCGCGGACGCGAACCGCCGCCCCGGATCGGGGTCGGTGGCCCGGACCAGCAGCCGGTAGAAGGACTCGTAGCGGGTGAAGACCTCGATGTTGCCGGGGTCCGGAAGGCTGTCCGCGAAGACGTTCGTGTAGCCCTGGAAGTCGAAGGTGAGCACCGCCAGGGTGCGCGCCACGGTGTACAGGTCGGAGGCCACGGACGGGCCCAGCTCCGCGACCTCGGGGGCCTGGTAGCCGATCGTGCCGTAGATCGCGCTGTCGTTGTCGTCCATCCGCCGGACCGCGCCCATGTCGATGAGCTTCAGCTGGTCCTGCTGCTGGATGGCATTGTCGATCTTGAAGTCGCAGTACAGCAGTTTGCGGCTGTGCAGATGGCCGAGCGCGTCCAGCGCCTCGATGCCGTACGCGCACGCCTGCTCGACCGGCAGCGGATCCCGCCGCCCGTCCGGCCGCCGCCGCTCGTTGGCGATCTCCTTGAGCGACTTGCCGCCGACGTACTCCATCACGATGTAGCCGTCGAGACTGCCGGTCCGCTGGTCGAGGTGTTCGACGAAGTTGTAGATGCGGACGATGGTGGAGTGCTCGATCTCGGCGAGGAAGCGCCGCTCGGAGACGGCGACCGCCAGCGCGTCCTCGTCCCCGGTGTCCAGCAGGCCCTTCAGGACCACCCAGCGGTCGGAGACGGCACGGTCGATGGCCAGGTATATCCAGCCCAGGCCGCCGTGCGCGAGACAGCCCGCCACCTCGTACTGCCCGTGCACCACATCGCCCGGCCGCAGCTTCGGCACGAAGGAATAGGGGTGCCCGCACTTGGTGCAGAAGCCCTCCGTGCGCCCCGGCCGGTCACCGCGCGAACGCCCCACCTGCGCACCGCAGTCGCCCTTGCTGCAGAACCGCTTGCGCTCGGGCACCTCGGGGTTCGCCAGCACCGCGGCGCGCGGGTCGGGGCGCGGCACCTCCGGCACGCTGACCAGCCCGGCGCCCAGCTTGCCGCGCCCGGAGGAGGCCGCCGACGCCGACCGCGTGCTGCGCACCGACACCGAAGGGGCGCCCACCGTGGCCTGCGAGCCCTTCGACAGGGACAGCCGCCCCGACACCGACCGGCGCGAGGACGCGGACCGCGACGACCTGGAGGACGACCGGGACGAGGAGCCCGAACCGGCCCGCTCACTGCCCTGCGAGCCGCTGCTCCGACCGCCCGCCCGGCCACCGGCCGTGACGCCCGTGGCGGGCGAGGACAGCGCTCCGCCCGGCGCGACCACCGGCGTGAGCCCGCAGGTGTCGCAGTACAGCTCCCCGCCACCGACGTCCTCGTACGAACCGGCGCAGCCCGGCCGCTGGCAGGCGGCGTCACTCATGAGTCCCCCCTACGTGGTCGACGGGCCCGGAGGTCCCGGTCGCGGACGGCGGGGCGAGAGCCTCCGCCAGCGCCCGCTGATAGCGCAGCACGGCCTGCTCGGCGGCCATCAGATCGCACGGCGCGCTCCACAGCATGCGGCGCGCCGCGTCGTAGCGCTCGGTGAGGAAGGTGTCCTCCGCCAGGCCGAACCGCGCGGTCTTGGCCTTGTACGCGTCCAGCCGGCCGCGCAGCTCGGCCCGTACGGCCAGCGGCGCCGTGACGGCCGTCAGCGAGTCGCGGGCGCGCAGCAACTCCTCCTCCGCGCGCCGCTCCAGGCCCTCCAGGAGCGGGGACAAGCGGTGCCACCGGGCGTGTCTGCGGTGCTCGGCGGCGGCCGCCAGCTGTTCGTAGAGCGCCGTCGGCGGCCCGGAGACGGCCGGCACCTCGGAGGCGGCGATCTTGGAGAGGACCTCGGCGCGCGCCTGACGGGCCTCGTTCAGCGTGCGGTCCGCGCGCGAGAGGACGTCCCGCACCCGCATCAGCCGCTGCTCGGAGTCCTGCCGGACGTCCAGGACCGCCTCGACCTCGCGCCGGACGTCCTCCAGGGCGCGCGCGGCACGGTCGTAGCGGTCGGTGTCGGGCCGGCCGCCGCCCGGCGCGGAGCTCGGCGAGGCACCGGCCCAGAAGGTGAGCGGATCGGATATCACCTCGGACCGCAACGACGCGAGCTCCTCGGTGATGCGCTCCAGGTCGTCGCCGGAAGGGTGCTCACCGGGCCGTACGCCCACCGAGTGGGCGAGGGCGCGGGTGCGCCGCAACTCGGCGGCGAGCAGGTCGATACGGGCCGGCAGGGCGGACCAGACGGCGTCGGCGGCGACGACCACGTCGAGCGCCTGGGCGTACCAGCCGTTCATCCGCTCCAGGAGCTCCTGGAGGCTCAGCCGCTCACTGAGGCGGGCGGCGGTGCCCAGGGGCGCGAGCGAGGTCGCGGTGTGTCCTCCGCCGGGCAGGGTGACGCCGCTGCCGCGCAGCAGCTCGGTGAGCTCGGACAGCTCCGCCTGGGTGGGCCAGCGGCGCCGGCCGCGCAGCCGGCGGGCGGCGGTCAGTGCGGCGCTGTAGGCGTCGAAGCACGTCCACAACTGACTGATGAGCTGTTCGGCGACCGCCCACTTGTTCTTGGTGACACCGGTGAGCTCCGCGCCCTCCAGAAGACGGCGGCCGGCGTGGTCCTGGAGGGCGAGCAGCGAGGACTCGACGGCCTCGTGCTCCGCGCCGAGCCGCGCCAGCGCACGGTCCACCTCCTCGCGGCTCAAGGCCGGCCCGGTGGGTCCCGCGACCGCCATCGATCCCCTCTCCTGTCCCCGGCCGCGCCGCGGACGTGTCCGTAACGGTGGTGCTCGTCAGTCCAGTGTCGGCCCTGTGTCGGTCCGGCGCCCCGCGGTCGGTCCCGGTGCTTGTCAGTCCCGGTACTTGGGCTCCGGCGGGGCGGTGATCCCCTTGAGTCCGACGGCGAGCCACTTGCGGTACGCCTGCATCCACGCGCTGCCGTCGCCGCCGCCGCGGTAATCCTCCAGCACCTTGTTGACCCGGCGTACCAGGTCCACGTCCTTGAGGTTCATCGCCACGCCGTACGAGTCGTCGGTGAACCGTTGTCCGACGAGCTCGACGGCCGGGTCCTGAGCCACCTGACCGGCGGCGAGGGCGCTGTCGGTGAGCACCGCGTCCGCCTGGCCGAGCTGGAGCCGCACCAGGCAGTCGAGCTGGTTGGGCACGGCCAGCAGGGACGCGCCGTGCGGCTCGTCCTTCAGCACGGTCTCCGCGGTGGCCCCCTTGGCCGCACAGACCTTCTTCCCTCTCAGCGTGTCGTCGAACGCTTTGATCGATGACCCCTTGGGGGCCAGCAGCTGAAGTCCGGTGTCGAAATAGGCGGTGGAGAAGGCGACTTGTTCGATCCGGTCACAGGTGATGGACATGGTGCGCGCGATGATGTCCACCTTGCCCTTTTCCAGGGCGGGTATGCGCTGGCTGGTGGGGATCGTCAAAAAGGTGACCTTGTCGGCGTCGCCGAGGATGTCCTTGGCGATGGCACGCACCAGGTCGATGTCGAAGCCGCTCAGCTCGCGGGTCGCCGGATTGCGGTAGCCCCAGCGGTAACTGTCCTGGTCGACGCCGGCGATCAGCCGCCCGCGGTCCTTGATCCGCCGCACGGCCGGGCCGTCCATCCCTGCCGACGGCCGCAGACTCGCCTCCGGATCGGCGCACTTCGCCGGAGCGGCGGCGGCCTCGTCGGCCGGCGCGGCGGGCCCGGTCGTGGCCCGGTCCCCGTCGAACGGGACGGCGACCGCGGCGGTCACCGCCAGCGCGCACACGGCCGCCGCGGCGACGACGGAGGCCATCCGCCAAGGCCGCCGCCTTCCGCGCGCCTTCGGCGCTCGCCGCGCTTCCCGCTCGTGCACCGCCTGTTCCCGCGGTCCTTCTTCCGTCGTCGGTGTCCGCATGGCTCCGCCTCCCCCCGTCACCGGTACTCCGACAGTCTGCGCCCGATGCCCACCACCGCGCCCGCCGCCGCCAGCACGGCCAGCACGGCTGCCCCGGCCGCCAGCCCGGACAGGGCCCCGCGCCCGTCGTCGGCGTCCCGGCGGAACTCGCGCTGCTCGTGGGCCAGGGCCCGGCGCAGCTCGGTGTCCACCCGGTCGAAGGACTCGCCTGTGCTGCCCTTCTCGCCGATCACCTTCGGCAGGGCCTGTTCGTAGAGCCCGTTGTCGTCGGCGGTGCGGGCCTCGCCGTGGCGCACCTGCCATTCCCGTACGTCCTTGATGGCGGCGTCCACCGGGTCGCGGCCCGCGGAGTCGTCGGCGAGGCCCCTGGCACGCTCCAGGAGGGTGCCGCGCTCGGCTTCCCCGCCGCCGGCGCCGATGAGCTTGCGCATGCCGTCGCGGTAGGCCGTCTCGTACGCGTCGTCGCCGTTCGCGGTGAGCACCGAGCCGCGCGCCACCAGGGTGAGGTTCTCGTCGCCGCGGGCCTGGAGGGAGCCGATCCGGGCCTCGTTGAGGACCTGGAGGGACTTGGCGCCGTGGGTGTAGGAGCTCTCCAGGTCCGAGCGGGCCACGGCATGGCCGACGACCAGCCACAGCAGCACCACGCCGGCCGCGGCGGTGGCGGCCAGCATGCCGTGGTTGAAGACGCGGTTGGTGCGCCGGTAGGTGCGCCGCTGGGCCCAGCCGAGGGCGCCGAGGGCGAGCAGGCCGGTGGCCAGCGCGGCCCACGGCCAGGACTTGGCGTCGGCGTAGTCGGAGCCGAGGCGACCGGTCTCCGTCTCGTAGAGCCGGCGGGCGGCGGGCAGCAGCTCCAGGCGCATCCGGTCGCCGGCGTTGCGCAGATAGGCGCCGCCCAGCGGGAGGCCCTGCCGGTTGTTGGCGCGGGCGGACTCCACCAGGCCGGTGTACTGCGGGAGGAGTTCGTTGAGCCGGGCTATCTCCCGGCGGGACGCGTCCGAGCCGTCGGTGTTGGCGGCGGCCTTCACCAGCAGTCGGGACGCCAGCGCGATGTCCTTCTCGTAGCGCTGCCGGACCGCGTGCGGCTCCTGGCCGCCGGCGAGGAAGCCGCTGGCGGCCGTGGTGTCGGCGTCGGCGAGGGAGCGGTAGATCTCGGCGGCGTCGGCGCTCAGCGGCTGGCTGGCGCCCACGACCGCGTCGGCGGCCGAGGCCCGGTCGTCGACCTGCCACGCGGTGACGGCGCCGAAGGCGACCAGCACCGCGGCGAGGAGGGCTCCGATGATGCGCAGCCGGCCCGGCTCGGTCGTCGCGGCGGCCCGCAGGCGGTCGGCCGCCTCACGCCAGGCGGCCGGGCGGGCGGGCGCGGGCGGCGGCGGCGCGGCGGCGCCGGCCGGCTGCGGGTGTGACACGAGACCTCCCCCTTGGTCGCTGTGGGTGGCCTGTCACCCGGCGTGCCGGGGAACAGGTGCCCGGCCAGCAGTATGGCCGGAGGGACTGACAAACACACCGGTACCGCGGCGATCTTGTTCGGATCGCGATCAATGCCGGGTCGGCGTCGGCCTCTGTAACCCACCACGAGCGCCGGGCCCGTTCGGTTCCCGGGCCGTCACGGGCCGGAGCGGGCCGGGCTGCACCGCTCAGGACCCGGAAGGGGACTCGAAGGGACCTCGAAGGGGAGGCGACCGTCAGCGGTCGTAGGTGTAGAACTTCGTGTGGTCCAGCATGTCGGCCGGCGTGACGTTGTTCCAGGGGCGCATGGTGTCGTTGAGGTCGACGACGTTCGCGGTGCCGGCGGCCGGCAGGTAGGGCGAAGTCGGGTGCATGCGCTGCCAGTCGGCCCACAGCTTGTCGATGAAACAGTGGTGCAGCCAGAAGACGGGGTCGTTGGGCGAGACGCCGCTGGACATCTGGCCGCCCACCCACACGTGGACGCGGTTGTGGAGGTTCACCCCGCGCCACCCTTCCAGGTGGTTGCGGAAGCCACCGGTCGAGGCGCTGTTCCAGGGGGCCATGTCGTACGTGGTCATGGCGAGGACGGAGTCCACCTCGGCGCGGGTGGGCAGCTCGCGGACTCCGGCGCCGAGTTCGCGCTGGAGGTAGGGCCGGCTGTCGACGCTGACGCTGATGTTCCACTTGCCCGTGGAGTACGCGAACGGGCCGGTGGTCACCTGCGAGTCGCGGCTGCGGCCGGTGCCGCCGAGGAAGTCGGCGCCCCAGAGGGAGGAGGTGGCGCTGCGGTCGGCGGTCCAGTCCCAGTAGGGCAGGGTGACCGAGGCGTCTATCTTCTGGAGCGCCTGCTCGAACTGGATCAGGAAGCGGCGGTGCCAGGGCAGGAACGACGGCGAGCGGTGGCCGACGCGGTCCCCGCTGTCGGTGTCGCTCATGATGAACTCGTTGTGCGTACGCACGAATCCGTCATAGTCGCCGGAGCGCTTGAGCTCCAGCAGGGCGTTGACGAGGTTGCGCTTCTCGGTGGCGGTCAGGCTCGCCTGGTTCTTGCGCACTGCCATGGTGAGTCGGGTCCTCTCGGATGGGGTTCGGTGGAAGGGCAGTGGCGGATCAGGAGACCGCGATCGGGACGAGCGTGGCGCCCCGGAGCTTGTCGACGGCGGCACGGGCCACGGCACGCGGGGTGGCGAAGGGCTCGTAGTGGTTCACCACGCTGATCCAGGTGCCGTCGGCGTTCTGCATCACGTGCAGTTCCTCGCCGTCGACGAAGACCGAGAAGCCGCCGCCGTGGTGGGCGCCGTGGCTGCCGGCCGCGGCGGCCTTACCGACGATGCGGCGGCCCTGGTAGACCTCGTCGAACGCCTCGGGGGCGCCGTGGCCCCCGTGGCCGGAGTGGTCTGCCGTGGCCGGCATGGCGGCGCGGCCGACGGCCAGCGCGGAGGGCGCGGCGAGCGCGGCCCCGGCGACGGCCACGGCGGTTCCTCTGAGGACAACACGTCGGGTGACGTTGGATGACATGGACGGCATGGGTCATTCCCCCTTGAACGGGACGCGGATCGATGGGTCGCAAGCGGGAGTTGTCACGAATGCACCGCAAATCACTGTTGATGGCGGTTGCCTGTTGTATTTCGTGATCAATCCGTGCGGGCCGGATGCTTGCACGACCATGGCGGAGGAATGAAATGGTTGGCCGCTTTACGGACATTCGGTGCATGAATGGTCAACAAATGCCAGATGAGGAATTTCTGGCGCATGACCTTGTTGACGCCGTGTCAGAAAATTCTGCGGCCGGAGGGCATCGCTACAGAAAGATTTGCGGAGGATGAGCTTCCGCGGTGACGCCTCTCACGATGTGAACATGACGTGAAGAGTGTGCCGATACTGCCGAATCCATGCATGGAGGCATGGATTCCGAAGTAAAGGCGACACGTCTACGCGTAGTGCCCGCGCAGCCGTTCATACGCGGCCGTCGGTGCCGCCACGTGATCGAGGGCCAGCAGTGCGGCACCGAGCACCGGCGGTGCCGTGACGACCAGCGGCACGGCGCGCGGCGCGCGCTCGGCCAGCAGTTCCACCACCCGGCCGTGCAGCAGGGGGTGCCGGGCCGCCAGGACACCACCGCCCAGGATCACCGGCACGCGCGCGTGGAGCAGCTCCAGCTTGGTCAGCGCGACGCACGCCATGGTGGCGACCTCCTCCGCCTGCCGGGCGACGATCGCCCGCGCGACCGGGTCGCCGCCGGCGGCCACCGCGAACAGCACCGGCGTCACCTCATGGCGCCGGACCCGCTCCACCGCGCCCAGGTGCAGCGCCTCGATCAGCTCGGGCATGCCGGACAGCCCGAAGTGCGCGGGGATCGCGCGGGCCAGCTCGCTGGGGCCGCCCCGGCCGTCGGCCGCGCGCGCCGCCCACCACAGCGCCTCCTCGGCCAGGAACCCGCCGCCGCCCCAGTCGCCCGAGATCCGCCCGATCGCGGGGAACCGCGCCGTCCGGCCCCCCGGGGCCAGCCCGGAGCAGTTGATGCCCGCACCGCACACCACGGCCACGCCCGTCGGCTCGCCCGTGTCCGGCAGCCCCGCCCGCAGCAGGGCGAAGGTGTCGTTGGCGACCGTGACCGTACGCCCCCAGCCGCGCGCCTCGATCTCCGCGGTCAGCCGCTCCTCCTCCACCGGCAGATCGGCGTTGGCCAGGCACGCCCGGACGTGCCGGACCCGCAAGGGGACCGGCACCCCGGCCCGCGCCGCCGCCTCGGCGATGATCGGCGACAGGCCCGCCACCGCCCGCCCGGCGCCCACCCGCTGCGGGTCGAAGCCTGCGCCGCGCGCCTCGCCGAGCACCACGCCGTCCCCACCCACCAGCGCCACATCGGTCTTGCTGTTGCCCGCGTCGATCGCGAGCAGCGTGCCCCTCACGTCCACGCGAGATGCTCCCGGTTGTGCGCGATCAGATCGTCGGTGAGCTTGTCGGCGTACGCGATCTGGCCGATCAGTGGATGGGCGAGCAGCGCCCGGAAGACCCGCTCGCGTCCGCCGTGGAGCGCCGCTTCCAGCGCCAGGTGCTCGTAGGCGGTGACATTCGCGACCAGCCCGGCGAACAGCGGCTCCAGCGGCCGTACGGGCAGCGGGCGCGCCCCGCGCGCGTCCACCGCGGCCGGCACCTCGATCACCGCGTCGTCGGGCAGGAACGGCAGCGTGCCGTTGTTGGGGGCGTTGACCACCTGGACGTCGCCGGTGTCGCCCAGCAGCGACGCGGTCAGCGCGACCGCCGCCTCCGAGTAGAAGGCGCCGCCCCGCTTGCCCAGCAGCTCCGGTTTCTCCGCGAGCCGCGGATCGCCGTACATCGCCAGCAGTTGCCGCTCCATATCGGCCACCTCGGCGGCGCGCGAGGGCTTGGTGCGCGCCTCCCGGACGACCTCGTCGTGCTGGTAGAAGTAGCGCAGGTAGTACGAGGGCACCACGCCGAGCCGGTCCAGCAGCGCGCGCGGCATCCGCAGGTCCTCGGCGACCGCTGCCCCGTGCTCGGCCAGCAGCTCCGGCAGCACGTCCCGGCCGCCGACCGTCACCGACCGCTCCCAGGTCAGGTGGTTGAGCCCGACGTGCTCCAGGGAGACCGCCTCCGGTGCCACCCCCAGCAGCCGGGCGAACTTCCGCTGGAAGCCGATGGCGACGTTGCACAGCCCGACGGCCCGGTGCCCGGCCGTCAGCAGCGCGCGGGTCACGATCCCCACCGGGTTGGTGAAGTCCACGATCCAGGCGTCGGGGTTGCGCCACCGCACCCGCTCGGCGATGTCCAGGACCACCGGGACCGTACGCAGCGCCTTGGCGAGCCCGCCCGCGCCCGTCGTCTCCTGGCCGACGCAGCCGCACTCCAGGGGCCAGGTCTCGTCCCGCTCGCGGGCCGCCTGACCACCCACGCGCAGCTGGATCAGCACGGCGTCCGCGCCGTCCACGCCGGCGTCCAGGTCCGCGGTCCAGGTGATCCGGCCGGGGTGCCCCTGCCGGGCGAAGATCCGCCGGGCGAGCCCGCCGACCAGTTCCAGCCGGTCGACGGCGGGGTCGACGAGGACCAGCTCCTCCAGGGGCAGCGTCCCGCGCAGCCGGGCGAATCCGTCGATGAGTTCGGGGGTGTACGTCGAGCCGCCACCCACTACCGCGAGCTTCAACCCTTTACTCCTGTCAGTGTGACGCCTTCGACGAAGGCCTTCTGTGCGAAGAAGAAGACGACGATGACCGGCGCCATCACCAGCAGCGTGGCGGCCATGGTCAGATTCCAGTTGACGTTGTGCGCGCTCTTGAAGGATTCGAGTCCGTACGACAGCGTCCACGCGCCCGGATTCTGTGCGGCGTAGATCTGCGGTCCGAAGTAGTCGTTCCAGCAGTAGAAGAACTGGAAGAGCGCGACCGCCGCGATACCGGGCCTGGCCATCGGCACCACGACGCGTATCAGCGAGCGCAGTTCACCACAGCCGTCGATCCGCGCCGATTCCAGATACTCGGTCGGTATGGTCAGCAGGAACTGCCGCAGCAGGAAGATCGAGTACGCGTCCCCGAACGCCATCGGAATGATCAGCGGCCACAGTGAGCCCGACAGGTGCAATTGCTGCGCCCACACCAGATACATCGGAATGACGATCACCTGGGGCGGCAGCATCATCGTGGCGATGACGAGCATCATGGCCGGCCGGCGCCCCCGGAAGCGGAACTTGGCGAGCGCGTAGGCGACCGGGATCGCGGAGCACACGGTGAAGAGGGTGCCCAGTCCCGCGTAGAGCAGGGAGTTCTTCCACCAGTCGAGGAAGCCGGGGGTGCGGAAGACCTCGGTGTAATTGGACCAGTGCCATTCGTGCGGCCACAGTTCGCCGCTCATCGCCTGCTCGTCGCTCATCACGGAGGTGAGGAGGACGAAGACGAACGGCAGGACGAAGAAGAGTGCGGCGGCCACCGCGACGGTGTGCACGGCTATCCAGTGCAGGGCACGACGACGGTTCATCCCCTGTCAGTCCTCCTCTCTCAGCAGGCCGGACCGCTTGCGCATCAGCAGCGAGGTCACGGCCATGGCGATGACGAAGAGCACGAGCGAGAGGACGCACGCGGCGCCGGTGTTGAAGCTCTGGAAGCCCAGCGAATAGACGAGCTGCGGCACGGTGAGCGTGGCGTGGTCGGGATATCCGGGCTGGATGACCGACCCGGGGCCGATGTTGACGCCCGAGGCGAGTTTTCCGGCGACCAGGGCCTGTGTGTAGTACTGCATGGTCTGCACGACACCGGTCACGACCGCGAACATCACGATCGGGGTGATCGACGGCCAGGTGACATAGCGGAATTTCGCGAGGGCGCCCGCGCCGTCCAGCTCCGCTGCCTCGTACTGCTCCTTGGGCACGTCCAGCAACGCGGCCATGAAGACGACCATCAGGTCGCCGATGCCCCACAGGGAGAGCAGCACCAGCGACGGCTTGGCCCAGGCCGGGTCGTTGAACCAGTTCGGCGCGGAGATCCCGACCGCCGACAGGGCCTCGTCGACCGGGCCCGTACCGGGATTGAGCAGGAAGACGAACGCCACGGTCGCGGCCACCGGAGGGGCCAGGTAGGGCAGGTAGAAGGCGGTGCGGAAGAAGCCCGCGCCCGTCTTGATCCGGGTGACGAGCAGGCCGATGCCGAGCCCGAAGACGACCCGCAGGGTGACCATCACCACCACCAGCCACAGGGTGTTCCACAGGGCGGGCCCGAAGAGCGGCATCCGTCCGAGCACATACGACCAATTCCGCAGGCCGACGAAGGTCGGTGCCTGGATCTGGTTGTAGTGCATGAAGGAGAAGTAGGCGGTGGCGAGGAGCGGATAGCCGAAGAAGACGGTGAAGCCGACCAGCCAGGGGGAGAGGAAACCGAGCGTGCGCAGCCGCTCCCGGGCGCGTTTGCGGCGTAGTGCGGGGGCGAGGGGGATCGCCATGGCGGGCCTCCGTCAGTCGCGGGACTGGAGATTGTCGTCGTCTATCTGCCGGTCGAGGCGGCGCAGCCCCTTGTCCAGGTCGTGCACCTTTCCCGCTTCGACGGCATAACCGAAGTCCTGGAGCGAGACGATGTACTGCCCGCCGTTGACGGACGGCGGCATGCCGACGCTGCGCGGGTTCCGGGCGATGTCGAGGAAGGTGCGGAAGGCGGGGTCGGCGTCCAGCTTCGGCGAGGCGAGCGCGGCCTTGGTCGAGGGCACGTTGTGGATGGCGTTCGCGAAGGCGACCACCTGATCGGTGTCGGCGGTCAGGAATTTGAGCAGCTCCCACGCCGCGTTCTGGTGCTTGCTGCTGTGGGCGATGCCCGCGACGGTCCCGGTGAGATATCCGCGCCCGTACGTATCGGCCCGGTCGTCCGGCACCGGCATGGGTGCCGTGCCCCACCGGAACGGCGCCTTGGCTTCGTCGAGCATCAGCCCGCGCCACTCGCCGTCCAGGTGCATGGCGACCTTTCCGGTGAGGAAGGCGTTCTGCGAGGACATCTCGTCACCGAAGGTGGTGCGGAATGCCTCCAGTGGTCCGTAACCGCCCAGCGCGGAGATCAGCTTCCGCTGCACGGTGAGGAAGTCCTTCGCGGCGCCGCCCTCGGCGAGCCGCGACCTGCCCTCCGCGTCGAAATACCGTGGTCCCCACTGGGCGAAGAGCCGGTCCGGGCTGTTCTGGTAGAAGCGGAAGTCGGGCATGAATCCCAGCCGTTTGTACGAGCCGCCCGCCCGCTCGGTGAGCCTGACCGCGTCCCGCTGGAACTCGGACATGGTGCGCGGCGGCCGGGTGATGCCGGCCTTCTCGAAGGCGTCCTTGTTGTAGTACAGCCCATAGGCGTCCGCGAGGAGGGGCAGCGCGCACTGCTTTCCCTCGTAACTGGAGTACTCCAGAAGTGTTGCGGGGAATATCCGCTCCTTGTCCATGGCGGACTTCTTCAGGAAGGGGTCGAGGTCGACCCACATGCCCGAGGAGCAGTACTGCCCGACGTTGTTGGTGGTGAAGGACGCCACCACATCGGGCGCGTCGTTCCCGCCGGCCCGCAGGGCCTGGTTCACGGTCGCGTCGGTGACGTTCCCGGTGGACTTCACCCGGATGTTGGGGTGCAGCTTGTGGAACCGGGCGATCGAGGCGTCGACCGCCGCGACCTCCTTCTTCTCCGACCAGCCGTGCCAGAACTTCAGGGTGACGGGCGCGGCCGGATCGTCGTCGGCGCTGCCGGCGGCGGGGTTGGCACAGCCGGCAGCGAGCAATAAGGCGCAGGTGAGCAGGGGCATGAGCACGGCCGGTGCGCGGCGGCTTCGCGTGCGCGGCATGGCGGGACTTCCTTCGCGGCGGAGGCGGGCGGGGAAGGTGCGAGGGCTCGGGCGGCTGCTAGGCGGTGTCGAACACGGTGTCGCGGACGTCGACGAGCGCGGTCTGGAGCGCGCCGATGAGGATCGGGGAACCCTCGACGGCGCTGAGCCGCAACGCCGGCCGGGGCAGGGCCAGGCCGGTCAACTCCGCCTCGACCGCGTCCCGCAGCCGCTCGCCGCCGGCCCGGCAGACCTCACCGGAGAGGACGACCAGCTCCGGGTCGACGACGGCGACGACGGCCGCGAGCCCGGTGGCGATCCGCCGGCCCAGCTCGGCGAGGACCAGGTCGCCCGCGCCGGGCGTGGCGGCCGCGAGGGCCAGCGCCTCGGTGGCGGAGGCGGCGTCGATGCCGTGGGCGCGCGCGAGGTCGGTCACGGCGGGTGAGCCGACGAGCATCTGGAAGCCCCCGCCGCCGTCCGGCCGGACGGTGGCGTCCGGTCCGCCGCGCGCGAGCGGCGCGCCGGGCAGCGGCATGTAGCCGATCTCGCCGGCGCCGCCGGTGGCGCCGCGCAGCAGTCTGCCGCCGAGCACGACGGCGGCGCCGACGCCCTCGTCGGCCCAGAGCAGAACGAAGTCGTCGAAGTCCTGCGCGGTGCCGTCGCGTTGCTCGGCGACCGCCGCGAGGTTGACGTCGTTCTCGATGACGACGGGAGCGCCGGTCGCCTCGGCGAGCTCGGCGCGGAGGGTGGGGGAGTGCCAGCCCGGCAGGTGCGGCGCGTACCGCAGCGTCCCGGTGCGCGGGTCGAGGGCGCCGGGTGTGCCGATGACGACGCGGTGCAGGGCGTCGCGGCCGAGTCCGGCGGCGGTGAGCGCGCCGCCGACGGCGCCGGCGACCAGCTCGGCGGTCCGCTCCCGCACGGCCGCGTCCCGGGCGTCCGCCGCGACGTGGTGCTCGCCGACGATCCGGCCGGTGATGTCCGCGACGGCCGCGGTGATCCCCTCGGGGTCCACGGAGAGCGCGGCCACATGGGCGGTGCCCGGATTCACCTCGTACAGCCGGGCGCTCGGACCGGGCCGCCCGGTGACGCTGCCCGTCGTACGGACCAGGCCGGCGCCCTCCAGCCGGGCCAGGAGCTGGGAGGCGGTGGGCTTGGACAGCCCGGTCAGCTCGCCGAGGCGGGTGCGGGTGAGGGGGCCGTGCGCGACGAGCAGGTCGAGCGCGGCGCGGTCGTTCATGGCCCGCAGCAGGCGGGGGGTGCCCGGGGTCCCGGCCATGGCCGGCCTCCATCCCGAAAACTGTTAGGAAAGTTTCCTATTGATGATCAGGACCGTAAGCACAGGTCAACGTGGCGTCAATGGGCCTGCCATGGGCTCCACCAAAGCGTTACCCACGCGGCAGGGCCACCGATCAGAACGTCCCCGAGCGCGCCATGTTCCGCATCGTCCGCGCCAGCGTCCGCCCGAACGCGGCCACGGTGTGCCGGGCCGTCGGGGTGTCCGCGTAGATGGAGTTCACGCGCAGACCGGCGTCGTTCTGGTTGAACAGGAAGCAGATGCCGTTGCTGTGCGACACCCAGGTGTGGCCCCTGGCCTTCCACGCGGCGTGCCGCTCCGACCCCGGCGACTTCCTGAAGTCGATGTACGAGGACAGATTGACGGCGCAGGGCCAGGAGGTCACCGAGGAATACTCCGGCGCCAGGAGGTGCAACGCCGTCACGAAGGGCACCCCGACATTCCTGAGCATCGTGGCGGACGCGGTACCGATGTTCGCCACGACCTTCTCGAAGTCCTCGTCCTCCGCCACCGAGAACTCCATGGGCATCGTATTGACGAACCACCCCATGGCGTTCAGATAACGCCCCCTGCCGCGCTCGCTGACCGGCATGATTCCCCGGAAGACCGCCGGCCCGCCCTCCTTCCTGAGGGAAACGCCGACGGCCGCCAGGACGCCCGCGTGCAGACTCCCGCCGACCTTCCGGCAGCGCGCCTCCATCGCGTCGGCCTCGTCGCCGGCCAGCAGGGTGAGCGTCTCGTTGACCGCGGGGTACAAGCGGCCCGGCTCGATGCCGAGGTCCAGGGGGAACGCCGGGAAGAACCCGCCGTTGCGCGCCATGAACGCCTTCCAGTAGTCCAGCCGGCTGTCGTCGCCGTCGATCGACCCGCTGCGGCGATGCTGCTCCCGGCTGAAGTCGAGATAGCTGCCCACCTCGCGGAGGACCGGCTGGCGACCGCCGGCGAGCGCCGCGTAGGCGGTGGCGATGTCGTTCACGGCGATCGGCGCCGAGAAGCCGTCGTACACCATGTGGTCGAAGGCGAGATACACCGTGGTGGACCCGTCCCTGATCACCGCGCACATGACGAACAGCGGCCCGGCGAGCGTGTCGATCCGCTGGAAGAGCCCGTCCAGGCGGGAGCGGAGCGCGGCGGGCGAGTCGGCGGGCCCCGAGTCGACGACGTCGAGCGTGACGGCGTCCGGTGCCAGCGCGTCACAGGTCACGTCCCCGGCCAGCTGCCGGAACGCACAGCGCAGCACCTCATGGCGCCGCACGAAATGCAGCAGCGCGGAGCCGAGCGCCTGCCGGTCGAGCCGGCCCGGGATTTCGAAGGTGACCACGGCATAGGAATGGAGCGGGTCTTTCGTGCCGCGTGTTTCCCGCGCCGTCGTGAAATGTTTTTCCTGGTTGTACGACGCGATGTCGCGGGGCCGCGCGGAATCGGTGGCGTCCCGCGTCTCCGCGGGGCGCATCCGCCACTCGACGACATGTCCGGGTGTGACGTCCAGTTCCGAGATGGGGAGCTGAAGCACCGGTGGCCGACCTTTCCGTCGCTGTGGTCACCACGTCGCTCGCGCAGCCGGAGCGGCCATGGCCGACGCGTGCCCGACGCGCCCGTCGGTGGTGGCCGGCGGTCCAGCCGGCCTCATCCGTCCAGCTCAACGAGTCAACCGACGGCACAGCAACGGGCGGGCGGTCAGCGCCCCGAAAAATCGTGCGACGCCCCACCTGTCCCGGTGTTAACTTTTTGACCCATGGAGCAACTCGGCGACAAAGAAATACGCGCGTCTTTCGTGAACTGCTCGAAAGGCGAGGCGAGCAGAATCTCCCTGCCCCGGGGACTGGCCGAACTCCCCTGGGCGGACCTCGACTTCCTGGGCTGGCGGGACCCGGGCGCCCCGGACCGCGGCTACATCGTGGCGGAGCGCGCCGGCGAGCTGGTCGGCGTCACCCTGCGCGTCCCGCATGGCGGCCACCGGAGCCTGACCAAGACCACCATGTGCTCGCTCTGCCTGACCGCCCACGGCGGCTCGGGCGTCTCCCTGCTCGCCGCGCGCAAGGTCGGCCCCTCGGGCCGCGACGGCAACACCGTGGGTGCCTATATGTGCGCGGACCTCGCCTGCCCGCTGTATGTGCGGGGGAAGAAGACTCCGGTGCTCGCGATGAAGTACAAGGAGTCGCTGTCGCTGGAGGAGCGGCTCGCCCGGATGACGGGCAACCTGGAGGAATTCCTCGACCGGGTGTTCCAGACGGAGAGCGCCACGCGCTGACGCCCTCCGCCGGGCGGCCGCCCGCCGCGTCACTTGCCCAGCGGGGTGCCCGCCGTGAGCTGCGCCGGCGGTATGGGCGTCGTCGCCTGGGACTGCGGGGACGTGGGGTTCGCCAGCACGGACGGGGCGGCGACGGCCGCCGCCGGGTCGGGCGCGGCCTCCGTCACCAGGTCCGCGTCCAGCGGGCGGCCCACGAGGCGGATGCCCTCCGCGTCCAGCGCCCGCTTGATCCGCCAGCGCATCTCGCGCTCCACCCCGAGCGCCTGGCCCGGCATGGTCTTGGCCGACACCCGGATGACGACCGAGTCGAGGTAGACCGCGTCCAGGCCCAGCACCTCGACCGGCTCCCACAGCCGCTCGTTCCACGGCTCGGCCTTCTGCATGTCCTCGCCCGCCCGGGTGATCACCTCGCGCACCCGGTCCAGGTCCTCCTCCGCGCGGACCTGGATGTCCACACCCGCCGTGGCCCAGCCCTGGCTGAGGTTGCCGATGCGCTTGACCTCGCCGTTGCGCACGTACCAGATGGCGCCGTTGGCACCGCGGAGCTTGGTCACGCGCAGGCCGACCTCGATGACCGTGCCGGTGGCGACCCCGGCGTCGACCTCGTCACCGACGCCGTACTGGTCCTCCAGGATCATGAAGACGCCGGACAGGAAGTCCGTGACCAGATTGCGCGCGCCGAAACCGATGGCCACGCCCGCCACACCGGCGCTGGCCAGCAGCGGCGCCAGGTTGATCTTCAGTACGGACAGCACGGTCAACGCCGCCGTACCCATGATCAGGAACGAGGCGACGCTGCGCAGCACCGAGCCGATGGCCTCGGAGCGCTGACGGCGCCGCTCGGCGTTGACCAGCAGGCCGCCGAGCGCCGTGCCGTCGACGGCCTGGGCGGTGCGGTTCATCCGGGCTATGAGCCGGGTGATCGCCCGGCGGATCAGGGATCGCATGACGACCGCGATCACCACGATCAGGATCATCCGCAGGCCGTTGCTGAGCCAGATGGACCAGTTCTCCTCCACCCAGCCCGCGGCGTCGTTCGCCGTCCGTTGTGCTTCGTCGATCGAGACGGGACGAGGAGTCTCGTCTGCGGCCAGAGCAGCGGACCAGAACACAGCAGGAACCCTCCGTGTAAGACACACCCGCGTCGAGGAGCGGCGCGGGCAGGCTCACCACACTAACGGGGCAGCGAAGATCCTCCGTTGCTCTGTTCGAGATGGGACAGGGGCTGAGCGGGGGATGAACACGGTGTGTTCCAAAACACCCGTGGCCCGTTACCTGGTGATGGTGGCGCTCCGACCAGGGGCCGGGAGACACTTGCAGGAGATCGTCCCGGCGCGAGCCACGCGCCGCCGGCGTACAAGGAGGCACCCGTGCCGCATGTCCTGGTCCTCAATGCGTCGTACGAGCCGCTCGGCGTCGTACCGCTCCGACGCGCGCTCATACTCGTCCTCAATGACAAGGCGATCAGCCTGGAGGACTCCGGCGCCTTCATGCACAGCGCGACCTGCACCATCCCTGCACCGAGCGTCGTCCGTCTGAAGCGTTTCGTGCGGGTCCCCTTTCGGGGGCCCGTTCCACTCACCCGCCGCGCTCTCTTCGCCCGCGACGGCGGGCGTTGCGCGTACTGCGGTGGCGTCGCAACCAGCGTCGATCACGTCGTTCCGCGCAGTCGCGGCGGCCAGCACGCCTGGGAGAACGTGGTGGCGGCGTGCCGGCGCTGCAATCACGTCAAGGCCGACCGGCACGTCGCCGAGCTGGGGTGGAGGCTGCGGCACCAGCCGGCGCCGCCGTCCGGCCTGGCGTGGCGCATCATCGGCACGGGCCATAGGGATCCGCGCTGGCTGCCTTATCTGGAGGCATTCGGCGCGGAGGACGCGATGGCCCGGATCGACGGCATTTCCGCCTGAGTCGACCGGGCCATCGTCGTCCGGTGCGCGCGGTCCCGCGCGCGAGCGGCGATGGCCCGGTCTCGTCGGCTCAGGCCCCGGTGCCGCCGTCTCACGGCTTCGCGGTGCCCGCTTCCCGCACCGCGTAGACCTCGGCCGACCACAGCGAGTAACCGAACCGCGTGGCCCGCTTCTCGCCCTGCACCCGGACGAACCGGGCGTCCGGGGCGTCCATCCGTACGGTCTCCACGCCGCCCCCGCCCTTGGCGACGACCGCCGCGTCCCGCCAGGTCCGGCCGTCCGGCGAGACCTGGACGCGGTAGCGGGCGGGGTGCGCGTCCTGCCAGCGCAGCACCAGCGCCCCGACCCGGGCCGGGCGGGCCAGCTCCAGCTGCCACCAGGCGTCGTCGGCCGGCTGTGAGGACCAGCGCGTCCGGGGGTCGCCGTCGACGGCCGCCGAGGCCGGGAAACGGGCCCCCTCGTCGCCCGAGGAGGTCGCCCGCCCGCCGCGCGCCAGGTCCGGGCCGCCGGTCGGCGGGTACGCCCGTACGGTCAGCGTCCGCTCCTGTGCGCCCAGCCGGACGGCGACGGTGAACGTCCGGGCGGCGGCGCCGGCGGGCACCGACAGCTCGATCGGGGCCGTGGCGACGCCGCCCCGTGCCACCGTGAGCTCGGCCGGGGCCTTGACCGTGACGCCTTCGGGCGCCCGGACGGTGAGCTTCTCGCGCACGGTCTCCGGCCGCCGGTTGATCATCCGGGCCCGCACGGCGGCGGGCTTCCCGCCGATCTCCGCGTCCGCCGTGCCGTGCGTCAGCTCGAAGTCGGCCGTCGGGGTGTCGGCGAACCACGGCGTGAGCTCGTGCACGGCGGGCGGCTCGCCGCCACCGCTCCACACCAGCCGCAGCGCGTCGGCCCGCAGTCCCTTGCCCGCCGTCTGGGTCCAGCCGCTCTCCGCCAGGGGACCCAGCGGCTGCCAGCCCTTGTCCGGGTCGTGCGCCTCCACCGTGCCGCGCGTCCCGGCGGCGGGCGCGGTGAGCACCGTGACCGCCGTCAGCGGGCGCGCCCCGGTCAGCCGTACGGTCAGCGGGCCGCCCGGCGCGGGGGCCACGGCCGTGGCCGGGTCGCCGTCGGTGGCCCGGTCGGCGGAGCGCACCGGCCGGTCGACGCCCGTCCAGCCGTTCGCGCGGGCCAGCGCCTGGTCCAGGAACGGGGTCAGCACGCCCTTGCCGACCGTCACCCGGCTGCCGGTGATCCGCTCGCGCAGCCCCTGCACATCGAGCTGGGCCCGCCACGCCCCACCGCCGTCGCCGCGCGCCTGCGCGGTGAGCATGTCCACGGCCCGGCCGCCCGCCTCGCCGTGCCGCGCCAGCTGCTCCAGCCACGGCCCGACCTCGCCCTCGAAGCCGTCCAGGGCGCCCGCCAGCCGCCCGGGGGCCTCGCGCATGGTGCGGAACGCGGCCCGCAGCCGGTCCGCCGCCTCGTCGAGCCGGGCCCGGTCCGCACCCGAGAGCGCCTCCCAGAAGGCGTCCAGCAGCGGCCGCAGATACGCCGACTCCTCGCCGCCCAGCACCGACGACGCGTCGTTGCCGGCCAGCGCGCGCAGCGCCTCACGGGCCGGCGCGGCCGGCCCCGCGAGGTCGTCGACGGCCGCCTGCCAGGACTCCTGCGGGCGGTAGCCGCGCGGGTTCCAGGCGTAGTCGGCGGCGGTGAACAGCGGGATGCGCGAAGCCGTGGGCTGTGCGGAGGCGTTGGCGAGCAGCGCGGCGGAGCCCGTCGCGACGGCCGGCTCCCGGCCGGTGTACGGGCCGAGGAAGATCCGGTCCTGCGCGAAGTCGTTGACGGGGTAGTTGTCCATGGTCACCAGCGGGTGCGCGAACGTGGCGCGGGCGTCGGCCAGTTCACCGCCGGTGATGGTCTTCGGCACCACCCCGACGCCCGTCCACGCCACCTCCACGCGCGGGTCCAGCGCGTCGGCCAGCGCCCGCCGGAAGGCCGTCCGGCCGTCCTGGTAGTACTCCGTCGGCAGCAGTGACAGCGGAGCGGCCTCGGCGCCCTTGGCGGCCAGGTGCGCGGCCAGCGCCCCCGCGACCTTCGCCTGCGCCTTCGCCGCCGCCTCGGGCCCCCGCCCGAACTCCTCCGCGTCCGCGTCGCAGTGCCACTCGCTGTAGCTCACGTCCTGGAACTGGAGCTGGAAGGCCCGTACGCCCAGCGCCCACATCCCGTCGACCTTCTTCTTCAGGTCGCGCAGGTCGGCGGCGGACGAGAAGCACATGGACTGCCCCGGCGAGACCGCCCAGCCCAGCGTCACGTGGTTGCGGCGGGCGCGCTCGGCCAGGGCGCGGAAGTCGGCGCGCTGCGCGGCGGGGTAGGGGGCGCGCCAGCGGGCCTGGCGGTAGGGGTCGTCGCCGGGGGCGTACAGATAGCGGTTCTGCTTCGTGCGGCCCAGGAAGTCGATCTGCGCCAGGCGCTGTTCCCGCGACCAGGGCCGCCCGTAGAAGCCCTCGGTCAGCCCGCGCACCGCCGTGCCCGGCCAGTCGCGGATCACGGCACCGGCGAACGCGCGGCCGTCGGCCTTTCCCGTGTCCACCGCGAGCTGCCGCAGCGTCTGGGCCGCGTGGAAGAGCCCGTCCTCGCCGACACCGGCGAGGGCCACCGTCGGCCGTCCCTCGATCTGCCCGGTCGCCAGGCGGTAGCCGCCCCGGGGCAGATCGCCGACGGCGGTCGCGCCGAGCGTCCGCAGGGCGCTCTCGGCGGGCCGCCCGCCCGCGTACACGATCAGCCCGCTGGGGGGCGGCGTGCCGCCGGGCTCCGCGTCGACGACCGTCTTCGCGCCGAGGCCGCGCAGCAGCTCGCGGAGCGCCTCGATCGCGTACGGGTCGGTGCCCGGCTCGGCCATCAGGGTGGCCTCGTCACCGATCCGGGCGTACGAGCCCTGGGCGCGCGAGCTGTGCGGGCGCGGCCACACCGGGGGGAGGGCGGCGTCGCCCTCGCGGTCGGGGGCGGCCGTCGACGTGCCGGCCGGCCGGGGGTCGGCGAGGGCGTCGGTCGTCCCGCCGAGCAGCCCGCCGAGGAGCGCGGCGGCGAGGACGGTGGCACCGGCGCGGCGGGGGTGGACGAAGGGGGATTCGCTGCCCCGGAACTGCACGGCCGTCTCCTCGCCCCTAGGTGTCGCGCGCCGCTGATTGAGCCGATCGGGGGTCGAGCCCATCACCAGGCGGTGAAGGTGTCAACGCACGTGACCGAAGTGCGTGTATTGCCCGGCGCGTCGATGCGTGGACGCGGGTTCGAAGGGTGCGGAAAGGGGTGAGGAAGGGGCGTCACCTGGACTTCTCCCGCGAAATCCGCTTCTCGAAATCCGCACGTCTGGGTCCGCCGCGAGTGGGTAGGGCAGACGTGACCCATTGCCGTCATCACAGGAGGCCCCCGTGGCCGCGTCCGCTCAACTGCTCCTTTCCGGCCTGACGGGCATCGCCGGGCTCCCGGATCCGTCCGGTGTGCCGCCCCTGTCCGACCTCGCGGACCCCTCGGACTTCCCCGAGCTCCCCGGCCCCGCCGAGCCGCCGCTGACCAGCGAGCCGCCCCTCGCCGACGCCACGCCGCTGACCAGCGAGCCCCCGCTCGCCACCGAACCGCCGCTCACCAGCGAACCGGCCGTCGCCACCGCATCCGGCACGGAGAGCGCGGAGGTCTGAATGGGCCGAGCGCGGCTGGCCGCACTGCACGGCGTCGCCACCTCCTACGAGCCCGCTCCCGGCCACGGCGTCCAGGTGCCCGAGGACACCGTCGTCGCGGTCCTCGCCGCCCTCGGCGTCGACGCGTCCACCCCCCGCTCCGTACGGGACGCCCTGGAAGTCCACGACCAGGCCGAACGCCGCCGGCTCCTGCCCGCGACCGTGGTCCTGCGGTCGACGGCGGACGGCACGGTGCGCGCGCCCGCGCGTGGGCTGTGCGCGCTCCCCGAGGGCACGACGCTGCGCGTCGAGACGGAGGACGGCCCCAGCCTGCCGTGGACGCCCGACACGGAGAGCGCCCTTCCGCTCGGCCGCCACCTGCTGCGCGCCCACGCCCCCGACGGCCGGACGGCCGCCGCGCCCCTGATCGTCGCCCCCGACCGGCTGCCGTCGCCCCCCGACCGCGCCCACGGCTTCCTCGTCCAGCTGTACTCCCTGCTGTCCGCCCGCTCCTGGGGCATGGGCGACCTCGGTGACCTCGCCGAGCTCGCCGCCTGGTCGGGCCGCGCGTTCGGCGCGGACTTCCTCCAGGTGAACCCCTTGCACGCGGCCGTCCCGGGCACCGCCGGCCACCCCACCGACCCCTCGCCCTACCGGCCGTCCTCCCGGCGCTTCCCCGACCCCGTCCACCTGCGCGTGGAGGAGATCCCGGAGTTCGCCTACCTCACCGGCGCCGACCGGGGCCACGCCGAGGCGCTCCTGGCCCGGGCCGCCACCCTGCGCGACGCCGTCCTGAGCAAGGGCGAACTCATCGACCGGGACGCCGTCTGGGCCCTCAAGCGCCGCGCCCTGGACCTCCTGCGGACCGTGCCGCTCGCCCCCGGCCGCCGGGCCGCCTACGACGCCTTCCTCGCCGAGCAGGGCCAGCCCCTCGACGACCACTCCACCTGGTGCGCGCTCGCGGAGGAGCACGGCCCCGACTGGCGGTCCTGGCCCGGCGGCCTGAAGGACCCCCGCTCGGCCCGCACCTCCCGCGCCCGGGGCGGGCTCCTGGACCGCGTCGACTTCCACTGCTGGCTCGCCTGGCTCACCGATCAGCAAATGGCCGCCGCGCAGCGGGCGGCGCGCGAGGCGGGGATGCGCGTCGGCCTCGTCCACGACCTGGCCGTCGGCGTCCACCCCTCCGGCGCGGACGCCTGGGCGCAGCAGGACGCCTTCGCCGCCGGCATGTCCGTCGGCGCGCCCCCCGACGCCTTCAACTCCCGCGGCCAGGACTGGGGCCTGCCCCCCTGGCGCCCCGACGCCCTGGCGGCCACCGGCTACGGCCCGTACCGGGACCTGCTGCGCGCCCTCCTGCGCCACGCGGGCGCCCTGCGCATCGACCACGTGATGGGCCTCTTCCGGCTGTGGTGGGTGCCCCAGGGCATGGATCCCACCCGGGGCACGTACGTCCGCTACGACCCCGAGGCGATGCTCGGCGTCCTGGCGCTGGAGGCCCACCGGGCCGGCGCGGCCGTCATCGGCGAGGACCTGGGCACGGTCGAACCGGGCGTGCGCGACGCGCTCGCCGACCGCGGTGTGCTGGGCACCTCGGTCCTGTGGTTCGAGCGGGACTACGCCCACGAGCCCGCCGAGCCCCTGGAGCCGGCCCACTGGCGCACCGAGTGCCTGGCCACCGCCACCACCCACGACCTGCCGAGCACGGCCGCCCGGCTCACCGGCGACCACGTCGAGCTGCGGCACCGCCTGGGCCTGCTCGCCCGCCCCCTCGCCGAGGAACAGCGCGAGGACGCCCGCGACATCGCCGAGTGGCTGGCCCTCTTCGGCCGCCTCGGCCTGCTGCCGGAGGGCCCGTACGACGAGGAGGCGGCCGTACGCGCCGTCCATCGCTATCTCCTGCGCACCCCCGCCCGCATGATCGGCGTCTGGCTTCCGGACGCGGTCGGCGACCGCCGCCCGCAGAACCTGCCGGGCACGTGGAACCAGTACCCGAACTGGCGGCTGCCCATCGCCGACGCCACCGGCAGGCCGGTCTCCCTGGAGGAACTGACGAGGTCACCCCGGCTGCACGCCCTGATGGAGGAGTTCCGGGACCGCCGATAGCCACCCCGGACGCGCGGGGCGCTCGGCTGTCCGATACGTTGAGCCCGTGAGCAATAAGGTCAACAAGAACGCCGTGCGTGCCGGTGCCATCGCCACCGGCACGATGCTGATGCTGCTGATGTCGTCCCCCGCGTTCGCGCTCACCCGCGACGACGGCGACGACCCGGGTCCGGGCCTGAGCACGGTCAATACGCTCGGCCTCTATGTCGCCGCGCCGATCGTCCTGTTCCTGGTCATCGCCGGCCTCTGCATGGTCGCCGCCAGGCACTCGGACAACCCCGCCACGCACTCGCACAACACCCACCACCCGCGCACGCGCTGACACCGCTCGCTCCTCGAACTTTCCGCCCGGCGACCCTCAGGGTCGCCGGGCGGCCGTGTTCCGCTGCGGGCGTTTGCCGCCGGGAGCGCGGGCGCGTTTGATGGGAGGAGTGACCTTCGGCGGTAAGGAGACGCGATCGTGGAGCCCGTACTGCGCCCCGGACGGCCGGAGGACGCCGCGGAATGCGGCAGGATCTGCTTCGACGCCTTCGCCGGCATCGCCCGCGACCACGGCTTTCCGACGACCGTCCCCTCGCCGGACGCGGCCACGGAGCTGTTCGGCAGGACGCTGAACCACCCCGGCTTCTACAGCGTCGTCGCCGAGCTCGACGGCCGGATCGTCGGCAGCAACCTCCTCGACGAACGGTCGCCCGTCGCAGGCGTCGGGCCGATCACGGTCGACCCCGCCGTCCAGAACGGCGGCATCGGCCGGCGCCTGATGGAGGACGTCATGCGGCGCGCGGCCGAGCGGCGCGCGCCCGGCATCCGGCTGCTGCAGAGCGCCTACCACGCCCGTTCGTTCGCGCTCTACGCCGATCTCGGCTTCGAGTTCCGCGAGACCCTCGCCTGCGTCCAGGGCCCGCCGATCGGCACCCCCGTCCCCGGCTACGAGGTCCGGCCCGCGACGGCCGCGGACCGTGCGGCCTGCGACGCCGTCTGCCGGAAGGTCCACGGCGTCGACCGGGGCGGAGAGCTCGCCGACGCGATCGAGGCGGGCACGGCCCGCGTCACCGAGCACGACGGCCGCGTCACCGGCTACGCGACGGACCTGGCGTTCTTCGCCCACGCGGTCGGCGAGACCACGGAGGACGTCCGGGCCCTGATCGCCGCGGCCCCGGCCTTCGGCGGCCCCGGCATCCTCGTCCCCGCCAGCGACAGCGCGCTTCTTCAGTGGTGCCTGCGCCATGGCCTGAAGGTCACCGAACTCATGAGCCTGATGACCATCGGCCTCTACAACGAGCCCACCGGCGCGTACCTCCCGTCGATCCTCTACTGACCCCCGGGACTGTTCCGCAGCTCGAACCACACCTCCTTACCGGTCAGCCGGAGCCCGTCCCACACCCACGTCACCCCGGTCCCGTGCGCCAGCCGGTGTACGAGCAGCAGCCCCCGACCGCGTTCCTCATCGGCGCGGGGTTGGCGCCGCCAGGGCAGTCGGCGGGGGTTGTCGTCGCGTACGGCGACCACGACGCGGCCGTCCTCGTGCACGGTGACCGTCACGGTGAGGGTGGCCACGCGCGCGTGCAGGACGACGTTCGTCACGATGTCGGACACGCAGAGGCGGGCGTCCTCGATCAGGGGCCGGTGCTCGCTGGCGACGAGCGCGGAGGTGACGAAGTCCCGGGCGACGCGGGGGGTTGTGGGGGTCGCGGGTGCGGCGAGCCGGTAGGTGAGGGCGGGTTCGGAGGAGGGGGTGGTGGTGAGGGGACTGTTGAGCGTCGCGGTGCGCATGTTGTTGTCTCCCAACGCAGGTCCATGACCGCCGCGTCCTGCGCTGCCGTCCGTGGCTCGGGCCGTGCGGTGTTCTGCCAACGGGCAGGCGCACGGCTGCACTTCGGGTCTTCCCGACGGTGCGACGCGGTGTGTTGAGGACAGTAGAGGGGATGCATCCCCCGAGGGAAGGTTCCCGGTGAGGTTCACCCGATGAGTGGACCGATGCGACGAGGGCGCGGCAGACTCTGATCCACACGGAGTGAGGTGACATGCCATCCAGGGACACCCCTACGGTCCGCCAGGCGAGACTGGGTGCCGAGCTGCGCAAGTTGCGTGAATGTGCCGGTAAGACCGCGCGCGAGGCGGGTGAGCACATCGGAACGACCCAAGCGAAGATCAGCATGATCGAAGCCGGTCGACGCGGCATCAGCGAGGACCGCATCCGTCGTCTCGGGGCTTTCTACTCCTGCGAGGCACCGGCGCTCATTGACGCGTTGTGTGGCATCGCCCGAGAACATCGAGGCCAGTTCTGGTGGGATGAGTACCGGGGCATCCTGGCTCAGAGGTTCTTGGACATCGCCGAGCTGGAGCACCATGCGGCATACATCCGCACCTTGCAGCCGGTTACGTTCCCCGGCGTCTTCCAGACGGAGAGTTACGCTCGCGCGCTATTCGCAAGCAGTCCCGTGGTGCCTGCGGATGAGGCTGAAGCGAGGGTGGAACACCGTATGAAGCGGCGCGCCATCTTCGCGCGGAAGCAACCCCCGTCTTTCGAAGCGATCATTCATGAAGCTGCCCTGCGGATGAGAGTGGGCGGACGGAAAGTGGCGCGCGAGCAGCTCGAGCACCTGATGGAAGTCTCCGAGTGGCCGACTGTCACGTTGCGCGTAATCCCTTTCATCAATGATGATTTCATCGAGGTCACGCTCACCGCGCTGTACGCGGGTGGTGTTGTTCCACAACTGGACACCGTTCAGGTCGACACGCTGCTTGGCGGCCGGTACCTCGATGCAGCTGCTGACCTCGACGAGTACCGAGAACTTTTCGGCTGGGCCGAGCGAGCCTCTCTCGGTGCGGCGGAGTCGCGGAACTTCATTCACGATGTCGCAAGAGAGCTGTGAGGGTCACGCCATGAGCGCCGAAGTCAACTGGCAGAAGTCCTCCTTCTCTGGGAAACAGGGAGAGCAGTGCATCGAGGTTGCGGAGCTGGCCGACACCATCCTGATCCGCGAAAGCGATGATCTCGACCTCATCGCCAGAGCGAATCGGCGAACCTTCGCGGCCCTCATCGCCGGGGTGAAGGCGGGTGCATTCCACTGCTAGACGTCCCACGGGGCAGCGGCCCTGCCATCGAGTGGCAGAAGTCCTCCTTCTCGGGCGGAGGCCAGGGCAACAGCTGCGTGGAGCTGGGACGGATCGTCGGTTCGGTCGCGATACGCGAGAGCGATGATCCGGGCGTGGTCATCACCACGGCGCCCGACAGAATGGGCGCGTTCTGCGCACCGTCAAGGCGGGCGGGCGCGCCCGCCCGAATTAGGCAAGGTGTCCCCTCGCGGCACGCATCGTTGATCAGCGCATGACCCCCACACGCACCCTGCTCGCATCCGCCGCGCTCGCCGTCGGCGGCCTCGCCCTGACCGCTCTTCCCGCCCACGCGGACGGCCCTCCGGCCAACGCCGGCGCCGTCGGTCAGCTCGCTCAGCTCGCTCAGCTCAGTCAGCTCAGCCGACTGAGCCAGAGCACAGGGGCGCTGCATCCGATGTTCGACCTGCTCGCGCCGTTCACCAGCGCCGTGCGCAAATAAGCCCGGCCGACTCCCTTCCGAGCGCCGTGGTGGGCCCGTACCGGCCGACCACGGCGCTCGGTCATCATGCGCGCCCCGCGGGGAAGGGCCTCCGCTCGACGATCAGGCCCATGACGTGCACGTCTGAAATGTCCCCGTCAAGAACTGGAGGATGAAATTCCAGAAGCTCTTGCCTCTTACCGCCGGCTTAACCTACGGTGTCGTAACCTACGGATCCGTAAGTAAGATCGTCGTCCCCCCTGCCAGGAGCTGTCTGTGACCATCGCCCCCCTCCGCCACCATTCCCGGGCCATGTGGAGCGACAGCCGCCTGCTGTTCGCACTCGAAGAGGTCGTCGAGACCGAGCTGAACCGCCACCTCAAGGTCGCCAAGGAATGGATGCCGCACGAGTACGTGCCGTGGAGTGACGGGCGCAACTTCGACGGGGTCATGGGCGGCGAGGCGTGGGCGCCGGAGCAGTCCAAGGTCACCGACATCGGGCGCACCGCGCTGATCGTCAACCTGCTGACCGAGGACAACCTCCCCAGCTACCACCACGAGATCGCCTCGCTCTTCGGGCGCGACGGCGCCTGGGGCACCTGGGTGCACCGCTGGACCGCCGAGGAGGGCCGGCACGGCATCGTCATGCGGGACTACCTGCTGACGTCGCGGGCCGTCGACCCGGTCGCGCTGGAGCGCTTCCGCATGCAGCACATGTCGGAGGGGTTCGAGTCCGACAACCGGCACAGCATGCTGCACTCGGTGGCTTACGTGGCCTTCCAGGAGCTGGCCACCCGCATCTCGCACCGGAACACCGGCCACCACTCCGGCGACCCGGTCTGCGACCGCATGCTCTCCCGGATCGCCACCGACGAGAACCTGCACATGGTCTTCTACCGCAACCTGCTGGGGAAGGCCTTCGAGCTCGCGCCCGACCAGACGATGAGCGCCGTGCGCGACGTCGTCGTCGACTTCCGGATGCCCGGCCACGGCATCCCCGGCTTCGAGCGGGCCGCGGCGCAGATGGCCATCGGCGGGATCTACAACCTGCGCATCCACCACGACGACGTCCTCCAGCCCGTCCTGCGCTACCTCAAGGTCCTGGAGATCTCCGGCCTCGGCCCGGACGGCCTGCGCGCCCAGGAGGAGCTCGGGCTGTACATGGGCGGCCTGGACGACCAGGCGACGAAGTTCGACGAGCGCCGTGAGGCGCTGATGGCCCGCCGCCGGGCCCGCGCCGCCGCGCAGGGCTGACGCACCGGCCCGCCGCGCGAGGTCTTCCGGTCGGCGGCGGCCGGTGCTCGGGCCTGTCCGGCGGATCATGGGGGCGCACCACCGCTGCGCGGCGGTGTCCTCAAACGCCGGACGGGCTGGTTGCTGAGCCCAGCCCATACCAGCCCGTCCGGCGCTTGAGGACGTGCCCGCAGGGCGCTCGCCGCCGCAGGCGGCAACGACGGCCCGCAGTCGAAGATCCGCCGGACAGACCCCTAGACGGTGACGCACACCGCCGATGCGAGGACGTGCGTCAGCCGCCGCCGCCGCACCCGAACACAGCGACGCCCCCGGACCGACACACGGTCCGGGGGCGCCTTCCGCTGGAGAGGATCAGGCCGCGGCGTCCGCCGCCTGCGCCTTCAGTGCCCGCTCCACGCCCGCGCGGGACTCCGTGACCAGGCGGCGCAGGGCCGCGTTCGGCTCGGCGGAGGCCAGCCAGGCGTCCGTCGCGTCGAGGGTGGCCTGCGAGACCAGCAGGGTCGGGTAGAAGCCGGTCGCGATCTGCTGGGCGATCTCGTGGCTGCGGGACTCCCAGATGTCCTTGACGACCGCGAAGTACTTCTCGCTGTACGGGGCGAGCAGCTCACGCTGGTCGGTCTGGACGAAGCCGCCGATGACCGCCTCCTGCACCGCGTTGGGCAGGTCGGAGGACTCGACGACCGCCGCCCACGCCTCGGCCTTCGCCTCGGCTGTCGGGCGCGCGGCGCGGGCCGAGGCGGCGTACCGCTGGCCCGCCGACGTCCGGTCGCGCTCCAGCTCGGCCGCGATCGCCTTCTCCTCCGCGCGGCCCGTGGCCACGAGGCGGTGCAGCAGCGCCCAGCGCAGCTCGGTGTCGACGGCCAGGCCCTCGATCGCCTCGGTGCCCTCCAGCAGCGCCGACAGCAGGTCGAGCTGCTCGTCCGTACGGGCCGTCGCGGCGAAGGACCGCGCCCACGCCAGCTGGTGGTCGCTGCCCGGCTCGGCCGCGCGCAGCTGCTCCAGCGTCGCCTCGGTCCACCGGGCCAGGCCCGTCTCGCGCCAGTCGGGGGCGGCGTACACGTCCAGGGCGACCTTCACCTGGCGCTGGAGCGACTGCACCACGCCGATGTCCGACTCCTTGGCGATGCCGGAGAGGACCAGCGCGAGGTAGTCGCGGGTGGCGAGCTCGCCGTCGCGGGTCATGTCCCAGGCGGAGGCCCAGCACAGCGCGCGCGGCAGGGAGGCGGTGAAGTCGCCCAGATGCGCGGTGACGGTGCGCAGGGACTCCTCGTCCAGGCGCACCTTCGCGTACGACAGGTCGTCGTCGTTGAGGAGCACGACCGCCGGGCGCTTGCGGCCCACCAGGGCCTCCACCGGCGTCAGTTCGCCGTCGACGTCCAGCTCGATGCGGTCCGTACGGACCAGCTTGCCGCCGTCGAGGTCGTACAGGCCGATCGCGATGCGGTGCGGGCGCAGCGTCGGCTCGCCCTTGGCGCCGGTGGGGAGCGCCGGGGCCTCCTGCTTGACCGCGAAGGACGTGACCGTGCCGTCGTCGGCCGTGGCGATCTCCGGGCGCAGGACGTTGATGCCGGCCGTCTCCAGCCACGCCTTCGACCAGGTCTTCAGGTCACGCCCGGAGGTCTCCTCCAGCGCGCCCAGCAGGTCGCTCAGGCGGGTGTTGCCGAAGGCGTGCGCCTTGAAGTACGCCTGCACGCCGCGGAAGAACTCGTCCTCGCCGACGTAGGCGACGAGCTGCTTGAGGACGGACGCGCCCTTGGCGTACGTGATGCCGTCGAAGTTGACGAGCACGTCGTCCAGGTCGCGGATCTCCGCCATGATCGGGTGGGTCGAGGGCAGCTGGTCCTGCCGGTAGGCCCACGTCTTCATGGAGTTGGCGAAGGTGGTCCACGAGTGCGGCCACTTCGAGCCCGGCGCCGCGGCCTGGCAGGCGATGGAGGTGTAGGTGGCGAACGACTCGTTCAGCCACAGGTCGTTCCACCACTCCATGGTCACCAGGTCGCCGAACCACATGTGGGCCAGCTCGTGGAGGATGGTCTCGGCGCGCGTCTCGTACGCCGCGTCCGTCACCTTCGAGCGGAAGACGTACTGGTCGCGGATGGTCACCGCGCCCGCGTTCTCCATCGCGCCCGCGTTGAACTCCGGCACGAAGAGCTGGTCGTACTTGGCGAAGGGGTAGGCGTAGGCGAACTTCTCCTCGAACCAGTCGAAGCCCTGCCGCGTCACCTCGAAGATCGCGTCCGCGTCCAGGAACTCGGCCAGCGACGGACGGCAGTAGATGCCCAGCGGGATGCTGCGGCCGTCCTTCTCGTACGAGCTGTGCACGCTGTGGTACGGGCCGACGATCAGCGCGGTGATGTACGACGAGATCCGCGGGGTCGGCTCGAAGCGCCAGACGTTGTCGGCCGGGCGCTCGGGCGTCGGCGAGTTGGAGATGACGGTCCAGCCCTCGGGCGCCTTCACCGTGAACTGGAAGGTGGCCTTCAGGTCCGGCTGCTCGAACGACGCGAAGACGCGCCGCGCGTCCGGCACCTCGAACTGCGTGTACAGATAGGCCTGCTGGTCGACCGGGTCGACGAACCGGTGCAGCCCTTCACCCGTATTGGTGTAGGCGCAGTCCGCGACGACCTTCAGCTCATTGCGCCCGGGCAGCAGCCCCGCCAGCGCGATCCGGCTGTCCTCGAACACCTCGGCCGGGTCGAGCGCGGTGCCGTTCAGCACGACCTCGCGCACGGCCGGCGCCACCAGATCGATGAACGACTCGGCCCCGGCCTCGGTGACCTCGAACCGCACCACGGTCTCGGAGCGGTACGTACCGCCCTGCTGGGCGCCGGAGAGGTCGAGATCGATCTCGTACGAGTCGACGGTGAGCAGACGCGCGCGCCGCTGCGCCTCTTCGCGGGTCAGGTTCGTTCCAGGCACCTGGGCATCTCCTTGACATCGTGACCTTTCGGGCCATCCTTCCACGGCGAGCGCGACGACCGGATTCCGCCAGTGGGAAACTTCCCTTCGGCCGAAGCTGGATGCCATGACGACCACCACACCGCTGTACGCGGCCCGGGCCATCGAACCCGCCGCGCTGGAAGAGCTGCGGCGCCGCGACGACGCCGGGCGGGACGCCGAACCGTATGCCGACCCCGAGGGCGACGCGCCGCTGCGCTGCTGTCTGCGGGCGAGCCGGGCGGGGGAGCGGATCGCCCTCGTGTCGTACGCGCCGCTGCGGCGCTGGGCGGCGCGGACCGGGGCCCGGCCGGGGGCGTACGACGAGCAGGGCCCGGTCTTCGTCCACGCCGAGGAGTGCGGCGGGCCGGTGGGCGACGGCTATCCCTTCGTGCGGCCGGGGGTGCTCCGGACGCTCCGCCGTTACGACGCCGGGGGCCGCATCGTCGGGGGCCGGCTGCTGGATTTCCCGGAGCGGGCCGTCGACGCCTTCGAGGAAGCGCTCGGCGAGGCGTTCGCCGACCCCGAGGTCGCCCTGGTGCACGTGCGGGCGGTCGAGTACGGCTGCTTCCTCTACGAGGTGCGCAGGCGCCCGTGAACGGCGAAGGGCCGGGCACCCTCGCAGGTGCCCGGCCCGTTTCGCGTGCGTACCGGCGTCAGCCGCGCAGCTCCGCCGCGACCAGCTCCGCGATCTGGACGGCGTTGAGGGCCGCGCCCTTGCGGAGGTTGTCGTTGGAGAGGAACAGCGCGAGGCCGTTCTCGGCGGTCTCGTCGGCGCGGATGCGGCCAACGAAGGAGGCGTCCTTGCCGGCCGCCTGCAGGGGCGTGGGGATCTCGGAGAGCTCGACGCCGGGGGCGTCCTTGAGCAGCTCGTACGCGCGTTCGACGCTCAGCGGGCGCTCGAAGCGGGCGTTGACCTGGAGGGAGTGGCCGGAGAAGACCGGCACGCGGACGCAGGTGCCGGAGACCTTGAGGTCCGGGATCTCCAGGATCTTGCGGGACTCGTTGCGGAGCTTCTGCTCCTCGTCGGTCTCGAAGCTGCCGTCGTCGACGATCGCGCCGGCCAGGGGCAGCACGTTGAAGGCGATGGGGCGCTGGTAGACACCCGGCTCCGGGAAGTCGACGGCGTCGCCGTCGTGGGCGAGCTCGGGCGCCCGGTCGGCGACCTTGCGGATCTGCCCGTCCAGCTCCGCCACACCGGCGAGCCCGGAACCGGACACGGCCTGGTAGGTGGTGGCGATCAGCGCGGTCAGCCCCGCCTCCTCGTGCAGCGGCTTCAGGACCGGCATGGCGGCCATCGTCGTGCAGTTCGGGTTGGCGATGATGCCCTTGGGGCGGTCGGCGATCGCGTGGGGGTTGACCTCGGAGACGACCAGCGGCACGTCGGGGTCGCGACGCCAGGCGGAGGAGTTGTCGATCACGACGGCGCCCTGCGCGGCGACCTTCTCGGCCAGCGCCCTGGACGTGGCGCCGCCGGCGGAGAAGATCACGATCTCCAGGCCGGTGTAGTCGGCGGTCGAGGCGTCCTCGATGGTGATCTCCGTGCCCTGCCAGGGCAGCGTGGACCCGGCGGACCGCGCCGAGGCGAACAGGCGCAGCTCGGTGACCGGGAAATCCCGCTCGGCGAGGATCTTGCGCATGACTCCGCCGACCTGGCCGGTGGCTCCGACGATTCCGATCCTCACGGGGACTCCCTACTCCGCGTACCTGTAACTGTCACTGCCAGGGACTTCTGACCTGGCCGAACAGTTCCATCATGCGGGGGTACCCGCCCCAAAAGTCCAATCCGTTGTCCGGAGGACGGGACGACCTCCGGTCAGGGCGAGCCATCCACCGGCCAGTACGAGACCCGGACAACGAAGACCGTGGCCAGTCGACGGTGCTCCTGATACCAGAGGATCAGGCGGCCCTCGGCGTGATCCAGCAGACGCGAAACCCCGGACTCGTGGACCGGTGGATCGCCGAAATACTTGACCGAGGCCGCGTCGGCCAACCGGCCCGCGAGTCGTTCCACACCCTCCCGGGTTTCGGCATCGAGGCCCCCGACGACCTGCTCGGAGTCGGGCAGGTACTCCCATGTCCAGTCGGTCACTCGGTGACCTCGCGCGCGGCTTCGTCCAGAAGGGCTGCGATCTCGGAGGACCTGGCGCGGGCCTCCTCGCGGGAGGTCGCCTCACCGACCGCCGTCTCGAGGGCTGCCAGTCTGGCGGCACGGGCCGGGTGGCGACGCAGGGCCACGAACACCCCCCAGCGGTGCAAGAACGTATGCATGGGGACAGTGCTGTCGGTCTGGACCGCTTCCTGCCAGGCCGCGTGAAACTCCCGCTCGAAGCGGACAGCCGCGGTCAGATCAAGTGTGGTGACGGCCACGCGCAGCGCCGCTTCGGTGAGCGGAGGCATGGGGATCAGCGGATTGTCGGGATCATGGTGATGTGCGGGCTGTGCGCTCACGAAGCCGGGTCTCCTTCGGTATCCACGCTTCCTGTCAGTCTGCCGTACCGACGGGGAACGAGTGGCCGGTACGGCCCGGCCCAAGGAGAACGGGGCGGGCCCCCATACCGTGGGCCCGCCCCGTCCGCTCGCACAGGCGTCAGCCGGTCAGGCCGTTGCCCTTGATCGTGAGGGTGTACGGGTTCTCCAGCAGCGGCGAGGTGCGCCGCGACTCGACCTCGATCTCCCAGACGCCCGGCAGCGGCTTGGTGTAGCTCCGCTGGTCGGGGCGGCAGGTGTTGGCCGGGTTCGGGTAGTTCGGGTAGCAGTTGATCGTGGACGTCGGGTCGGCCGGGACGCCGTAGGGGCTGATGGCGATGAACCGGGTCTGGCTGCCCGCCGTCAGGCCGCCGAGGGCGACGTCCAGCGACTTCGCGCCCTTGGGCACGGTCACGAAGTACGAGGTGGTGGCGTTGCGCGTGGCCTTGCCGGACGCCTTGAACTCGTACGACGGGGTGGCCAGCGGCTCCGCGACGACGACGGTGGTGAGGACCTGCTGGTCGATGCCCTCGGTGCGGTCGTCGTCCACGGTGAGGATCGCGCTGTGCAGACCGTTCGTCTTCGCCTTGGCCCGGACCTTGACGGTCACCGGCGTGTTCAGCGGCAGCTTGACCTCGTCGTCACCGACGATCTTGAAGGTGCCGTCGTTGTTCCGCCACTTCAGCTCGTGCCACACGGCCTTGTCGGGGCCCGAGGTGCGGGTGACGGTGACGTCGTACGTCCGCGTCTCGCCCGCCTTGAGGCCGCCCTCGCGGTCGTAGAGGCCGGTGCCGAAGCCCGGGGTCTTCAGCCGGCCGGACAGCGCGGTGGTCACCGGCGCCTTGACCGTGTAGGTGTGGGCGGTCGCGTGGTCGCGCAGCGCGTCCCAGGCGTCCTCGATGTTGATCAGGCCGGCGCCCTGCTCGTAGGCCTGCGCGCCCTTGATCTGCTTGGCGGTGCTGGTCAGCGCCGTGCGCAGGTCGGCCGGGGTGAGCTTGATCTTCTTCTGCTTGGCGGCGGAGATCAGCAGCGCCGAGGCGCCCGCGGCCTGCGGGGAGGCCATCGAGGTGCCCTGGAGCATGCCGTAGCCGGGCGGCAGCTCGTAGCCGGCCTCGGCGACGGGCGCGCCCGCCTGCCAGGTCGGGATGGAGTTCACCGACGCGCCGGGGGCGCTGATCGTCGGGGTGAAGCCGCCGTCCTCGCGCGGACCGCGGGAGGAGAAGGGCATCATCGCGTACTTGGTCTTGACCTCGGAGCCGTAGTTGGCGGCCCAGGTGTCCTTCGACACCGCGGCGCCGACGCTGATGACCTTGTCGGCCAGACCGGGGTCACCGATGGTGTTCGCGCCCGGGCCGCTGTTGCCCGCGGAGATCACCAGCTGCACGCCGTAGGTGTCGATGAGGCGGGTGTAGAGCTCGGCGCGGGCGTTGTTGCCGTCGTTGAGGGCCGGCAGGCCGCCGATCGACATGTTGACGATGTCGACGCCGCGGTTGACGACGAGGTCGAACATGCCCTCCGTCAGCGCGACGTTGGTGCAGCCGCCGGTCCAGGTGCAGGCCCGCGAGGAGACGATCTTCGCGCCCGGGGCCGCGCCGTTCATCTTCCCGCCGAAGAGGCCGTTGGCCGCGGTGATGCCCGCGACGTGGGTGCCGTGCTCGGACTCGATGACACCGATGTTGACGAAGTCGGCCTTCTTGCCGACCCAGTCACCGCCCTTGGGGTCCATCGGCACGTCCTTGCGGATCTGCACGACGAAGGGGATGCGCTCGACGACGGGGGTGTCGGGGTTGTCCTTGCCGAAGTACCCGGCCTGGAAACCGTCCTTGTAGGGCTTGAGCGCCTCGTCGTCGCCGAAGTTCGCGTCGTCGTCGAGGTCGACGCGGACGGTGCCCTTTGCCTTGTCGTAGAGGACCGCCCACGTGTCGGTGGTGTCACCGTCGCGGTTGAGGTCGCCCTTCATGTCGCCACCGGTGGTGGCGCTCTCGCGGAAGAGCGCGACCTGGTACGAGCCGCCCGCCGGCGCGGTGTAGGTGCGGCCGTTGAAGGAGAACGAGGGGCCGGAGACGTCGGACGTCATCGGCAGCCAGGTCTCGTCCTGGTCGGCCAGCGGGTCGGTCGCGGTGACCCAGTCGACGATCTTGCGCTCGCCGGTGGTGGTCTTCTGCAGCGCGGGGTGCCCGAGGTCGACGCCGGAGTCGAGGATGCCGATGGTCACGCCGCGGCCGTCGGCCTTGGGGTGGTCCTCGACGAAGTCGACGGCGCCCGTCTCGAAGGCCGGCTGGTAGGGGTTCTTCGCCGGGGTGTCCTTGCCCGGGGCGGGGTACGTGCCCGCCGCGCGGCCCCGGGCGCCCGGGACCGTGTCGGCGCGCGGCGTCGGGTCCGGGAGCCGGATCTCCTGCTTGAGGTCGATGCCGTGCACGGAGGCGAGCTTCTGCGCCTCGGCGATCGCGTCGTCGGCCTTCGCGGTCGGCACGGTCGCCCGGACGTAGCCGAGCTTGTCGTAGGACTGGCCGACCGAGGCGCCCTTGATGGCACCGAGCTTCTCGGTGACCTGGGCGGTCCGGCCGGGCTCGGTCGCGATCATCATCGTGACGGTCTTGTCGCCGTCGGCCTTCGCGTCGGCGAGCAGGGACGCGTTGTGCGAACCGAGCTTGGCGGGGGCCGAGTTGCCCGGCGGCACCGGGTCGTGCCGGTCGGCGAAGGCGGGCACGGCGGCACCGGCGGTGAGCGCGGCCACGAGACCGGCCGCGAGGGCTATTCGAGCCGTGCGTCTTGCGCCGCCGAGCGGCTCGTTCTGGGCTTCGAGGGTCATGAACGTCCCTAGCTGAGTTGACGTCAAAGGCGTGCTGTAGTGCAGGCGTCCGGAAATCGGAGCCGGATGACCGATCACTTTTATGGAAGTGACGGGGGTTTGGGGAGAGTTGTCGGAGAAGGAAAGTAAGGATGGCGTAAACCCGCCATCCGCCACTCGGGAGGAAGCGTGCCGAAGGGCGTGAAGCGGTCATGGGCATCGCCGCAGCTCAGGAGGTGTAGAGCAAACGGACTACACCAGCCGCCCCAGGACCGGCCGGTCCCTCCCCCCGAGAGTGAACGCTGAATGAGCGTCAGCCGGCGAGGGGACGAGTGCTGTATGTCCGTTCGCAATCGCCAAGATCGATGTGAGGTGATCGGCGGCGGCCGTTGCGGCCGTGTTCACGCCCAGGTCACCCGAACTGCCAACGATCCTCAGTGACGGCCCGCAGCCCGCCAGGACCGCACCGCACCACCGCCGCCAGCTCGCCCTTCGCGTTCGCACTCGGGGAGACCGCTATGTATCGCAGATCTGACAGATCCGCCGCCGGCGTCGACCGCCGTACGTTCCTCGCCGCGGCCGGTGCCGTGACCACCGCCGCCGGCATCGGGCTGGCCCTGGGGTCGGACCGCCCCGCGACCGCCGCCGGCCCCGAGGACGTCAACGCCGCCGCGGCCACCACCGGAACGCCCACGGCCGCCGGCACCACCCTCGCCACCGTCGCCGCGCCCCGCGGCACCGGCGGCTACCGCCGCCTGGGCGAGGGCCCCGGCTGGCCCCGGCTCGTACGCTCCGAGCTCGCCGGGGCCAAGGACGGCCGCGAGCACCGGCGCACCACCCTCGCCTCCTTCGTGCAGTTCACCGACCTGCACCTGACGGACGTGCAGCACCCGCTGCGGTACGAGTTCTTCCGCGCCGGCACCCCCGGGGCCTGGCGCCCCCACGAGGCGCTCACCATGCCCGGTGTGGTCTCCCTGGTCGAGCGCGTCAACAAGCTCCGCCGCGGCCCCGCCACCGGCGCCCCGCTCGGCTTCGCCATCACCACCGGCGACAACGGCGACGAGAACGCCAAGATCGAGGTCGAGTGGTTCCTGACCGCCCTCAGCGGTGGCCGGCTGGACCCCAACACCGGCGACCCGCGCCACTACGAGGGCGTGCAGAACAGCGGACTCCCGCTCTACTGGCACCCCGAGAGCACCCTGCGCGACAACGACAAGCAGGTCGGCTACCCGCGCATCGACGGCTATCTCTCCGCCGCCGTCCGCGGGGTCAACAGCCCCGGCCTGAACATCCCCTGGTACTCCACCTTCGGCAACCACGACCTGCTCTCCGGCGGCTGCTACCCCGCCGCCGGAACCTTCATCCAGGACGCCGCCGTAGGAAACAAGAAGCTCCAGATCATCTCCGCCGCCGAGGCCAAGTGGCTCATGGAGGGCGAGGCCAAGGGCGTCGACCCCAAGGGCGAGCGCATCCGCGACCTGCTGAAGGCCCACCAGAAGGAGATGCGCACGGTCACCCCCGACCCGCGCCGCGTCCCGCTGACCGCCCGCCAGTACGTCGCCGCCCACCTCGACCCGCGCCACAAGGGCCGCGGCCCGGTCGGCCACGGCTACACCCGCGACAACCTCGACTCGGGCGACCTCTTCTACTCCTTCCACGTCTCCGACCACGTCATCGGCATCAGCCTCGACACGACCGACCCCGGCGGGCACTACCAGGGCTCGCTCGGCACCGGCCAACTGCGGTGGCTGGAACGGACGCTGAAGCAGTACAAGGACAAGTACGCGCTCATCTTCAGCCACCACCCCAGCTGGAGCATGGACAACCTCACCCCCGACCCGGCCCGCCCCGGCGAGGACCGGCACCACGGCGGCGAGCTGATCTCCGTCCTCCAGCGCCACAACAACGTCCTGGCCTGGATCAACGGCCACAGCCACCGCAACCGCATCCGCCCGCGCGGCACCTTCTGGGAGATCGCCACCGCCTCCCACGTCGACTACCCGCAGCTGGCCCGCGTCATCGAGGTCGCCGACAACGGCGACGGGACGGTCTCGCTCTTCACCACGCTCATCGAGTCCGCCGCCCCCTACCGCACCGACTTCCGCGACCTGTCCCAGACCGGCCTCGCCTCCCTCTACCGCGAGCTGGCCTTCAACGCGCCGGGCGCCGACACCTCGCTCGCCGGCGCGCCCACCGACCGCAACACCGAGCTGCTGCTCCCCAGGCGCTGACGCCCGGGGCCCTCGGAACACGGCGGGTCATCCGGGCAGGACGAGTCATCCGGGCAGGACGATCAGATACGCGGCCGGGTCGCGGTCGACCGACGCCATCAGGGCGGTACGGACCACCGCGGCCTGCTGCTCGGGCGCCTCGCCCAGCCTCTTCGGCGTGACGTGCACGACCGTGACGCCGAGCCGCTCCAAGTGCTCCCGCTTCCCCGGCTGTTCGGACCACAGCGCCTCGTCCGCCGCGTCCCGCTGCCGCGGCATCCGCGCGTCGATCTCCAGCGCCACGCTGTGCTCCGGCCAGAACGCGTCCACCCGCCCCAGGTGAAGACCGCCGGGCAGCCTCAGGTCCACGTTCCACAGCGGCGCGGGCAGCCGGTGGTCGCGCACCAGGTCGTAGAGCCTGCCCTCGGCGACGGCCCGGCCCTCGGCGAGCAGGGCCTCGACGGCGTCCATCACATGCGCCCGCCCCAGCAGCCGGGCACGCGTCAACTCCCGGACGATCGCGCCCGCTTCGCAGTGGCCGCCGCGCACCGCCTCGCTCAGCAGCCGGCGCACCGTGGCCGCGTCGGTCAGCCGCGAGACCGCGTCGGCGACGGCCCGGGGGACCGGCGCGACCGGGACGCCGGTCACGGTCCGCGCGCTCGGCAGGGCCTGCGCCCGTACGAGCCGTACGAACCCGGTCGTCCGCAGTCGGCGGGTGCGCGGCACGAGCACGTCGATGCGGTCGAGGGAGAGCAGCGGGGGCACGGACGTGAAGCGGTACAGGGCCAGCGCCGCCGCCCCCGTGATCATGGCCTCGCCGTACGGACCCGCGGCCGCCGCCCGGGCGGCGGCGGTGGTCGCGCCCGGTCCCGCCTGGGTGGGCGGGCCCTGGGTGCGCGGCACGGTGTACAGCAGCGCGGCGTGCAGCCGCTCCTCGCTGGTGGCCGGGCCGGTGCGGAGCAGGAAGACGCCGGGGAGGAGCTGTTGCCAGGGGCCGCCGGGGCGGCAGCGTTCGTTCACGGCCGCCCCCGGCACGCCGTGCTCACGCAATTGACGAGAGGTCAGGACCCGGTGCCGGACATCGGAAAGGTGGTGCAGGGGGCGCGGAGAGAGCGGGGGGAGGGGAGTGTCGGGATTCATGCCCCGGCCATTCCCGTCTGCCGACCGCCCACTAACCCCTGTTACAGGCCCGTAGGCAAATGCGGACAACTCTGTCCTAAAGTACGGGCGTTCGAGTGCCGAAAAGGGTCGGCACCGGCCGGCGAGGGGGGCGCTCCTCGCCGGCCGTGCGCCGTCAGCTCTCGCCGTACGCCGCCACGTCGCACGCCTGGGCCCGCAGCGCCCGCGCGAGGTCGTCGCGGGACTCCAGCACCAGCCGCCGCAGCGCCGGCGCGGCGTCCGCGTGGGCCGTGAGCCACGCGTCTGTCGCGTCCAGCGTCCGCCGGTCGTCCTGGAGCATCGGGAACAGGCCCCGGACCACGGCCATGCCGATCTCGATGGACCGCTCCCGCCAGATCCGCTCGATCACCTCGAAGTAGCGCGGCGCGTACGGGGCGAGCAGCTCGCGCTGGCCCGGCTGGTCGAAGCCCGAGATGGTCGCCTCGGCGAGGGCGTTGGAGAGGTCGTCGGAGTCCACGACCGCCGCCCACGCCTCCGCCTTGACCTCGGCGGACGGCCGCGAGGCCAGGCAGCGCACCTGGTGGCGCCTGCCGGAGGCGGTGTTGTCCCGGCCGAGCTCGGCCGTGATCGCGGACTCGTCGGCCGCGCCGCGCGCGGCCAGCGTCCCCAGGAACGTCCAGCGCAGCTCCTGGTCGACCTCCAGCCCGTCGATCTTCCCGGTGCCGTCCAGGAGCCCGTGCAGCAGCTGGAGGTCGGACTCGGTGGTGGCGAGCTGGGCGAAGAAGCGCGTCCACGCCAGCTGGTGGCCGCTGCCCGGCTCGGCCAGCCGCAGCTCGCTCAGCGCGCTGTCGGCCAGGGACCGGCCGCCGCGCGCCCGCCACTGGGGGGCCGCGTAGTGCACCAGGGCGGTCTGCGCCCATGCCTGCACCATCTGCAGGACACCGATCTCGGTCTCGGCCCCCGCGAACCTCTCGACCAGGGCCAGGAAGTCGCGGGCCGGCATCAGCCCGTCGCGGGTGAGGTTCCACAGCGCGGACCAGCACAGCGCCCGGGCGAGCGGGTCGGTGAGGTCGCCGAGGTGCTTGCGCAGGGTGGCCAGCGAACCCTCGTCGAAGCGGATCTTGCAGTACGTGAGGTCGTCGTCGTTGACCAGGATCAGCTCGGGCCGGTCCGCCCCGGCGAGCTCCGTCACGACCGTTCGCGGCCCGGCGACGTCCACCTCGGCGCGGGCGTAGCGCACCAGCGCGCCGTCGTCGTCGCGGCGGTAGAGGCCGACGGCCACCCGGTGCGGGCGCAGCTCGGGGTGGGAGGCGGCCGCCTCCTGGAGGATCGCCAGCTCCGTGATCCGGTCGGCGGCGTCGTAGGTCGCCATCGGGGTGAGCGCGTTGACCCCGGCCGTCTGCAGCCAGGCCCGCGACCAGGCGGCCATGTCCCGGCCGGAGGTCTCCTCCAGCACCGCCAGCAGGTCGGCCAGGCGGGTGTTGCCGAAGGCGTGGCGCTTGAAGTAGCGCCGGGCGCCTTCGAGGAAGGCGTCCCGCCCCACATAGGCGACGAGCTGCTTGAGGACCGAGGCGCCCTTGGCGTAGGTGATGCCGTCGAAGTTGAGCTTGGCGTCCTCCAGGTCACGGATGTCCGCGGTGACCGGGTGGGTGGAGGGCAGCTGGTCGGCGCGGTACGCCCAGGACTTGCGCTGGTTGGCGAAGGTGATCCAGCCGTTCTTGAAGCGCGTCGCCTCCACCAGCGAGAACGCGCCCATGAAGTCGGCGAACGACTCCTTGAGCCACAGGTCGTCCCACCACTCCATGGTCACCAGGTCGCCGAACCACATGTGCGCCATCTCGTGCAGGATGACGTTGGCCCGCCGCTCGTACGACGACTGCGTGACCTTGCCGCGGAAGACGAACTCCTCCCGGAAGGTGACGCACCCCGGGTTCTCCATCGCGCCGATGTTGTACTCCGGCACGAACGCCTGGTCGTACTTCCCGAAGGGGTAGGGGTAGTCGAAGTTGTCGTGGAAGAAGTCCAGGCCCTGCTTGGTGACGGTGAAGATGTCCTCGGCGTCGAAGTGCCGCGCCAGACCCTTGCGGCACAGCGCGCCCAGCGGGATCTCCAGCACCGTGCCGTCGTCGAGCGTGCGGCGGTAGTGGTCGCGTACGACGTGGTACGGACCGGCGACGACGGCCGTGATGTACGTGGAGATCCGCTCGGTCGGCAGGAAGCGCCAGGTGGCGCCGTCGGCGTCGGCCGGCTCCGGCTCGCCGGTCCGCTCGGCGTTGCTGAGCACCGTCCAGCCGGCGGGCGCGGTCACCGTGAAGGTGAAGGACGCCTTCAGGTCCGGCTGCTCGAAGTTCGCGAAGACGCGGCGGGCGTCGGCGGGCTCGTACTGCGTGTAGAGGTAGACCTCGCCGTCCTCCGGGTCGACGAAGCGGTGCATGCCCTCGCCGGTGCGGCTGTACGCGCACTGGGCGTCCACGACCAGGACGTTCTCGGCGTCCAGAGCGTCGAGCGCGATCCGCGATCCGTCGAAGACGGCCCCGGGGTCGAGCTCCTTGCCGTTCAGGGTCACGGAGGTCACCGACGGCGCCACCAGGTCCGCGAAGGTCGCGGCGCCCGGCTCGGCACAGCGGAAGCGGATCGTGGTGACCGACCGGAACGTACGGGGCCGGTCGCCCGCGCCGACCGCGGACCGCAGGTCGAGCGCCACCTCATAGGCGTCCACGGCCAACAGCCGGGCCCGTCCGCGGGCCTCCTCACGGGTCAGGTTCTCACCGGGCACGAAGCGACTCCCTCGGCTTTGTCTCGTATCTCGGACACATCAGGAATCATGGCACGGGGCGAGTGTGTTGAATCATCCACTGACCGCCTCGTAGAGGAGACCCGCATGACCGCCACCGAGAAGACCGTCGCCGACTTCTGGTTCGACCCCCTGTGCCCGTGGGCCTGGATGACCTCGCGCTGGATGCTGGAGGTCGAGAAGGTCCGCCCGGTCGAGGTCCGCTGGCACGTCATGAGCCTCGCCGTGCTGAACGAGAACAAGCTGGACCAGCTGCCCGAGGAGTACCGCGAGATGCTGCGGACCGAGGCGTGGGGCCCGGTGCGGGTGTGCGTCGCCGCGGCGCTCAAGCACGGCCCGGACGTCCTCGGCCCGCTCTACACCGCGCTCGGCACCCGCTTCCACAACCAGGGTCTGCCGCGCGACCACGACACGATCGTCGCCGCGCTGGAGGAGGTCGGCCTCCCCGTGGAGCTGGCCGACGCCGCCCGCTCCGACGCCTTCGACGCGGAGCTGCGCGCCTCCCACCAGGAGGGCATAGAGAAGGTCGGCGAGGACGTCGGCACGCCGGTCATCGCGGTGCCGGGCGCGGACGGGACGCAGATCGCCTTCTTCGGCCCGGTCGTCACCCCGGCGCCCAAGGGCGAGGCCGCGGCGAGACTGTGGGACGGCACGCTGCTGGTCGCGTCGACGCCGGGCTTCTACGAGATCAAGCGCACGCGTACGGCGGGGCCGATCTTCGACTGATCGTGCGTGTGTCCTCAAACGCCGGACGGGCTGGAAGTCAGCCCGTCCGGCGTTTGAGGACACCGGGGTCCAGGGGCGGAGCCCCGGTTCAGGGAAGGGGCGGGGTGGGGCAGATGCCGTCTGGACGCGCGCCGCGGCACAAGCTCCCTTAATGTCCCCCTATGGGCAGCACCGATCTCACCTGTCCGCTCGGCCGGAACGGCGGCCGAGCGGACGAGAGCCTGCCCGGCAAGGGGCCCCGTCACGCCGAGCTCCCCGCCCGCCCTCAAGACCTGCTCCTGCGAGCCGCCTGCCGCACCCTCCCACCCATGTGCACCGCCCTCCGCCTGCGGCAAGCAGCCGGCATCCTGCGGCACTACCTGCGCGGCACCGGCGCGCCCTACCGCGTGGACGCCGCCGAACTGCTCGCTCTGAAGGGCGTGCGCCGCGCGGCGGAGGAGCAGCTGGACCGCTGGCGGGCCGAGGCGCTCGAACACTGGCGCCCGGGCCCCCGTACGCCCGCCGCCTACCCCGCCGACAGCGGCTGGCGCGGCGTGTCGCTGCCCCGGCGGGGGAGTGCGGACTGGTGGCTCGCCCTGCGCGGGGTCGAATACCGGCTGACCGGCACGGTCCGGGTGGACGCGGACGGCGGCACGGCCGCCGACTACCGCTTTGCCGTGCACAAGAACTGGAACTGTGCGGAGAGGGAATCCGAATACGGGATTCCGTTCGCCGTGTTCGCCCGTCTCCACGAGAGGGGCCTCGCCCGGGAATTCACCGTCACGGGAGAGGCGTTCGGGCACGTCTGACGGGACTCTGATGGGATAGGGAGAGGCCCCCGCGCGAGTCGACCGCGCGGGGGCCTTCCGTCGCCTGCCACGTGAAGGGTGAGAAGACGATCACGAGCAGGCAGCTCAGGGGGTGAAAAGGGGCGTTACGGCACCAGCAGGAGGTTGCCCCGCTCCTTGGCCGCCGTGAAGCGCCGGGCGACGTCCTGCCAGTTGACGACCTGCCACATCGCCTCGATGAAGTCCACCTTCTGGTTCTTGTACTGAAGGTAGAACGCGTGCTCCCAGGCGTCGAAGACCAGGATCGGGACCGAGCCCTGGCCGACGTTGCCCTGGTGGTCGTAGACCTGCTCGACGATCAGCCGGCCGCTGATCGGCTCGTAGGCCAGGACGCCCCAGCCGGAGCCCTGGGTGGTGGCCGACGCCTTGGTCAGCTGGGCCTTGAACTTCGCGAAGGAGCCGAAGGACTCGGCGATGGCGTCCGCCAGCTCGCCCACGCCGTCCTTGTCGAGGGGCTCGCCGCCACCGTCACCGGTCATGTTCTGCCAGTAGATGCTGTGCAGGATGTGGCCCGAGAGGTGGAAGGCCAGGTTCTTCTCCAGGCCGTTGATCGCGCCCCACTGGTCCTTGTCGCGGGCCTCGGCGAGCTGCTCCAGCGTGTCGTTGGCGCCCTTGACGTACGCGGCGTGGTGCTTGTCGTGGTGCAGCTCGATGATCTTCGCATCGATGACCGGCTGCAGAGCCGCGTAATCGTAGGGGAGTTCAGGAAGTGTGTAGATGGCCATGCCGAGCCCTCCGACTGCTTATTGCAATTAACTTGCAGGTAGACGCTACCAGCAAGAGCTTCTGATAAGCGGTCATGGGGGCCGTATGTGACGAGCCTCGGACCAAAGACCGAGGCGGGGTAGGTCCTGAAGATCAGGACCTACCCCGCCTCGGTGGGGGGTGTGATGGTGGTGCGTCAGTTCTGGACGCCGCCCTTGGCGGCCACCAGGCGCTGGCGTACGTAACCGGTGAGCGCGAGCGCGCCCGTGAGTCCGGCGGTGAAGTACAGCTGGACCCGGGTGTCCTCCTCGCGCAGCATCAGCGCGAGCACACCGACGATCGCGGCGAGCGCCACCCACGTCAGGCCCGGGAAGAGCCACATCCGCACGACCAGCTTCTCCGGGGCCTCGGCCTCCAGCCGGCGCCGCATCCGCAGCTGGGTGACGGCGATGAAGCCCCACACGACCAGGATCGCGGCACCGGTCATGTACAGCAGCCACTTGAAGACGGTGTCGGGCCACCAGTAGCTCAGCAGCACCGCGAAGAAGCCGAAGGCGGAGGAGGCCAGCACGGTCAGGCGCGGCACCCCGCCGTAGGTCCGGGCCAGGAAGCGCGGGCCCTCGCCGCGCATGACCAGGGAGTGCGACATGCGGGAGGCGCCGTAGATGTTGGCGTTCATCGCGGAGAGCAGGGCGATCAGCACGATGACGTTCATGATCTGCCCGGCGGCCGGGATGTCGAGGTACTTCAGCACCGCGACGTAGGGGCCGTCGGTGAGGATCGACTTGTCGTTCCAGGGGATCACCGTGACGACGACGAGCATCGAGCCGACGTAGAAGAGGGCGATGCGCCACATCGCCGTGCGGACCGCCTGGGCGACGCCCTTGACCGGGTGCTCGGACTCGGCCGCGGCGATCGTCACGGTCTCCAGGCCGCCGTAGGCGAAGACCGAGGCCAGCAGGCCGGCCGCCAGGCCGTTGAGGCCGTTGGGCACGAAGCCGCCGTGGCCGCTGAGGTTGTCGCCGCCCGGCGCCGCGGTGCCCGGCAGCATGCCCAGGACCGCCAGCACGCCCAGCACCAGGAAGACGCCGATCGCGGCGACCTTCAGGGTGGCGAACCAGAACTCGAACTCACCGAAGTTGCCGACCGCCGCCAGGTTCGTGGCGCAGAAGATCGCCATGAAGAGCAGGACCCACATCCAGGAGGATGTCGCGGGGAACCACGAGACCATGATGGCCGCGGCGCCGATCGCCTCCACGGCGATGCCCACGCAGAGCTCCACCCAGAACATCCAGCCGGCGGTGAAGCCCGCCCAGGGGCCTATCGCCCGCTCGGCGTGGACCGAGAAGGTGCCCGAGGCGGGATTGGCCGCCGACATCTCGCCCAGCATGCGCATCACGAGCATCACCAGCAGCCCGGATACCGCATACGCGAGGACGATCGCCGGACCCGCGGCGGCGATGCCCGCGCCGGAGCCGACGAAGAGACCGGCGCCGATCACACCACCGAGGGCGATCATCGACAGATGGCGCTGCTTGAGGCCGTGCGACAGATCCGTGCCGCCCGGCGCCTGGTCGGTGACCTCGTCGCGCGGTGGCGCGGAGGTCGCAGGTGTCCGAGTCATGATCGTGTGTGTCCCGTGGGGTGAGAGCGGAAAAGTTGCCTCAGTGTGGGGGTCATGTTCGCTCAGGACAACACTTCTGACGCAGCTGTCCGATATTCAGACGGCGGGGTTACTGTGCGTACCTGACATCTCGCCAGAAAGAGGCTTTTCCGCGGGGTTTTCGCCGTCCGGTCAGCGGACGCGACGCAGCCGGAGCTCGCGCAGCCAGGCCACGACGAGCACCGCGCCGGTCGCCGCGCCCGACCACAGCAGCTGCGGACGCGCGCCCTCGTCGGTGGCCATCAGCACCAGCACACCGGCCATCGCGGCCAGAGCGACCCAGGTCAGATAGGGGAAGGCCCACATCTTCAGGGCCAGCCGCTCCGGCATCTCCCGCTCGATCCGGGGCCGCAGACGCAGCTGCGAGGCGGCGATCAGGCCCCAGACGAAGAGCAATACCGCACCGACGGCGTTCAGCAAATAGTGGAAGATCGAATCCGGCCACTTCAGGTTCAGTACCACCGAGGCGAAACCGAAGGCCACCGAGGCCAGCACGGCCCGGCGCGGCACCCCGCCACCGGAGACCTTCAGCAGCGACCGCGGCGCCTCGCCGCGCTCCGCCAGCGAGAAGACCATCCGCGACGAGCCGTAGAGGTTGGCGTTCAGCGCGGACAGCAGCGCCACGAACACCACGATGTTCATGATCTGCCCGGCCCCGGGCACCCCGACGTGGTCCAGCACCGCCACGTACGGGCTCTTGCCCGGCTGCATGGACGACCACGGCAGCAGGGTCACGATGACCAGCATCGAGCCCACGTAGAAGAAGAGGATGCGCCACACGGCGCTGCGCACCGCCCGGCCGACCGCGCGCGCCGGGTCGTCGGACTCGGCGGCCGCGATCGTGACGACCTCCAGGCCGCCGAAGGCGAAGACGACGGCGAGGACGCCGGAGATCACACCGCTCCAGCCGTTCGGCAGGAAGCCGCCTTCGCCGGTGAGGTTGTCGAGGCCCACGGCGTCCGTGTCCGGCAGCACACCGAAGATCGCCAGCAGGCTCAGGCCCAGGAAGAGGACGATCGCGCCGACCTTGAGCGCCGCGAACCAGAACTCGAACTCGCCGAAGTTCTTCACCGCGGTGAGGTTGGCGGTGGTGAAGACCACCATGAAGATCAGGACCCAGCCCCACTGCGGGACCGAGGGCACCCAGCCGTTCGCGATCTGCGCCGCGCCGGTGGCCTCCACGGCCAACACGACCACCAGTAGGAACCAGTAGAGCCAGCCCACCGTGAACCCGGCCCAGCGGCCCAGCGCCCGCTCCGCGTGCACCGAGAAGGCGCCCGAGGCGGGCATCGCCGAGGACATCTCGCCGAGCATCCGCATCACGAGCATCGCGAGCGCGCCCGCGATCAGATACGACACGATGATCCCGGGACCCGCCACGGCGATCCCGGCGCCGGAGCCGACGAACAGGCCGGCCCCGATCACTCCGCCCAGCCCCAGCATCGTCAGATGCCGCTGCTTGAGCCCGGCCGACAGGGGTTCCGGCTCGCCGGCGAGGGGCTCGGCGACAGACGATGCGTCGTGCATGGGCTTTGTACTCTCGGATCCGTGCGATGGGTCGCAGTCGCAAAGCAGACTGCGGCAATACCCCACACTCTCCCGGTCGGGCAGCCGACGCCAAGCTCCGCCGCTCCGTCGTGACCAGCATCACGTGCGGATGGGGAACGTTCGCGAACGGCATCTACGCGGCGGCGGAACTCTCCAAAGCCGCGCCCTCCGGCTTGTCGTCGCCGCCCGGTGCCCACGCGGCCACGCTCGGCTAACGTCACGGTGTCCTTGTCCTTGTTCACCACCGGAGTACCGATGGCCACCGCTGCCCCTGTCACCCGGACCGGTACGGTCCTCGCCGATCTGCTCCCCGCCTCCTCCGCCGGGCGCGCCCGCGTCCGCGACGCGGCGCTGGTCCTCGGCGGCGCGGCCCTCACCGGCCTCACCGCGCAGATCGCCGTCCCGGTCCCCGGCTCCCCGGTCCCGGTCAGCGGCCAGACCTTCGCCGCCCTCCTCGTCGGCACGGCCCTCGGCGCCCGCCGCGGCTTCCTCTCCCTCGCGCTGTACGCCGTGATCGGCATGGCCGGCGTGCCGTGGTTCGCCGAGGCCCGCTCCGGCGCGGCCTTCGCCTCCTTCGGCTACGTCCTGGGCATGATGCTCGCCGCCACCGTCGTCGGCGCCCTCGCCCGCCGCGGCGCCGACCGCTCGGCCCTGCGCACCGCGGGCGCGATGGCGCTCGGCTCCGCGATCATCTACGCGGTCGGCGTCCCCTACCTCGCGCTGTACGCCCACCTCTCGCTCACCGAGGCGGTCGCGGCGGGCCTGACGCCCTTCCTGATCGGCGACGCCCTCAAGGCGGCCCTGGCGATGGGCGCCCTCCCGGCGGCCTGGAAGCTGCTGGGGCGCCGGGGCTGAGTCCCCTCCACGCCTACGGGCCCGCACCCCTGACGTCGGGGGTGCGGGCCCGTTCTCGTACGGAAGGGCCGGGGCCCTCAGTGGCGGCCCTGCCTGCGGCTCGTCAGCCAGATGCCGGCGGCGCCGACGGCCAGCAGACCGGCCGCGAGCACGCCCGCCCAGACGACGCCGGTCGACGGGCCGGTACGGGGCAGCTCCTCCGGTCCGCTCTTGCTCGGGCTCGACGACGTCGTGCCACCGGTGGTCGCCGGTGCCCCGGCGCTCTTGTCCGGAGCGGTGGTGTGCGCACCGCTCGGGCTGCCGCCGGTGGTCCGGCTGGGCGCGGGCGACGTCGAGGATCCTCCGGTGCCGGCGGATCCGCCGGTGCTCGGGGACGCGGCCGGGCCGGACGGCACGTTCTTCGTGCCGAGCAGCAGCGGCGTGTCCGGCGCGTCGGAGCTCGTGTCTGTGGTGCCGAAATGCACGGGTCCCTGCTGCCACAGCAGCGTTTTGGTGTCGCCCAAAGTGACGGGCAGACAGATCTGACCGGTATTTCCGAGGTCGAAGCGGGCCGTCACGCGATACGTACGGCTCTGGCCCGCACCGAGTTTATCGATGGCGCATGCGAATCCACTGTTCGAACCCGGCGGCAACTGTCCGGCCGGCAGGGTGGCGCACCCCTCGACCGAGGTGACCTGCATTCCCTTGAAGCCGACGACACTCAGCTTGATCCCACCGGTCTCTTTGGTCCCGCCATTGCGGACCGTCGCGGTCAGAGCGGTGTTCCCCGTCTTTTTGTCCACGGATATCCTGCCGGGCAGTTCCGTGCTGATCTTGTACCCGGCAGGTGCGCTCGGACCCGGGCTGCCGCCCTGGCTGCTGCCCGGCGTCGGCTCGGCGGCGAACGCGCCGAATGGCAACAACAGCACCACCGACACCGCCGCGAGCACCACGGAACGCCTTCGCTGATTACTTCGGAACATTTTCGCTCCCCCCTATCTCCACTCCCTGCAGAGGTATTTGAATAGGTACCACAAGATTCCGATGTCCGAAGGGTGCGGAAGGGTGATTCCGCAATGGGGGCGGGCCTGGTGGGGAATTCGGGTGGAGAGATGCAGGGGCGACTGGTGGTGGGTCGCTACCGGCTGCTGGAATTGATCGGACGCGGCGGAATGGGGCGGGTGTGGCGCGCCACCGACGAGATTCTCGGCCGGCCGGTCGCGGCCAAGGAGATACGCATCGACGGCCTCGTCGGCGAGGGCAGCACCGTCCAGCGCGAGCGCAGTCTGCGCGAGGCGCGCGCCACCGCCCGGATCGACCACCGCAACGTCGTCCGCGTCTACGACGTCGCCGAGGAGGGCGACCGGCTGTGGATCGTGATGGAGCTGGTCGACGGCCGCTCCCTGGAGCAGGTGCTGGTGCACGACGGCCCCGTCGCACCCCGCGAGGCAGCCCGGATCGGGCTGGGGCTGGTGCGCGCCCTGCGCGAGGTGCACGCCGTCGGAGTACTGCACCGCGACATCAAGCCGGGCAACGTCCTGCTCACCACGCGCGGCCGGATCGTCCTCACCGACTTCGGCATCGCGGCGATGCAGGACGCGGCGGCGCTGACGATGGCGGGCACGCTGGTCGGCTCACCGGACTACATGGCCCCGGAACGCATCGGCGGCCAGGAGCAGGGCCCGCCGTCGGACCTGTGGTCGCTCGGCGCGACCCTGTGCGCGGCGGTCGCCGGCCAGTCACCGTTCAGCCGGGCGACGACCCTGGCCACGCTGCACGCCGTGCTGTACGAGCAGCCCGTCATCCCGGTGGTCGCGGGGCCGCTGCGGGAGCTGCTGGCCGCCCTGCTGCTCAAGGAACCGGGGCGGAGGCCCGCGCTCGACACCGTCGAGGAGCTCCTGGCCCACGTCGCCGAACCACCGCCGGAGCCGGTACCGCACCCGCCGACCGTACTGGCCCAGCCCCCGCCGCCCGCGCCCGAACAGCCCCCGCCGACGTGGCCGCCCTCGCCCGGGGAAGGGCCGGTCGGGGGCGGGGAGCGGCCACCAAGGCAGGGAGAAGGGGCACCAGGGCCCGGGGAACGGACCCCAGGGCCCGGCGAGGGGCCACCAGGGCCCGGAGAGGGCGCTCCCGCGGATCACACGCCCCCGCCCCGCCTTCCGCGCCGCAAGGCCGCGCTGCTCACCGCGGGCGCGGTCGTGGCGGTCTCGGTGCTGGCGGCCGCGCTCGTGCTCGCCCTCCAGGGGACGGGGGAGGAGGGCGCGGCGGGCGGTACGAGCCGCCCGCCCGGCAGCACGGCGTCGGCCGGCACCTCACCGGGCCGCTCTCAGGAGACGGTGGCCGAGGGCGCGCGCCGCACGGAGGACGGCTTCAGCTGGGCCCCGCCCGCGGGCTGGAACCGTACGCAGCAGAGCCCCAGCGACGTCACCTACACGTCGAAGGACGGCGCCATCGAGCTCTCGGCCAAGCAGGGCCGTACGACGGAGGACCTGTTCACGCACTGGGAGCGGTTCGAGAAGGACTTCCACGGCACCCCGGGCTACCGCAAGATCAAACTGGAGCGCACCACGTACTCCGGCGACCCGGCGGTCGTGTGGGAGTACGCGTTCCTCCAGGGCGGCCAGCCGCGCCACGGCCGCCAGCTCGGTTTCGAGAACGGAGGCCGGACGTACCAGCTGAGCGTCTGGTACGCCGACTCCGCACAGACCACCGCCCTCAGCGCGTACGAAACGGTCAAGGACTCGTTCCGCACGGGCTGAGGGCGGCGGGGTGGTGCTCGCGGGGACCGGTCAGCGCTTGGCGGCGGCCTTGCGGCGGCTGTCCAGGACGAGGCCGATGGCTATGACGATCACGCCGAGCAGCGTGGAGAGGAGGACCTGCTGACGGTTGTCACCGCCGTCGTAGACCATGTAGCCCAGCACGAAGGTGATCATGCCGATGGTGGCCCAGGTCAGGTACGGGAAGAGCCACATCTTCACGACGTGCCGCTCCGGCATCTCGCGCTGGATGATGCCGCGCATCTTCAGCTGCGTGAAGCAGATGACCAGCCACACGAAGAGGGCGACGGCACCGGAGGCGTTCAGCAGGAACTTGAAGACGGTGTCGGGCCACACGTAGTTGAAGATCACCGAGAGGAAGCCGAAGACGACCGAGCCCAGGATCGCGGCCCGCGGCACGCCGTTCTTGCTGACCTTGGCGAACGCGCTCGGCGCGTCGCCGCGCTGGCCGAGGGAGAAGGCCATGCGGGAGGCGGTGTAGAGGCCCGAGTTCAGGCAGGAGAGCACGGCGGTCAGCACGATGACGTTCATGATCTGGCCGGCGTGCGGGATGCCGATCGAGTCCAGGGCCGCGACGTAGCTGCCCTTGTCCGCGATCTCCTTGGAGTCCCACGGCAGCAGGCTGACCACGATGAAGATCGAGCCCAGGTAGAAGACGCCGATGCGCCAGATGACGCTGTTGGTGGCCTTGGTGACCGCGCGGCGCGGGTCCTCGGACTCGCCGGCGGCCAGGGTGACGATCTCGCTGCCCATGAAGGAGAAGACGACCATCAGGACACCGGTGAGGATCGCTCCGGGTCCGTTCGGCAGGAAACCGCCGTGGTCCGTGAGGTTGGCTATCCCCGCCGTGTCGTTGTCCGAGCCCGGCAGCACGCCGAAGACGGCCAGCATGCCGATGACCACGAACGCGCCGATCGCGACGACCTTGATGCCGGCGAACCAGAACTCGAATTCGCCGTAGGAGCTGACCGACGCCAGGTTGGTCGCGGTGAGCACCACCATGACGATCAGAGCCCAGCCCCACTGCGGCACCGCCGGGATCCAGCCCTCCAGGATCTTGGCACCGGCGGTGGCCTCGACCGCCAGCACCACGACCCAGAAGAACCAGTACAGCCAGCCGATGGAGAAGCCGGCCCAACGGCCCAGCGCCCGGTCCGCGTAGGAGGAGAAGGACCCGGAGGTCGGGTTGGCGGCGGCCATCTCACCGAGCATCCGCATCACGAAGACGACCATCGCGCCCACGAGTGCGTAGGAGATGAGGATGCCCGGGCCGGCCGCGGCGATGCCGGAGGCGGAGCCCACGAAGAGACCGGCACCGATCACGCCGCCGATGGCGATCATGGAGAGGTGGCGGTTCTTGAGACCGGCCTTGAGGCCGTCCTGGCCCGACGCGGCGCCCGTCTGGCCGGGGTCGCCGGAGGTCGACGCCTTTGTCATAGTCGGCGGTGTCGCGCTCATGGTGCACGTTCCTTAAGTTCTCGGGTTACGAGCCCCCGTATTAGAACTATTCGAAGGTGTGTTTAGGAAGGTCTGAATCCGTATCGTTGTGATCACCGGACGTCCGCCCGGATCCCCGCGAGCCCTGTGAACGGACCTCGCACCGACTCGTGCCACACTCGGACGCATGCGCGTGTACCTCGGCTCCGACCATGCCGGCTACGAACTCAAGAACCACCTCGTCGAGTGGCTCAAGGCCCACGGCCACGACCCCGTCGACTGCGGCCCGCACATCTATGACGCCCAGGACGACTACCCCCCGTTCTGCCTCCGCGCCGCGGAGAAGACCGCCGCCGACCCCGACAGCCTCGGCATCGTGATCGGCGGCTCCGGCAACGGCGAGCAGATCGCCGCGAACAAGGTCAAGGGCGTACGGGCCGCCCTGGCCTGGAGCGAGCAGACCGCCGCGCTCGGGCGTGAGCACAACAACGCCAACGTGATCAGCGTCGGCGGCCGGATGCACACCCAGGAGGAGGCGACGAAGTTCGTCGAGATCTTCCTCTCCACGCCGTACTCGGGTGAGGAGCGCCACACGCGGCGCATCGACATGCTCAGCCGGTACGAGGAGACGGGCGAGCTCCCGGAAATCCCGGCGCACCACCCGCAGGTCTGACCCTTTTGCCCTCGATCGCCGGACGGGCTCGATCAAGCCTCGCGCAATCAGCCCGTCCGGGCGACCAATCCAGCCCGTCCGGCGTTTGAGGACCGGGGTCCGGGGCGGAGCCCCGGTCGCTGACCGGCAGACAACACCGCAGGAGACGTAAATGCCCGAGGGGCATACGATCCACCGCCTCGCGGCGGACCACCGCACCCTCTTCCAGGGCGAAACAGTCCGGGCGACCAGCCCACAGGGCAAGTTCGCCGACAGCGCGGCACTCCTCGACCGCACCGTCCTGGCGACGGCCGAAGCCCACGGCAAGCACCTCTTCCTCGGCTTCCCCACCGGGTGGGTCCACATCCACCTGGGCCTCTTCGGCAAGTACACCCTCGGCGGCGCGCCCACCCCGCCGCCCACGGAGACCGTGCGGCTGCGCCTGGCCACCCCGTCCGCGTACGCCGACCTCCGGGGCCCCACCTCGTGCACGCTCATCACCGAAGGTGAGAAGCGCGCGATACACGACCGGCTCGGCCCCGACCCGCTCCGCGAGGGCGACGACCCCGACAAGGCGTGGCAGCGGATATCCCGCAGCCGGACCACCGTCGCGGCCCTCCTCATGGACCAGAAGGTCATCGCCGGCGTCGGCAACGTCTACCGCGCCGAGGTCCTCTTCCGGCACGGAATCGACCCGTACCGCCTCGGACGTGACCTCATCCGGTCCGAATGGGACGCGATGTGGTCGGACCTGGCGGAGCTGATGCGCGAGGGCGTCCGCAACAACAGAATCGACACCGTACGAGCCGAACACACCCCCGAAGCCATGGGCCGCCCACCGCGCGTGGACGACCACGGTGGAGAGGTGTACGTCTACCGCCGGGCCCAGCAGCCCTGCCACATCTGTGGCGGCGAGATCCGCACCGCCGGTCTCGCCGCCCGCAATCTCTTCTGGTGCCCCGACTGCCAGCGGCGCTGAACCAGCAGCACCGCGCGCGGTCCTTCGCGCGGTGACCGCTCCACGTGCTTCTTCGCGCCCTGCCGCGGGTGGCCGTCCCGGCGCGGCGTGAGTCGACGCACCGCCGAATGGGTGGATAAGGTCACGATGCAATGACTGGCGGTGCGGAGACTCCGACGGCCCGGATGCGCAAAGCACTGCACCGGGCCCGCACCAGCCTGCGCAAAGCCGGAGTCGACTACTTCCGCGGCGACGGCTCCGACTGGATCGCCCTCGGCGCCCTGCTGTTCGCCGTACCCGCCCTCGCGCTCGGCACACTCGCGATGCCGGAGTGGTGCGCGCCCTCCGCGCTCGTGCTGCCCATCGTCGCGGGCGGACTGCTGCTGCGCCCCGCCAGCCTGCTGGCCCTCTACGCCGCGTCCGCCGTCGCGCTGATCGTGGAGGCGGCGGTCCTGGACCCGGGCGTGCGGGGCGACGGCGACCGCGTCACACCGGGCACCATCCTCGTGGTAGCGGCGGTGGGCTTCCTCGGCCTGCTGATCGCGCAGTTCCGCAGTCGCGTCGGCGTCCCGTGGCGGCGCGGCGGCACCATGCTCTTCGACCTGCGCGAACGCATCCGGGTGCAGAGCAAGCTGCCCAAGCTGCCGCGCGGCTGGCACCGGGAGATGGCGCTGCGGCCGGCCGGCGGCCAGTCCTTCTCCGGTGACTTCGTCGTGGCCGCCCGGACGAACGGCGGCCGCACCCTGGAGGTCGTCCTCACCGACGTCTCCGGCAAGGGCATGGACGCCGCCTCCCGGGCCCTGCTCCTCTCCGGCGCCTTCGGCGGCCTCCTCGGCTCCCTGCCGCCGCACGCCTTCCTGCCCGCAGCCAACGGCTATCTGCTCCGGCAGGACTGGGACGAGGGCTTCGCCACCTCCGTCCACCTGGTCCTCGACCTCGACAGCGGCGACTACGAGATGTATTCGGCGGGCCATCTGCCCGCCCTCCAGCTCAGCGCCGGCACCGGCCGCTGGGAGGAGATGGCCGCCGAGGGCCCGCTCCTCGGCGTCTACGACGGCGCCCGGTTCGACCCGATCAAGGGCACGCTGCAGGCCGGTGACGTCCTCATGCTCTTCACCGACGGCCTGGTCGAGACGGCCGAGCGCGATCTCACCGAGGGCATGGACCGCCTCACCGGCGAGGCCGACCGCTATGTCTCCGCCGGCTTCCACGGCGCGGCCTGGCACCTGATCGAAGCGGTGGCCAAGGACGTCAACGACGACCGGGCCCTCCTGCTGCTCTGCCGCCACTGACCCTCCGGAGCCCATGATCGCTCCCGGCCGCGGGAGGAGCGAGAATCCAGATGGACACGTATCAGGTGGACACGTATGCGGAAGGAGCCCGACATGCCGATCGATCCCCCGGTGACCGCCGGACCGCTGGACCTCGGTGCCGTCGAGGCGATCGCCAGGCAGGCGCACGCCACACAGACGGACAAGCTCGGCCGCCCGTACACCGAGCACCTGGCCGCCGTCGCCGAAGGCGTGCGCGAGCGGGGCGGGAGCGAGGCGCAGATGGCCGCCGCCTGGCTGCACGACGCCGTCGAGGACGGGGCCGTCAGCGAGGAGTGGCTGGCGGCGGCCGGTCTGCCGAAGGAGACCAAGGACATCGTGTCCGCGGTGACCAAGCGGCCGGGCGAGACCCCGGAGGCGTACGCGGCGCGGATCCTCGCCACGCCCGGCGCGCTGATGGTCAAGGCCGCGGACCTCGCGCACAACGCCGACCCGAAGCGGGCCGCGGAGCTGGAGCCCGCCACGCGCGAGCGGCTCAAGGAGAAGTACGCGCGCATGCGCGCCCTGCTCGGTCTGAAGGACCCCGACGACTGGCTGCTGCTCGCACAGCTCGACGCCGACGACGCCACCGCGTGGCGCACCCTGCGGGAGGCCGCGGCCGCGCTGACCGACGCCGACCGCGAGGTGTGCTGGGCCGGCGGCGGCGTGCGCCCCGACGGCGTCCACATCATGAAGTACCCCGACTACGGCGAGCCGCTCAGGCGCGCGGTCGGCGCGCTCTCGCTCGTCGGCGCCGTGACGCCCCGCTACCACTGGATGGACCACCCGCTCCCGACGCCGGGCCCCGACGGCCGGCTGGACGCCGCCGACGCCGTACGGGCGGCCACCGCCATCGTGCGCGGCGAGCGGTTCTGCGACGGGACGATCGCCCAGGCCGCCGGGAACGGGCTGCTGGACGCCGTGTGGACGGCGCTGCTCGCCTGGTACGACGCCCGGCGGGCGCCCGGCGAGTGACGGCGGGCGGGCCCTACCGCCGCTCGCGGAAGGCCCACTCCATCCTCGGCTCCATCGCGAAGCGGAAGACGCGCCTCACGGGTGTGGTGCACAGCGCGGTCATCACGGCGACCGCGAGCACCGTCACCACGACCTCGCCCACCGGCCGGCGGATCCAGGCGTACGCGTCGTACCACTCCCACCAGCGCGAGAGCTTGATCAGGAAGCCGTGCAGCAGATAGCCGTACAGGGTGCCCGCGCCCAGCGCCGTGAACCACACGGTCCGGCGCGGCACCCAGGCGAAGAAGCACGCGATCAGCACGGCGGCGCAGGCGAACATCGCCAGCTGCATCACCGGCGCGCTCCACACCGGCGCGGCCAGCTCCTGGACGCTGTCGTTGTGGTAGAACCACGAGCTGTTCATCCGGGGCGCCGCCCAGTACGCGAACGCGATCGCCCCCGCGAACACCGGGAGCGCCGCGATCCGCACCCAGCGCCGCCGTACGAGCTGGAAGTGCTCGGCCTTCATGTGCAGGCCGATCACGAAGAACGGCAGGAACTGCAGGACCCGCTGAAGGTCCAGGTCATTGCCGATCTCGGGCGAGAGCGCCGCGAGCACGGCGATCGCGAAGGCGATCGGCACCGGCCACCGGAGGGTCTTCCAGATCGGCGTGGTCAGCCGCCAGACGAAGAGCGCGGCCAGGAACCAGTTCAGGTACCAGGGGTTGAGCAGCGAGATCGACTCGTCCGGGGCGTCGTCCTCGGCCCAGTGCTGGAAGTACGTGTACGCGACCTCGAAGATCACGTACGGCACGACGACACCGGTGACGAGCCGCTTCACCTTGGCCGGGCTCAGGTCGAAGCCGCGCGAGAAGTAGCCGGAGATCAGGATGAACGCCGGCATGTGGAAGGCGTACACCGTGAGGTAGAGCGCCAGCGCGGCGCGGCTGCCATGGGTGAGCGGCTCCCAGGCGTGGCCGAGCGCGACGAGGACGATCGCCAGGTACTTCGCGTTGTCGAAGAAGGGATCGCGCGCCGCCGGGGTGGGGGAGGGGGCGGGGAGCGACGGAGCGGGGGCCGCTGTGGGTGGGGACGGAGTGGCAGCGGGGGACATCCGAGGCACCCTAGTGGGGGAAACGGAACCGGTAAAACCTCGTTCCACTTATTTGGTTAATCTCCGCGAACCAGGGCCGTATCCACCAAGTCCGCCGATATCCTTCCCCCACAGCTTTCCGGACGTATCTCGACGAGGTGCCGACGAAACGTCACACTGCCCCTATAGCAGGCAAGTTGATGGCACGATGGTTGATGTGTGGGGGCTGCGGGGCAGCATGTCTTCCGGGGCCGACAGGGTGTTCCGACCGAGGGTGTGATCAGTTGTGGCCATTTCACTGTCAGTGGTGCTGCTCTTGGCGATCGTGCTGGTGGTGATGATCCGCTCCGGCAACATCAAGGGTGGCCCCGCGATCGTGGCCATCCTCTTCGGCTTCTTCCTCGCCTCCACGGGCATGGCGCCGTCGATCCAACGGTTCCTGAACTCGATCGCCGAAACGATAAACGGCATCAAGTTCTGAAAAACGCGCCACAAAGCCGGTCAAATCTACGCAACACGGCGCGAAATTGGAACAAAAAACGCCTCCGGCAGAGGCCGGAGGCGTTCATGGAGCGGGCGACGGGAATCGAACCCGCGTAGCCAGTTTGGAAGACTGGGGCTCTACCATTGAGCTACGCCCGCGCAGGCTGCGCGACCAGGGCGGTGCCTAGGCCGTGCGGCTACGTTGTGCATCGTAGCGGGTCCGGGCCATGCGTCGCACACCCCGGTGAGGGCCCCGGATATTCGGCAGCCGGAAGCCCCCAGGGCATGTACCCTACGTCTCGCACCGACGGGGTGTGGCGCAGCTTGGTAGCGCGTCCGCTTTGGGAGCGGAAGGTCGTCGGTTCGAATCCGGCCACCCCGACCATCAAGATCACATTGTGGGGCCCATCCTGCTTGCGGTTACTATGCAAGCTGCGTGCCCGTGTGTCTCTATGCCGGGCGCGGTCCGCTGAACCTCAGCAGAATCCCAGAAGTCAGCCCCAAGGAGACCGAACCGTGAAGAGCGCCGTGGAGACCCTGAACCCGACTCGGGTTCGGCTCACTGTCGAGGTGCCCTTCGAGGAGCTCAAGGCCAGCCTCGACGCGGCGTACAAGAAGATCAACCAGCAGGTCACGGTGAAGGGCTTCCGTCAGGGCAAGATCCCGGCCCGCGTCATCGACCAGCGGTTCGGCCGCGGCGCGGTCCTCGAAGAGGCCGTCAACGACGCGCTGCCGAAGTTCTACACCGAGGCGGTCAACGAGGCCGACCTGAACCCGCTGGGCCAGCCCGAGGTCGACATCACGGAGCTGAAGGACGGCGAGCTGCTGGCCTTCACCGCCGAGGTCGACATCCGCCCGGTCCTCGAGATCCCGGACTACTCCGGCATCGAGGTCACCGTCGACGCCGCCGAGGTCACCGACGAGGACATCGAGAAGTCGGTCGAGCAGCTGCGCGACCGCTTCGCGACCACCTCCCCGGTCGAGCGCGCCGCCGCCGAGGGTGACATCGTCACCGTCGACCTGGAGGCCAAGGTCGACGGCGAGGTCCTGGAGGACGGCGTCGCCACCGGCGTCGACTACACCATCGGTTCCGGCCAGCTGCTGGACGGCATCGACGAGGCCGTGACCGGCCTGGAGGCCGGCGGCACCGCCACCTTCACCTCCGAGCTCAAGGGCGGCAGCGCCGAGGGCAAGGAGGCCGAGGTCAAGGTCACCGTCACCGCCGTCAAGGCCCGCGAACTGCCCGAGCTGGACGACGACTTCGCCCAGCTGGCGAGCGAGTTCGACACGCTGGAGGAGCTTCGCGCCGACAGCAGCAAGCGCCTCGCCCGCATGAAGAAGTACGACCAGGCGACCCAGGCGCAGGAGAAGGTCCTCGATGAGCTGATCAAGCTCGTCGAGGTCCCGATGCCCGAGAAGCTGCTCGAGGACGAGGTCAACACCCGCAAGCACAACCTCGAGCACCACCAGCTGGGCCAGATGGGCCTGGACCTGGCGAAGTACCTGGAGATCCAGGGCAAGTCCGCCGAGGAGTTCGACGCCGAGCTCAAGGAGCAGGCCGAGAAGGGCATCAAGACCCAGTTCATCCTCGACGAGATCGTCAACAAGGAGAAGCTGTCGGTCGGCCAGGAGGAGCTCACCGAGCACCTCATGCGCCGTGCCCAGTCCTCCGGCATGAGCCCCGACCAGTTCGCCCAGGCCGTCGTCGAGGGTGGCCAGGTGCCGATGCTCGTCGGCGAGGTCGCCCGCGGCAAGGCCCTGGCGTCCGTCGTCGAGGTGGCCGTGGTCAAGGACACCAACGGTGAGGTCGTCGACCTCGACGACGAGGACGAGACCGCCGAGACGGTCGAGGCCACCACGGAGGCCGTCGAGGCCGCCGAGGGCACCGAGGACAAGACCGAGGCCTGAGCCTCGGCCCCCTCGTAACCGGTCCTCGCACCCGGTACGGAACACGGGCCCGGCCGCCACACCCCACCGGGGTGTGGCGGCCGGGCCCGCCGTGTCTGCCGGGCGCGGCGAACCTGCGCTCAGAGCGAACAGTTCCTGATGCGGGATGGCCGCCGCCTACCAGCGCGTTAGGGTCCGTAGATACGGGGGCAGGGGAGTCCCGGGAGCGCGCCGCGGGGATCCGGACGGCACCGCCCGTACCCCGCCCCTTGAAGAAGACGCTGAGACGGCTCGCGGCCGTCTAACAACGAGCAGGTGGATACGTGACGAATCTGATGCCTTCCGCCGCCGCCGGCGAGCCGAGCTTCGGTGGCCTCGGCGACCAGGTCTACAACCGACTGCTCGGGGAACGAATCATCTTCCTCGGCCAGCCGGTCGACGACGACATCGCCAACAAGATCACGGCGCAGCTGCTCCTCCTTGCCGCGGACCCGGACAAGGACATCTACCTCTACATCAACAGCCCCGGTGGCTCGATCTCGGCCGGCATGGCGATCTACGACACCATGCAGTACATCAAGAACGACGTGGTCACCATCGCCATGGGCCTCGCCGCCTCGATGGGCCAGTTCCTGCTGAGCGCCGGCACGCCCGGCAAGCGCTTCGCGCTGCCGAACGCCGAGATCCTCATCCACCAGCCCTCCGCGGGCCTGGCGGGCTCCGCCTCGGACATCAAGATCCACGCCGAGCGGCTGCTGCACACGAAGAAGCGGATGGCGGAGCTGACCGCCTTCCACACCGGTCAGACCGTCGAGCAGGTCACCAAGGACTCCGACCGCGACCGTTGGTTCTCCGCCGACGAGGCCAAGGAGTACGGCCTCATCGACGAGGTCATGACGTCCGCCGCAGGCGTTCCGGGCGGGGGCGGCACGGGGGCCTGAACCCCGGCACACCCCATACCGAACCCCCGGCCCCCAGAACGCCACCAGGATGGTGAAGAAGCAGATGAACAACCACTTCGGACGTATGCAGAGCGGCTCCCAGTCCGAATTCTCCGGACCCCGTGCCGAGTCCCGCTACATCGTTCCGCGCTTCGTCGAGCGCACCTCGCAGGGCGTGCGCGAGTACGACCCGTACGCGAAGCTCTTCGAGGAGCGGGTGATCTTCCTGGGCGTCCAGATCGACGACGCCTCGGCCAACGACGTCATGGCGCAGCTGCTGTGCCTGGAGTCGATGGACCCCGACCGCGACATCTCGATCTACATCAACAGCCCGGGCGGCTCCTTCACGGCGCTCACGGCGATCTACGACACGATGCAGTTCGTGAAGCCCGACATCCAGACGGTCTGCATGGGCCAGGCGGCCTCCGCCGCGGCCGTGCTGCTCGCCGCCGGCACCCCCGGCAAGCGGATGGCGCTGCCGAACGCCCGCGTCCTGATCCACCAGCCGTACAGCGAGACGGGCCGGGGCCAGGTCTCCGACCTGGAGATCGCCGCGAACGAGATCCTGCGGATGCGTGCCCAGCTGGAGGACATGCTGGCCAAGCACTCCACCACGCCGATCGAGAAGATCCGCGAGGACATCGAGCGCGACAAGATCCTCACCGCCGACGAGCTGCTCGCGTACGGTCTGGTCGACCAGATCGTGTCGACGCGCAAGACGTCCGTTTCGGTCTGACCTTTTCCGGTCCGACCACCGTGCCGCCGGCCACCCCCTTGGACCGAGTAGGTCCAAGGGGGGCCCGCTCGGGGGGCCCGGCAAGGTACCGTCGATAGGCAAGCACCCGGGTTCGCAGAGCAAGGCGGATCCCAGGCGAAGGGGAAGCACCTCGTGGCACGCATCGGTGACGGCGGCGATCTGCTCAAGTGCTCGTTCTGCGGCAAGAGCCAGAAGCAGGTGAAGAAGCTCATCGCGGGTCCTGGTGTGTACATCTGCGACGAGTGCATCGACCTCTGCAACGAGATCATCGAGGAAGAGCTCGCGGAGACCTCCGAGGTGCGTTGGGAGGAGCTTCCCAAGCCCCGTGAGATCTACGAGTTCCTCGAGGGCTATGTGGTGGGCCAGGAGGCCGCCAAGAAGGCCCTCTCGGTCGCGGTCTACAACCACTACAAGCGTGTGCAGGCCGGCGAGAGCGGCGGGCACCGCGACGACGGCATCGAGCTGGCGAAGTCCAACATCCTGCTGCTGGGCCCCACGGGCTCCGGCAAGACGCTGCTCGCCCAGACGCTCGCCCGGATGCTGAACGTCCCGTTCGCCATCGCCGACGCCACGGCTCTGACCGAGGCGGGCTATGTCGGCGAGGACGTCGAGAACATCCTCCTGAAGCTGATCCAGGCCGCCGACTACGACGTCAAGAAGGCCGAGACCGGCATCATCTACATCGATGAGATCGACAAGGTCGCCCGTAAGAGCGAAAATCCGTCGATCACACGAGACGTCTCCGGCGAGGGCGTGCAGCAGGCCCTGCTGAAGATCCTGGAAGGCACCACGGCCTCGGTTCCGCCGCAGGGTGGTCGCAAGCACCCGCACCAGGAATTCATCCAGATCGACACGACGAACGTCCTCTTCATCGTCGGCGGCGCGTTCTCCGGCCTGGAGAAGATCATCGAGTCGCGCGCGGGCGCGAAGGGCATCGGCTTCGGCGCCACGATCCGCTCCAAGCGGGAGATCGAGGCCAGCGACCAGTTCCAGGAGGTCATGCCGGAGGACCTGGTGAAGTTCGGGATGATCCCGGAGTTCATCGGCCGGCTGCCCGTCATCACCTCCGTGCACAACCTCGACCGCGAGGCCCTGCTCCAGATCCTGGTCGAGCCGCGCAACGCGCTGGTGAAGCAGTACCAAAGGTTGTTCGAACTCGACGGTGTCGAGCTGGAGTTCGACCTCCCGGCGCTGGAGGCCATCGCCGACCAGGCCATCCTGCGCGGCACGGGCGCGCGCGGTCTGCGCGCCATCATGGAAGAGGTCCTGATGTCGGTGATGTACGAGGTGCCGTCCCGCAAGGACGTGGCACGCGTCGTCATCACGGCGGACGTCGTCCACTCCAACGTCAACCCGACGCTGGTCCCGCGCATCGTCCCGAAGGACGAGCGACACGAGAAGAGCGCGTAGCGCTCGCGCCCACCCGAACGCGAGGGGGACGCCCGGCACTTGACGTGCCGGGCGCCCCTTTTTGTGTGCCCGCGCCCCGAACTGGTGGACGGTCCAGCCCTTCGAACCAGTGGTCGTCGATCGATCGTCGGACGCGGGTCCGGCCGCGGTCCTAGCGTCGGATCATGGTCACATCGCACCACGAGGCATCGCACCGGATCTTCCAGGAGCGCCCGGAGCTACTCGCGCCGGTGTTCCGGATCCTGGGTGTGCCGCTCCCGGAAAACGCGGATGTCGAGGTCCTGTCGCCGGACGTTACGGAGATCAGACCGCTGGAACGGCGGGTGGACACCGTACTGCGGGTCGGGAAAACGAACGGCGAGGGGCTGCTGCTCGCCATCGAGGCGCAAGGGAAGCGAGCCCAGGAGAAGGTCGTCAGCTGGGCGTATTACCTCGCCTATCTCAAGGCGAAGTACAAGTGTCCGGCCCTGCTCCTGGTGATCTGCCAGGACAAGGCGACCGCGGACTGGGCGACCGGTCCATTCCGGCTGGGCCCCGACGGGTGGACTGCGCTGTCCCTGCACCCACTGGTCGTGGGTCCCGGCAACCTCCCGTTGATCACCGACCAGGAGGAAGCCGCCCACGACCTGGCGCTGGCAACGTTCTCGGCCATGGCGCATAGCGGACATCAGGAGGCTCCGGCCATACTGGAGGCGCTGGCGGGTGCCCTGCGAGCGGCCGACAAGGAGTCCTTCTCCTACTACTCGGACATGCTGGAAATCGCTCTGGGGGACGACACCCCGGCGCAGGCGATCTGGAGGAAGCTCATGGTTTCACGCACCCTTTTCCCGGGCCGGGGCACTGTCGTCGAGACGCTGTACCTGGAGGGTAAAGCGGAAGGTAAGGCCGAGGGGGCGGCGGAGATGGTGCTGCATGTACTGGAGAAGCGGGGAATCGCCATGCCTGACGTGATCAGGAAGCGCATCGCCGGCTGCGCCGACCTGCCCACGTTGGAGCGCTGGATGGACCGAGCCCTCACCGTCTCCACGTTCGAAGAGCTCTTCGCCGAGGAGAGCTGAGCGGTAGCTTGGAAGAGGGCGTCCGGACGAGTGCCGGGCGCCCTGTCGCATGCCCGTACGTAGGGCGGCGGCCACGAGGGACGCCGTCCGCACCCGGTGACGTACGGCCCGGGACGCCATGTGGCGACCGGGCCGCGCCGGCGTCGTGCTACTTGCTGATGGCGAAGCGCATCAGGGCGTGCTCGTCGCCCTGCTTGATCTTCCCCGTCTCATTGATCACCTCGAGCTTCCAGCTGCCGCCCACCCGCACGGCCTTCGCCACGGCGCAGCCGTTGTCGCTGGTGAGCAGGCTCGGCCAGATGTCGGCGACCTGCTGGGAGCTGCCACCGGAAGCGTCGTACACCTTGAAGCTGATGTTGCGCGCCTTCTGGAAGGCGCTGCCCTTCTTGTACGCGGCGGCGACGAACACGATCGACGTGATGTTGTCCGGGACCCGTGCGAACTCGACCGTCACCGTCTCGTCGTCGCCGTCCCCGTGCCCGGTCTGGTTGTCACCGCTGTGCACCATGGAGCCGTTGCCCATAGGGTCGAGGGAGTCGAGACCCGCGAGGCGCACCGGGTCCGCGCCCTGCATGGCGATGGCGATCAGGTCGAGGTCGGTGCCGGTCTTGCGGCGGAGCATGCCCATCACGCCGCCGCTGCTCCCGGCGGTGGGGTCCCAGGACACCCCGATGGACAGATGGGTCACTCCGTCCAGGTCCGCCGGGCCGTCTTCCTTCTTGAGCGTAATCATGCGTGGAACATCCTCTTGCTGTCGGAACTGCGACACGCAAAGTCTGCCTGGGGCCTTCGGCGTTCCGCACACCTGGTCCCTGGGTTGCGGTTTCGCTCCGCTGTGCTCGTCGCGCGACCCGCGGGTGTAACGGGCTCGTAGGGTGTCGGCGTGATGCGACACATAGATTTCGAGCGCCTGCACAACTTCCGTGACCTGGGCGGCTATCGCACCGGCGATGGCCGTACCGTGCGCTGGGGCCGCCTGTACCGGTCCGATTCGCTTGCCAAGCTCCAAGGAGCCGACTGGGATCGCTTCCTCTCCCTGGGGGTGCGCACGGTGATCGATCTGCGCTACCCGTGGGAGATCGAGGCCAAGGGCCGGGTGCCCGAATCCGAGGCCCTGGCCTACGTCAACCTCAGCGTCGAGCACCGCCCCTACGACCAGGCGGAAATCGACCCCGGCCTCGACCCCTGGCGTTTCCTCGCCGACCGGTACGCCGAGGTCGCCCTCGACGGCGCCGAGGAGCTCCGCCAGGCACTCGACGTCATCGCGTCCGAGAGCGCCCCGCAGGTCTTCCACTGCGCCTCGGGCAAGGACCGCACCGGCCTGCTCGCCGGCCTTGTCCTCGCGCTCCTGGGCGTGGCGGAGGACGACATCGTCGAGGACTTCGCCCTCACGGAGCTGGCCACGGACCGCCTGATCGCGGACTGGAAGGCGGCCAACCCGACCCGGACCCTGAAATGGCCCGGCTACGGGCGAGCTCCAGCGGAGGTCATGCGCCTGTTCCTGTCCGACCTCGCAGCCACGCACGGCTCGGTGCACGACTACGCGGTCAAACACCTCGGCGTCGACGAGGACCTGATCAGCCGGCTGCGCACACGGCTCCTGGAGTGAGCGGTCCGGCCACCGGTGGTCATCTATGAAGAGAGCGCCGCCAAGGCCGCGTCCCAGGGGTAGGCGGTCGGGTTCTTCTGGTCGAACGAGAACGCGTTGCCCTCGTCATCGAGCAGGACCGTCACCCCGCACTCCCGGAGGAACGCCACGCTGCGGCCGAACGCCGGGTGTGCCGCCTGCGCGCGGCTGAGGTGAGGGAGTGCGACGAGCGGCAGGCGCAGGCCGATCGCCTCGTTGACGAGGCTGAGCGCGAGGGCGTCGCTGATGCCGGCCGCCCATTTGTTGAGCGTGTTGAACGTGGCCGGTGCCACGACCATGGCGTCCGCCGGCGGCAGCACGTCCGGCTCCTGCGGGAGCTTGTGCGTGCTCCGTACGACGTGACCGGTGAGCCGCTCCAGTTCCGGGATGGCCTGGTCGAGCCAGCGGCGTGCGGAGGGTGTGACGACGAGGCACACGCCCCACCCGGCCGCCTGAGCCTTCTCGATGCCCGTACGAACGTGCAGGGTGGGCGATGCCGCGCAGGAAATCAGGTACAGAACCCGGGACTTTGTCATGCGCCCCAGTTCACACGGGCGCGCGACGGCGCGCCAGGGGCTCCGGGAATGTCGGCACCGCGAACGAGCCGGGGACCGTTCGTCTGCGCCTGTTCCGCAAATGCGCAACAAGTGCCGCCCGCCACCGGTACGTTCGTCGTAGACACCCGGACGGGAAAGGTCGGACAGGTCATGCCCCGACGCGGTCCGGCCGGCCATGGTTGCCGAGCTGCTGAACGCCAAGGTGCGAGCCGTCAACACGGGCAGCAGGTGGGGGAAGTGAACGCGCACACCGTCATTCGGCACGCCGACTGGACGATCGGGCCAGAGACCGCGCCCGAGGCTCCAGCCGTCGTCTTCGAGATGCAGTGCACGACGTGCGGCTCGTCGTCGGACGCGGGTGACGACTTCGAGTCCGCCCGCGACTGGGCGTTCCAGCATGTCGGCCGCAACCCGTCCCACACCGGCTACCGCGAGATCATCCACCGCTTCTGGCGCGCGAGGCACTTAGGGTGAACTCCGACTGGTGCCCGGCCCATAGCGGTTCGGCATGGACCGGGCTTCCCGTATGAGTGGCGCAGATGGGCTCGTTGTAACGGAGTTCAACGAATAGGTGATCCTGTCTGCACTGTAAGCAGGGCCGACGCGCTTCTGTCCATCCTCTAGGGGTCGTGCAGGTGGCTCATCGGCGACTTGGTCAGTTCGCGTTGCAGGCGTAGTAGAAGTCGCTGTCCTTGACGCCGAGCTCCTGAAGCTTGCTCATGCATACCCACCGGTACGGGACGGCACCGCTGCCTCCCTCCACGGCGTTGCTGCACGCCGCTTCAACCCTCACGCCCACGGTGTACCCGTGGCCGCTCAGGTAGGTGCGACACTGAGCAGGGCTGGCATACGCCGGAGCCGTCGTGACGAGTTGAAGTGCGCCTGCAGCCATCATCATGCCCGTGGCTACCGCAACTCGTCGGGCGACCTTACGCATCTGCGTAGTCCTCTTTCCTGTATGTGGCCATCTGGGACTTGCGGGGCACCAGGCCGCCGGCGAGTCATGATCAACTTCTGGCAGCGTACCAACTGTTGACTGAGCGCTTACAAGTCGTCTTCTGGACATGTGTGACCCGTTTGCGCCATCGGCGCGTCGATCTCGAGATCCGACGTCCACCGCTTCTGGCGCGCGAGACCGGTGACGTAGAGAACCTCAGCCGGGCCTGCGTACGTCGCGACAGGCGGCGGCCGTGAGGGCGGCGAAGGCCGGCATGTCGACGGCGCTCGCCGACGTCCGCTTCGGGTCGAAGCCGATCAGCAGGGCGGCGTTCGACTTCTCCGCCCAGGCGCAGGCCGGAGCGTACGTACGCCCGTACAGCCGCACCACCTCGCAGGTGATGGACGGCCCGCCCGAGCCGTCCGGGGGGAAGGACCGCCGGGGCGCGACCACCGACGGCTGCCCCGGGCCCTCCTCGAAGCCCTGGAACATGCCGTTCAGGACGTGGGCAGGGTCGCCCATGCGGCCGTACGCGCCCGACAGCGACAGCGTCGCCGCCCGGTCGCCCACGCGCTCGTAGCGGCCGAGGACCGAGATCGCGCCGCTGGGCATGCCCGCCTGGATGCTCACGCCCGCCTTCTCCAGCTCCGCCGTGCCAGCTGCCAGCCGGTAGGAACCGGAGGCGAGGGTGGGAGGGGTGACGAGCATCGTCATGGGAGACGTAAGAGACGTGGGGGAGTCGCCGCCGGGTCGCAACAGCAGGATCGCGGCGGCGACCGTCGCCGCGCCGCCGAGTGCGACGGCGGCCGAGGCGCGGAGCCGGGCCCCGTTCAGCGGGATCTAGCGAGGAACCCCGGGCTTTCAGGCCCGGGAGGAATCGCTTCCCTGGCCTGCTCTGACATGCAGGTCACGACGGGTGTTTTTGCTGCTCGATGTACTCCTTGATGACGGACAACGGTGCTCCGCCGCAGGAGGCCGCGAAGTATGAGGGTGACCAGAAGTGCGCGCCCCACAGGTACTTGCGGATGTGGTCGGGGTACTCCTGGCGGAGTCTGCGGGCGGAGACGCCCTTGAGAGAGCCCACCAGCTTGGAGATGGAGACCTTCGGTGGGTAGTGCACGAGGAGGTGGACGTGGTCGCGTTCTCCGTTGAACTCGACCAGGTCGGTTTCGAAGTCGGCGCAGACGGACCGCATGACTTCCTCGCAGCGTCTGAGGATTTCGTCGGTGAACGGTCCGCGCCGGTACTTGGGTGTGAAGACCAAGTGGGCGTGGAGGGTGCAGGCGACTGTGCGGCCCCTGCGGATATTGGGGTTTGGCTCCCAGCGTGGTGACATAGATCAACTGTAGTACGATGATCCGCGTGAAGATCGTCACGCAGGTCAAACTGGTGCCGGATGCCGCACAGGCATCCGCTGTCAGTGCGACCTTGCACACGGTCAACGACCGGGCCAACTGGGTCTCCGAAGTGGCGTTCGAGCGCGGCGTGCCGCGTGAGTACGAGCTGCGGAAGCACACCTACGCCGATCTGAAAACGGCCGGTCTCGGGGCGCAGGCGGCGCAGCACACGATCAAAAAGGTCTGCGACGCCTACACCACGTTGAAGGCGAACCTCCGGGCGGGGAACCTGGGCAAGCCCGGATCGAAGCGCAGGGCCAGGGCGGAGTCGAAGCCGGTCACGTTCCGGCCGGATGCCGCGCACCCGTACGACGACCGGTGCCTGTCCTGGCAGTACGACGCGCAGACAGTCAGCATCTGGACCACCGCCGGACGCCTGAAGAACGTCCGCTTCGCATGCTCCGCCGACGCACTCAAGATGCTCCGCGAGTACCGCAAGGGCGAGTCGGATCTGATCGAGCGCGACGGCGTGTTCTACCTGATCGCGGTCTGTGATGTCCCCGAGGCCCCGCTCAACGGGAATCCGTCCGGGTTCATCGGTGTGGACCTCGGGATCGTCAACATCGCCACCACGTCCACCGGCTACCGGGCCGCCGGGCGCGGATTGAACCGGCACCGCAAGCGGCAGCTCGACTTGCGTCGCAAGCTCCAGGCCAAGGGCACCCAGTCCGCCAAACGCCGGTTGAAGCACCGCAGCCGCAAGGAACAGCGGCACGCCGCGAACATCAACCACATCATCTCGAAGAAGATCGTCACCACCGCTGAACGCACCGGTCGCGGTATCGCCGTGGAAGACCTCACGGGCATCCGCGACCGGGTACGGCTCCGCAAGGACCAGCGGGCGCAACTGCATTCGTGGAGCTTCCACCAGCTCGGCTCCTTCCTTGAGTACAAGGCGCGCCGGGCTGGGGTGCCGCTGGTGTACGTCGATCCGGCGTACACCAGCCGGCAATGCTCCGAGTGCGGGTACATCGACCGGAAGAACCGAGTCGATCAGTCAACGTTCGCGTGCCGCGCCTGCGGCGTCACCATGCACGCGGACGACAATGCGTCCCACAACATCGACCGCAAGGGCGAAGCCGTGTGGACCGCGGGGCGTGAGTCACGCGTCCCAGCCACCCCATAGGTGGTCTGGACGGAGGAGGCCACACCACAGCCAGTGGTGCCCTACCTCCAAACCCGGCCCTTTAGCGCCAGGTCAAGTTGACGGTCCCTACTTCTTGATCTCTACGCGCACGTCGTTCCGCAACTTCGCGACCAGCCCCGCTGCCTCGTCGAACGGGATCTTCACGCCCAGTCCCGACCGCGCCGCGTCGACGACGAAGACCGTGCCGACGGTGCTGTGGTCACCCCATATGCACAGCGGCATCGTGACCGTCTTGGTGCCGATGTAGCTGATGTACTGGCACTTCATGACGGCGTTGTCGAGGCCGTTGACCTCGACCTTCTGCGGGCTGCCCTCGACCTGGGACGTCGTGCCGCCCGTGCCCTTGTCCTTCTTCGCGGCATCCGCCAGGCTCGTGAACATGCGGTCCACGACCAGCTCCGGGTTCTTCACCTCGCCCCAGACGCCGTTGAACTTCAGGCCCTTCCCCGCCGCCCCGACGCCGGCCTTGTAACCGGCGCCCACGCTCTTCGGGTTGGCGACACCCATCCGCCGGACGTCGGCCAGCTCCTCCGCGTCGAACCCGCTCTTGTCCTCGCCGAGGCCCTTCTTGTACTCGCCGACCACCGTCTCGGGCGTCGTGAGCTGGTAGCGCTTGCCGTCGTCGCCGACCGTGTCCCGGCTCTTCAGGAGCACGTAACCGCCGCCGGCGATCGCCCCGACCAGGACGACCGCGGCGACGCCTATACCGATCGCCTTGCCCTTGTTGCGCCCCTGCGGCGGTATCGGCGGAGGGTAGGGGCCGGGCATGCCGGGCTGTTGCCCGTAGGGCTGCGGCTGCCCGTACGGCTGCTGTGGGGGCTGACCGTACGGGCCCGGCTGCTGGGGGTACCCGTAGCCGGGCTGCTGGCCATACGGGTTCGGCTGCGGCTGCGGAGGCTGCTGCGGCTGGCCGTACGGCCCCGGCTGGTTGAAACTCACGTGGGTGTCCCCCTCAGGGCTCCGGCCCTATTACTTGTTCTTGCGGACTTCGTTGCGCACCTTAACCGTGGCGTCGGAGAGTTCCTTCGCGGACATCACGTTGCCGGTGGCGGAGCTGGAGGCTCCGTAGGGAGAGCTGCTCTTGGGGAGTCGGTGCTGCACGATCCCCATTGCGCTGGTGTCACCCCAGATGCAGGTCGAGCTCTCGACCGAGGACGAGACGGAGGCGTAGGTGACCGTCGTCTTCTCGGTCTTGCACTTCATTACCGCGCCGTCGAAGCCACTGGGGGAGAAGTCGGTGAAGGGCGTGATCGTCTCAGTCTTGGACTGGACGCCCTGCACCTTGTTCCTGTCCTCGCTCATCTTGGCGATCACAGCGTTCACGGTCTTCTTGGGATCGGCGATCGTCCCGTAGACACCACTCACCGACATGGCCTGCTTCTCGGGGTTGGAGTAGACCTGCGAGACAGCCGCGCCGTTCTCGATGCCGAACGCCTTGGCGTCCTTGTCATCGGCCAGGCTCTTGGGGTCCTTGTCCGGGCTGCTCGACGTCGACGCCTTCGTGTACTTCCCGTCGAGCAACGTCTCCGGCATCACGATCGTGTAAGGGGCTACATCCCCATCCCCGTTCCCGCCCGTGAAGAACAGGAATCCCCCCACGATCGCGCCCACCACGACCACGGCCCCGACCGCGATCCCGATCGCCTTGCCCTTGCCGCCGCCCTGCGGCGGCACCGGCGGCGGGTACTGGCCCGGCATCCCCGGCTGCTGGTAGCCGGCCGGCTGACCGTAGGGCCCCGGCTGCTGCGGTGCGCCGTACGGCGGCTGCGGCTGCTGGCCGTAAGGGGGCTGGGGCTGGCCCGCGTACGGCGGCGGGGGCGGCGGGGCCTGCTGCGGGTAACCGTAACCGGGCTGACCGGGCGCGCCGGCGCCCTGGCCGTACGGGGTCGGCTGCGGCTGCCCGTAGGGGCCCGGCTGGTTGAAACTCATCGTGACTCTCTCGATCCGTGGGGGGACTGGGACTCTCGTGACAGTCCGATCATCCTTCCCGATGTCTTACGCGGGCTTTACCACTGGGTGGCAACGGTTTCGGAACAGTTGACGTCCGGCCCGCCGTTCACTACCCCGCCTCGACCCGTACGTCCTGGCGGAGCTTCGCCGACCGGGAGGCGGCCTCGTCGAGGGAGAGGTCCTGGCCCTGCACGATCAGCGTCGCGTCCAGGGCGAACACCGTCCCGATCGTGCTCTTGTCGGCCCAGATGCACAGCGGCATCCTGAGGTCCTTGCCGCTTCCGTCGCGGTTGCCCCACTTGGTGACCTGGCACTTCATCACGGCGTCGCCGATCCCGTCCGGGGTCATCCGCTGGGGGCTGCCCTCGAACTCCGTCTTCGACTCGGGGTCGCTGTCCTTCGCGGCCGCCGCCGAGGTGCTGCTGAACAGACCGTCCACCAGCGCCTCGGGGTCACGTACGTCGTCGCCCCACGCGCCGGTGAACCTGATCAGCTTCTGCGAGCGCTTGTCCTCGCCGCCGCTCTTGTACGTGCCCGAGACGCTCTCCGGGTTGGTCATCCCCAGCTTCTTGAGGTCGTCCAGTGCCTTGGAGTCGAAACGGGTGCCCTCGCCGTCCTTCTTGTACTCGCCCGAGATGACCGTCTCGGGTATGACGAGCTTGTAGCGCTTCGTAGTCGGCGTCGGGCTCGGGCTGGGGGAGGCGGTGCTCGCGGAGGGCGAGGCGACGGTCTTGTCGTCGTGGCCCTTCTTGTCGTCGTTCCCGGTGAGTACGAGCGCGCCCGCCACGATCGCCCCCACCACGACCACCGCGCCGACGGCGATCGCGATCGCCTTGCCCTTGCCACCGCCCTGCGGCGGAACCGGCGGCGGGTACGCGCCCCAGCCGCCCGGCTGCTGCGGCGGCGCGCCGTACGGCGGGGCGGGCGGCTGCTGCGGGAAGGCGGGGGGCTGTCCCGGGGCGGCGCCCGGCGGGACCGGCTGGGCGTACGGATTCGGCTGCTGGGACGGTTGCTGCGGCGGCTGCTGCCCGTACGGTCCCGGCTGGTGCTGGCTCATCAATGGCTCCCCGTGCTGAAGATCGGTTCCGAGCCATCCTTACCGACCGCCCGGCCGGGCTCCGCCCCGGGCCCGAATGGATTCGTAACCCCCGCACACGCCCCCGTAGACTTCCCCCGTGACCGAGAACACTCAGCGCCCCGACAGCGGGCCGAACGACAGCAACCCCGAACTGCCGACCCAGTACGCGCCGGCCGATGTAGAGGGGCCGCTGTACGAGCGCTGGGTGGAGCGGGGCTACTTCGAGGCCGACGCCTCGAGCGGCAAAGAGCCGTACACCATCGTCATCCCGCCGCCGAACGTCACCGGCTCGCTCCACCTGGGCCACGCCTTCGAGCACACGCTGATCGACGCCCTGACCCGCCGCAAGCGGATGCAGGGGTACGAGGTGCTGTGGCAGCCCGGCATGGACCACGCCGGTATCGCCACGCAGAACGTCGTCGAGCGCGAGCTGGCCAAGGAGGGCAAGTCCCGCCACGACCTCGGCCGCGAGGCGTTCGTCGAGCGAGTGTGGCAGTGGAAGGCCGAGTCGGGTGGTCAGATCTCCGGGCAGATGCGTCGCCTCGGCGATGGCGTCGCCTGGTCCCGTGAGCGCTTCACCATGGACGAGGGCCTGTCCAAGGCCGTCCAGACGATCTTCAAGAAGCTCTACGACGACGAGCTGATCTACCGCGCCGAGCGCATCATCAACTGGTGCCCGCGCTGTCTGACCGCGATCTCCGACATCGAGGTCGAGTACCAGAACGACGAGGGCGAGCTCGTCTCGATCCGCTACGGATCCGGGGACTCGGAGATCGTCGTCGCCACGACCCGCGCCGAGACGATGCTCGGTGACACCGCCGTGGCCGTCCACCCCGAGGACGAGCGGTACAAGCACCTGGTCGGCACCGAGATCGAGCTGCCGCTCACCGGCCGCCGGATCCCGGTCGTCGCCGACGAGCACGTCGACCCGGAGTTCGGCACGGGCGCCGTCAAGGTCACCCCGGCCCACGACCCGAACGACTTCGAGATCGGCCAGCGGCACGACCTGCCGTCGCTGACCGTCCTCGACGAGCGCGCCGTGATCACCGCGCACGGCCCCTTCCAGGGCCTGGACCGCCTGGAGGCCCGCTCCGCCATCGTCGCCGCCCTGCGCGCCGAGGGCCGGATCGTCGCCGAGAAGCGCCCGTACGAGCACTCCGTCGGCCACTGCTCGCGCTGCAAGACGACCATCGAGCCGCGCCTTTCCATGCAGTGGTGGGTCAAGGTCGCCCCGCTGGCCGAGGCCGCGAGCAAGGCGGTCAAGGACGGCGACGTCGCCATCCACCCGAAGGAGATGGAGTCCCGCTACTTCGGCTGGGTCGACAATCTCCACGACTGGTGCATCTCGCGCCAGCTGTGGTGGGGCCACCGCATCCCGGTCTGGTACGGGCCGAACGGCGAGATGGTCTGCGTCGGACCGGACGACGAGGCGCCCACGGGCGAGGGCTGGCACCAGGAGACCGACGTCCTGGACACCTGGTTCTCCTCCGGCCTGTGGCCCTTCTCCACGCTCGGCTGGCCCGAGAAGACCGAGAGCGTCGAGAAGTTCTACCCGAACTCCGTCCTGGTCACCGGCTACGACATCCTCTTCTTCTGGGTCGTCCGGATGATGATGTTCGGCATCTACGCGATGGACGGCACCCCGCCGTTCCACACCATCGCCCTGCACGGCATGGTCCGCGACCAGTTCGGCAAGAAGATGTCGAAGTCCTTCGGCAACGCGGTCAACCCGTTGGACTGGATGGACAAGTACGGCTCCGACGCCGTCCGGTTCACGCTCGCCCGTGGTGCCAACCCCGGCGTCGACGTGCCGATCGGCGAGGACTGGGTCCAGGGTTCGCGGAACTTCGCGAACAAGATCTGGAACGCCACCCGCTTCGCGATGATGAACGGCGCGACGATCGACGGCGCGCTGCCGCCCGCCGAGCGGATGTCGGCCACCGACCGGTGGATCCTCTCCCGGCTCAACGCGGTCGTCGCCGAGGTGGACGCGCTCTACGACGACTACCAGTTCGCGAAGCTCTCCGACACGCTGTTCCACTTCGCGTGGGACGAGGTCTTCGACTGGTACGTCGAGCTGTCCAAGGCCACCTTCCAGAAGGGCGGTCCCGAGGCCGAGGTCTCGCGCCGCGTCCTGGGCGAGGTCCTGGACGTCACGCTGCGCCTGCTGCACCCGGTCGTCCCGTTCGTCACCGAGACGCTGTGGACCTCGCTCACCGGGCGCGAGTCCGTGGTCATCGCCGACTGGCCGGCCGACAGCGGCTTCCGGGACGCGGCGGCCGAGCAGGAGATCGCGACGGTCCAGCAGGTCGTCACCGAGGTCCGCCGCTTCCGTTCCGACCAGGGCCTCCAGCCGGGTCAGAAGGTCCCGGCCCGCCTGGACCTGACCGGCACGGCGCTGGCGGCTCACGAGGACGCGATGCGTTCGCTGCTGCGCCTCCAGCCGGCCGGCGAGGACTTCGCCGCCACCGCCTCGCTCCCCGTCGCCGGCGCCACCGTCGCCCTCGACCTCTCCGGCACCATCGACGTCGAGGCCGAGCGCAAGCGGCTGACCAAGGCGCTGGCCGCGGCCGAGAAGGACAAGGCCCAGTCCACGGCCAAGCTGGGCAACGAGGCGTTCCTCGCGAAGGCCGCCGAGGCGGCCGTGGAGAAGATCCGCAAGCGGCTGGAGACGGCCGAGGCCGACATCGAGCGGATCACCGCCCAGCTGGCGGGCCTGCCCACGGCCTAGTCCGGTCCGGGTCCCACATGGGACCCCACGGCCCTTCCACAGGCCCCTCGTCCATCCGGTCGAGGGGCCTGTTCCGTGTCCGGCGGTCGCGCATCGGCCAGAACAGCACGTACGCCGTCGACACGGCCACGAAGGCGAGCCGGATCAGGCCCTTGATGGACTCGTCGGGTACGACGAAGACGCTGCCGTAGAGAACGATCAGCGCGATCCAGCTCCACCACGGCACCAGCCGCCGCTGCCCGCACACGTCCCACAGCAGGGTGCCGAGCAGCACGGACGCGGTGTAGTAGGTGTAGACGCTGGGGTCGAGGAGGATACGGGCGTTCGCGCCCAGCAGGACGACACCGGCCCAGCGGCCGCGCCACACCGCGACCGCGCCGAGCGCGAGGCCGAGGGCGGCCTGGGCGGGGCGGGCCCAGTTGGGGGTCTCGGGGTCGTCGGCGCCGAGCCAGCGCAGCGCGGACGCCGGGTTGTTGGGGATGGTGAACTTCGCGGCGGCGAAGGAGTCCGGGGCGACGAGGAAGAACGGCAGCCAGGCGACGGCCACCAGGCCCGCGCACCACAGCACCGCGCGCAGCCAGCGGTCCCTGGGCAGGGCGAGGATCAGCGGCAGGAACGCCAGCGCGGTCGGCTTGGAGTCCATGGCCAGGGCCAGGCAGGCGCCGACGGCGGCGGGGTTGCAGCGGGTCAGGAACCACACGGCCAGCGCGGTGAAGAACAGCGCGAGCACGTCGTCCAGGTGCCCGAAGCGGACCGACACCTCGATCCACATGGGGATGAAGGCGAGCCCGGCTATCAGCACGCGCTGCCGCAGCCGCTGGTGGTTGGTGCCGGTGCCCAGGAAGTGGGTGGCGGCGCTGCGGCCGGCGAGGACGACGATGACCAGGCCGAGGGCGGACATGAACGCCGCCGCGAGGAACTGGCCGGTGTGCTCGGAGAACGGGTTGAACAGCCCCGCCACCAGGAAGCTGATGGGCCCCATCTGGAGCTCGGGATGGTGGGCGTAGAGGTTGAGGCCGCCGGTGCCGTCGCCCGACGCGCCCTGGTAGATCAGCTCACCGCCCGTGCGCAGATAGTGCCAGGAGAAGCCGCCGCTCGGCTCCACCACGGCGAACCACAGCGCGGTCCACGCCGTGAGCAGCAGCAAGTGCATCCGTGTGCTGACTTCCGGTACCCGCACAACGCTCCCGTTCCGCTGTCCGGAACCTCTCCGGACATATGTCACCGGCGGTGAGATGCCGGAAGCGGAGCGGAGGTTGCCCCGTGGGGCACTTCTGTGACTCACTTCATGGCCCGTCTCCGGGGGGCGTCCGCCTCGGCTCTCGACTCGGCCCTCGCCTCGGCTCTCGACTCAGCTCTCGACGGCGATGGGGCCGGAGGTGGCGACCTCGGCGTTGCGGCGCGTCTTGGCCCAGCCGTTGCGGCCGCGCAGCATCCGTACGAAGCCGCGCGCGGACGCCGGGAAGAGGTGGTACGCGTACAGCCACAGCGCCAGCCCCCACAGCAGGGACACGAGCAGCGACCGGCCGGGCGCGCGGTCCCGGCGGTAGACCGGGCCCCACAGCACGAACGGGGTGACGGAGACGACGGCCAGCCCGAGCACCAGCGGCCACAGGGCGAGCATGCCGCCGAACGCCTCGCCGGGACCGTCCTGGGCGGCGGTCACGCCGAGGAGGACGGACATGACGGCGCAGAGGGCGAGCGTCACCAGGTGGGCGACCGGCTGGAGGAAGGTGTAGAGGGTCTCCAGGACGCCCTTGCCGCTGTAGTGGCGCGAGGAGACGATGCGCGGCGCGTAGCGCACGCACTGGAGGTTGCCCTGCGCCCAGCGGGTGCGCTGGGTGAGGAAGCGGCGGCCGTGCGGCAGGCCCTCCTGGGAGACCCAGGTGTCGGCGATGTGGGTTATCCGGTCGCCGCCGAGGATCATGTGCAGGCCGAGCTCGTAGTCCTCCAGCAGCGCGCCGCGCTGCCAGGGGCGGCGCTCGGCGGCCGCGATGCGGTCCAGGGCGGCGAGGCGGGTGAACTGGCCGTTGCCGCCCAGGCCGACGGAGCCGGTGCGGCCGCGCAGCAGCTGCATGCCGGCGTTGGAGACGGAGAACTCCATGTCCTGCATCCGGACCAGGAGCCGCGCGAAGGCGTTCCGCAGCCGGCCGCGGTCGCCGAGCGGCCGCGGGTCCTCGGTGTTGCGCATGTGCACGCTGACCTGCACACCGCCGACCTCGGGGTCGCCGAAGCCGCCGGGGCCGCTGACCCGGGCCAGGGCGTGCGGGTCGAGCTGGCCGTCGGCGTCGATGACGCACACGACGACCTTCTCGCGGTCGGCGTCCTCCGGCAGGAACTGGTTCAGCTCGTCGTACGCGGCGTTGAGCGCCGCGCCCTTGCCCAGGCGGGCGTTGGGCCGGTGGCGCCGTACGAGGTGGACGCGGCGATCGGTCTCGGCGAGCTCGGCGACGAGGGCGCCGGTGCGGTCGTCGCTGTCGTCGTCGATGACCCAGACGTGGGCGCGGGGGTGATCGGTGCGAAGCCGTTCGACGGTCGTGCCTATGACGGCCTCCTCGTCGCGGCAGGGGACGAAGAAATGCCAGTCGATGGCGTCGGGGCTGCCGTCGACGACGGCGGGGCGCCGGAGGAAGGCGTGGCGGGCGCCCGCCCAGTAGAGCAGGAAGCAGAGCAGGAGGAAGAAGGGGAAGAGGAAGAGGAGGGGGTTGGAGAACATGGGGGTGCGGCTCCGTGGGACGGGCTTGAGAATCAAGTCCGTCCGGCGTTTGGGGACACCGCGCGAAGCGCGGTAAGGGGGTCCGGGGCTTGTCCCGGTTACAGGAAGGGACCGGGGAAAGATCAGGCGGCGGCGGCCAGTTGCGCCGGCGCGCCGATCGCCACCAGCAGCGCCACGATCCGCTCGGACGCCATCCCGTCCCCGAAGGGACTCGGCAGCGACGCCAGGCGGTCCAGGCCCGCAGGGCCCTCCGCGAGGCGCCGCCGCGCCACGATCCCGATCTCCACCCCCGGCTCCACCAGCTCCGCGAAGTCCCCCATCGCCTCCGGCCGTTCCGTGGAGCGCCGTACGACCACCAGCGGCCGCCCCAGCACCGTGCACTCCTCCTGGATCCCGCCGGAGTCGGAGACCAGCAGCGCCGCGTGCCGGGCGAGGGCGAGGAACTCGCCGTAGCCCAGCGGACGGCACACCGTCAGCCCGGCCAGCAGACCCTCCAGACCGGCCGCCTGGATACGGCCGCGCGTCCGCGGATGCAGCGGCAGCACCACCGGAATCTCCGCGGCGAGCCCGGCCAGCTCCGTGAGGACAGCCCGCAGCGCGTCGGCGGAATCCGTGTTCTCGGGGCGGTGCACCGTCGCCAGGACGTAGGAGTCCGCGGTCAGCCCGTGCCGTACGAGCAGCTCCGCGCGTGCGTCCGCGTCCGGCAGCTGGCCCCGTACCGCTTCGACGACCGTGTTGCCCGTGACGGCGATCCGCGAGTCCGCGACGCCCTCCGCGAGGAGGTTGGCGCGGTTGTCCTCGGTGGCGGCGCACAGCACGTCGGCGATGCGGTCGATGAGGACGCGGTTGTGCTCCTCGGGCATGTCGCGGTCGTGGCTGCGCAGCCCGGCCTCGACGTGCAGCAGGGGGATGCCCCGGGCGTTGGCGGCGAGCGCTCCGGCGAGCGCGGCGTTGGTGTCGCCCTGGACGACGACGGCCAGCGGCGGCTCGGCGGTGAACAGCTCGTCGAGCTGGGCGAGCGCGGCGGAGATCTGCAGGGCGCGCGGACGGCCGCCGACGCCGGTCAGGGAGGTCGGCTCGGGCAGGCCCAGCTCGGTCAGGAAGCGGCCGGACAGCTCCTCGTCGTAGTGCTGCCCGGTGTGCACCAGATGGGCGGCGGGGCCGAGGAGGCGTACGAGGTCCGTGAGCTTGACGAGCTCGGGGCGGGTGCCGAGGACGACGGCGACGCTACGGGCGGGCAGGGAGCTGTGCGGCACGAGGGACTCCTGGGGCTGGCGGGCGGTGACAGCTCCAGAGCTTCGGTGGCGTCGGTTGCGGGCCGGGACGGCTCTCGGTTGCCGGACGGTTGCGATCTTCCCCAGGGGCCCGGTTCGGGACTTCGGTCCCGGGCCGGTCAGGGACCTTCGGCGCCCCCGACAGGGCCCCTGGTCCCGCCCCCGTTCGCCTCCCCGTCCCCGTTGTAGCGGTAGCCCAGCCCCCGTACGGCCTCCAGCGGGTCCGCCGCCTCGTCGCCCGCGGCCTGGCGCAGCTTCCGCCGCAGCCGCAGCACGGCGAACTTCACCCGTTCCCGGCCGGTGCCCTCCGGGTCGTCCCACACCCGGTCCAGCAACTGATCGGTGGTGATCACCCGGCCCCGGTTGCGTACGAGCACCTGGAGCAGCCGGTACTCGATGTCGCTGAGCCGCGCCTCGTGACCCTGCCACACCGCCGAGCGGCGTTCGGGCACCAGCCGCAGCCCGCCCTCGAAGGAGTCGCCGGCCCAGCGGGCGGGGGCGCTGCGGCGCAGCAGCGCCTCGACGCGGGCGAGCAGCTCGTCGTTGCCGAAGGGCTTGGGCAGGTAGTCGTCGGCGCCGGCGCGCAGGCCGCGCACCCGGTCGGTCTCGGCGCCGCGGGCGGTGAGCAGCAGGACGGGCAGGTCGCTGAGGTCGCGGGTGCGCTCCAGCACCTCCCAGCCGTTGAGCTGCGGCAGGCCGATGTCGAGGAGCATCAGCGCGGGCCGCTCGGCGAAGAGCAGCCGCAGGCCCTCGCGGCCGTTGTCGGCGTGGATGACGTCGTAGCCCGCGCGGGTGAGGAGGGTGCGCAGGGCGAGGGCGAGGTCGGGTTCGTCCTCGACGAGCAGGACGCGCGTCATGACCGGTCCTCCCCGGTGGGGCCGGTGGCCGGCCGGGTCAGGGGCAGCCGGATCCGGAAGACGGCGCCCTCGCCCTCCGTGCCGCCGGCGGTCAGGGTGCCGCCGTGCAGCTGGACGACGGTGCGGCTGATGGCGAGCCCCAGGCCGGTGCCGGGGTAGCCGCCGGTGTGCGCGTTGGGCGCCCGGACGAATCCGGTGAAGATCTCCTCCCGGAATTCCTCCGGGACGCCGATCCCGGTGTCGGCGACCTCGATCTCCCAGTACGTGCTCCGGGGTACGGCGGTGACGGTGATCCGGCCGTCCGGTGGGGTGAACTTCGAGGCGTTCTCCAGGAGGTTGCCGAGGGCGTGCCGCAGGCGGTGCCGGTCGCCGCGCAGAGCGGGCCCGGGAACGCAGTCCAGCACGGTGAACGCGCCCGCGCCCTGGGTCGCGGCCAGGTGCTCGAAGACGGCTTCCCGCAGCATCGCGGGCACGTCCACCGTGCCGAACTCCAGCTCCGGGGCCGCCCGCATCCGGGTGGCCAGCAGCAGGTCGGCGATCACCTGCTGCATCCGGTCGGCGTTGCGCCGGATGGCGTCGAGGAAGGAGCACTGGTCCGCGCCCAGGGAGCCGAAGGCGGGGTCGGTCAGCAGTTCGCAGAAGCTGATGATGGAGGTGAGCGGGGTGCGCAGCTCGTGGGAGGCGGCGGCGGTGAAGGCGTTGCGCTGCCGGGCGAGCTCGGTGAGGGCGAGGTTGTCCCGCTCCAGATCGCGGTCGCGCCGCTTGCGGTCACTGATGTCGTGGAAGACCCACAGGGCACCCAGATGGGCCCCCTCGTGGCGCAGTGGCTCCACCTCACGCCTGATGGTGCGCCCGTCGGCGAGGGGGATCTCGGCCGTCCGGTGGACGTGCCGCCCGGCCAGGATCTCGCCGGCGGTGTGGGGGCCGGTGTGGTCGGCGGTGAAGAAGGCCTGCACGAGGTGGACGACCGGCCGCATGGGGGACCCGGGGGAGAGGTCGACCCGGCCCGCCAGGTCGAACATGCGGATGAATTTCTGGTTGACCGTCAGCACCTCGTCGGACGGGCTCTGGATCAGCGCACCGGCGGGGAGCGCCTCCAGGACCGCCTGGAGCCGGTCCCGGTCCTCGGACGGCATCTCTTCTCACCCAGCTCTCGGGGAGGCCCGTCCCGGCTCTCGGGGCGGGGGAACCCTGGAAGCCTCGTTCCCTCGAGGGAGTTTCCGGGACATCCGTGCATTCAGGACATCCGTATGAGTCAGACCGTAAGCCAAGGGAGGCGGGCGCGCCCCCGCTGCGCACCGCCGGGCGAACCCGGGCCCGCCCCCGCTCCGGCCCCGCCTGATGCCCGCGCTGTCAGTGCCCCTCCGTAGACTGGTCGACGTGACCGAGCGCCCCCTGAACCACGACAATGGCGACACCGGCCCCGGTGAGGACGACCGGTTCGCCGAGATCGTCGAAGCCGAGACCGACCGCGACCCCGACCTCGCCGTGATCGAGGCCGGCAGCCGCACCCTGCGCGCCCAGTCCGGGCCCCCGCAGGGCGACGGCGTCCCCTCCCGCCCCGCCGACCCCGAGGTCGACCGGGCGCTGCGCGAGGTGGAGGCCGAGCTGGCCGGGCGCTGGGGGGAGACCAAGCTCGACCCGTCGCTGGTGCGCATCGAGGCGCTCATGGACATCCTGGGGCACCCGCAGCGCGCGTACCCCTCCATCCACGTCACCGGCACCAACGGCAAGACCAGCACCGCCCGCATGATCGAGGCCCTGCTGGGCGCCTTCGACCTGCGCACCGGCCGCTACACCAGCCCGCACGTGCAGTCCGTCACCGAGCGCATCAGCCTCGACGGCGCGCCGATCGAGCCCGAGCGGTTCATCGAGACCTACCGCGACATCCAGCCCTACGTCCAGATGGTCGACGACCGCGAGGACTACCGGCTGTCGTTCTTCGAGGTCCTCACCGCGATGGCCTACGCCGCCTTCGCCGACGCCCCCGTCGACGTCGCCGTCGTCGAGGTCGGCATGGGCGGCACCTGGGACGCCACCAACGTCATCGACGGCACGGTCGCGGTGGTCACCCCCATCTCCCTCGACCACACCGACCGGCTCGGCTCCACGCCCGGCGACATCGCCGGGGAGAAGGCCGGCATCGTCAAGCCCGACGCCACCGTCGTCCTCGCCCAGCAGCCGGTGGACGCCGCCCAGGTGCTCCTCAAGCGCTCGGTCGAGGTCGACGCGACGGTCGCCCGCGAGGGCATGGAGTTCGGCATCGTCGCCCGTGAGGTCGCCGTCGGCGGTCAGCTGCTGACCCTGCGCGGCCTCGGCGGCGAGTACACCGACGTCTTCCTGCCGCTGTACGGCGCGCACCAGGCGCACAACGCCGTGGTCGCCCTGGCCGCCGTCGAGGCGTTCTTCGGGATCGGCTCGCAGCACGCCCGTACGCTCGACCTCGACACCGTCCGCCGCGCCTTCGCCTCCGTCACCTCCCCGGGCCGGCTGGAGGTCGTGCGCCGCAGCCCCACCGTCGTCCTCGACGCCGCGCACAACCCCGCGGGTGCCGCGGCGGCGGCCGAGGCCGTCACCGAGGCGTTCGGTTTCAGCCGACTCGTCGGAGTGGTCGGCGCCAGCGCCGACAAGGACGTCCGGGGCCTGCTGGAGGCTTTCGAGCCGATCTTCGCCGAGGTCGTGGTGACGCGGAACTCCACCCACCGCGCCATGGACCCCGACGAGCTGGCCGCGGTCGCCGTCGAGGTCTTCGGCTCCGACCGGGTGCAGGTCGAGCCCCGTCTTGACGACGCCCTGGAGGCGGCCATCACCCTCGCGGAGGAAGAAGGAGAGTTCTCCGGCGCGGGCGTCCTGGTGACCGGCTCCGTGATCACGGTCGGCGAGGCCCGACTGCTCCTGGGAAGGGACTGACATGCGAACGCTGTGCGCCAGCACTCTGATCGGTGAATTCTTCATCATCGGATTCGCCGGCCTGGTCGCCATGCAGACCTCGGATCTGTCCTCCGGCACGGTCTGGGCCGTCAGCGGCACGGCCATGGTGGTGAGCGTCCTGCTGTGCGGGATGCTCTCCCGGCCCGGTGGCGTACAGCTGGGCTGGCTGCTCCAGATCGGGCTGGTCCTGAGCGGCTTCATCGTGCCCATGATGTTCATCCTCGGTGTGGTGTTCGGCGCCCTGTGGTGGGCGTCGGTCCACTTCGGCCGCAGGATCGACGAGGCGAAGGCGCGGTTCGCCGAGCTGGCCGCCGCGGCCGAGACGGGCGCCGGCCCCGCCTGACGGGGTCCGTGCCGGGGGTGCCCGTCACCCCTGTAGCCTCTGCCGCAATACACCCGCCTGCCCGCAAGGAGCCGCACCATGACCCAGCGCACCCTCGTCCTCCTCAAGCCCGACGCCGTCAAGAGGCGCCTGGTGGGCGAGATCATCCGCCGCATCGAGAACAAGGCCGGCTGGACGATCGGGGCGCTGGAGCTGCGCACGCTGGGTCGCGAGGTGCTGGAGCAGCACTACGCCGAGCACGAGGGCAAGCCGTTCTACGAGCCGCTGATGCAGTTCATGTCCTCCGGGCCGGTCGTGGCGCTCGTGGTCGAGGGTGAGCGTGTGATCGAGGGCGTACGGGCGCTGGCCGGCCCCACCGACCCCATCTCGGCCGCTCCCGGCTCCATCCGTGGTGACTTCGGCACCATCACACGCGAGAACCTCATCCACGCGTCGGACTCCGAGGAGTCCGCCCAGCGGGAAATCAAGATTTTCTTTCCCGGCCTCGCCTGATAGCCCATCAGAGGCGTAACCATTCTGATCAGGGGCGGCCGATTTAATTTCGGTCGCCCCCTGGCATATGCGCGGCGTGCGCGGGAACCTCTCACTCCGACACGACGTCACCATTACTGGGGCGAGCTCGTGTTCCGCCCACAATGGCGGAGGAACCCTCGCACCGCGTTCGAGCCGTCGAGACTACGATGAAGCTTCCGCGCCCCGCAGCGCACCGCACACCTGCCGACCTCAAGTAAGCACTCGCTCCAGCTGGGAAGGCCAGACGTATCCTCATGGGGAACAACATGTCGTTCATCGGCCGTGACATGGCTGTCGACCTCGGGACCGCCAACACGCTGGTGTACGTCAGAGGTCGCGGAATCGTCCTCAACGAGCCCTCGGTCGTCGCCATCAATACCAACACCGGGGGCATCCTCGCGGTGGGTGCCGAGGCGAAGAAGATGATCGGCCGAACCCCCGGCAACATCGTCGCCGTGCGCCCGCTCAAGGACGGTGTGATCGCCGACTTCGAGATCACCGAGCGGATGCTCCGCTACTTCATTCTCAAGATCCATAAACGGCGCTGGATGGCCCGCCCGCGCGTCGTGGTCTGTGTGCCTTCCGGTATCACCGGAGTCGAGCGCCGCGCCGTCATCGAGGCGTCCACCCAGGCCGGCGCCCGCCAGGTGCACATCATCGAGGAGCCGATGGCCGCCGCGATCGGCTCGGGCCTGCCCGTCCACGAGGCCACCGGCAACATGGTCGTCGACATCGGCGGCGGCACCACCGAGGTCGCCGTGATCTCCCTCGGCGGCATCGTCACCGCCCAGTCCATCCGCGTCGCCGGCGACGAGCTGGACAACGCGATCATCCAGCACATCAAGAAGGAGTACAGCCTCCTTCTGGGTGAGCGCACCGCCGAACAGATCAAGATCACCATCGGCTCGGCCTACGACCTCGAACAGGACGAGCACACCGAGATCCGCGGCCGTGACCTGGTCAGCGGACTGCCCAAGACCGTCGTCATCTCCGCCGCCGAGGTCCGCAAGGCCATCGAGGAGCCGGTCAACTCCATCGTCGACGCGGTCAAGACCACCCTCGACAAGTGCCCGCCCGAGCTCTCCGGCGACGTCATGGACCGCGGCATCGTCCTCACCGGCGGCGGCGCCCTGCTGCGCGGCCTCGACGAGCGGCTGCGCCGCGAGACCGGCATGCCGATCCACATCGCCGAGGACCCGCTGGACTCCGTCGCCCTCGGCTCCGGCAAGTGCGTCGAGGAGTTCGAGGCGCTCCAGCAGGTCCTGGACGCCCAGCCCCGCCGCTGAACCACCGGTGACCCACCGCTGAACCGCCGGACCGGCCGGTCCCGACCGCTCGGGACCGGCCGTTCCAGGAATGATCCACGGATCGTCCGGCCCCTCGCGTCCGCCGGTGGCCGATAGGCGCGCGAGGGCGGCGCCCGGCGTACCCGTAGCCGGGAATCGACCTGATATACAGGCAGAACGCTCCCGATGACCGGCCCGGACCCGCAGCCGACCGGTCCGACGAGAAGGGCACGCCGCCGCACGTGAGGGACACACGAGAGAGCCGGCTGCTGCTGGTGCTGCTGGTCGCCATCGCGTTCGCGCTGATCACGGTGGACATCCGCGGCGGCGAGCATTCCCCGCTCGACGGCGTCCGGCACGCCGCCGCCTCGGCCTTCGGCCCGGTCGAGGAGGGGGTCGCCGCCGCCGTCGACCCGGTCGGCGACGCCGTCGCGGCCGTACGGGACTCCGGCGAACGGCACAACCGCATCAGCACGCTGGAGCGCGAGAACGCCTCCCTCAAGCAGCGCCTGGGCAGCGACGACCGCAACCGCGGCCGGGCCCGCGAGCTCGACGCCATGCTCAAGACCGCCGGAGCCGGCCAGTACGGCATCAAGGGCGCCCAGGTCGTCGCCATAGGAGCGGCCCAGGGCTTCTCCTGGACGGTCACCATCGACGCGGGCAGCAACGACGGCATCAAGCGCGACATGACCGTGCTCAACGGCGACGGACTCGTCGGCCGCGTCACCACCGTCGGCCCCTCCACCGCCACCGTGCTGCTCGCCAGCGACCCCAAGTTCACCGTCGGCACCCGCATGGAGAAGACCGGCGAACTCGGCTTCGCCAACGGCCAGGGCGACCGCGACCTGCGCGTCGAGCTCCTCAACGGCAAGGCCACCGTCCACGCGGGCGACCGCCTCGTCACCTTCGGCTCCAGCCGCGACAAGCCCTTCGTCCCCGGCGTGCCCGTCGGCGAGGTCACCCGTGTCGAGCCCGCCGGCGGCGGCCTCACCCGCACCCTCCAGGTCCGCCCGTACGTCGGCTACAGCAGGCTCGACATCGTCGGCGTCGTCGTCCAGCCGCCGCGCACCGACCCGCGCGACACCGTCCTGCCGCCCAAGCCCGAGGCGCCCAAGCCCACGCCCACGGTGACCGTCACCGTCACCCCCAGCCCGAGCGCCCAACCCCAGGACTGACCGATGCGTCTCAACCGGATCCTGCTCGCGACCCTGCTCGTGGTGGTCGCCCTCGTGGTGCAGGTGACCGTCCTCGCCCGCCTCCACCTGCCCGGCGCCGTCCCCGACCTGCCGCTGCTCGTCGTCATCGGCCTCGCGCTCGTCTACGGCCACACCAGCGGCGCCCTCATCGGCTTCGGCGCCGGCCTCCTCGCCGACATCGCGCCGCCCGCCGACCACGCCACCGGGCGCTACGCCCTCGTGCTCGCCCTCGTCGGCTACGCCGTCGGCCTCGTGAGACCGGAGACCGGCCGGCTCCGCTCGGCCACCGTGCCCATGCTCGTCGTCGTGGCCGCGGCCGTCGTCTCCACCCTGCTCTACGCGGGCGTGGGCTCCCTCGTCGGCGACACCTCAGCCCGCCACGTGGGCCTGACCGGCCTGCTGCTCAGCGCCGCCCTCTACGACCTGCTGCTCGCGCCCTTCACGGTGCCGCTGGTCATGGCCCTCGCGCGGCGCACCCAGAACGACCCGCTGGCCGGCGAGGGCCCCTCCACCATGGGCGGCGGCGCCGGCGAGGGCGCGTACGGCTGGCTGGGCGGCGGCGGGCGCGGCAGCCGCATCGGCAGCCAGCGCGGCGGCCTGCTCGGCAAGTCCATGCGCAACCGCGCCGGACGCGTCAAGGGGGTGAAGCGGCTGTGAGCCCGTACGCCCCGCACTCCTTCGAGGGACGATTCCCCGGCCGTCCGCCGGGCCGACCGTGGGAGGCGCCGTGAGCAACCTGCCCGAGACCGGGCGGACCTCCCGGGTCACCATCCGCCTGGTCACCATCCAGATCCTGGTCTTCTCGCTGCTCCTCACCCTCGGCGGACGCCTCTGGTATCTGCAGATCCGCAACGGCGACCAGTACACCGCCGAGGCCGCCGACAACCACATCCAGCAGGTCGTCGCCCCCGCCACCCGCGGCTCGATACTGGACGCCCGCGGCGTGCCGCTGGCCGACAACGAGACCCGCCTCGTCGTCTCCGCCAGCCGCACCGACCTGATGAAGATGAAGGACCGCGGCAAGGCCGTCCTCACCCGCCTCGCCGGCGTCCTCGGCCTGCCGCCCGACGAGGTCGCCGCCAAGGTGCGCCTGTGCGACGCCAAGACGCCACGCCCCTGCTGGGCCGGCTCGCCCTACCAGCCCATCCCCATCACCGACGAGGCCACCACCCAGCAGGCCCTCCAGATCCGCGAGCGCGCCGAGGACTTCCCCGGCATCACCGCCGAGCCCACGGCCGTACGGCGCTACGCCGGCCCCGGTGCCTCCAACACCGCCCAGGTCCTCGGCTATCTCTCGCCCGTCACCGACGACGAGATCATGAAGGCCAAGAACGGCCGCTCCCCGCTGCTGCGCTCGGACCAGATCGGCCGCTCCGGACTCGAACGGCAGTACGACACCGAGCTGCGCGGCAAGGCCGGCGTCACCCGCTACGAGGTCGACAACCTGGGCCGCGTCATCGGCAAGGCCAAGAGCGACAAGGCCGTCCCCGGCGCCAACCTCGTCACCAGCATCGACGCTCGCGTGCAGGCCATAGCGGAACGCGAGCTCGACCAGGCGATGAAGGACGCCCGCAAGGAGCTCGACCGGAACACCGGCGTCAACTACAAGGCCGACGCGGGCGCCGTCGTGGTGATGGAGTCCAAGACCGGCCGCGTCGTCGCCATGGCCTCCAACCCCACCTACGACCCCAACGCCTGGGTCGGCGGCATCTCCGGCAAGGACTACAAGCAGCTGACGGGCAAGGACTCCAACTACCCCCTGCTCAACCGCGCCATCCAGGGCCAGGCGGCCCCCGGCTCGGTCTTCAAGGTCATCTCCGCCACCGCCGCCGTCAACGCCGGCTACGCCTTCACCGACAACTACAACTGCTCCAGCTCGTACAGCATCGGCGGCCAGGTCTTCAAGAACTTCGAGTCCAAGGGCTACGGGCCCATCAACCTCGGCCGCGCGCTGGAGGTCTCCTGCGACACCGTCTTCTACGACCTGGCCTACCGCCAGTGGCAGAAGGACGGCGGCAACAACCCCAAGAACCCCAAGGACTGGTTCTACCGCACCGCGCACGAGTTCGGTCTCGGCAAGGAGACCGGCATCGACCTCCCCAACGAGGTCCGGGGCCGCGTCCCCGACCGCGAGTGGAAGAAGAAGTACTGGGAGGCCAACAAGGACGTCTGGTGCAAGGCGAAGGACAAGGGCGAGGACGACTACGCCGCCAAGATCGCCAAGGAGAACTGCGAGTCCGGCATGCGCATGCGCGCCGGTGACTCCGTCAACTACTCCATCGGCCAGGGCGACACCCTCGTCACCCCCATCCAGATGGCCACCATCTACTCCGCCATCAGCAACGGCGGCACGCTCTACAACCCCACGGTCGGCAAGGCCGTCGTCAGCCCCGACGGCAAGAACGTCCGCCCGATCCCGCCCCAGTCCCACGGCAAGCTGCCCTTCAACGGCAAGACCCGGGACCAGCTGGACGCCGCCCTCGCCGGCGTCGCCACCAACGGAAGCGCCGCCTGGCGCTTCGAGGGCTGGCCGCAGAAGGAGATCCCGATGCACGCCAAGACCGGCACCGCCGAGGTCTACGGCAAGCAGACGACCTCCTGGTTCGCCACGTACACCAAGGACTACACGATCGTCATGACGATCTCCCAGGGCGGCACCGGCTCCGGCGCCTCCGGTCCGGCCGTGCGCAACATCTACAACGCGCTGTACGGCGTCGACGAGAAGGGCAAGATCGACGCGAAGAAGGCGCTGCTCCCGCACCCCGAGGAGAAGCTCCCCAGGATCGAGAAGGACGGCACGATCGAGGCCCAGAAGATCGAGCCCCCCGCCCCGCCCGCCAGGAAGGAGGAGGAGAAGCAGCAGTGAGCGCCACCGAGGGCTACAACGTCCGCCGCTACACCCCCGAACGCTCCGCCTGGGGCAGACTCACCGCCCGCGACTCCGTCCTGCGCCGCCTCGACTGGGTGATGCTGTGGGCCGCCCTCGCCCTCTCGGGCATCGGCACCCTGCTCGTCTACTCCGCCACCCGCGGCCGCACCGAGCTCAACCACGGCGATCCGTACTACTTCCTGCTGCGCAACATCCTCAACACCGGCGTCGGCCTCGGCCTCGCGATCGCCGCCGTCTGGGTCGGCCACCGCACGCTGCGCGGCGCCGTCCCGATCCTCTACGCCATCTCCGTGCTGCTCACCGTCGCCGTGCTCACCCCGCTCGGCGCGACCATCAACGGCGCCCGCTCCTGGATCCAGCTCGGCGGCGGCTTCTCCATCCAGCCCTCCGAATTCACCAAGATCACCATCACGCTGGGGATGGCGATGCTGCTGGCCTCGAAGGTGGACGCCGGCGACCGGCACCACCCCGACCACCGCACCGTCATGGAGGCCCTCGGGCTCGCCGCCCTGCCCATCCTGATCATCCTGCTGATGCCCGACCTCGGCTCGGTCATGGTGCTGGTCGTCATCGTCCTCGCCGTGCTCCTCGCCTCCGGCGCCTCCAACCGCTGGGTCGCGGGCCTGATCGGCACGGGCGTCCTCGGCTGCGTCCTCATCTGGCAACTCGGCGTCCTGGACGAATACCAGATCAACCGCTTCGCCGCCTTCGCCAACCCCGCGCTCGACCCCTCCGGCGTCGGCTACAACACCAACCAGGCCCGCATCGCCATCGGCTCCGGCGGCCTCACCGGCTCCGGCCTCTTCCACGGCAGCCAGACCACCGGTCAGTTCGTCCCCGAACAGCAGACCGACTTCATCTTCACCGTCGCCGGTGAGGAACTGGGCTTCCTCGGCGCGGGAGCCATCATCTTCCTGGTCGGCGTCGTCCTCTGGCGCGCCTGCCGGATCGCCCGCGACACCACCGAGCTCTACAGCACGATCGTCGCCGCCGGGATAATCGCCTGGTTCGCCTTCCAGGCGTTCGAGAACATCGGCATGACCCTCGGCATCATGCCCGTCACCGGCCTCCCGCTGCCCTTCGTCTCCTACGGCGGCTCGTCGATGTTCGCCGCCTGGATCGCGATCGGACTCCTCCAGTCGATCAAGGTGCAGCGGCCCATGTCGGCCTAGCGGCACCTCCGGGGACCGCACCGCCGCCCCACGCGGTCTCCCCAGCGGGCGCCGGGCGCACTAGATTCGGTTCCATGGCGGACACCGTGCGAGAGATCGAGCGGAAGTACGAAGCCGGAGACCCCACGAGCCCGGCCCGGCCGCCCGACCTGAGCCGGGTCGAGGGCGTCACCACCGTCGCCGACAAGGGCACGGACGAGCTCGACGCCGTCTATTACGACACCGCCGACCAGCGCCTCGCCGCGGCCGGCATCACCCTGCGCCGCCGCACCGGCGGCGGCGACGCGGGCTGGCACCTCAAGCTCCCCGTCGCCCAGGGAGTCCGCGACGAGATCCGCGCCCCCCTGTCCCGGGACGTCCCGCGCGCCCTCACCGACCTCGTACGCTCCCGGATCCGCCGCGCCGAGCTCACGCCCCTCGTCCGCATCGCCACCCGCCGCCACGTCCGCCACCTCCTCGACGACCGCGGCGCCCTCCTCGCCGAGGCCACCGCCGACGAGGTGAGCGCCGAGCGCCTCACCGACGGCGGCGGCACGGCCCACTGGACGGAGTACGAGATCGAGCTAGGCGAGGGCCGCGAACCCGCCTTCCTCGACACCGTCGAGCGACACCTGCGCGAGGCCGGCCTGCGACCGTCCAAGGCGCCCTCCAAGCTCGCCCGCGCCCTCACCGAGACGCGGCGGACACCACCGCCCGGGAGGCCGAAGGAGCGCGGCGCGGCCACCGCCGGCGATCACGTCCTGGCCTACGTCCGCGAACAGACCGAAGCCGTCCTCGCCCTCGACCCCGCCGTACGGCGCGGCACCGAGGACTCCGTCCACCGGATGCGCGTCGCCACCCGCCGGCTGCGCAGCGCCTTCCGTACGTTCGGAAAGGTCCTCGACCGGGCCGTCACCGACCCGGTCGCCGCCGAGCTGAAGTGGCTCGCCGCCGAACTGGGCGTCGACCGCGACCGCGAAGTCCTCGCCGAACGGCTCCGCGAACGGCTCGCCGAGGTGGACGGCACGCTCGCCCTCGGACCCGTACGCGCCCGGCTGCGCATCTGGGAGGCCGGCCGCCGCAAGGGCTCCCGCAAGCGCCTCACCGCGCTCCTCGACGGTGACCGCTATCTCACCCTCCTCGACGCCCTCGACGCCCTCCTCGCCGACCCGCCCCTGCGCCCCGCCGCCGCCCGCCCGGCGGCGAAGACCCTGGCCAAGGCCGTCCTGCGCGACTACGAACGCCTTGCCACCCGCGTCGAACACGCCCTCGCCACGCCACCCGGCCCCGAGCGCGACGCCGTCCTCCACGACGCCCGCAAGGCCGCCAAGCGCGCCCGCTACGCCGCGGAGGCCGCCCGGCCCGCCCTCGGGAAGCCGGCGAAGCGCTTCGCCAAGCGCATGAAGTCCGTCCAGGGCCTCCTCGGCGACCACCAGGACAGCGTCATGGCCCGCGAGACGCTGCGCGCCCTCGCCGTCCAGGCCCACGCCGCGGGCGAGAGCACCTTCACCCTGGGCCTGCTGTACGGCCGCGAGGAACAGCGCGCGTCGGCCGCCGAACGGGAGCTGCCGGGGCTGTGGCGGGAGGTCTCACGGCAGAGGTCGAAGGCCGCTCTCCGGGCGCGTTAGTCTTGAGGGTCACCCTGTCCCGCTCATGAGAGACATCGCGATGCCTGTCGAGTCGGTCTTCCCGCGCCTGGAGGCCCTCCTTCCGCACGTACAGAAGCCCATCCAGTACGTCGGCGGAGAGCTCAACTCCACGGTCAAGCCGTGGGACGAGTGCGACGTGCGCTGGGCGCTCATGTACCCCGACGCCTACGAGGTCGGACTGCCCAACCAGGGCGTCATGATCCTCTACGAGGTCCTCAACGAGCGCGAGGGCGTGCTCGCCGAGCGCACGTACAGCGTGTGGCCGGACCTCGAAGAGCTGATGCGCGAGCACAAGGTCCCGCAGTTCACCGTGGACGCGCACCGCCCGGTCAGCGCCTTCGACGTCTTCGGCCTGAGCTTCTCCACCGAGCTCGGCTACACCAACATGCTCACGGCCCTGGACCTCGCGGACATCCCGCTGGAGTCCAAGGACCGCACCGTCGACCACCCGATCGTGCTCGCGGGCGGCCACGCCGCGTTCAACCCCGAGCCCATCGCGGACTTCATCGACTGCGCGGTCATCGGCGACGGCGAGCAGGCCGTCCTGGAGATCACCGAGATCATCCGCGCCTGGAAGGCCGAGGGCCGCCCCGGCGGCCGCGACGAGGTGCTGCTGCGCCTGTCCCGGACCGGCGGCGTCTACGTCCCGCGCTTCTACGACGTGGAGTACCTGCCCGACGGCCGCATCGCCCGCGTCGTCCCCAACCGGTCGGGCGTGCCGTGGCGCGTGTCCAAGCACACCGTCATGGACCTCGACGAATGGCCCTACCCCAAGCAGCCCCTGGTCCCGCTCGCCGAGACCGTCCACGAGCGCATGTCCGTGGAGATCTTCCGCGGCTGCACCCGCGGCTGCCGCTTCTGCCAGGCCGGAATGATCACGCGCCCCGTGCGGGAGCGAAGCATCACCGGCATCGGCGAGATGGTGGAGAAGGGCCTCAAGGCGACCGGCTTCGAGGAGGTCGGCCTGCTGTCGCTGTCCTCCGCGGACCACACCGAGATCGGTGACATCGCCAAGGGCCTGGCCGACCGCTACGAAGAGGACAAGATCGGCCTCTCCCTGCCGTCGACCCGCGTGGACGCCTTCAACGTCGACCTCGCGAACGAACTGACCCGCAACGGCCGCCGTTCCGGCCTCACGTTCGCCCCCGAGGGCGGCTCCGAGCGCATGCGCAAGGTCATCAACAAGATGGTCTCGGAGGAGGACCTGATCCGTACGGTCTCCACCGCGTACGGCAACGGTTGGCGCCAGGTGAAGCTGTACTTCATGTGCGGCCTGCCCACCGAGACCGACGAGGACGTCCTCCAGATCGGTGACATGGCGGTCAACGTCATTGCCGAGGGCCGCAAGGTCTCCGGCCAGAACGACATCCGCTGCACCGTCTCCATCGGCGGCTTCGTGCCCAAGCCGCACACGCCGTTCCAGTGGGCGCCGCAGCTGTCCGCCGAGGAGACCGACGCGCGGCTGGCGAAGCTGCGCGACAAGATCCGCGGCGACAAGAAGTACGGCCGCTCGATCGGCTTCCGCTACCACGACGGCAAGCCCGGCATCATCGAGGGCCTGCTCTCCCGCGGCGACCGGCGCGTCGGCGCCGTGATCCGCGAGGTCTACGAGTCCGGCGGCCGCTTCGACGGCTGGCGCGAGCACTTCAGCTACGACCGCTGGATCAAGTGCGCCGAGAAGACGCTGCCGCCGCAGGGCGTGGACGTCGCCTGGTACACGACGCGCGAGCGCACGTACGAGGAGGTCCTGCCCTGGGACCACCTGGACTCCGGTCTCGACAAGGACTGGCTCTGGGAGGACTGGCAGGACGCGCTCGACGAGACCGAGGTCGAGGACTGCCGCTGGACGCCGTGCTTCGACTGTGGCGTCTGCCCGCAGCTCGACCTGGACATCCAGATCGGTCCGACGGGCAAGAAGCTTCTGCCATTGAGTGTCGTCAAGCCTGCGACCAGCGGAAACAGCTGCTGATCTGAGCGGCGCCGCGCCGTCGCGGCGCGTCGCCGAGATCCGATCGACAAATGCATGGCCCCTCATTGCGGCCCGTCGCCATCAGGCGGCGGGCCGCAATGCTTTGCAGCGGGAAGCGCGGGCGCCGGAGCGCCCCGCACGCCTTGGGAAGCGGCTTCGTCGCCGTTCCGTGCCCGCAGACCTTTTCCGTGCGGGTTCATTTCCGTATGACAGGGACGAACGATTTATCACGAAAGACCACCCGAATGTTCCATCTTTTGTGACGGCGCAGTCGCGAACAGATCACTAGCATTCCTCTGGAACATTCAGTGCGCATAATCTCCGTCCGGGACAGCATCAGGTAATCGCATTTTCCTACGTCGGAATTCTGTGCACTCGGAGGTCAGTGCTTGGGGCCGCCTGAAATGAGTTCTACCGAACCCTTCGAAGGAGGTGGGCGCCTCGATGAAATCGGACGTCTTTACCGTTTCCTATTGGCGCGGATTCACGGCGTGGGCGGCTGCCGTCCTCACGCTGGTGCTCGTGGCCGCCGGGATGGCGCTGATGCCGACCCGCGCGAGCGCGATCGGCGTAGCCCCCAATCTCGGTACGGCAGACAGCTACGCGGTCCTGGGCGGCCAGAGCGTCACCAACACCGGCCCCTCCACGATCAATGGGGATCTTGGTGTGAGCCCGGGGTCCTCGGTGACCGGATTCCCTCCCGGCACGGTGAACGGAACCATTCACGCCGCGGACGCGCAAGCGGCACAGGCGCAGAGCGATCTGACCATCGCGTACGACAATGCCGCCGGTCAGGCGCCTGATGCCACCCTCACCTCCCCCGGAGATCTCGGTGGCATGACGTTGAATCCGGGGGTCTACAAAGCGGCGTCGTCGATCGGCATCACGGGCACGCTCACGCTCGACGCCCATGGCGACCCCAACGCGGTCTGGATCTTCCAGATCGGATCGACGCTGGATACGGCCTCCGGCAGTGCGGTGTCCCTCATCAATGGCGCGCAGCCGTGCAATGTCTTCTGGCAGGTGGGCAGTTCCGCCACGATCGGGACCGAGACCACGTTTGTCGGCACGATCATGGCTCTCACATCGATCTCGGTCAAGACCTCGGCGACCATCGACGGCCGCGCGCTCGCCCGCAATGGATCGACCACGCTGGACACCAACACCATCACCCGGGAATCGTGTGCGGCGGGCACGGGCGGCTTGATCGCCGGCACGACGGGTGGGGTCACGGGCGCGACGACGGAGGGAACCGGCGGCGCGATCGCCGGTCCGGCGACCGGGGGCACGACGGACGGCGGTCCGACGACCGGGGGTCCGACGACCGGGGGTCCGACGACCGGGGGTCCGACTACGGGGGGTCCGACTGCAGGGGGTCCGACGACCGGGGGTCCGACGACGGGGGGTCCGATTGGCGGCCCAACGACAGGGGGCCCCGGAGGCCCGGTCGCGGGTGGTCTGCTCGGGGGTCCGCTCACCGGAGGCCTGCTGGGCGGCTCGATCATCGGAGGTCTCCTCGGAGGCCAGACCACCGGCGGTACGAGTGGGGGCCCGAGCGGCGGCGTTACGGGCGGGGATGAGGGTCACCACCATCACCACCACGGCGAGGGCCACCATCACCACGATGAGGGTCACCACCACCACGGTGAGGGCCACCACCACGGCGAGGGCCATCACCACGGCGAGGACCACCACGGCGAGGGGCACCACCACGGTGAAGGTCACCACCACGGTGAAGGTCACCACCACGAATGCGGTCGCTGCGACCACGGTGAGGGCCACCACCACGCGTGCGGTCGCTGCGACCACGAGCACGGCCATGACCGGCAGTTCGGGTCCTGTGAGCGTCGGCACGACGGTGAGCACGGTGGGTGCGGCCGCGAATGCGGTCGGCACCACTCCGAGTGCGGGGACCACGGACGTCGCAGCCGGTGACGTCGTGGGTGTGCGTATGAGGTAGCCCGCGATGGCGCGGTCTCGCGTAATTCGCGGACCGCGCCCGGCGGGCGGACCGCACGACGCATTGCCTGATGACAGACGATTTATTTTCTGACGCCCCGGTCGATGTGCACCGAGCCTGGCGCGGACGTCGTCAGGGAGTCGGGCGGTGCGTGACGGATGGGCCGAACCCATGAGTTGATCACGCGATCCCATCCGGAAGTTTCCGTGACCCGACGTTTCTCCTGGGAAATCACTCGGATGCTCCACCCCTTTTGCGAGGGTCTGGTTTCCTCAGCCGTGTCTACTATTCCCAGGGCTTATTCGAAGCGCGTGGTATCCGTCCAGGGAAGCTGAAAGGCAACAGTGCTTCTCCTCGGCATGGAATTCCGTATGCGCTTCCGAGATAAGCGCTTCAGGCAGCCTGTGCAGGATTCACCGAACCCTTGAAGGAGTTGGGCACCTCGATGAAATCGAATGTTCCTTCCGCGTCTCCTTGGCGCAGATTCACCGCTTGGGCCGCAGCGGTCCTCACGGTGGTACTCGGCGCCGTGGGAATGGTGCTGATGCCGACCAGCGCGAACGCGATCAACCTGGGCGGTCCGTCGGTCCTCCCGGCCACGAATCTCACCCTGGGGCTGACGTCGGGGGGCACCCTCGGGCTGACGGGCGGCCATCTCGGCCTTGTCGCCGGTCCGACCGTCGGGGGCCTCCTCATCCCCAGGAGCACCGCCACGGTGACCGGCGGCTCGAGCACGGGCAGCACGGGCGGCGGCTCTTGTGGGCACGGGCGGCATGGCCACGGCTGCGACCGTTGCGACCACCACCGCGGTTGCGGTCATGGGCGCGACCACGACCGGGACTTCGGGTCGTGTGACCGTCGGCACGACGGTGAGTACGGCCACGGCGGCCACTGGGGGGACGGTGGTTGCGACCACGAATGCGGCCGGCACCACTCCGATTGCGGGCACCACTCCGAGTGCCGGCACCACTCCGATTGCGGGCACCACGGCCGACACGGTCGGTGACGACGCGGGTATCCGCGCTCGGCAGCCTGCGAGGGCGCGGTCTCGCGCAGTTCGGCGGACCGCGCTCGGCGGGCGGACCGCACGACGCATTTCCTGACGCCCCGGGCGACGTCCACCGCGCCCGGGGCGGACGGGCGGACCGCTGCGGTCGGCGGGCACCGCGGGCCAAACGACAAAGAGGACGGGATGAGCAGCACCGACTACAACCGCGCGGGGAACGGCAGTACGCCGGTAAAGGACGAAGGGCCGGTTCCGAAGCTGCCCATAACCGCCACCGGACCCGGCGCGTCGGACGTGGAGGAATCCGGTGGCAAAGGACCGGCCTCGCCCGTACCGATGTCGCGACCGGCGGGATTGGTGGTCGCCCTCGCGGCTGCCGCGTGCGTCGCGACGGCCATCGCGCACGTGTCCATGGTGTTCTTGTCCGTCGCACCCCCCAACACCGTCTCCCAGCGGTACGAGGGGCAGATCAGCACGTGGATCTATCCCTACTTCGAGCAGAACTGGCGGCTGTTCGCCCCCGATCCGGAGGCCGCTCGGCGGAGGGTCCTGGCACGGACCGCGACGACGTCGCCCGATGGGGCCCGGCAGGTGAGCGGCTGGAGCGACCTGAGCGCCATCGACGCCACCGCCGTGCGGCACAACGCCTTCCCCAGCCACGTCAACCAGAACATGCTGCGACGGGCCTGGTCCGCCTACCTCGACTCGCACGGGACCAGTGACCGGTCCGACTCGGACCGGGCCAGGATCATCCAGAGATACCTGCTCAACATCGCCGCGCGACGCGCGGCCCGCGGTCACCGTTCCTTCGACGCGATCCAGCTGCGCGTCATCACCACCCCGATCGCGTCGCCGGCACGGAGGGCCGACGGCAGCCGCCTCCCGCAAACCCCCTCCGACTCCAGGTACCTCCCGTGGTGGCAGGTGACATCCCATGACGACTGACCGGACGACCGGTGCCGGCGCCCGGCCCGACAGCCCACCGCCGAGCGCCGTGCCTCGGCACCCCGACCCTGTGATCAGGGCGTTCACCTTCCTGACCGAACGAGCGGTCTCACTCCACGCGGCGGCGGTGCTGCGCATGGGGTATGGGCTGCTGTATCTGGTCTTCCTGCTGCGCGAGTTCCCCCACCGGGACGAGATCTGGGGACCCGGCTCGCCCTGGACTCCCGACCTCTCGCGAGAGCTGCTCGGTCAGACCGGGTGGTTCAGCGTTCTGTCCCTCTCCGACCGACCCGTGTACTTCGAGACCTGCTACGTACTGGCTCTCGTCACGTGCGCGTTGTTCATGCTGGGGTGGCGCACCCGGGTGCTGTCCGTGCTGTTCGCCGTCGTGGTGACTTCCTTCCACGGCAGGAACATCTTCATCACGGACGGAGGGGACAACCTCATCGTCCTGATGGCCCTGTACCTCGTGTTCACCGCGTGTGGGCGACGCTGGTCCCTCGACGCCCGCAGAAAGCGGCTCCGCGCCCGCGCGGACGGGCGCGGACACCAGCGGTCGAGTTGGCTGCCCGCCCGCCAGCAGGCCGTGTCGGTCCGGCGGCAGCTGAGTGTCCTGCTGCACAACTGCGGGATGTTCGTCATCGCGGCCCAGGTCTGCATCCTGTACGGATGCGCCGGTCTGTACAAGGTGCAGGGAAGCACGTGGCGCGACGGCACCGCGCTGCACTATGTGCTGAACCTCGACCTGTTCCGCCCCTGGCCCGGGCTCTCCCATGTGGCCGACAGCCACCAGGTCCTCATGGCCGTCGTCGGTTACCTCACCGTGCTGGTCCAGGTGGCCTGCCCGTTCGCCCTGTTCAGCAGGCTCAAATACGTCGTTCTCGTCCTGCTGATCGGCATGCACGTCGCGATCGCCGTCATGCTGGGGCTCCCGGTGTTCTCCGGCGCGATGATCATCGCCGACGCCGTGTTCCTGCCCGACAGCCTCTTCTGCTTCCTCCAGCGGACCTGGCGCGCGCGTCTGCCACGGCCCGCTGCCGGGGCGATGGTGCCCAGGGCCCGGGCCGGAAGCCTCGTCCCGCCGCGGGCCAGTGCCCCGGTGGCGGCTCGCCACGCTCAGGAAAAGGTTCCCGACCAGCAGGAATAGCGGACTGCGGCGGCAGCGCCATCCTGTGCGTCTCGCACGCACCTGAGACGGGGACTGGGTTCATAAGACCGTGAGCGGGTACTTCGACCCAGATTGACAAGCGTTCCAACGAGGGCCCTGCCGATCCGGCGGGGCCCTCGTTGCACGTACTCTAGGTAGCAGTACGACCGCACTCACGAAGGACTGAAGACACTGGGCAAGCGACAGCCCGAAGGCCCGCCGCCCGCACCCGCGGTGCAGCGCATTCGTCTGCGTTACACCAAGCGCGGCCGCCTCCGGTTCACCAGCCACCGTGATTTCCAGCGCGCTTTCGAGCGGGCCCTGCGCAGGGCCGACGTGCCGATGGCGTACTCGGCGGGCTTCACCCCGCACCCCAAGGTGTCGTACGCCAATGCCGCACCCACCGGCACGGGCAGCGAGGCCGAGTTCCTGGAGATCCAGCTCGCCGAGGTCCGCGACCCGCAGGAGCTGCGCAAGCTCCTCGACGAGTCGCTGCCCGACGGGCTCGACATCACGGACGCGGTGGAGGCGCACACCTCCTCGTTCGCCGACCGGCTGCAGGCCTCCGTCTGGGAGATGCGGCTCGACGGCGTCGAGCCGGCGGATGCCGAGCGTGCCGTCACGGCGTTCCTCGCGGCGGAGACCGTCGAGGTCCAGCGCCGGACGAAAAACGGGTTGCGAACCTTCGACACCCGCGCCGCCGTCGCCCGGCTGGAGGCCCTCGACGCTCCGGCCGATAGGCCCGGCGACGGTGCCTGTGCGATACTGCGGCTGGTTGTTCGGCACTTGACACCTGCCGTTCGACCCGACGACGTCCTGTCCGGTCTCCGCGCTACGGCCGACCTGGCGCCGCCGGTCCCCGCTGCGGTGACCAGGCTGGCGCAGGGGCTGCTCGATGAGGAGTCCGGCACGGTGACCGACCCGCTCGCGCCCGACCGCGACGCTTCCCCGGCCGCATCAATCACGGCCGCCGGACCGAGCGCCGGTGCCGCGCAGGTGCCGGAAGGTCCCGCGTAAGGACGGCCGTCGCCGCGCCGCCGGTCGACCAGGGAGCCACCCGGGTCCGGCAGGCGCACTGACCAGGAGACTTTCGCCGGTGCCGCCCTTCGGACCCGGCGAGCGAGACGACAGCTCCCGTGCGGCGACCGCGCCCCGGACGGCGGAACCGCGCACATCACGCGGACCACCGGGCCGGAACAAGGCGCGGCGCCCGGGAGCGTGACGGGAGAACCGCCCGCATGCTCGAACCCATTGAGCCCACTGAGCCCACCCAGCACTCCGACAGCGGTCCTGGAGACACGCTGCCGCCGCGACGCCGCCGCCGTGCGGCGTCCCGCCCCGCCGGACCGCCGTCGGCGGGCACCGAAGCCGCGCAGACGCCGGTGACGGCCCCCGCACCGGTGGCCGAGACCCCGGCGGAGACCGCGGCGGAGACCCCCGCCGCGACGGACGCGCCGGCCACACCGGCCCGCCCGCGCCGCCGCGCCACCCGCAAGGCGACGGCCCCCGCGGGTGCCCCCCGTACGGCCGAGGCCGCCGAGGCGCCTGCCGAGCCCGTAGCCGCGGCCCCGCAGGAGACCCCGGCCGAGGCCGCCACCACCGAGGACGCCAAGCCGGCCCGTACGCGCCGCCGCGCCACCCGCAAGGTCACCGCGCCCGCCGGCGCGCCGCAGGCCGCCGAGACCGTCGCCGAGACGCCTGAGGCGCCCGCCGCGGCCGAGGCCGTCGAGGCGCCCGCCGCCGCCCCCGCCGAGGAGGCCCCGGCCCCGCGTACCCGCCGTCGCGCCACGCGCAAGGCGACCGCGCCCGCCGGTGCCCCGCAGGCGGCCGAGGCGGTCGTCGAGACCGTCGTCGAGGCTCCCGCGCAGGTCGAGGAGGTGCCGGCCCCCGTCGAGGCCGCCGCCGAGGAGACCAAGCCGGCCCGTACGCGCCGCCGCGCCACCCGTAAGGCCACCGCCCCCGCCGGCGCCCCGCAGGCCGCCGAAGAGGAGGCCGAGGAGGTCGAGGAGGAGGTCGCCGCGCCCGAGGAGCAGGCGCCCGCCGCCGAGCCCCGTGGCCGTCGTGGCCGCCGCCGGGCCACCGGTGGCGACGCCGAGCCGGCCCCTGAGGCCACCGAGGCCGCCCCGGCCAAGAGCCGTTCGCGCCGGCGTGTCGCCAGCGGTGACGCCGAGGCCGCCGCCGCGGCCCTGGAGGCCGCCAAGGCCGAGAGCCGCGCCCGTGACCGTGGCGTGAGCGCCGAGGCCGAGCCGGCCGAGGCTCCCGCGCGCGGCCGTCGCCGGGCCGTGCGACCGCCGACCGCCGTCTTCCAGGCGCCGGTCTTCACCGAGCCGATGTTCCAGACGCCGGAGACCGCCGCCGCGGCTGCCGCCGCCGCCCCCGCGCAGGTGGAGGAGGTGGAGCAGCCCGAGGCCGAGCGCACCGTCGAGGCCGCGCAGCCCGCCGCCGGTGGCCGCCGTCGCCGCCGTCGCCGCGGTGAGCCCGCCGAGGCCGAGCCGGCCGTGGTCGAGGAGACCGTCCCCGCCGTGGCGGAGGACGAGGAGGCCGAAGAGGCCGAGGCCGCGCAGGAGGACGAGGAGTCGGGCGACCGCCCGTCCCGCCGTCGCCGCCGCGGTGGCCGTCGCCGTCGCCGTGGCGAGGCCGGTGAGGCCGGCGAGGCCGAGGGCGAGAGCGAGGACGAGCAGGAGGCCGAGGCCGCCGAGGAAGAGGCGGAGGAGGCCGAGGAGTACGGCGAGGAGCCGTCCGGTGCCGGTTCCGCCGGCAGCCGCCGCCGTCGCCGTCGCCGTCGCCGCAGCGGTGACGCGGCCGAGGTCGAGGCCGCCGCCGGCGAGGGCGACCCCGAGCGCACGGTCGTCAAGGTCCGCGAGCCCCGCAAGCGCGAGGAGCGCGAGCCCGGCACCGGCTTCGACGAGGTGCAGTCCATCAAGGGCTCCACCCGCATGGAGGCGAAGAAGCAGCGCCGCCGCGAGGGCCGCGAGCAGGGCCGCCGCCGGGTGCCGATCATCACCGAGGCCGAGTTCCTGGCCCGCCGCGAGGCCGTCGAGCGCGTCATGGTCGTACGCCAGAGCGGCGAGCGCACCCAGATCGGCGTGCTGGAGGACAACGTCCTCGTCGAGCACTTCGTCAACAAGGAGCAGGCCACCAGCTACGTCGGCAACGTCTACCTGGGCAAGGTCCAGAACGTCCTGCCGTCCATGGAGGCCGCCTTCGTCGACATCGGCAAGGGCCGCAACGCCGTCCTGTACGCCGGTGAGGTCAACTTCGAGGCGCTCGGCATGGGCAACGGCCCGCGCCGCATCGAGTCCGCCCTGAAGTCCGGCCAGTCCGTGCTCGTCCAGGTCACCAAGGATCCGATCGGCCACAAGGGCGCCCGCCTGACCAGCCAGGTCTCGCTGCCCGGCCGTTACCTGGTCTACGTGCCCGAGGGCTCGATGACCGGCATCAGCCGCAAGCTGCCCGACACCGAGCGCGCGCGTCTGAAGCAGATCCTCAAGAAGATCGTCCCCGAGGACGCGGGCGTCATCGTCCGTACCGCCGCCGAGGGCGCGAGCGAGGACGAGCTGGCGCGTGACGTCCAGCGGCTCCAGGCGCAGTGGGAGGAGATCCAGCAGCGGGCCAAGAGCGGCAACGCCCCGACCCTGCTGTACGGCGAGCCGGACATGACCGTCCGCGTCGTGCGCGACATCTTCAACGAGGACTTCTCCAAGGTCATCGTCAGCGGTGACGGCGCCTGGGAGACCATCCACGGCTATGTCTCGCACGTCGCCCCGGACCTCACCGACCGGCTGCAGAAGTGGACGTCGGACGTCGACGTCTTCGCCACGTACCGGATCGACGAGCAGCTGATGAAGGCGCTGGACCGCAAGGTCTGGCTGCCGAGCGGCGGTTCGCTCGTCATCGACCGGACCGAGGCGATGATCGTCGTCGACGTCAACACCGGCAAGTTCACCGGCCAGGGCGGCAACCTGGAGGAGACGGTCACCAAGAACAACCTCGAGGCGGCCGAGGAGATCGTGCGCCAGCTGCGGCTGCGCGACCTCGGCGGCATCGTGGTGATCGACTTCATCGACATGGTGCTGGAGGCCAACCGGGACCTGGTGCTGCGGCGCCTGCTGGAGTGCCTGGGCCGGGACCGTACGAAGCACCAGGTCGCCGAGGTGACCTCGCTGGGTCTGGTGCAGATGACCCGCAAGCGGGTCGGCCAGGGCCTGCTGGAGTCGTTCTCCGAGCCGTGCGTGCACTGCAACGGCCGCGGCGTGATCGTCCACATGGACCAGCCGACGACCGTCGGTGGCGGCGGTGGCGGCAAGCGCGGCAAGAAGAAGGGCCGTGGCGGCGCGCAGGCGCACGAGCACGAGTACGTCACCGAGGGTGCCGAGGCCGTCGAGGAGGCCGAGGTCGAGGCCGCTCCCGAGCTGCCCGAGCTGGAGCCCGTCGCGGTGACCGAGGCGGAGCTCCAGCCGGCGGTCGGCGGCGACGAGGAGTGGTTCGGCAGCCCCGCGGAGGCCGAGACCGCCGCGAAGCGCGGCCGTACGCGCCGCCGGGCCACCCGCAAGGCGACCGCTCCGGCGGGCGCGCCGCGGGCGGCCGAGGCACCGGAAACCGTCGTGGAGGCGCCCGCGGAGCCGGTCGTCGTCGAGGCGGAGCCGGAGCCCGAGGTCGCGGTGCGGGTCGCCGAGGCCCCGGTCGAGGCCCCGGTGGAGGCGGCTCCGGCCGCGCCCGCCAGGCCGCGTCGCAGGGCCACGCGCAGGGTGTCCGCCCCGGCGGGCTCGCCGGCGGACGCCGAGGCGGCCGTGGTGGTCGTGGAGGCGCCCGCCGCACCCGCCGCGGAGCCCGAGCCGGTCGCGGTCGAGGAGCCCACGACGGCCGAGCAGGTCGTGGAGGCCGTCGTCGAGCTGGTCGAGGAGGCGGAGGCGGCCGAAGCGGCGGCCCCGGCCAAGAAGACGGCCCGCAAGACGGCCGCCAAGACGGCGAAGAAGGCACCGGCGAAGAAGGCCGCCACGAAGAAGACGGCGGCCAAGAAGACGACGACCGCCAAGAAGACCGCCACGACCGCGGCCAAGAAGACCGCCACGAAGACGGCGGCCAAGAAGGCCCCGGCGAAGAAGACGGCGAAGAAGGCGACGGCCACGGTGTCCTCTTCCGAGGACTGAGCCGAGCGCTGTATTCAGGGGCCGGTGCGCGCGGGGCCGCCGGGAGACGTGAAGTGACACGTCTCCCGGCCCCCGCAGCGGGCCGGCCCCGGCCCGTTCGGCCCCCGCGGCCAGGGGCTCGTCCCGTGGCCGGCACCCGTCGGCCGAGGCCCTCCGCGGAGCGGCCTCCCCGGCGAGGGGACCGGTTTGACCCCCGGGATAAGGCCCCGTAACCTTGTCCTTCGGCGTCTGTACGCCAACCCCTGAGCAAATCCCTTCCGGTGCATTCCGGGAGAGGCCGCTCGTCCTCTCGGATATCACGGGCATTCGCCCGTGTGAGCGGCTGGCATCAGAGGTCCCGATTACCAGCGAGAGAGTGAGATCCGCGTGTACGCAGTTGTGCGTAGCGGTGGTCGCCAGCACAAGGTTGCTGTCGGCGACATCGTCGAGGTTGACAAGATTTCCGACGGCAAGGTGGGCGACTCCGTCGAGCTCTCCACGCTGCTCGTGGTCGACGGCGAGTCCGTCACCAGCGACCCGTGGGTGCTGGCCGGGATCAAGGTCCAGGCCGAGATCGTGGATCACCACAAGGGTGCCAAGATCGACATCCTGAAGTACAAGAACAAGACCGGCTACCGCAAGCGCATTGGTCACCGCCAGCAGTACACGGCGATCAAGGTCACCGGCATCCCCACGGCTGCGAAGTAAGGGACTGAGAACACATGGCACACAAGAAGGGCGCATCGTCCACCCGGAACGGTCGCGACTCCAACGCTCAGCGGCTCGGCGTCAAGCGCTTCGGCGGCCAGGCCGTCCTCGCCGGTGAGATCCTGGTCCGCCAGCGCGGCACCCACTTCCACCCGGGCGCGGGCGTCGGTCGCGGTGGCGACGACACCCTGTTCGCCCTGCAGGCCGGTTCGGTGCAGTTCGGCACCCACCGTGGCCGCAAGGTCGTGAACATCGTCCCGATCGCTGAGTAATCAGCTTTTCGGCGCGACATAGCACCTTCCGAGGGCGGGCCCGCTTTTTCCGGTGACGGGGAAGCTGGTCCGCCCTCGGCGTGTTAACAAAGAGACATCCCCGTATTCATCTGGAGGCACCGCAATGACCACCTTCGTGGACCGCGTCGAGCTGCATGTCGCCGCGGGTAACGGAGGCCATGGCTGCGCCTCCGTTCACCGTGAGAAGTTCAAGCCGCTGGGCGGCCCGGACGGCGGCAACGGCGGCCGCGGTGGCGACGTGACCCTGGTCGTGGACCAGTCCGTCACCACGCTCCTGGACTACCACCACAGCCCGCACCGCAAGGCCACCAACGGCCAGCCCGGCGCGGGTGACAACCGCTCCGGCAAGGACGGCCAGGACCTCGTCCTGCCCGTGCCGGACGGCACCGTCATCCTCGACAAGCAGGGCAACGTCCTCGCCGACCTGGTCGGCCAGGGCACCACCTTCGTCGCCGGCCAGGGCGGCCGCGGCGGCCTCGGCAACGCCGCGCTCTCCTCGGCCCGCCGCAAGGCCCCCGGCTTCGCGCTGCTCGGCGAGCCGGGCGAGACCCGTGACATCGTCATGGAGCTCAAGACCGTCGCCGACGTGGCGCTGGTCGGCTACCCCAGCGCGGGCAAGTCCTCGCTGATCTCGGTGCTCTCCGCCGCCAAGCCGAAGATCGCGGACTACCCCTTCACGACGCTGGTCCCCAACCTCGGTGTGGTGACGGCCGGTTCGACCGTCTACACCATCGCCGACGTCCCCGGCCTGATCCCCGGCGCCAGCCAGGGCAAGGGCCTGGGCCTGGAGTTCCTGCGCCATGTCGAGCGCTGCTCGGTGCTGGTGCACGTCCTGGACACGGCGACCCTGGAGTCCGACCGCGACCCGGTCACGGACCTGGACGTCATCGAGGCGGAGCTCAGCCAGTACGGCGGCCTGGACGACCGGCCGCGCATCGTCGTCCTCAACAAGATCGACATCCCGGACGGCCAGGACCTCGCCGACATGATCCGCCCGGATCTGGAGGCGCGCGGCTACCAGGTCTTCGAGGTCTCCGCCGTCGCCCGTACGGGCCTGAAGGAGCTCTCCTTCGCGCTGGCCGGCATCATCGCCGAGGCGCGCGCGGCCAAGCCGAAGGAGGAGGCGACCCGCATCGTCATCCGCCCGAAGGCCGTGGACGACGCGGGCTTCACGGTCACGCTGGAGGACGACGGCATCTACCGCGTGCGCGGCGAGAAGCCGGAACGCTGGGTGCGCCAGACGGACTTCAGCAACGACGAGGCCGTCGGCTATCTGGCGGACCGCCTCAACCGCCTCGGTGTCGAGGACGAGCTGATGAAGGCCGGCGCCCGGGCGGGCGACGGCGTGGCCATCGGCGCCGAGGACAACGCGGTCGTCTTCGACTGGGAGCCCACGATGATGGCGGGCGCCGAGATGCTGGGCCGCCGTGGCGAGGACCACCGTCTGGACTCCCCGCGTCCGGCCGCGACGCGCCGTCGCGACCGCGAGGCGGAGCGGGACGAGGCGGACCGCGAGTTCGACGGCTTCAAGCCCTTCTGACGGACCGGTTCCTGACAGAGGCTGACATGGGGAAGGCCCCGGGAGATTCTCCCGGGGCCTTCCCCATGTGCGGTGCGCGGCGCTCGCGCCGCGCGGCGTCAGACCGCCGCGGTCTTGTCCGCCTCGCGCTGCGAGGGGATCTCCGAGGCGCGGGCCTCCATCCGGGCCCGCCGCTCGTCCGCCTTCTGGGCGAGCGCGAGCGCCGCCTGGTTGAAGCGGACCAGCGACGGCGGGTCGGAGGGACCCAGCAGCTGGACCTTCAGCTCCGCGCGGGCCGCGGCGAGCGCGTCCCGGCCGTCGCTGCGGACGTCCGCGAGGAGGGCCGGTACGCCCTCCGCCTCGGGCGAGAGGATCGTGGCGGCGCTGACGGTCGGGAAGACCGCGCGGAACTCGTCCTCGGCCATGCCGCTGGTGTTGGCCACCGCGTACGGCTTCTCGCTGATCAGATAGTCCGAGACCACGCTGGAGACATCGCTGATCAGCAGGTCGGACTGGTTGAAGCAGGTGTACAGGGCGGGCCGGGCGGCCGTGATGATCTGGTGCTCCCACTCCGGCAGCGACGCCCAGTAGGCGGCCTCCCACGCGATCGTGGCGGCCTCGACGGTCGCGGCGCGGCCCTTCTCCGGGGCGCCCTGGAGCAGCATCCGCTCGACGTCGTCGGCGCTGTCGCGGAAGGCGCTGGTGGTGAGCCGGTCCAGCTCGGCCGTGCGGCGCGCCAGCTCGGCGGCGGCCTCGGGGCCCGGGCGGGCACCGGTGCGCCGCGTGTTGGCCTCGCGGATCATGGCCTGGATGCGCTCGTTGGCACGGCCGGCGCGCGGGTCGACGGAGCCGGTCATCGGGTGCGGCTTGTACAGCAGCCGGACCTTGGGGTCGGCGAGCAGCGCGCGGACGATGTTCTCGCCGGCGAGCATCACCGAGGTGTTGCCGGGCTGGCCGTCCCAGCCCTCCCACGTCGGCGCGTAGAGGACCGTCGTGAAGCCGTCGGCGGCCGGCGGGCCGGCGTACGGCATGATCGGCGCCAGCTGCGGGCGGCCGACCTCGACGACGTCGCGGTCGTCGACACCGATGTCGGCGAGCTGGTAGCGCTCGCGCGCGGCGGGGCCGGCGACCCAGATCTCGTCGTACGCCTTGGAGTACGGGTTGCAGCTGGAGAGCTTGTCGCTCTCGCCGTGGTTGGTGAAGGCGTGCTTGATCGACGGCATGCGCAGGACCTGCGAGGTCTTACCGGAGTTCGCCGGGTGCAGCATCATCTTCAGCGAGGACTTCTCCAGCGCCATCAGGTGCACGACCTTGGGGATGCACACGATCGGCACATCGGTGGCCTCGATCTTCTGCACCATGAAGCGCTCGCGGAGCACGATGACGGGGTTGCCGTCGAGCTCGCCGAGCGTGGAGAGCCACATGTTGGCCTGGTAGGCCGAGGTCGTGCCGCCGGAGAAGTACATGCCGACGGTCGGCCGGTAGTCGGCCAGCCAGCGGTCCAGCCACTCCAGGGCCTGCTGCTCGTTGGCGATGCGCTTCTTCGGCCGCAGCCAGCCGGCCAGGTAGGCGGTGCCGGCGAGGCCGAGCAGGACCGCGAGGCCGACGCCGAGCTCGCCCCACAGGGCCTTCTCGGTGGCGGCGGTGACCAGCAGGCCCGCCGTGGCGGGGACCGCGAAGCGCAGCAGGCGGCGGCCGTGCTGGCGGGCCAGCAGGCGCGGCGGCGCGGCGGTCAGGCGCAGACCGGAGGCGTCGATGTTCCGGGTCAGGAAGGGGAGCGTGCGGCTGCGGCGGACGAGGATCGCGGTGGCCTGGCAGGCGAGGTGCGTGGCGTAGAAGAGCACCAGGCCGACGAAGACCGGGGCGTAGTCGCTCAGCGAGCCGTCGCCGTGCAGGCGCAGCAGCCCGACCAGGACCAGCATGTCGCGCAGCAGCTGCCGCACCATGACATCGAAGCGGATCTTGCCGAGCACGGCGACCAGACCGGGGTCGCGGTGCTGGAGGTAGAGGTCGAGCGCGAGACCCGCCGCCGAGGCGGTGATCAAGAGCGGCACGTTGGGCAGCAGGGCTCCCACGAGCTGAGTGGCGAAGAACACCAGCATCGCGAGCAGCGCCGCGAGCTGTACGGCTCGGCGGGAGGCTGTTCCGGCAGAAGGCACTGGGCGGGCTCCTGGCAGGAGTACGGGGGGATGGGGAAGCTTGCGGGGGTGGGGACCGTGCCTGGGCAACGGTCGACTACCGACCGTATGACGGCGGCCGGTCCAGGAGCAATCTTCCGTGACGGCAATCATTACAAAACAGGGCCGAACGACCACAATCGTCCGGGCGGTAGATTTGCGGGCCGGAGCGGGCGGACGGCTCGCGCGCACAGGCGATCACAGGGGTGTACGTACGTGACAGGGGCAGGGGCGGGTAATGGGGCCGGAGCGGCGCGTCGCGAGGTGACGGACGCCCGCAGGATCGTGGTCAAGGTGGGCTCCTCCTCCCTCACCACCGCAGGTGGGGGACTGGACGCCGACCGGGTGGACGCGCTCGTCGACACGCTGGCCAAGGCCGGCGGCGAGAAGGAGATCGTGCTGGTCTCCTCCGGCGCCATCGCCGCCGGGCTCGCGCCGCTCGGCCTCGACCGGCGCCCGCGCGACCTGGCCCGCCAGCAGGCGGCCGCCAGCGTCGGCCAGGGCCTGCTGGTCGCCCGCTACACCGCGTCCTTCGCCCGCTACGGCCGGCGTGTCGGCCAGGTGCTGCTCACCACCGACGACACCAGCCGCCGCGCGCACTACCGCAACGCCCGCCGGACCCTGGACCAGCTGCTCGCCATGGGCGCGGTGCCGGTCGTCAACGAGAACGACACGGTGGCCACGGACGAGATCAGGTTCGGCGACAACGACCGCCTCGCGGCCCTCGTGGCCCATCTCGTCCGGGCCGACCTGCTGATCCTGCTGTCGGACGTCGACGGCCTGTACGACGGCGACCCCAGCACCCCGGGCACCTCGCGGATCGCCGAGGTTGCCGGCCCCCAGGATCTCGACGGCGTGTCCATCGGCAGCGCCGGCAAGGCGGGCGTGGGCACCGGCGGCATGGTCACCAAGGTCGAGGCCGCCCGGATCGCGGCCGCCGCCGGCATCCCCGTCGTCCTCACCTCCGCCAGCCAGGCCGCCGACGCCCTCGCCGGGCGCTCCACCGGCACGCTCTTCCACCGCACCGGCCGCCGCTCCGCCGACCGGCTGCTGTGGCTCGCGCACGCCTCCACGCCGCGCGGGGCCCTGACGCTGGACGAGGGGGCCGTACGGGCGGTGATCGAGGGCAGCGCCTCGCTGCTGCCGGCGGGCATCGCGGCGGTCGAGGGGGAATTCAGCGCGGGTGACCCGGTGGAGCTGCGCGACGTCTCCGGGCGGGCGCTGGCCCGCGGGCTCGTCGCCTTCGACGCCGGCGAGATCCCCCAGCTGCTCGGCCGCTCCACCCGTGACCTGGCCCGCGACCTGGGCCCCGGCTACGAGCGCGAGGTCGTGCACCGGGACGACATGGTCGTGCTGCACCGCTGACGGACGTCACCCATGAGCAAGAAAGTGGGGTAAGTCCAGCCTTTCCATGGGGACCTTCCGGAAAACGGTCACGCGGCCGCCCGCGGACTGGTCAACTTTGATGCGGGGGGCCGTCACGGGCAGCCGGTCCCCGAGCACCGACACGGCGCCGGCCCGGCGCGGGAACACAGCGACGCGGGACACAGCGAGAACAGGCACCACAGGGCTCCGCCGACGCGCGCGGAGCGGGGAACAACAGGAGGCCGCCGGTGAGACGAGGGCGCCCAGGGGCGCTGCCCCGAGGTGGGGGCACTCCCACCCACGCCCGCAGGGCCATGGGGGAGGAGCGCACACTGACCAGCGTCGGCGCGGGCCCGGACCGGGCGGAGGGCGGGCAGACGGATCCGGCCGCGGCCACCGCGGTCGGGGAGAACGGCGAGGTGTCCCGGCTGTGGCACATCACGCTGAGCGTCTCCGGCGCCGAGGCGCCGCTGGCCGAGGTCCGGCGGGCGCTGGAGAAGCTCGCCCACGACCACCCCTTCCTGCTGACCAGCCGCTACGCCAACGATCACGCCGAGATCCGCTACTGGGAAGAGGCCCGTGATCTGCACGACGCGGCGGCCGTGGCGCTGCGGCTGTGGGGCGAGCACCGCCAGACGGCCAAGCTCCCGCCGTGGGAGATCGTCGGCCTGGAGGTCATCGACCGGGAGACCTATCACCAGCGCATCGCGGAGGGCTACGGCCCGCTGCCGGCCACCCCGGTCGGGGTGCACCCCTTCTGACCTGCGCATGACGCCCTCTTGGACGCCTCCGGCGGCCCCCGATGGGCTCTGATGTCCCACAGACTGGAATACGGGGTGGCTCCGGCGCGCCACGCGGCTAGGCTGCGGACCATGAGCAGCGTCTTCCCCTCCCCCCTCGCCGATCCGATGCCGCAGTCGCCCGTACTGCGCGCGGCCTACCGTGCCCGTGCGGCGGCCGCCGACCTGGCGCCACTGCCGCGCTCGGTGAAGGACGAGGCGCTGCTGGCCATCGCCGACGCCCTGGAGGTCCGCACCCGGGAGATCGTCGAGGCCAACGCCGAGGACGTCGAGCGCGCCCGCGCCGCCGGGACCAGCGAGACCGTCATCGACCGGCTGACGCTCACCCCCGAGCGGGTGCGCGCCATCGCCAAGGACGTCCGCGACGTCGTCGCCCTGCCCGACCCGGTCGGCGAGGTCGTCCGCGGCTCCACGCTGCCCAACGGCATCGACCTGCGCCAGGTGCGGGTACCGCTGGGCGTGGTCGGGATCATCTACGAGGCCCGGCCGAACGTCACCGTCGACGCCGCCGCCCTGTGCCTGAAGTCGGGCAACGCCGTGCTGCTGCGCGGTTCCTCCTCCGCGTACGCCTCCAACACCGCCCTGGTGCGCGTCGTGCGCGACGCCGTCGGCGGCGCCGGTCTGCCCGCCGACGCGGTGCAGCTGGTGCCGGGCGAGAGCCGCGACTCCGTACGGGAGCTGATGCGCGCCCGCGGCATGGTCGACGTGCTGATCCCGCGCGGCGGTGCCTCGCTGATCCGTACGGTCGTGGAGGAGTCCACCGTCCCGGTGATCGAGACCGGCACCGGCAACTGCCACGTCTACGTCGACGCCGAGACCGACATCGACATGGCCGTGGACATCCTCATCAACTCCAAGGCGCAGCGCCCCAGCGTCTGCAACTCCGCCGAGACCCTCCTGGTCCACCAGGACATCGCGGCGGACTTCCTGCCGAAGGCCCTCGCCGCGCTGGCGAAGGCCGGTGTGACCGTGCACGGCTGCGAGCGCGTCCTCGCCCTGGCCCAGGGCGGCCCGGCCACCGTCGTCCCCGCGACCGTCGAAGACTGGGAGACCGAGTACCTCTCCTACGACATCGCCGCCGCCGTCGTGGACAGCCTGGACGCCGCGGTGCGGCACATCCGGCTGTGGTCGTCCGGGCACACCGAGGCGATCGTCACCACGTCGCAGGCCGCGGCCCGCCGGTTCACCCAGCTGGTGGACTCCACGACCGTCGCGGTCAACGCCTCGACGCGTTTCACGGACGGCAGCCAGTTCGGCTTCGGTGCCGAGATCGGCATTTCCACGCAGAAGCTGCACGCGCGCGGGCCGATGGGCCTGCCGGAGCTGACGTCGACCAAGTACATCGTCACGGGCGACGGACACGTGCGCGGCGGAGCGCCCGCCGGAAGCTGAATTCCCGTACCGGCTGCGCGGATTGGCCGCTTCGGGGCTACGCTGGTCGGGTGCCGGACGACGTGGGGGGCCAGCCGTTCCCGGACGGCGAGGAGCCCGACAGCAACCGCAGCAGGGACGACGCGTTCGCCTCCGTGGTCTTCGACGAGGAGTTCGTGCGGTCCGCCGCGATCCACGAACCGACGGCGGTCGAGCGCATGCTCGCCGCCGCCCAGGCCCGTGCCGATGCCGAGGCGTCCAGGTCCCGGGCGGGCGGCGGCCCCGCCGACGACGACACCTATGACTACGACGACCTCTTCGAGGACGGCCCCGGACCCGGCCATCACACGGCCCGCCCGGGCCGCTGGCCGGGCCTGACCCACGACCTCGACCCCGACGACGCCTACGGTCCGTACGGACGCTACGGCGCCGCCCGCCGCCCCTACCGGGGCCATCCGCGCTGGCACCGCCCGGTCGCCTGGGTGCTCGCCGTCCTCATGGGCATCGGCGTGGTGGCCCTCGCCTTCGCCGCCGTATACCGCAGCGCCTCCTCCGGCGGGCGGCCCAGTTCCGATCCGCCGCCCGCGACGACCGGAGTGGACGCCCCGGCCGAGCAGCGGCCCGGCCCGCTGCCATCCGTCTCGGCCGATTCCGAGCCCCCGGTGGCCTCGGCGGCGCCCCGCCTGTAGACCCCGCCGACCAGCGGTGACGTAGGTGCATGCGGCACCCGGAATATTGCTCACAACTTGTCGTGTACCAGCGCGTTTACCAAGCGCCCGGCGGACCTACTCTTGAGGTATGGACGGGCCTGGAGACCCACCTGAGGGGACGCCCGAGGGTGTCCCGGGAGGCGGGGAGGACGAGTACCGATCCGTCGTCTTCGACGAATCGTTCGTCCGGGCTGCGCGCCTTCAGGAGCTCTCCGCGAACGAGCGCATGGGCGACCACGCGCTCGCTGTCCGTAACCGCCATCTGTGGACGCGCGTCAGCACCTCCCGCCAGGTCCTCGTCCTGGTGATCCTGATCGCCCTCGCCTTCGGCACGGCCGTCTACATGGGCCTGCGCCACCCGTACAAGGACGCGGCCGTGCCCGCCGTGGAGTCGCTGCGCTCGACGCTCGTCCCGCTCGCGCCCCGCGACGCGGTGCCCGGCGGCACGGCGGCCGAGCTGTTCGAGCACAGCCCGGCCGCGCAGTTCCGGCACGGCCCCGAGGGGGTGACGCTGCCCGCCGCCCGCAGCACCTCGCACTTCTCCGAGAGCCAGGTCATGGCCGCGCTCGCCGCCGCCAAGGAGTACACGGTGAAGTCCTCCCTCGACCCGGCCGTGCTCACCGGCGGCGGCCAGCGCGGCGTGCGGCTGCTGCTCGATCCGGAGCAGCTCGACCAGTTCGACCGCAGCTTCGACCACCCCGCCGACGACGGCCGGCACGCCGCCACCGCCTGGCTGGTCCGCTTCGACCCCACCCAGGTGGCCCTCGTCGACACACCCATACGGACGCAGGGCGTCTTCTCCGTGACCGAGACGGGCGCCTCCACGCTGGAGGTGTCCGGCGACCACACCTTCGTCTACGCCCTGCGCCCGGCCGCCGCGGGCGGCGACCAGAAGGCGGGCGCGGACCGGGCGTCGCTCTTCACCGTCCGCCGGGAGCTGCGCTTCCGCTTCGACCGCGACGGCCTCCAGGAACACCACCTGACCGTCCTGCAGAGCCGCCTCCAGGCCGGCCCGGAGTCCTGCTCCGCCGACGACGAGGTCTACCTCCGCCCCCTCCTGGCCGGCCAGCACGCCACGGCCGAGGGCCCGACCGGCACGGACCCGTACGCGACCGGCCAGACGACAGCCGCGGTCTGCGGCCGCCTGGCGGACAGCGCCCAGCCGAGCATGCCGCGGCGCTGAGGCCGGCAGCTGATCAAGCCTGTCCGGGGGGACCTCCCAGCGGTAGCCGGGGGAGTTTGAGGACCGGAGCCCCGGTTACGGGAAGGGGCGGGTAGGGGAAGAGGAGCCCCCACAGAACCCCCGCGGCCCGCAGCCACCCCCGGGGGCCCGGAAAGCCCCCCAGACGCCCCCTCAGCCTCCCTTGGGCCCCTCCTCGGGCCCACGATCCCGGGACGCACCCCCGGAACCCCCGGACCCCTCCTGGCCCCCACCAGAAGGCGGCCGCGAACCCCAAAACGAATCCCGCAGCCGACCGCCGAGGTCACCCGCCCCACCCGCGATGTCCCGCACCAACCCCATCAGCGGATCCTTGCTGGACCGCACCGACTCCGCGTAATGGTTCGCCGACTCCCGGAAGGAGTCCGACACGGACGTGTCCTTGTCCTCCGACCGCCGCGGGTAGTGGCCGTCCATGATCCGCTGGTGATCACGGCTCTCGGCCCACTTCTTCAGCTCCGCCGCCCGCACCGTCGTGAAGGGGTGCGACCGCGGCAGTATGTTCATGATCTTCAGGACGGAGTCGCGCAGATCGCCGCCCGCCTCGTACTCCTCCGCCTGCGCCAGGAACGCGTCCACGTTCATCTCGTGCAGGTGGTTGCCGCCCGCGATCTTCATCAGGGCGCGCATCGACGCCTTCAGGTCCTGGCCCACCAGCAGCCCGGCCCGGTCCGCCGACAGCTCCGACTTGCGGAACCACTCGCGCAGGGCCGTCACGATCGCCATCACGGCGATGTTCCCCAGGGGGATCCACGCCACCTTGAGCGCGAAGTTCGTCAGGAACAGCAGGATCGTGCGGTAGACGGCGTGGCCGGAGAGGGCGTGGCCCACCTCGTGGCCGACGACGGCCCGCATCTCCTCCTCGTCCAGCAGCTCCACCAGGCCCGTGGTCACCACGATGATCGGCTCGTCCAGGCCGATGCACATGGCGTTGGGCTGGGGGTCCTGGGTGACGTACATCGGCGGGACCTTGGGCAGGTCCAGGATGTAACAGGCGTCCAGCAGCATCGTGTGCAGATGCGGGAACTGCTGCTCGCCGACGCGCACCGAGTCGGACAGGAACAGCAGGCGCAGGCTGCGCTCCGGCAGCAGCCCGCTCAACGCCTTGAAGACCGTGTCGAAACCGCTCAGCTTGCGCAGCGCCACCAGGGCGGAGCGGTCAGCCGGATGCTCGTAGGCGCGGGAGGAGATGTCCGGGAATCGCTTCCGCTGCCGACCGGGCAGCCGCTCGTGTCCCTCGCCGGAACCGCTCCCCGACGTGCGGTCGCTGGTGCTGTCGCTCATCAAGACCCCCTCAGTGGGCTGATCATGGCCCGTCCCCCGGCTACCGACCCCACAGTAAGCGCTGCCACCGACATGGCTACCGTGGAGACATGCCCGACATGAACGCCTTCGCCGCCCATCCCGCTCTCAACGAGTTCCTCGCCGTCTCCAAGGGCGACCAGGGGCCGGGTGCGCTGATCCGCACGGTCCTCGTCGTCGGCGTGATCGGCATCGTCTTCCTCGCCTGGTTCCTGCTGCGCGGTTACGGCAAGAAGGACTGACGCGTGGAGTCGGCGTGAGCCCGCTCGCCGCCCCCGCATACGATGTGGCAGAAATCTCTGCCCGATCCCATCCCGGATAGGTCCTGCCGAAGATGACCGCTTTCACGTCAGCCCACGCCGCCCTGACCACGCTCGCCTCCGAGGGCGAGCACGTGGACACCCACCAGAGCATCAGCCCGTACATGACCGGCGGCGGCGCCCTGGTCATCCTGCTGCTGCTGGTCTGGATCACGACCCGCTTCAACCGCGACCGCTGAGCGCACCGGTCCCTGCGGGTTCGGCGGTCCGCCACGCCCAGTAGGGTCTGCACGCATGGGAGAGCAGACAGGGCCCGTGAAGCGGCGGCTCGGCGTGATGGGCGGGACATTCGACCCGATCCACCACGGCCACCTGGTCGCCGCCAGCGAGGTGGCCGCGCAGTTCCACCTGGACGAGGTGGTCTTCGTACCGACCGGGCAGCCGTGGCAGAAGAGCCACAAGACGGTGTCACCGGCCGAGGACCGCTATCTGATGACGGTGATCGCCACCGCCTCCAACCCACAGTTCTCGGTCAGCCGCATCGACATCGACCGCGGCGGCCCGACGTACACCACGGACACCTTGCGCGAGCTGCGTTCCCTGAACGACGACGCGGACCTGTTCTTCATCACCGGTGCCGACGCGCTGTCGCAGATCCTCACCTGGCGGGACACCGAGGAGCTGTTCTCGCTGGCCCACTTCATCGGTGTGACCAGGCCCGGTCACATACTGGCCAATCCGGGGCTGCCCGAGGGCGGTGTCTCGCTGGTCGAGGTGCCCGCGCTCGCGATCTCCTCCTCCGACTGCCGCACGCGCGTGGCGCAGGGAGATCCGGTCTGGTACTTGGTCCCCGACGGTGTGGTGCGCTACATCGACAAGCGCAAGCTCTACCGCGACTGAGCGGCCGAGCCGCTTTAGCGACCGAGCACTGACAGGGCACTGAGGGGCACTGGTGAACGACCGACAGGATCCGTACGCGCAGGACCCGTACGGGCGGCAGCCGCAGGTGTACGGCTACGACGCCTACGGTCAGCCGGTGTACCACCCGAACGCCCCGGAGCGCGTCTACGACCAGTACGGGCAGCCGGTCCAGCAGCAGCCCGCCCAACAGGAGCCGGCGCCCCAACAGCCCGTACAGCAGCAGGACTACGGCTACGGCGGGCACGGCGGCTACGACCCGTACGTCGCCCAGCAGTACGGGCAGCAGCAGCCCGCACCGCCCCAGCAGCGGACGCAGCAGCAGGAGTGGATCCCGCGGCAGTCGGGGCCGCCCGCGCACGAGGAGACCCGCCCCGAGCCGGACGAGGCGCGCCCCGAGCCGGAGGACGCGCGACAGGGCGAGGCCGTGCCGGAGTACCGCACCGAGCAGTTCTCGTTCATCGAGGAGCCGGACGAGGACTCCGAGGACGTCATCGACTGGCTGAAGTTCAGCGAGAGCCGTACCGAGCGGCGCGACGAGCGCAAGCGCAAGGGCCGCAACCGCGTCGTCGGGCTCGTCGTGGTGCTCGTCCTCGCGGTGGCGGCGGTGGCCGGCTATCTGTGGTTCGAGAGTGCGCGGGACGACAAGGGACCGGCCGCGGGCGGTGCGCAGAAGCGTGACGTGATCGTCGTCCATCTGCGGGCGATCAAGGGCGGCGACAGTTCCACGGCCCTGCTGGTCGACAACGAGACCGCCAAGAAGGGCACGACGGTCCTGCTGCCGAACTCCCTCGCCATCGCCAAGGAGGGCGGCGGTTCCACCACCCTCGGCAAGTCCGTGCAGGACGACGGCACCGGCGCGACCCGTGACGCCCTCAACACCCTGCTGGGTGCCGACATCAAGGGCAGCTGGCGGCTGGACACGCCGTATCTGGAGAACCTCGTCGAGCTGGTCGGCGGGATCACGGTCGACACCGACACCGACGTGCCCGGCGCCAAGCCCGGTGACAGCCCGCTCGTCCGCAAGGGCGCCGCCCAGAGCCTCAGCGGACAGATGGCCGTCGCCTACGCCACCCACCGCGCGCCCGGTGAGGCACCGGACAAGCAGCTGACGCGCTTCGGCGAGGTGATGCGGGCGGTGCTGAAGAAGCTCTCCAGCGAGCCCGGCGCGGCCACCCGGACCGTGGACGCGCTCGCCCAGATCCCCGACCCCTCGCTCTCGGTCGAGCAGCTCGGCGCCTCCCTGGCCCAGCTGGCGGCGCTGGCCAAGAAGGGCTCGTACGACACCGCCGTGCTGCCCGTACAGCCCGACGGCACGCTCGGCGAGCAGGCGACCGACAAGGTGGTCAAGGAAGTGCTCGGCGGCACCGTGAAGAACACCGACAAGAACGCCGCGCCCCGGGTGAGCGTGAAGAACGCCACAGGCGACAAGAACGCCACCGGAACCGCGACGGTCACCCTCGTCAACGGCGGCTACACCGTCATCGACGGCGGCTCGGCGGGCACGGGCGAGGCGGCGTCCGCGGTGACCTTCGCCGACGACGCGCGGGCGGCGGAGGCCAAGGAGGTCGCCAAGACCCTGGGCCTTCCGGCGGGCGCGGTGAAGAAGGCCAAGGGCGCCGGGAACGCGGATGTCACCGTGGTCCTGGGCAAGGACTACAAGCGCTGAGCGGGGTCCGGGAGGGCAGGGCCGAAATGCCCAGGAGGACCGGTGGCCGGTCGTGAGACCCTTGACAGGTACTGACCCTCTTTAGCGAAAGCATGGCTTGTGACCGCCACGGACCGCTCCATCGAGCTCATCAAGGCCGCCGCTCAGGCGGCCGCAGACAAGCTCGCGCACGACATCATCGCCTACGACGTCAGCGACGTCCTGTCGATCACCGACGCCTTCCTGCTGGCCTCGGCCCCCAACGACCGCCAGGTCAAGTCGATCGTCGACGAGATCGAGGAGCGGCTCAACAAGGAGCTCGGCGCCAAGCCGGTGCGCCGTGAGGGCGACCGCGACGCTCGCTGGGTGCTGCTCGACTACGTCGACATCGTCGTCCACGTCCAGCACAGCGAGGAGCGCGTCTTCTACGCCCTCGAGCGGCTCTGGAAGGACTGCCCGGAGATCGACCTGCCCGCCGACGCCCTCGCCACCCGCGGCAAGGCCGAGGAGCACGCGAAGGCGCAGGGTGACCTGGACGGTGAGCTGAGCTGAACGCCGGCAAGGACCCCCAGGGCACCGGCAGGGGCCGCCGCATCGTCCTGTGGCGGCACGGCCAGACCGCGTGGAACCTGGAGCGCCGCTTCCAGGGCACCACGGACATCGAGCTGACCGAGACCGGCGTCGCGCAGGCGCGCCGGGCCGCCCGGCTGCTGGCCGCGCTGCGGCCGGACGCGATCGTCGCCTCCGACCTCAGCCGGGCCAGGGCCACCGCCGCCGAGCTGGCGGCGGTCACGGGCCTGCCGGTCGCCAGTGACGCCGCCCTGCGCGAGACGTACGCGGGCGTGTGGCAGGGCCTCACGCACGACGAGATCATCGCCCGCCACGGCGAGGAGTACGCCGCGTGGAAGCGCGGCGAGCCCGTACGGCGCGGCGGCGGCGAGCTGGAGACCGAGGTCGCCGACCGGGCCGCCCCGGTCGTCCTGGCCCAGGCCGACAAGCTGCCCGACGGCGGCACGCTCGTCGTGGTCAGCCACGGCGGCACCATCCGCACGACCATCGGCCGGCTGCTGCGCCTGGAGGCCGCCTCCTGGGAGTCGCTCGGCGGGCTCACCAACTGCTGCTGGTCCGTGCTGGGCGAGGGCGCGCGCGGCTGGCGGCTGCTGGAACACAACGCCGGGACCCTGCCCGAGCCGGTCCTGGGCGACGACGACTGAACGACGGCCGAACGACCGCCGGACGCCGCCCACGGCCCGATTTCACATCCGGGCAGGTCACAGGCTAAAGTTCTTCTTGTTCGCGGGGAACGCGGAGGGAAACCTCCGGGGGAACCAAGAACAGCGGGGCTATAGCTCAGTTGGTAGAGCGCCTGCATGGCATGCAGGAGGTCAGGAGTTCAATTCTCCTTAGCTCCACAATCACGACGATCCCGTCTCCCTCACTGGGAGGCGGGATTGTTGCTGTTCGGGCGGGGTCCCGTGGCAGAATCGGACGGCCGGGAGCGGACGGGGCCGAAGGGGAACGTACTGACCCATGGGTGCACACAGCCGGAAGTGCGACTGGTGCGGCAGCGGCACGCCGATCGTCCGCGACATGGAGCCGCTCAACTCCGCCTACCAATACTGGTGCGTGGAGTGCGCGCGGGCGCTGATCATAAAAGGCGACCCGATCGAGACCTACCGTGAGCTGGAAGGCGAGCCGATCTACGGCCGGCTGCTCGACGAGCACTGCGCCCTGAAGCGCTTCTACTCCTTCGCCAGAGCCTGACCGGAGCCCGATTTTTCCGCGTCACCCGGCAACCCTCGTCGTGGGCCGCGCGTCCCTCAGGGATGAGAGCTGCCGCCGGGAACGGCCGGCGGCACGGGGGAAGCGATGGAGGTCACCTGGTGACCGAGACAGCGATCAGCCCTGCGCGCGAAGAGGAAGCGGCGGCCGAACTCACACCCTTCCTCGACGCCCTGCGCGTACCGCCGGTGCTCAGGCCCGGCCGCACCGAGGCCCTCGACGGCATCGAGATCGATCTGACCGCCACCTGGGTCCGGCTGCACTCACAGCTGCCGCCCACCCGGGTGTGGACCTACGAGGGCCATTTCCCGGGTCCGACCATCGAGGTGCGGCGCGGCCGCCGGCTGCGGATCGCCTGGTCCAACCGCCTCACCGGCGAGCATCCGGTGACGGCCGTCGAGGCCGTACCCGCGCCGGACGGGCCGCCACCGGGTGACGTACCGGGCCGCGGCGGCGCCGAGCCGCTCGCCGAGGTGGCCGCGCTGCCGCCGTGGACGGTGACGCACCTGCACGGCGCCCTCACCGGCGGCGGAAACGACGGCTGGACGGAGAACGCCGTCTCGCCGGGCGACAGCCAGCTCGCCGAATATCCCAACGACCACCGGGCCGTCGCCTGGTGGTACCACGACCACGCCATGGACATCACCCGGTGGAACGTCTTCGCCGGCCTCGCCGGGATGTACCTCGTCCGGGATGAGGAGGAGGACGCGCTGCGGCTGCCGCACGGCGACCGCGAGATCCCGCTGATCATCCAGGACCGCAACCTCGACCTGGACGAGGACGGCCGGCTCACCGGCCGGCTGCTCCACAAGACCGTCGTCGTCGGCAAGGACGCCCACGGCAAGAACGTCACCCAGGCGTTCAGCGGCCCGTACACCCTCGTCAACGGCGTCATCTGGCCGCACCTGGACGTGACGGCCCGGTGGTACCGCTTCCGGCTGCTCAACGCCGCCAACGCCCGCACCTTCGACCTCCGGCTGATCGACGAGGAGAGCGGCGAGCCGGTGTGCGACGCCGCCTGGCAGATCGGCACGGACGGCGGGCTGCTGTCCCGCCCGCTGCCGCTGGACGGGCCGCTGTCCGTGGCGCCCGCCGAGCGGATGGACCTGCTGGTCGACTTCGGCCGGCTGCGAGGGCGCCGGATCCGGATGGTCAATGTCGCGCCCGGAGTGCGCCATCCGCAGGTGATGCAGTTCCGGGTGGGGAGGGAGCCGGCGCGCGACTCTTTCGTGCTGCCGCGGGTCATCTCCAGCTCGTTCCGGCGCATCACCCACGAGAGCGCGCCGGAGCACGGCCACCGCTTGGTCGCCCTCGTCCCGCCGGGCACCCCGGGCAACGCCCACCCTGAGATGTGGGAGATGCACCCCGTCGAGCCGGGGCGGGTGCCGGTGCCGGCCGAGGGCGTGATCCAGCTCAAGGGCGCGAACGGCACGGTGCGTACGTACCGGCGGGGCGCCCGCGCCTTCGACGACGCGCTCGGCTTCATGGTCGGGCACGACGCGTGGGAGCAGTGGAGCTTCCTCCACCTCGGCGGGCCCATGCACCCGATGCACATTCACCTGACCGACTTTCAGGTGCTCAGCCGCGATCTCTATCCGGCGGGCGCGGGCGGGCCGTTCGATCCCGCCCTGGGCGGCACCCGGTCCCCACTGGAGCACGGCGGGCGGATGCCGGTGTCGGACGGCGACGCCGGCTGGAAGGACGTCGTCCAGGTGCCCGCCGGACAGATGGTCAATGTGATCGGCCGCTTCCACGGCGCCAAGGGGCGGTTCATGTACCACTGCCATCTGCTGGAGCACGAGGACATGGGGATGATGCGGCCCTATGTGGTGATGCCGCCCGAGGTGCTGAAGTTCCACCACGGGGATGCCGGTGGGCACCATGGCGGCCACTGAATAGGTGATAAGGGGCAAAAGGGATGTCAGGGGGCTGGTGCTACCCGCCGGCCCCCTCGTTCAAGCGTCGGGGGGCAAGTGATTTGGCAGATGGGGGGGAGCTCCGTGTAATGTACTCCGTGTCGCCAGGGAAACCGGGCGGCGGAAAAACAGAACAAGGGGCTATAGCTCAGTTGGTAGAGCGCCTGCATGGCATGCAGGAGGTCAGGAGTTCAATTCTCCTTAGCTCCACAGCGAATGAGAGGGTCGTCCGGAAACGGACGGCCCTCTCGTCGTTCGGCGCTCCTCGTGCGAGGGCTAGCGTTCCCGGTCGAGCCGCAGGGCGAGCGCCGGACAGCGCCGCACGGCCCGCAGCGCACGGCCTCGCAGGTGCGTCGGCACGCCCGCGTCCGCGAGCGCCGGATAGCCGTCCGGCCCCAGGCGTACGAGCTCGGGCAGCAGCCCCGCGCACAGCCCGTGCCCCTCGCACAGCGTCCAGTCCACCGCCAGCCGCTCGCCGCTCTCCGGGCTCCCCGGGCCCGCTCCGGCCGCGAAGGGCAGCGGGAGCACCCCCGCCGTGCCGCGCCCGCAGCCGCCGCCCAGGACGTGCGCGGCCAGGTCGTCGGTGAACGCCGACAGCGCGGTCAGCGTGAAGCGCGCCGACCCGTCCGGGTGCCCGCACGCCCCGCGCCCGCGTAAGGACCCCGCCGCCTCCCGTACGGCCTCCAGGGCACCTCTGCCACCTCCGGCCACCACGTCCGCCAGCGCCCCGGCCACCGACGGCAGGCCGAGCCGGCAGGGCCCGCACTGTCCGGCGGACTCGGCGGCCAGCCAGTGCGCCACCCGGACCGCCTCGCCGAGGGGGCAGGTGTCCGCGGGCAGCGGCAGCACCGCACCCGCGCCCAGCGCGCCGCCGCAGGAGGCCAGGGCGTCCTGGGAGACCGCCGCCGCGTACGCCGTCGGCGCGTCCAGCCACGCGCCGTGGTAGCCGCCGGTGAGCACCCCCTGGAGCGCCGGATCGGCGCCGCACGACCGCAGCACGTACGACATCGGCACCCCGCTCGGCGCCTCGACGACCCGCGGCTCGGGCACCCCGCCGGAGACGGTGAGCAGCAGGGTGCCCGGCTCGGCCGTGGTTCCGGTGGTGGCGTAGCGGTCGGCGCCCAGGCGGGCGGCGAGGGCGAGTTGGGCGTACGTCTCGGTGTTGGACAGCAGCGTCGGTGCGCCGCCGAGGCCCTCGTCGGAGGCGCGTCCGTGCCGGCCGGGCGGCAGCGGGGGCCCGCCGTCGGCGGCCCGCAGCAGGGCGGAGGACTCGCCGGAGACCAGTCGCTCGGGCAGGCGCACCACCCGGGCGCGCAGCGCCCGGCCGCGCCGGTCCGCGAGCCCTCGCTCGGCCAGCGCCTCCCGGACCGACTCCTCGGTGGCCGGCCGGGTGACGCCGACGACCAGGGTGTTCGCCCCGAGCGCTTCGGCGGTCAGCAGGGCGCCGTCCAGGACCAGGTGCGGGGCGCGCGCGAGGAGGACGGCGTCCTTGCGGCAGGCGGGCTCGCCCTCGCAGCCGTTGACGACCACCGCCGGGTGGACGCCGCGGCGCCGCGCCGTGCGGCCCACCGCCGTCAGCTTCCGGGCGAAGGGGAAGCCCGCGCCGCCCCGGCCGCGCAGCGCCACGGCCTCGGCCAGCTCGGTCAGCTGCGCCTCGGTGAGCTGGGGCATCGAGCCGTGCACGGCCAGGTGGGCCCTGCGGTCCAGGCGCGCCGCCGTGTCGAAGCCCGCGGTCAGGCGGGGCAGGCCCAGGGTGAGGACGTCGGGCACGGTGGGGAGCGGGGCGCTCATCGGGTACGGCCCGGGGAGCCGTGCGAGGACCGTCCGAGCGCGGGCGGCGCGGAGCGGGCGCGGGAAGCGCGGGGGAGGGGCACGGGGGTCCGGCCGCGCGGGGCGGCGTGGGCGCCCGGCGTGGAGAGGGCGGATGGCGCCGGCGCCGGCGGGGCCGCGCCGGCGGGCTCGGCCTCGGACGCGCCGCGGCGGCGCGCGCGTACCAGCCGGAAGACCAGCGCGCCGGCCACCGCCGTCAGGCACAGCCCGTAGCACGCGGTCACCCAATTCGCCGGGGGGCGGCCGGAATTGAGGCCGTGGAGCACGGCGGCGCACCAGGCGGGGTAGGCGCAGGCGTGGAGCGCGCGCCAGCGGTGGGCGGCGCGCCCGTTCCCCGCGAAAGCGCTCCGCAGTGCTCCGGTCGCGCCGGCGAGCACCATCAGATACGCCGCGAGCGCGCCCAGCCCGATCAGCCCGCCCGCTCCCCGTACCCCAGAGGAGAACGGCAGCAGGGCGGCGGTGGCCGAGGTGTGGGCCTCCGCGACCTTGACGCCGATGTGTACCAGGAGGAAGCCGAGCGCGCCGACGGCGGTCGCGCGGTGGACGGCCTGGGCGAGCAGCCGGGCGCGCGGAGTGAGGAGCAGCCGGTCGGCGGCGATGAGCCCCCAGACGACAGTGGCGGTGAGCGAGACCAGGGTGAGGACTCCACCGGTGTGGTCGAGGAAGCGGTTCATGACCCCGCACGCTAGGCAGCGGCGCGGGAGCGCCGGGTCCGCTTCGCGCAACACCGGTGCGGCGGGTGGTCGCGCTGCTAACGTTTGTTCGTTCGGGCCACGTGGGGTGACTGACAGGTGACCTTGCGTGTGCGGCCGTCGGGCGGTCGCCGGCCCGGGAGCCGCCGCCGCCTCCTCCGTGCGGGCCCTTCGGCCCCTGCGGTAACCTGACCCCATGCGTGCCGTACGCCTTCTGCTTAGCGGGCCGCGCTGATCAGTACCGACCGGTGACCTCGGTCGGCATCGGCGCGGCGTCCCCTCCTGTGCGAGGGGATTTTTCATTTCCGCAAGTGCCGCAGGTAGAGACGACGATCGATGGAGCTTTGAGGACGATGAGCGAGACCAACACCGCCGCCGAGGTGGCTGCCCCGCACCGCTATACGGCCGCGCTGGCCGCTGACATCGAGGCACGCTGGCAGGACTTCTGGGACGCGGACGGCACCTACGAGGCGCCCAACCCCAGCGGTGACCTGGCGGGCGATCCGGCGGTCGTCGCGCGGCCCAAGAAGTTCATCATGGACATGTTCCCGTACCCCTCCGGCGCGGGCCTGCACGTCGGCCACCCGCTGGGCTACATCGCCACCGACGTCTACGCGCGCTACCACCGCATGACGGGCCACAACGTCCTGCACACCCTCGGCTTCGACGCGTTCGGCCTGCCCGCCGAGCAGTACGCCGTGCAGACCGGCACCCACCCGCGGGTCTCCACCGAGGCCAACATGGAGAACATGAAGACCCAGCTGCGGCGGCTGGGCCTGGGCCACGACAAGCGCCGGTCGTTCGCGACGATCGACCCGGAGTACTACAAGTGGACCCAGTGGATCTTCCTGCAGATCTTCAACTCCTGGTACGACGAGGAGGCGAAGAAGGCCCGGCCGATCAGTGAGCTGGTCGCCCTCTTCGAGAGCGGCGAGCGTGAGGTGCCGGGCACGCGCGCGTGGAGCGAGCTGACGGCCGGCGAGCGCGCCGATGTCCTGGGGCAGTACCGCCTGGCGTACGCCTCCGACGCGCCCGTCAACTGGTGCCCCGGTCTGGGCACCGTGCTGGCCAACGAGGAGGTCACCGCCGACGGCCGCTCCGAGCGCGGCAACTTCCCCGTCTTCAAGTCCAAGCTGCGCCAGTGGAACATGCGGATCACCGCCTACGCGGACCGCCTGATCGACGACCTGGACGCGCTGGACTGGCCCGAGGCCATCAAGCTCCAGCAGCGCAACTGGATCGGCCGCAGCGAGGGCGCCCGCGTCGCCTTCCAGGTCGCCGGCCACGACGAGAAGATCACCGTCTTCACCACCCGCCCCGACACGCTCTTCGGCGCCACCTACATGGTGCTGGCCCCCGAGCACGAGCTGGTCGACACGATCGTGCCGGCCGCGTGGCCCGAGGGCACCAAGGACGCGTGGACCGGCGGCGCCCACACCCCGGCCGACGCCGTCGCCGCGTACCGCAAGCAGGCGCAGTCCAAGACCGACGTCGAGCGCCAGACCGAGGGCAAGGACAAGACCGGTGTCTTCACCGGCGCGTACGCCATCAACCCGCTGACGGGTCAGCAGGTCCCCGTCTTCGTCGCCGACTACGTCCTGATGGGCTACGGCACCGGCGCCATCATGGCCGTACCCGGCCAGGACGAGCGCGACTGGGAGTTCGCGACCGTCTTCGAGCTGCCGATCGTGCGGACGGTCCAGCCGCCGGAGGGCTGGGAGGGCGAGGCGTACGGCGGCCAGGGCCCGGCGATCAACTCCGCGAACGACGACATCGACCTGAACGGCATGGACGTCGACGAGGCCAAGCGCACCGTCATCGCCCACCTGGCCGAGCGCGGCATCGGCGAGGGCACCATCAACTTCCGCCTGCGCGACTGGCTGTTCAGCCGCCAGCGCTACTGGGGCGAGCCCTTCCCGATCGTCTACGACGAGGACGGCGTCGCCCACCCGCTGCCCGAGTCGATGCTCCCGCTGGAGCTGCCTGAGGTCGAGGACTACTCGCCGCGCACCTTCGAGCCCGACGACGCCGACACCTCCCCCGAGACCCCGCTGTCCCGCAACGAGGACTGGGTCAACGTCGAGCTGGACCTGGGCGACGGCGTCAAGCGCTACCGCCGCGAGACCAACACCATGCCCAACTGGGCCGGTTCCTGCTGGTACGAGCTGCGCTACCTCGACCCGCGCAACGGCGAGCGGATGGTCTCCGCCGACGCCGAGCAGTACTGGATGGGCCCGCGCGAGGGTCAGCCGCACGGTGGCGTCGACCTGTACGTCGGCGGTGCCGAGCACGCCGTGCTGCACCTGCTGTACGCCCGCTTCTGGTCCAAGGTCCTCTTCGACCTGGGTCACATCTCCTCGGCCGAGCCGTTCCACAAGCTCTACAACCAGGGCATGATCCAGGCGTTCGTCTACCGCGACGGCCGCGGCATCGCCGTCCCGGCCGCCGAGGTGGAGGAGCGCGACGGGAAGTTCTTCCACCAGGGCGAGCCGGTCAGCCGGGTCCTGGGCAAGATGGGCAAGTCCCTGAAGAACGCCGTCACGCCGGACGAGATCTGCGCCGAGTACGGCGCCGACACGCTGCGCCTGTACGAGATGGCCATGGGCCCACTGGACGTCTCCCGCCCCTGGGACACGCGCGCCGTCGTCGGTCAGTACCGGCTGCTCCAGCGCCTGTGGCGCAATGTGGTCGACGAGGCCACCGGCGAGGTCACGGTCGTCGACACCGACGCCGACGAGGCCACGCTGCGCGCCCTGCACAAGGCCGTCGACGGTGTCGGCCAGGACATGGCGAACCTGCGCTTCAACACCGCCATCGCCAAGGTCACCGAGCTGAACAACTTCGTGACCAAGCTCAGCGAGGTGCCCCGCACCGTCGCCGAGCGGCTGGTGCTGCTGGTCGCGCCGCTGGCCCCGCACATCGCCGAGGAGCTGTGGCGCAAGCTGGGCCACACCGGCTCGGTCGTCCACGAGGACTTCCCCGTCGCCGACCCGGCCTACCTGGTCGACGAGGCCGTGACCTGCGTCGTACAGATCAAGGGCAAGGTCAGGGCGCGGCTGGAGGTCGCCCCGTCGATCTCCGACGAGGACCTGGAGCGGGTGGCGCTGGCCGACCCGGCGGTCGTCGCGGCGCTGGGCGGCGCGGGCATCCGCAAGGTGATCGTCCGGGCGCCGAAGCTGGTCAACATCGTCCCCGCGTAATGCCGGGGGCGGGCTCGGGGACGGCCTGGGGGCTCGTCCCTGAGGGTTGTCCCTGAGGGTTTGTCCCTACGGGCAGGTTGGGGGTTCCTCCGGAACCCTCGGCCTGCCCTTTGCGTTTACGGTGGAGGGGTAGCCGCCGATCTGCTGTCCCGTTCGCCCTTTCGCCCGCCGACCTCGCTGAGGAGCGCCCATGGAAGCCGTGGCCGTGATCGTCGCGTTGATCTTCGCGATCCTCGTCGCACTCGGCGTGTTCGCCACGGTCAAGACCGTGCGCGCGGTCAAGCGCGGCGTCGACCACACGGTCACCCAGGCCCGCCGGACCGTCGAGGACACCCGCCTCAAGGCCAGGCGGTACGCACAGCCCGGCCCGGCCGGCGAGGTCGCGCAGCTGCGCCTGTCGCTGCGGACGTCCATGCGCGCCACCCAGGAAGCGCTGGCGGTCGCCGCCCCCGAGGACCCCTCGCTGTCCGAGGCGCTGGCCCTCTTCCAGCGGCTCAGCAACCACGGCCGTGAGCTGGACGAGGAGCTCAAGCGGCTGGAGAGCGAGCCCGACCGGACCAGGATCGCCGCGTGCCTGCCCGGACTGCGGGAGCGCACGGAGCGGGTGCGGGACTCGGCGGACTCGCTGCGGTTCGCGGCGCAGGACCGGGCCAAGCGGTTCGCCGAGGACGACCTGGAGACGCTGAGCGGCCAGATCCGCATGGAGGCCGGAGCGCTGCGGCACTGGACGACCGACGAGCCGGAGGACGCCCCGACCGCGCCGCCCGCGGGGCGGTCCGGCGCCCGCGGGGAATCGGAGCCCGGTCCCGGCGCGGCGGCCGGAGAGGCGCCGGAACGGCCCGCGATCACCGGGCGCCAGGCATGGCAGCAGCCCGGCTACTCCTGGCAGAAGACCGGCCGCCCCGAGAGCACTACCTGACCGCCTGCCCCGCTGTCCGGCGGTCGGCCGGGATGATCACGCGTACGGGGCTCGTACTGCCGCCGGAGCGCCCCGGCGGGTAACCTCCGGAACATGTCCCGCCACGTCGCTGTCGTCACTGATTCCACGGCCTATCTGCCGCAGCAGGCGATGCGGCGGCACGGCATCACGGCCGTGCCGCTGACGGTCGTCCTGGGTGACGAGGCGCTCGAAGAGGGCACCGAGATCTCGGCCCGCTCCGTGGCGCAGGCCCTGCAGAAGCGCAGGCCGGTGACGACCTCACGACCCGGGCCCGAGGTCTTCGCCGCCGCCTATCGCGCGGCGGCCGAGTCCGGCGCCGAGGGCATCATCTCCCTCCACCTCTCCGCCGAGTTCTCCGGCACGTACGACGCGGCGGTCCTCGCGGCGCGGGAGGCGTCCGTGCCGGTGCGGGTCGTGGACACGGGCATGGTCGCCATGGCCCTCGGCTTCTGCGCGCTGGCCGCCGCGGAGACCGCGGACGCGGGCGGCACCCTCGACGAGGTGGTCGCCGCCGCGGAGAAGCGCGCACAGGGCACGACGGCGTACTTCTACGTCGACACCCTCGACTACCTCCGCCGGGGCGGCCGGATCGGCGCCGCCCAGGCGCTGCTGGGCTCGGCACTGGCCGTCAAGCCGCTGCTCCAGCTCGACGACGGCCGCATCGAACTGCGCGAGAAGGTCCGTACGGCGTCCAAGGCCATCGCCCGCCTGGAAGAGATCGCCGTGGAACGGGCGGGCGCCGCGCCCGTCGACATCGCCGTCCACCACCTCGCGGCCGCCGACCGCGCGACGCTCCTCGCGGACCGGCTGCGGGAGCGGGTGCCGGGGCTGGTGGACCTCCACGTCAGCGAGGTCGGGGCGGTCATCGGGGCGCATACGGGGCCTGGGTTGTTGGGTGTGGTGGTCGCGGCGCGGTAGGGGGTTGGGGCCTGGGGAGTCGCGGGGGCTGTGGGGCCCGGAGAGGCTCGTTCGGGTGACCGGGTTATCCACAACTGCCGGGTTATCCACGGAATTTGAGCCGCTTCAGCGGGATTCCGGGAATGTGCCTACGGTCGTCGGCATGACAGATCACTCGGATCGCTTGGACCGCCCGGATCGCTCGGATCGCCCGCATCGCCCGGACCTGCCGCAACGCGAGCGCGCGGCGATGCTGTTCCCGGGCGTGCCGGCGCCTGTGCGCGGCAGCCCCGACCCGCCCGGAGTCGGCGAGGACCGGCCCAATCCCGGCCGGAGCCACGCCGGTTGGCGGGTCGCCGTGTGGGAACGGCTGCCGGTGTGGGTGCAACTGCGGTGCGGCATCGAGCCCAGGACGCTTGCCGCGCTCGCGGTCGTGCTGATCGCCGCGTGCGTTTTCGCCGGGTACCACTTCTGGGCGGGCCGTCCCCAGGCCGTACGGGCACCCGAGCGGCGGCTGCCGGCCCTGGCGGCGGTACCGGCCACGGCGCCGGCGCCGACTCCGCCCGCGACCGGCCCCGGCCACGTGGACCGGCCCGGCGGGAGCGTGGTGGTGGACGTGGCGGGGAAGGTGCGGCGTCCCGGCATCCAGCGCCTGCCGACCGGTTCGCGGGTCGTCGACGCGCTGAACGCGGCCGGGGGAGCCAGGGAAGGCGCCGACACGACGGGCCTCAATCGCGCTCGCGTGCTCACCGACGGCGAACAGATCGTGGTCGGCTCGCCCGTGGCGGCGGCCCCGCCGCCCCTCGGCGCCCAGGGAGCCACGGGTGGGCCGGGGCACCCCGCCGGACCGGTCAGCCTCAACACCGCGACCGTCGAACAGCTCGACTCCCTCCCGGGCGTCGGCCCGGTCCTCGCCCAGCACATCCTCGACTACCGCACCCAGCACGGCGGCTTCCGCTCCGTCGACGAACTCCGCCACGTCAACGGCATCGGCAGCCGCCGCTTCACCGACCTGCGCCCACTGGTCCAGCCATGAGGCGGGCGGGGGGAGCGGGTGAGGCGGGCACTTCCGAGGGGTTCACGGGAATCGGGGACGCAGCGGGGGCGGGCGCGGGCGGCACAGGCGCAGGGGCTTGCCCAGGTCCCGGCCCTGGCTCCGGCTCCGGCCCTGGCTCCGGCCCTGGCTCCGGCTCTGGCCCTGGCCCTGGCCTCGATCCTGGCCCCGGCCCTGGCTCTGGCCCCGATCCCGGCCCTGGCTCTGGCCGTGGTCCCGGCTCTGGCTCTGGCCCCGATCCCGGCCTCGGCCCCGGCCTCGATCCTGGCCCCGGCCGTCCCGAGGATAGGCCGGACGGGCTGCCCCTGGCACCGGATGAGGCCCCAGCGTCGGACGTCTCAGGGCCCGATGTCTCCCCGTCCGGTGCCACCCCGCCGCCCCAGGACGTCCCGGCCGACCTTCGGCTGGCCGTGCCGGCGGGCGCCGCCTGGCTGGCGGCGGCATGGGCGCTGACAGCGGACGGGACAGCCGTCGCCCTGGCCGCGGCCGCCGCCGTGCTCCTGGCGTGCGCGCTGCTCGTCAGAGCCCGGCGTCCGAGACGTACAGCACCGCTCCATCCGACGAGACATGCGGCGTCGACATCACCCCGACGGACCGATGCGGCCGTTGCCGCTGCCACCGTGCTGCTGTGTGCCGTGGCAGGCGCGGCCGCGGGCGCCCTGCGGGCCGCCGACACCCATCGGGGGCCGCTGCCCGGGCTGGCCCGGCAGTACGGTGAGGCCACCGTCGAGGTGACCGTCACCGGGGACCCACGGGCCACTCGCCCGCACGTGCGGGGCGCGGCGCGCGCGGCGCCCGCCGTCGTGTTCGAGGCCGAAGCGACCCGAGTGACCACCGGGCACGGCACGACGGCCATCCGTACGCCGGTCCTGGTGATCGCCCACCCGTCATGGCGCGGGCTGCTGCCGTCGACCCGTCTCCGCGTCGAAGGCCGGCTCGCCCCGCCGTCGCGCGAGGGTGACCGCGTCGGCGCCGTCGTCCGCGCCGGCCACCACGCCTCACCGGAGGTGATCGAGCGGCCCTCGGCCCTTCAGCGCACCGCCGCCCGGCTCCGCGCCGGTCTGCGCACCGCCACGGACGGCCTCTCCCCGGACGCCCGCGCGCTGCTCCCCGGGCTGGTGGTCGGCGACACCTCGCGCATCCCGCCCGACCTCGAAGTCGCCTTCCGGGCCACGGACCTGACGCATCTGCTGGCCGTCTCCGGCAGCAACCTCGCCATCCTCATCGCGGTGCTGATCGGGCCGCCGCACCTCGCCACCCGCGCCGAGCGCCGCGGGCTCGCCGCCCGGCTGGGGATCCCGCTGCGGGCGACGGCGGTGCTGGGCGCCTGTCTCGCGCTCGGGTTCGTCATTGTGTGCCGCCCGGAGCCGAGCGTGCTGCGTGCCGCCGCCTGTGGCCTGGTCACGTTGGCGGCCATCGGTACGGGCCGGCGCCGCAGTCTGCTTCCCGCGCTCGCGGCCGCCGCACTGCTGCTCGTCCTCTACGACCCGTGGCTCGCGCGCAGTTACGGCTTCCTGCTGTCGGTCCTGGCCACCGGCGCCCTGCTGACGATCGCACCCCGCTGGGGCGCGGCCCTGCGGCGGCGCGGGGTGCCGCCCCGCGCGGCGGAGGCCCTCGCCGCGGCGGCCGCCGCGCAGGCCGTGTGCGCGCCGGTGATCGCCGTGCTGGCGGCGAGGGTGAGCCTGGTGGCCGTGCCGTGCAATCTCCTCGCCGAGGCGGCGGTCGCCCCCGCCACCGTCCTCGGGTTCGCGGCTCTCGCCGTCGCGCCGTTCGCCATGCCCGTCGCCGAGGGACTCGCCTGGCTCGCCGGTTGGCCCGCTTCCTGGGCCGCGACCGTGGCCCGCACGGGCGCCGGCCTGCCCGGGGCGGAGCTCGGCTGGCCGGGCGGCTGGGCCGGCGGACTGGCGCTGGCCGCGGTCACCGCGACCGTCGCGCTCGCCGCCGGGAGAGTGCTCCACCGCCCCTGGCTGTGCGGCGCCTGTGCCCTGCTCCTGCTGGTCGCGATCGTCCGTCCGGCACCCCTGACCCGGGTCGTCACCGGCTGGCCACCGCCCGATTGGCGCTTCGCCGCATGCGAAGTGGGGCAAGGGGACGCCTTGGTCCTGGCGGCGGGCGAGGGCACCGCCGTGGTGGTGGACGCGGGCCCCGAGCCGCGCGCCGTCGACACATGCCTACGCGCCCTGGGCGTCGAGCGGGTGCCGCTGCTGGTGCTCAGTCACTTCCACGCCGACCATGTCGACGGTCTGCCCGGGGTCCTGCGCGGCCGGGCTGTCGGGGCGATCGAGACGACGCCGTTCGCGGAGCCGCCGGGCCAGGCGGCGTTCGTGCGCCGTGAGGCCCAGCGCGCGCACGTCCCGGTCGTGGAGGCCGTACCGGGGGAGCGGCGAAGTCTCGGCGACCTGTCCTGGGAGGTGCTGTGGCCGCCACCCGCGGGAACGTCCGTCCTGGCCGAGGAGAGCCCCAACGACGCCAGCGTCACCCTCCTGGTGCACAGCGCCGGCCTGACCCTCCTCCTGCTCGGCGACCTCGAACCGCCCGCTCAACAAGCCCTGATGGAGGCACACCCCGGACTGCCCCCGGTCGATGTGGTCAAGGTCGCCCACCACGGTTCCGCCTATCAGGACCCGCGGCTGATACGGATGATCCATCCGCGGCTGGCTGTTGTCTCGGTCGGGGCCGACAACCCGTACGGCCATCCTTCACCCCGCACGGTCGCCGCGCTGGAGGCGCAGGGCGCGACGGTTCTGCGCACCGACACGGACGGGCCCGTCGCGGTGACCGACGAGGCCCTGGCCGTCACGGGAAGGCCATGACACCTCTCACCCAAGGACAAGGGACAACCGACTCATGACCGACATCGACATCGACGCCTACCTGCAGCACATCGGCGCCGACCGCCCCGCTGCCCCCGACCTGGCCGCACTCCGAGAGTTGCAGCTCCGCCACATGCGCGCCGTGCCGTTCGAGAACCTGTCCATTCATCTCGGCGAGGAGATCGTGCTGGACGGTGAGGCCCTCGTCCGCAAGATCGTCGAACGGCGGCGCGGCGGCTTCTGCTACGAACTCAACGGCGCCTTCGCGCAGCTGCTGACGGCGCTCGGATACCGGGTGACGCTGCTCGCGGGGCGGGTGAGGCTGCCGGAGGGGTTCGGGGTGCCGTTCGACCACCTGGCGCTGCGGGTCGACCTGCCGGAGCTGCCGGAGCCCTGGCTGGTGGACGTCGGGTTCGGGCAGCACAGCCACTACCCGCTCGCCTTCACCGACCGGGGCGATCAGTCCGACCCCGCCGGAGTCTTCCGGATCGCCGAGACGGAAGAGGGCGATCTGGAGGTGCTCCGCGACGGCAGGGTGCAGTACCGGCTCGAACAGCGGCCGCGGATCCTGGCCGACTTCGAGAGCGCCTGCTGGTGGCACCGCACTTCGCCGAAGTCCCTGTTCACCCAGTCGCTGGTCTGCTCCCGCCTGACCGAGGCCGGTCGGGTCACCCTCAGCGGCCGTACGCTCGTGACCACCGACGCGACGGGCCGTCAGGAACGGGAACTGACCGACGCCGACGTCCTGCCGGCCTACCGGACCCACTTCGGCATCGAGCTGGACCGCATACCCGAGGTCGGCGCGCCCGACGCCCACGCCGCGCGGACGGCGGCCGCGCGGGAGCGGTGACTCACTCCGCTTCGAGCCAGCCCTCGTACTCCTCGGCCAGCTCACGGAGGGCTTCCGCGTCGAGGGCGCCGCGGGGGTCCTCCAGGACCACCAGCCACTGCGCGTCCTCGGCGTCGTCCTCCCCCGCGAGGGCCTCGCGCACGATCTGCGGCTGCTCGTCCAGCCCGAACCGCTGGACGGCCTCGTCCGCGACCTCGTCGGCGGCGTCGCGGTCGGGGAGCACCAGCAGATGCCGTACGGGATCGCCGGCGTCGAAGGCGGGCGAGGCGGGCGAGGAGGAGGCCGGGTGGGGGCCGGGAGAGGAGGGGGAAGCGCTGCTCACCCGATCATTGTGCGATACGCGCGGGCGGGCGCCGGAGCGGGAGTGTCAGTAGCGCGTGGGATGCTGGACGCGATGGCCAGGAAGACTGCAACAGACGACCCGCTCGCCCCCCTCACGCTCGCGGTGGGCCAGGAGGACCTCCTCCTGGACCGTGCCGTGCGGGAAGTGGTCGCGGCCGCCCGTGCCGCCGACGCGGACACCGATGTGCGCGACCTCACCCCCGACGCGCTCCAGCCCGGCACGCTCGCCCAGCTGACCAGCCCGTCGCTGTTCGCCGAGCGCAAGGTCGTGGTCGTGCGCAACGCCCAGGATCTGTCCGCGGACACGATCAAGGACGTGAAGGCCTATATCGGCGCACCCGTCGAGGAGATCACCCTCGTCCTGCTGCACGCCGGTGGCGCCAAGGGCAAGGGACTGCTGGACGCCGCCCGCAAGGCCGGCGCCCGGGAGGTCGCCTGCCCCAAGATGACCAAGCCGGCCGACCGCCTGACGTTCGTCCGCCAGGAGTTCCGCGCGACCGGCCGCTCCGCGACCCCCGAGGCGTGCCAGGCCCTCGTCGACGCGATCGGCAGCGACCTGCGGGAGCTGGCCAGCGCCTGCGCACAGCTCGTCGCGGACATCGAGGGCACCATCGACGAGTCCGTCGTCGCCCGCTATTACACGGGCCGCGCCGAGGCGTCCAGCTTCACCGTCGCCGACCGGGCGGTCGAGGGCCGGGCGGCGGAGGCCCTGGAGGCGCTGCGCTGGTCGATGGCGACCGGCGTCGCCCCCGTGCTGATCACCAGCGCGCTCGCCCAGGGCGTCCGCGCCATCGGCAAGCTCGCCTCGGCCCCCCGCGGCGCCCGCCCCGGTGACCTGGCCCGCGACCTCGGCATGCCGCCCTGGAAGATCGACCGGGTGCGGCAGCAGATGCGCGGCTGGTCGGCGGACGGCGTGGCGGCCGCGCTACGGGCCATCGCCGAGGCCGACGCGGGCGTCAAGGGCGGCGGTGACGATCCGGAGTACGCCCTGGAGAAGGCGGTCGTCGCGGTGGCTCGCGCGGCCCGTAGTCGATCTTGATTCGCCCGTGCCCCACCTCTTCCCGTAATCGGGGCCCCGTCCCTGCGCCGAGCCCAGCCGCAGCCGGCGATTGAGGCCGAAGGGGGCCCGGAGGCTTGCCCCCGGTTCCTGGAAGAGGCGGGTCCAGGGGAAACGCAAAGGCCCCGTGCCCGCCCTGGGGAAGGGCAGGCACAGGGCCTTCGAGGTGATTCTGTGAGCCGTCGGGCTCATGCCGCACCCGCGTGGCGAACGACCGAGTGCGGCGAGAGGTGCCGGTTCGGAGCGGTAGAGAGGGTCCGCTGATTCCTCACCGGCGAGGCCCGGGGCTCACGCCCCGGAAAGGCTTCAGGCCTTGAGGGACGCAGCCTGCTTGGCCAGCGCCGACTTCTTGTTGGCGGCGGCGTTCTTGTGCAGGACACCCTTGCTGGCAGCCTTGTCGAGCTTCTTGCCGGCAGCGGCAACGGCCGCGGTGGCCTTCTCGACGTCGCCGGCGAGGAGCGCCTCGCGGGCCGCGCGGACAGCGGTCTTGACCGAGGACTTGACGGCCTTGTTACGCAGGCGCGCCTTCTCGTTGGTCTTGTTCCGCTTGATCTGGGACTTGATGTTCGCCACGAAAGAGCCTTTTCAGGTTCGTCGGATTTCGATGAGTGCGTTCGTGCGACCCGGCTCGTACATGAATGCACGAGAGGGCACGAGGCACAGTGGACCAGGCTACCAGCAGCGACTCCGACCGCCCAAACCGGACCGTTGCCGCCGCTCGTGGGACCATGGGGGAGTCGTATACCCGACTCCCGCCGAGACCAGCGTTCAAACGCCGAAGTCACCGAATGGATCCTGCGTGCCCGCGACCCCTACCAACGTGCCGGAGCCGAGCCGTACCGACCCGGCTCTGATCCGTAACTTCTGCATCATCGCGCACATCGACCATGGCAAGTCGACGCTCGCCGACCGGATGCTCCAGCTGACCGGCGTGGTCGACCAGCGACAGATGCGCGCGCAGTACCTCGACCGGATGGACATCGAGCGCGAGCGCGGCATCACGATCAAGTCCCAGGCCGTCCGTCTGCCCTGGGCACCCACCGAGGACAAGAGCAACACCCACATCCTCAACATGATCGACACCCCGGGCCACGTCGACTTCACCTACGAGGTCTCCCGCTCCCTCGCCGCGTGCGAGGGCTGTGTCCTCCTGGTGGACGCCGCCCAGGGCATCGAGGCCCAGACCCTCGCCAACCTCTACCTGGCGATGGAGAACGACCTCACGATCATCCCGGTCCTCAACAAGATCGACCTGCCGGCCGCCCAGCCCGAGAAGTTCGCCGCCGAGCTGGCGCACCTGATCGGCTGCGACCCGTCCGAGGTCCTCAAGGTCTCCGCGAAGACCGGCGTCGGCGTCGACGCGCTGCTCGACAAGGTCGTGGCCGAGGTCCCGGCCCCGGTCGGCGTCAAGGACGCCCCCGCCCGCGCGATGATCTTCGACTCCGTCTATGACTCCTACCGTGGCGTGGTCACCTACGTCAGGGTCGTGGACGGCGAGCTGAAGAAGCGCGAGCGCATCAAGATGATGTCGACCGGCGCCACCCACGAGCTGCTGGAGATCGGCGTCTCCTCGCCCGAGATGACGCCCTCCGACGGCCTCGGTGTCGGCGAGGTGGGCTACATCATCACCGGTGTGAAGGACGTCCGGCAGTCCAAGGTCGGTGACACGATCACCTCCTTCACCAAGGGCGCCACCGAGGCCCTGGGCGGCTACAAGGACCCCAAGCCGATGGTGTTCTCCGGCCTCTATCCGCTGGACGGCTCGGACTACCCCGAGCTGCGCGAGGCCCTCGACAAGCTCCAGCTCAACGACGCCGCGCTCGTCTACGAGCCGGAGACCTCGGCCGCCCTCGGCTTCGGCTTCCGCGTCGGCTTCCTGGGCCTGCTGCACCTGGACGTCATCCGTGAGCGCCTGGAGCGGGAGTTCGGTCTCGACCTCATCGCCACCGCGCCCAACGTGGTGTACCGCGTGAAGATGGAGGACGGCGCCGAGCACATCGTCACCAACCCGAGCGAGTTCCCCGAGGGGAAGATCGCCGAGGTGCACGAGCCGGTCGTCAGGGCGACCGTCCTGGCGCCCAACGAGTTCGTCGGCGCGATCATGGAGCTCTGCCAGTCCCGCCGCGGCTCGCTGCTGGGCATGGACTACCTCTCCGAGGACCGCGTCGAGCTGCGCTACACCCTTCCGCTCGCCGAGATCGTCTTCGACTTCTTCGACCAGCTGAAGTCCAAGACCCGCGGCTACGCCTCCCTCGACTACGAGCCCACCGGCGAGCAGCAGGCCAGCCTGGTCAAGGTCGACATCCTGCTGCACGGCGACAAGGTCGACGCGTTCTCCGCGATCACGCACAAGGACAAGGCGTACGCGTACGGCGTACGGCTCGTCGCCAAGCTGCGAGAGCTCATCCCGCGGCAGAACTTCGAGGTGCCGATCCAGGCGGCGATCGGCTCGCGGGTCATCGCCCGTGAGACGGTCCGCGCGATCCGCAAGGACGTCCTCGCCAAGTGCTACGGCGGCGACATCTCCCGTAAGCGCAAGCTGCTGGAGAAGCAGAAGGAGGGCAAGAAGCGGATGAAGATGGTCGGCAACGTGGAGGTCCCCCAGGAGGCCTTCATCGCGGTGCTGTCCTCGGACTCCGACAGCCCGGACAAGGGCAAGAAGTAACGGGTAGATCCACCAACGGGTAGATCCACAAGGGCAGGAAATGGCCGCGTAGATCCACCCCGTACGGCCGCCCGCGCCCGTCCCCGCTCCGGGGGCGGGCGCTCGCCGTATCCGGAACGCCCAGCTCGGCGCGGGTGTGTGCAGTTGACACCTACCGTGTGGGTCACAGCTTCGACAAGGCAACTACAGACTCTTACGCAAGGGCCTCATGGGCCCTAGTCTGATCAAAGCTTCAAGGTTACTCGCGAGTCACCAGCAACAATCGGGCCCCGGAGGATGCCGTGACCGAGACACAGGCTTTGATCGAGAGCCGGCCGCCCTCCGTGGCGACGATCTTCCTCGAACGCGTCGAGGAGACGCCCGACGCGGAGGCCTACCGCTACCCGGTTCCCGCGCCCTCCGGCCAGGGCCCCGACGACTGGGCCTCGCTGACCTGGCGCCAGGCCGCCGACCGCGTCCTCGCCATCGCCGCCGGCCTCATCGACCTCGGCGTCCGCCCGCAGGAGCGCGTCTCCCTGGCCGCCTCCACCCGGGTGGACTGGATCCTCTCGGACCTCGGAGTGCTCTGTTCCGGCGCCGCGACCACCACGATCTACCCCAGCACCAACGCGGAGGAGACGGCCTTCATCCTCTCCGACTCGGAGAGCCGGGTGCTGATCGCCGAGGACGCCGCGCAGCTCGCCAAGGCCCGCGAGCACCGCGCCGACCTGCCCGGACTCGCCCACGTCATCGTCATCGACGCCGAGGACGCCGTCCCCGCCGAGGGCGACCCGGACGGTTGGGTGCTCTCCCTCGCCGAGCTGGAGCGGCGCGGCACCGCGTATCTGGAGTCCGAGCCGGACGCCGTGCGGGACCGCATCAAGGCCCTGCGCCCCGACCAGCTCGCGACCCTGATCTACACCTCGGGCACCACCGGCCGCCCCAAGGGCGTACTGCTGCCCCAGGACGCCTGGTCCTACATCGCACGCGCCGTCCAGGTGCAGGGGCTGGTGCTCTCCACCGATGTGCAGTACCTCTGGCTGCCGCTCGCCCACGTCTTCGGCAAGGTGCTGACCGTCAGCCACATCAGCACCGGGCACGTCACCGCCGTGGACGGCCGGGTCGACAAGATCATCGAGAATCTGCCGGTCGTCCGCCCCACCTACATGGCCGCCGTGCCCCGGATCTTCGAGAAGGTCTACAACGGCATCGCGGCCAAGGCGCGCGAGGGCGGCGGCGCCAAGTACAAGATCTTCCAGTGGGCCGCCGAGATCGCCCGCGAGTACGGCAAGGTCTCCCAGGACAACTTCCAGCGCACCGGCAACAGCTCCGTGCCCTTCGGCCTGGCCACCAAGCACAAGATCGCCGACGCGCTCGTCTACGCCAAGATCCGCGAGGCGTTCGGCGGCCGCCTGCGCGCCTGTGTCTCCGGCGCGTCCGCCCTCGCCCCCGACCTCGGCTTCTTCTTCTCCGGTGCCGGCATCCACATCCTGGAGGGCTACGGCCTCACCGAGACCAGCGCCGCCAGCTTCGTCAACCCCGGCGAGGCGTACCGCACCGGCACCGTCGGCAAGCCGCTGCCCGGCACCGAGGTCCGCATCGCCGACGACGGGGAGATCCTGCTGCGCGGCCCCGCCATCATGGCCGGTTACCACGGGCTGCCCGAGAAGACGGCCGAGGTCCTCGAACCCGACGGCTGGTTCCACACCGGCGACATCGGCGAGCTGTCCTCCGACGGCTATCTGCGCATCACCGACCGCAAGAAGGACCTGATCAAGACCTCGGGCGGCAAGTACGTCGCGCCCGCCGAGGTCGAGGGCCAGTTCAAGGTCGTCTGCCCCTTCGTCTCCAACATCCTGGTGCACGGCGCGGACCGTAACTTCTGCACCGCCCTGATCGCCCTCGACGAGCCGTCCATCATGACCTGGGCCGAGGAGCACGGCCTGGCGGGCAAGTCGTACGCCGAGGTGGTCGCCGCCAAGGAGACCGAGGAGCTCATCGACGGCTATGTGCGGCGGCTCAACGAGGGCCTCCAGCGCTGGCAGACGATCAAGAAGTTCCGGCTGCTGCCGCGCGACCTCGACGTCGAGCACGGTGAGCTCACCCCCAGCCTCAAGCTCAAGCGGCCGGTCGTGGAGCGCGAGTACAAGCACCTGATCGAGGAGATGTACGTGGGCACCCGGGAGAGCTGAGCCGGCCGGCGGCGACGAGGAGGCGGGTTCGGCCGGCCGATGCCGGACAATGGACCCATGCCTTCCGTACTGCCTGACGGCGAACCCATGCCCGAGGACGGGGCACTGCCCCGCCACGCCCTCCAGGGCGCCGGGCAGCGGCCCCTCGGGTTCTACCTGCACGTGCCGTACTGCGCGACACGCTGCGGGTACTGCGACTTCAACACCTACACCGCGACCGAGCTGCGCGGCTCCGGCGGGGCGCTGGCCTCCCGGGACAACTACGCCGCCACGCTCGTCGAGGAGATCCGCCTCGCGCGGAAGGTGCTGGGCGACGACCCGCGCCCCGTCGAGACCGTCTTCGTCGGCGGCGGCACGCCCACGCTGCTGCCCGCCGCCGATCTCGTACGGATGCTCGCCGCCATCCGCGACGAATTCGGCTTCGCCGACGGTGCGGAGATCACCACCGAGGCCAACCCGGAGTCCGTCGACCCCCGCTATCTCGCGGAACTGCGCGAGGGCGGCTTCAACCGGATCTCCTTCGGCATGCAGAGCGCCCGACAGCACGTCCTGAAGATCCTCGACCGTACGCACACCCCGGGCCGCCCGGAGGCGTGCGTCGCGGAGGCGCGGGCCGCCGGTTTCGAGCACGTCAACCTCGACCTGATCTACGGCACGCCGGGAGAGTCCGACGACGACTGGCGGGCCTCGCTGTCCGCCGCGATCGGCGCCGGCCCGGACCACGTCTCGGCGTACGCCCTGATCGTCGAGGAGGGCACCCAGCTCGCCCGGCGCATCCGCCGCGGCGAGGTCCCCATGACCGACGACGACGTCCACGCCGACCGCTATCTGATCGCCGAGGACATGCTCACGGCCGCGGGCTACAGCTGGTACGAGGTGTCCAACTGGGCCACCGACGACGCCGGCCGCTGCCGCCACAACGAGCTCTACTGGCGCGGCGCCGACTGGTGGGGCGCCGGCCCGGGGGCGCACTCGCACGTAGGGGGCGTGCGGTGGTGGAACGTCAAGCACCCGGGCGCGTACGCGCAGGCCCTGAGCGAGGGGCGCTCCCCGGGCGCGGGCCGCGAGGTCCTGCCGGACGAGGACCGGCGGGTGGAGCGGATCCTGCTGGAGCTGCGGCTGCTGGAGGGCTGCCCGCTGGATCTGCTCAAGCCCGCGGGGGCCCGCGCGGCGGCGAAGGCGCTGGCGGACGGGCTGCTCCAGGCCGAGCGGTACGAGGCGGGGCGCGCGGTCCTGACGCTGCGGGGGCGGCTGCTGGCGGACGCCGTAGTCCGTGATCTGGTGGACTGATCACCTGTTCGGGTGAACTGACGCGCATGGGCCACAGGCCCGCCTAACCTGTCCATAGGCTGCCGCTATACGCACGCGGCAGATGTGGAGGACCACGGAGATGACCGCTGTGGACGACCGAAGGAAGATCGAGTTCTTCGAGAACTTCGAGGCTCCCGAGGGCTGGCGAGCTGAGCTGCTGCGGGGGGAAATCGTGATGATGTCGGCGCCTGGCAAGGTGCACAACATGAACGTCCTCTTCGTTCAGAGGCAGATCCTTTCTGATCGCTGGTATCCGCTCCAGACGCAGGACATCACCATCCCGGGTGAAGCGAGTGAGCCGATCCCGGATCTTGTGGTGGTCGGCCCCGAAGAGATCGAGGACTCCAGTCGCATCATCCCCGCACCGGCGGTCACTTTGGTCATGGAGGTGGTTTCGAAGAGCAGCGTCTACCGCGACTATTCGCTCAAGTCCTCCATGTACGCGGCCGGGCGGGTGCCCGCGTATTTGATCGTGGATCCGATCAAGTCCAGCTGTCTCCTGCTCACCGAACCCACAGGTGTCGGCGATGAGGCGAGTTACCTGAACCAGCGCACATGCAAGTTCGGAGACTCGCTGCGTATCGACGCGCTCGACCTCACCCTGGACACGTCCATGCTGCGGAGCCTTCCCAGCACCTAATCGACCACCGTCACAAAGTCGATCAGCTCCTCCACCCGCCCCAGAAGCTCCGGCTCCAGGTCCTTGTACGACCGCACGCAGCCCAGAATCCGCTGCCAAGCGGCCCCCGTGTTCGCCGGCCACCCCAGCGCCCCGCACACGCCCGTCTTCCAGTCCTGCCCCCGCGGCACCCGCGGCCACCCCGCGATGCCCACCGAGGACGGCTTCACCGCCTCCCACACGTCGATGTACGGGTGGCCCACGACCAGCACGTGTTCGCCCGTCACCTCCGCCGCGATCCGGGACTCCTTCGAGCCCGGTACGAGGTGGTCGACCAGGACCCCCAGCCGCGCATCCGGGCCCGGGGCGAAGGAGCGCACGATGGCCGGCAGGTCGTCGATGCCCTCCAGGTACTCCACGACCACGCCCTCGATGCGCAGGTCGTCACCCCAGACCCGCTCCACGAGCTCCGCGTCGTGGCGCCCCTCGACATAGATGCGCCCGGCGCGTGCCACCCGCGCCCGCGCACCGGGTAGTGCGATGGAGCCGGACGCGGTCCGCTGCGGCGTGCGGGGGCCCTGCGCGCTCGGGCGTACGAGCGTGACGACGCGCCCCTCCAGGAGGAACCCGCGCGGCTCCATCGGGAACACCCGGTGCTTGCCGAAGCGGTCCTCCAGGGTGACGGTCGGTCCCTGCGCCGTCTTCTCACAGCGGATCACGGCGCCGCAGAAGCCCGTGGTGACCTCCTCGACGACGAGATCGGGTTCGGCCGCGACCTCGGGGGCGGGGGTGTTCTTCTTCCAGGGCGGGGTCAGATCGGGCCCGTACTCTCTGCTGCGCATGCGGGCCATTGTGGATCACGGAAGGGGCCGCGTCCCAGACCCCGCGAGACGGCCCTCGCGCTCACGCCAGGGTCTCCGCGCTCACGCCACGGCCCCCGCGCTCACGCCACGCCGAAACGCTCCGCCAGCGCGTCCCGCTGCCGCCGCACGTACCCGGCGTCCACCACCGCCCCGTGCCCCGGCACGTACACCGCGTCCTCGCCGCCCAGCGCCAACAGCCGGTCCAGCGCCGCCGGCCACTGCCGGGGGAGCGCGTCCGGGCCCGCCTGCGGCTCGCCGGACTCCTCGACCAGGTCGCCGCAGAACACGACCTCGGGCGCCCCGCCCGAGCCCGCGACGAGCACCACCAGGTCGTGCGCGGTGTGGCCCGGTCCGACATTGGCCAGCAGCGCCTGCCGGCCGCCGCCCAGGTCGAGGGTGAGCTCGCCGGAGACCAGGTGTTGGGGGCGTACGAGCAGCTCGACGGCCTCGTCGGCGGCCTCGGGCGCCATGCCGTGCCGCACCGCGTCCCGGCGCAGCTCGTCGCGCTCGCGCGCGAGCAGGTCGTCGAGCCCGACCGCCCCGTACACCCGCGCCCCCGAGAACGCGGCGGTGCCGAAGACATGGTCGAAGTGCGGATGTGTGAGAGCGATATGCGTCACTGTGCGGCCGAAGAGCCCGTCCACCTCCCGGCGGACCTCCGCGCCCTCCCGTACGGTCGATCCGGTGTCCACGAGCAGCACGCCCGTCTCACCCGCGATCACCCCGATCGTGGCGTCCCACACGGGCATTCTGCGGCGTGCGACCCCTGGCGCGAGCCGTTCCCAACGCGCTGTCGCCTGATGGCTTTCCATACCAGGACGCTAGCCGGAGCGCGGTACCGTTGCCCGCCCGGTGGGCATACCGCGGGTGTGGGTCGGGCACGCGGCGGGGACGGCTCTTGCCCTGGCCGTGGTGCACGGCCGTACACTGGCTGGAGGGATCTGGCACTCGTGACCTTTGAGTGCCAGGGAAGGACCCCGTAAGACGGTGGACTGGAGGTGCGCGCGGTGCTGAGCGAACGCAGGCTCGAAGTGTTGCGCGCCATCGTCCAGGACTATGTGGGCACCGAGGAGCCCGTCGGCTCCAAGGCCCTCACCGAGCGGCACCGCCTGGGCGTGTCCCCGGCCACGGTGCGCAATGACATGGCCGCGCTGGAGGACGAGGGCTTCATCGCCCAGCCCCACACGAGCGCCGGCCGCATCCCGACCGACAAGGGCTACCGCCTCTTCGTCGACAAGCTGGCGGGCGTCAAGCCGCTGTCGACGCCGGAGCGGCGTGCCATCCAGAACTTCCTCGACGGCGCGGTCGACCTCGACGACGTCGTGGGCCGCACGGTCCGGCTGCTGGCGCAGCTGACCCGGCAGGTCGCGGTGGTGCAGTATCCGTCGCTGACCCGCTCGACCGTGCGCCACGTGGAGCTGCTCTCGCTCGCTCCCGCCCGCGTCATGCTCGTCCTGATCACGGACACCGGCCGGGTCGAGCAGCGCCTGGTCGACTGCCCGGCGCCGATAGGGGAGACCTCGCTCGCGGACCTGCGGGCGCGGCTCAACAGCCGGGTCGTCGGGCGGCGGTTCGCGGATGTGCCCCAGCTGGTGCAGGACCTCACCGAGTCCTTCGAGCAGGAGGACCGGGGAACCGTTTCCACGGTCCTCGCGACCCTGCTGGAGACGCTGGTCGAGGAGACCGAGGAGCGGCTGATAATCGGCGGTACCGCCAATCTCACCCGCTTCGGTCACGACTTCCCGCTGACGATCCGGCCCGTGCTGGAGGCGTTGGAGGAGCAGGTCGTCCTGCTGAAGCTGCTCGGCGAGGCCACGGATTCGGGCATGACGGTGCGAATCGGTCATGAGAACGCTCATGAGGGATTGAACTCCACATCGGTCGTCGCCGTCGGCTACGGTTCGGGCGACGAGGCAGTCGCCAAACTCGGCGTGGTCGGACCGACCCGCATGGACTACCCCGGAACGATGGGAGCGGTACGCGCAGTGGCACGTTACGTCGGACAGATCCTGGCGGAGTCGTAAGTGGCCACGGACTACTACGCGGTCCTGGGCGTACGGCGTGATGCCTCGCAGGACGAGATCAAGAAGGCCTTCCGCCGCCTCGCCCGCGAGCTGCACCCGGACGTCAATCCGGACCCCAAGACGCAGGAGCGGTTCAAGGAGATCAACGCCGCTTACGAGGTGCTCTCGGACCCGCAGAAGAAGCAGGTCTACGACCTCGGTGGCGACCCGCTCTCCGCGTCCGGCGGTGGCGGTGGCGGCGCCGGTGGTTTCGGCGCGGGCTTCGGCAACTTCTCCGACATCATGGACGCCTTCTTCGGCCAGGCGTCGCAGCGCGGTCCGCGCTCGCGCACCCGCCGCGGCCAGGACGCCATGATCCGTCTCGAAGTGACCCTCGACGAGGCCGCCTTCGGCACGACCAAGGAGATCCAGGTCGACACCGCCGTCGTCTGCACCACGTGCAGCGGCGAGGGCGCGGCCCCCGGTACCTCCGCGCAGACCTGTGACATGTGCCGCGGCCGCGGCGAGGTCTCGCAGGTCACCCGCTCCTTCCTGGGCCAGGTCATGACCTCCCGGCCGTGCCCGCAGTGCCAGGGCTTCGGCACCGTGGTGCCGACCCCGTGCCCGGAGTGCGCCGGCGACGGCCGTGTTCGCTCGCGCCGCACGCTGACCGTCAAGATCCCGGCCGGCGTCGACAACGGCACCCGCATCCAGCTCGCGGGCGAGGGCGAGGTCGGCCCCGGCGGCGGCCCCGCCGGCGACCTCTACGTCGAGATCCACGAGACCCCGCACCCGACCTTCCAGCGGCGCGGCGACGACCTGCACTGCACGGTCACCCTCCCGATGACGGCCGCGGCTCTCGGCACCAAGGTGCCGCTGGAGACCCTGGACGGCGTCGAGGAGATCGACATCCGGCCGGGCACGCAGTCGGGCCAGTCGATCCCGCTGCACCAGCGCGGCGTCACGCACCTGCGCGGCGGCGGCCGCGGTGACCTCGTCGTCCACGTCGAGGTGATCACCCCGAGCAAGCTCGACCCGCAGCAGGAGGACCTCCTGCGCCAGCTCGCGAAGCTGCGCGGCGAGGAGCGCCCGATGGGCGAGTTCAAGCCGGGCCAGCAGGGCCTGTTCTCGCGGTTGAAGGACGCGTTCAACGGGCGGTAGACGTCTCTTCGTAAGCGGGGCGGGCCGGATCTTCCGGACCGCCCCGTTTTCGTGGGCCGCGGCCCGGGGCGGAGCCCCGGGAACGCCCGTCCGGCAGGGCCGACGACCACATCGTCCTGTGACACGATGTGGTCATGGCTTTTGAATCCAGGGGGGCGGCCGCGCTGACCGGTCTGCACCGGCACCCGATCGTGCAGGCCCCCATGGCCGGCGGCGCCTCCGGCCCGCCGCTCGCCGCGGCCGTCTCCGAAGCCGGCGGCCTCGGCTGCCTCGCCGCCGGTTACAAGACGCCGGCCGCGATGTACGAGGAGATCAAGCAGCTCCGCGCCCGTACCACCAAGCCCTTCGGCGTGAACCTCTTCATGCCGCAGCCCCCCGCCGCCGACCCGGCCGCCGTCGAGGTCTACGCCGAGCAGCTGGCCGGCGAGGCCGCCTGGTACGAGACGCCGCTCGGCGACCCCGACCAGGGCTGCGACGACGCGTACGACGCCAAGCTCGCGATCCTCCTCGACGACCCGGTTCCGCTGGTCTCCTTCACCTTCGGCTGCCCGACCGCCGCGGTCGTGGAGTCGCTGGCCGAGGTCGGCACGCTGACGGTGGTGACCGTGACGTCGGCCGCCGAGGCGCGGGCCGCGGAGCAGGCGGGCGCGGACGCGGTCTGTGTCCAGGGCATCGAGGCCGGCGGCCACCAGGGCACCCACCGCGACGACCCGCACCTGGACGGCGCGGGCGCGGGCGTCGGCCTGCTGTCCCTGCTCGCCGAGGTCCGCGAGGCCGTACGGGTCCCCATGATCGCGGCGGGCGGCCTGATGCGCGGCGCGCAGATCGCGGCCGTGCTGGCCGCCGGCGCGTCCGCGGCGCAGCTGGGCACCGCCTTCCTGGTCTGCCCGGAGTCGGGTGCGCACGCCCTGCACAAGCAGGCCATGACCGACCCGTTGTTCGTCGGCACCGAGTTGACGCGTGCCTTCTCCGGCCGTCCGGCCCGTGGCCTGGTGAACCGTTTCATCCGGGAGCACGGCCCGTACGCCCCCGCCGCGTACCCCCAGGTCCACTACCTCACGTCCGGCCTGCGCAAGGCGGCCGCGGCGCTGGGCGATCCGCAGGCCATGAACCTGTGGGCGGGCCAGGGCCACCGGCTGGCACGCCCCCTGCCGGCGGGCCGGCTGGTCGAGGTGCTGGCCGGTGAACTGGACGCGGCACGGGCGTCCTTGACGTCCGGCCCGCAGGGTCGGCAGGGCAGTGAGCTGCGAGGGAGCGAGTCATGACAGCGCCGGTCTTCCTGGTCGAGGAGGATGCCCTCACGGGCGTCTTCCCCGGCACCGTCTTCCCGCTCGCCGGACCGGAGGGACGCCACGCGGTATCGGTCCGCCGCCTGCGGGTGGGCGAGGAGATCGTCCTGACGGACGGCGCGGGCACGGGCGCGTTCGGCACCGTGGCCGCCGTCGAGGGCAAGGACCGCCTCGACGTCGCCGTCACGTCGATCCGTGCCGAGCCGCTGCCGGAGCCCCACATCACGGTGGTCCAGGCCCTGCCGAAGGGCGACCGCGGCGAGCTGGCGGTCGAGACCATGACGGAGACGGGTGTCGACGCGATCGTCCCCTGGTCGGCGGCGCGTTGCATCACCCAGTGGAAGGCCGAGCGCGGCGCGAAGGCGCTGAGCAAGTGGCGCGCGACGGCCCGCGAGGCGGGCAAGCAGTCACGGCGTCTGCGCTTCCCGCCGGTGTCCGACCCGCTGACGACCAAGCAGGTCGCCACGCTGCTGGCGGACGCCGCGTTCGCGGCGGTCCTCCACGAGGAGGGTTCCAGCACGCCCCTGGCCACGGCCGAACTCCCGGCCACGGGCAACATCGTGCTGGTCGTCGGCCCCGAGGGCGGCGTGTCCCCGGAAGAGCTCACGGCGTTCGCCGAGGCGGGCGCGAAACCGTACCGCCTGGGGCCGAGCGTCCTGCGGACGTCGACGGCGGGCACGGCGGCGACGGCACTGCTGCTGGGCCGCACGGGACGCTGGTCGTAGTCCCGGCGTCCGGCCGTGGAAGTCGGCCGGATTCATCGGAAGAGCCTGAACGGGGGCGGGCGTCGGATCAAGGTATGCCGTTTTTGGGGATGCACTGTTCATGTCGCACCTTCGTTCCCGGGATTACGAGCGGATGCTCGACCTCGCCGTCGCCGTTCTCGAAAGCGATGAGCCGGATTCGTTGCGGCAGTTGATCGCCGCGCACCTGCTCGAAACGTTCGGCTGCGGCACGGTGATCCAGGTGAGGATCGAGCCGCGGCGGCCGACCGCGGGTCAGGCCGACGGCTGGGCCCCCGCGTCGATCGGACCTTCCCTGGACGAGCTGGTCCAGCGCCGGAGGCGGCAGAGCCACCCCCTGCTCCACTATCTGAGCGCCGGCGGGTCGCACCCGGTGACCATGAACCAGATCTGCGACAACTGGCGCAACACCGAGTGCTACAGCGAAGCGCGCCACGACTTCGGCACGACGCGCCAGCTGGGCCTGCCCCTGCCCCTGCCGACCGGCGACGGCGGCATACGAGCGGTGTCGCTCGGCCGCAAGGGAAGGGACTTCAGCGCGCGCGAACTCGCCTTCGCCGCACGCATCCAGCCGCTGCTGGTGAGCGCGGACAACCACGTACAGGAACTGACGCGCCTGCGCACCGCGGCGCCACCCTCCGAATCCGGCCTGGTGACCCCCGCCGAACATGGTCTGACACCGCGTGAGCAGACGGTCCTGGGCCTCGTCGCCGAGGGACTGACCGCCGACGTCATCGGCCGCCGCCTCACGATCTCCCCGCACACGGTCAACCGCCACCTGGAGAAGATCTACCGCAAACTCGGCACGAACAACCGTGTGTCGACGGTGGTCCAGGCCAGGCACGCGGGGCTGGTGCCGTAGGGAGGCTGCAGGGAAAGCGGTGGGAGGCCGTAGGAAGTTCTTCCTATAGCGACGCCCCCAGGTCGGTCGCGATGCTGTGAAGCGAGAGGGCGCCGACGCCGACCACGGGGGAGTGGGCGTCGGCGCGGGGCCTTGGGGCTCGGGTCAATTGATGACGTATGGGCCATGTGTGAGCGATGTGACGCACCACGTGTAAGTGTTTGGTCGCAACGCGCCCGCAGTCGACCGATCGGTGATCGACACTCCACTATTTTTGAGGCTGACATTTCATACCTCAGTGGGGGAGCGGTGGCATGGGCGACAGCCCCGGCAGTGGCAAGGTCCTGGACATCAAGACGGCGGACCTGAAGTCGGCCGCACCGGTCTTCCACGAGCAGAGCATCAAGCTGGGCGAGGCGCTCACCACGCTCGTCACCACGCTGGACGGGCTGGGCAAGCCCTGGGGCGGGGACGACGCGGTCAAGGACTTCGCGAAGGATTACCCCAAGCAGCAGAAGGAGATCGAGCGGGCGACCGGCGTCCTTGTGCTGGGCCTGGTCAGCATCCATGAGGCGATGGTCGACATGTCGGACGGGCATGTCGACAACGACCAGCTGATCGCCGGGATGTTCACCAAGAGCAAGGGCGACGAGGGCAAGGGCCACAAGTGAGCGTCTTCGACGAGGCCAAGAACATCCTCGAAAAGCTCGGTCTCCACTGGCCGGACGGCGACCCGGGCAAGCTCCGCGAGGCCGCCAAAGCGTGGAACACCTTCGCCGACAGCGTCGAGAAGGTGCGCGGGCCCGTGGACAGGACGGCGCGCACCCTCATCCACAACAACAAGGGTGAGGCGATCGACGCCTTCGAGACCTTCTGGCACCAATACGCCAACGGCGAAAAGGGATGGCTGTACGACCTCCCGGCGGCGGCACGCAAGATGGCCGATGCGCTGGAGCAGCTCGCGAAGGCCATCGAGGAGGCGGTCGAGAAGCTGAAGACGAAGCTCTGGATCGAAGCCGGGGTCATCGTCGCGGGCGTCGCGCTGGGCGCCGTCACCTTCGGCCTGACCTCCGCGGCCTCCGCGGCCGCCGCCACCGCGGTCATCGAGCTCGGCACCGCCGTGGGCATCAGCATTTCGACCGTGGTCGCCGAAGTCGCCGCGACCACCCTTGTCGCGGCGGCCTTCGGTGGCGTGGAATCCGTCGTCGTGGACCTGGCCGTTGCCCAGAACCTCAAAATCGCCACCGGCCTTCAGAAGGGCATCAGCCTCGACGACATCAACGCCGCCGCCAAGAACGGCATGATCTACGGCGGCACCTTCGGCGGCTTCGGATCCATAGCGAAGAACAGCGTCCAGGTCGGCGGCATCGGCCCCCTCCTCAAGGGCGCCCGGCCCAACCTCCTCGAAGAGGGCCTCGTGGCCCGCCCCAAGGCGAACATCAAGGAGTGCCAGGACCCGATCGACGTCGCGACCGGCACCATGATGCTGCCGCAGACCGACATCTCCCTGCCCGGAGCCCTCCCGCTGGTCGTCGAGCGCACGCACCTGTCGTCGTTCCGGGCGGGCGGCTGGTTCGGGCCCACGTGGGCGTCGACGCTCGACGAGCGCGTACAGCTCGACGCCGAGGGCGTGGTGTTCGTGGCGGCCGACGGCATGCGGCTCGTCTACCCGGTACCGCAGCCCGGCGAGCCGACGCTGCCGGTCAAGGGCCCGCGCATGCCCCTGGAGTGGGACGGCCGCCCCGACGGCGTCATGACCGTCACGGATCCACAGACCGGCGTTGTACGAACCTTCGGCAGCCCAGCCCCCACGGATGTCCCCGGCGCCGTCCAACTGCCCCTCGACAGCTGGCACGACCACAACGGCGCGCGCATCGACATCGAGCGCACGGCCGGCGGCATCCCCACGGCAATCCGCCACTCCGGCGGCTACTACGTGGCCATCGAGACGGAGGGCCCGCGCGTCACGGCCCTCCGCTTGCTGGACGAGCCCCCGTCACCGTACGAGAAGCCCTGGTCGGTCGCCGTCGGCGGAACGGTCATCGTCCGCTACGGCTACGACGAGGCGGGCAACCTCACCGAGGTCATCAACTCCAGCGGCCACCCGCTGCGCTTCACCTACGACGCCGAGAACCGAATAACCTCCTGGACCGACCGCAACGACATGTCGTACGCCTATGTGTACGACGCGCGCGGCCGCGTCATCCGCACCGAGGGCCGCGACGGCTACCTCACGGGTGACCTGTCCTACGACGACGAGACCCGCACGACGACCGTCACGGACTCGTTCGGCCACGACCGCACGTTCCGGCACAACGCGGACGGCCTGGTGACGGAGGAGACCGACCAGCTCGGCAACGTCACGCTCACGCGGTGGGAGGAGCGGGGCGAACACCCGCTGGCGGTCACGGACCCGCTGGGCCGCACGACGACGTACGCGTACGACGAGGCGGGCAACCTCACCGAGATCACCCTGCCGGACGGCACGACCGGCAGGGCCGCGTACACCCCGCTGTGCCGCCCGGCGGAGGTCACGGAGCCCGGGGGCGCGACGTGGCGCCACACGTACGACGAGCGGGGCAACCTCCTCACGACGACGGACCCGACCGGCGCGGTGACCCGCTACGCGTACGACGACCTGGGCCACCTGACCGCGGTGACGGACGCGCTGGGCCACACCAGCCTGATCACCTGCGACCCGGCCGGCCTGCCCCTCGTCCTCACCGATCAGCTGGGCCACAGCACGACCGTCCGCCGGGACGCGTTCGGCCGCATCGTCGAAGCGGTGGACCCGTTGGGTCACACGTCCCGCATGGGCTGGACGACGGAGGGGAAGCCGAGCTGGCGCGAGCACCCGGACGGCACACGGGAGACGTGGACCTGGGACGGCGAGGGCAACCTCCTCACCCACACGGACGCGGCGGGCAACGTCACGAGCCACGAGGTCAGCGGCTTCGATCTGCCGTCCTCCAGCACCGGCCCGGACGGCACGACGTACCGCTTCACGTACGACACGGAACTGCGCCTCAGCGAGGTCACCAACCCGCAGGGGCTGACGTGGTCGTACGACTACGACGCCGCGGGCCGCCTCACCTCGGAGACGGACTTCAACGGCCGCACGCTCTCGTACGCCGTCGACGCGGCGGGTGAGCTGGTCTCCCGGACGAACGGAGCGGGAGAAACGATCCGCTTCATACGGGACTCGTTGGGTCGCATCACCGAGCAGCGTGATGACGCGGGCGGTACGACGACTTTCGCGTACGACGCGACGGGTGCGCTGATCCGCGCGGCGAACGCGGACGCGGAGGTCGTCTACGAGCGGGACGCGCTGGGTCGGGTCCTGTCGGAGACGGTCAACGGCCGGACGATGACGTACGCGTACGACGCGCTGGGCCGCCGGACGCAGCGTGTCACACCGTCCGGGCTCACGACGGAGTGGACGTACGACGCGGCGGGCCGCCCGACGGAGCTGCGGGGCACGGCGGGCGCGTTGAGCTTCGGCTATGACGCCGCCGGCCGTGAGACGGAGCGTCGCCTGGGTGAGGGCGTCACCCTCACCCAGGAGTGGGGCGTGACGGACCGCCTCACCAAGCAGGTCGTGCGGGCGGGTGAACGCCTCCTCCAGCACCGCGAATACGCCTACCGCCAGGACGGGTACCTGCGGGAGATCCGCGAACTGACATCGGGCACACGTCGCTTCGACCTTGACGCTACGGGGCGCGTCACGACAGTGAGCGCACACGGCTGGACCGAGCGGTACGCGTACGACGCGGCGGGCAACCTCACCAGCGCGGTGGCCCCGGCACATGCCTCGGCCGGCCAGCGCGAGTTCGAGGGCACGCTGATCCGCCGGGCGGGTCGCACGACGTACGAACACGACGCCCAGGGCCGCATGACGCGCCGCACGCGCAAGCTCCTCAACGGCCGGACGCACACGTGGACGTACGCGTGGGACGCGGATGACCGCCTGAGGGAGGCGGTGACGCCGGAGGGCGAACGGTGGCGGTATGCGTACGACCCGCTGGGGCGCCGCATATCCAAGGGGCGGGTGTCGGACGGTGAGGAGCTCGTCGAGGAGACGCTCTTCTCGTGGGACGGCACGCGGGTTGCCGAGCAGACGGCGTCGGACGGCAGAGTCACGACGTGGGACTACGCTCCGGGCACGCATCGTCCGCTGACGCAGACGGATCACAGACCGCTGGTGCGGGTGACGGGCGAGTCCCTGATCGAGGCATTCGCCGAGCAGGCGGCCGTGGATCACGCCACCCATTTCTTCGCGGTCGTGACGGATGCGGTCGGCACCCCGACGGAACTGGTCACGACTGAGGGGGCTCTGGCGTGGCAGCAGCGTACGACTCTTTGGGGCACTCGACTCCCCGCCCCGGCGGACGGCACGGTCGGCTGCCCGCTGCGCTTCCCGGGCCAGTACTGCGACGTTGAGACGGGCCTGAGCTATAACTACTTCCGGTACTACGACCCCGAGGCAGCGCGGTATGCGACGCCTGATCCACTGGGGCTTATTCCTGCTCCCAACCACCGTGCTTATGTCGCGAACCCATACACGGCCTCGGATTCCCTCGGGCTGGCTCCTGACGAGTGCGTGAAGAAGACCGGCGAGACCAGTGGAAAGCATGCGGACTCTCCGGCTGTCCCTCCCGTGCGTGACATGCTCAACCCAGAGTCCATGAGAGGCGCATCCGTCGAGGAAGTCATGGAAATGACCAAGGGAGATGGGTGGATCCGCCAGGTGTCCCCATCCGCTACGGGAGGCGGATACGTCCTTCGTAAGGGTCAGCCGACTATTCTCATCGAGTACGGAGACCCGACGATGCGTCGCCTTGACCATCAAGGACCCTATTTGAAGTATCAGATCGGTAAGAAGCCGGTCAGAATACCGCTTCAAGGCAACCCGGCCCTGGGCGAATAATGCCGACAGACACTATGGAAGGAAAGGGTCATGGACTGGCTCTCCGCAGAAGAGGAGTGCGTGCTGGTCAACGCCAGGGAAATGTCTCCCTTGTGGTCGGTGCTTGCGGACTGGACAGGTAGCGAGGATGAAGCGAACTGGCGGCCTGTTGTGCCCGTCTTCGCTGAGATCATCGCCCGATGGAGCAAGGTGGGATACGTTCACGTCTATCGAGGCGAGCAATGGCCGGCTCACGAAGGTGGGGAGCGCGTCAGCGGTGAAGCACTTGAAGTGCTGCTCCGTCAGCCGTCCACCTGGGAGTACCGGGAAGATCCTCCGGTGATCGGCTTGCTGGCGGCAGAGAGAAGCCTCGGATTGTCTTCCCCGCCATTGGAGTAGCTTCCGCTGGAGGTTAATCGCCCGATTGGCCGTCGAATGTTTCCCTGGGGTGAGTTGGGTGGTGTGTGCTGACGAGCGGTCGGCAGATCGCTGACGGGTCCCTTGTGTTCGAGCTGACGATGCCGACGGTGGGTCGGTGACCAGCTCTACCTCCGTATGAGGGTGCCTCGCTTTATGCGGGATATCAGGGGGCGGAGTTTGTCGGGGCTGGTGGTGAGGACGGTGTCCGGGGTGTCGCTCTCGCGGAGGTGGATCTCGCCGGGGTGGCGCATGGCCAGGTAGACACACGAGGATGCTGCCTCGCAGTATGAGGACTTCTGCCAGTTCAGGGTGGTCATGGCTGCTCCCTCTGAGGCGTCAAGCGTTCAGTGCATCGGCCTTGATGTGGGATATGAGAGGGCGGAGTCTGCTGGGCGTGGTGGTGAGGACGGTGTCCGGGGCGTCGCTCTCGCGGAGGTGTATGTGGCCGCTAGGGGCCGCAGCCAAGTAGACGCATGAAGATGCCTCTTGGCTGTAGGAGGACTTCTGCCAGTTGAGGCTGTGCATGACCGCTCCCCTTTCAGGTATCGCTGGCGATTTTCTGGATGAGATCGCGCGAAGCATCCGGCGGCAGAGCCGCTGCCTCCATGCGGTCCAATACGAGTCGGTACTTCTGGAGTTGCGCTGCGGCGTCGATCAGTGTTCCGCCGTGCTCGGTGTCGATCTGCACCGTGTCCAACTGGGTAACAGGGCCGTATAGGTAGTCGACCCCTTGGCCGGAACTTGGGAAGGGAGTGCTGCCGAACGGAATGACCGCGATGGTGATGTTGTCGCGCTCGCTCATGCTGATGAGGTGATCCAGCTGCGCTCTCGCTGTCTTCTCGCCGCCGTAGCGCATGCGTAGCGCGGCCTCATGGATGATTGCGGTGTACGACGGCGCCGGATCGCGGTAGAGGATCGCTTGGCGCTTGATGCGATGGGAAACGCGGTACTCCGCTTCGTGAGGGAGCAGTGGAGGAACAACCTCGCGGAAGATGGCGCGGGCGTGATCCGTGGTCTGGAGCAGGCCCGGAATGTTGATCAGTTGAGCCACTCGTAGTGCTGTGGCGTGGTGTTCGAGCTCGGCCAGGTCGGTGAGTCCGGTGGGCACAGTCTCCCGGTACTCCTCCCACCAGCCGCGCTTCCGCTCTCCCGTCATCGCCGTCAGCGCCTCGATCAACGGCTGGTCCGAGCAGTCGTAGTTGCGGGCCAGAGTGCGAACGCGTTCCGCGCTGACTCCATATCGCCCGGCCTCGATGTTGCTGATGCGTGACTGGGTTGCGCCCAGCAGAACGCCAGCCTGTGTGGCTGACAGGTCAGCCCGCTCCCGCAGTCGGCGCAACTCGGTGCCGAGACGACGTCGTCGTGCGGTCGGTACGGGTGTACTCGGTGGCATCGTGCTCCTCTTGCGCGCTCGCACACGGTGTGCGGCTGTCACTCGATCGGGTTGTGTGGGCTGCAGCCCATGGATTGCGTGGAATGTAGTCCACGTCAGACGCTACGGTGTGAGCCACGCCACTCCAGTCGCGGCGCCGCGAACGCGGAAGCGCACCGTCGGTGTGACCGGCGGCAAGACACCGCTCACGTTGCCTGAGTGATCCAACTCCACCTCCCGCCAGGAGACTTCCATGGCCACCGTAGCTAAACCGCCGCCTTGGACGTACAACCTCGAACTGCCTCGCGATCCACGCGCCCCCGGCGTTGCCCGCAGCACACTGCGGGCGGTGCTCCGTAGTCACGGGATGGCTGAACTCGTCGACGTGGCCGTGCTGCTGACCTGCGAGCTCGTCACCAACGCGTACGTGCACACCGACGGGCCCTGCTCCTTGCGGCTGCACGGGCGGGAAGGGGAGCGGCTTCGGGTGAGTGTGTGGGATTCCAGTCCGGGCGTTCCGGCGATGTTCGGTGAAACGAGGGCCCTGCCTCAGCCGGCAGGGAAGGACGTTGCCGATAACGGGCGGGGGCTGCTGCTCGTTTCGCGGTGTGCCGACCGGTGGGGGAGTTACACGTTCGAACCTGAACATTTCGGGTCGGCCGGCGGCAAGATGCTGTGGTTCGAGCTCACTCATCCGGAGCGGCGGGACGTCGCCGGACCTGTTAGCGCCTCCCCGTGGGGATGCGTCGAGTGCGCCGACCTCGAAACCGCGCGGCGGCGGGTCGCGCGCAGTGGGGATCGCGAGAAGGCCGTGGATGCCGCGATCGCCGTGCGCAGGCACTTCCGCAGTGTCCACCTTCTGCCGAAGGGAGCCGTCTGGTGACGGCGGCACATTGCGCACACGGGACAGGGTGGACCCGCATCGGAGGGCAAGCGCGGTGCCGTGGGTGCGGTACGCGGCGGTTCATGGATTACGGGGCGTTGTGGGTGGGTGAGTCGCCTCAAGCCGTCACTCCGGATCACTCCGCCCGCCTGGCCGCGGACCGCGCGGCGGCAAGCCGCTGTCAGCGCTCGTACAGTGCCGCCTCCACCACCGCCTCCGCGCGCAGCCGCGCACCCAGACGCGTCACGGGATGAGCGGCAAGCCAAGTTTTCCTGGGTCAGGTGCGGAGCAGTGAGGCGTGGATGCGGGCGATGGCCCGCAGTACCTCGTCGCGGTTCTTGGCTTGCTGCATCCATGCGGGCAGACGGGCCACCACGGTCATCTTCCGGCCGTGGTCGTGCCAGGGAATCCCTTCACGCAGCGGCGCCTGCACGAATCGTCTGATCAGGTCCAGGTGTTCCAGGTTGTAGGCCCGTATCCACCCGTGCCGGGTCTCGGTCTGCAACCACAGACGGGCGCCGAAGTACGGGTCTGTGGCCGGCTCGTACCGGTCCCGGTGCAAGGCCACAGTTCCACGGTTCCATTCCTTTGCCGTCCCGCAGTTCCGGCAGACGAGACGCCTTGGCGCGAAGAGGCCCTGGTCGTGCACTCCGGCCGGATCCGGTGCTGTCCCGACGTGCGCGATCTTCTCGCAGCGGGGGCAGCACACGAGGACAGACGCGAGGAAGTCGTACTTCGTGCTGCGTGGGTCCCGGAACCGATGATGGGTGGAGACCGGACTCATCGGACCAGTATGCGGGCCAAGCACCGAAGGCCCCTACGGGTTATATCTCAAGGTCAGTCAGCGCGCACTTTCCTGCACTTGCCGGAAGCTGTTCTTCCAGTCGGTCAGTGGGCGGGGCCCCAGGACGCGCTTGTCGGTGTGGCTGCCGTTGGCGACCTCGATCAGTGCGTATTGGTCGCCGGAGAAGATCCAGTATTGGTTGGGGTTGTCGGGTGTCTGCATTACTGCGTCTATTCGCTGTGTTGCGCCCGGCAGTCCTTCGAGGCTCGTCCAGCTGCTCAGTGGGTGTGGTCCCGTCACCTGTTTGTCGGTGTGGCTTCGGTTGGCGACCTCGATCTGTATGTATTGGTCGCCGGAGAAGATCCAGTATTGGTTGGGGTTGTCGGGTGTCTGCATTACTGCGTCTATTCGCTGTGATGCCCCCGGCAGTCCTTCGAAGCTCGTCCAGCCGCTCAACGGGCGTGGTCCCGTCACCTGTTTGTCGGCGTGGTTGCCGTTGGCGACCTCGATCAGCGCGTATTGGTCACCGGAGAAGACCCAGTACTGGTTGCGGTTGTCGGGCGTTTGCATCACCGCGTCCGCCCCCTTGGTAAACCCCGACAGGCCCGCCCAATCGGTCAATGGGCGAGGCCCGCGGACGCGACTGTTGGCGTGGTCGCCGTCGGCGACCTTGACCAGTACGGACTGGTCCCCGGAGAACACCCAGTACTGGTTCCGGTCGTCCGGCGCGCGCAGCACCTCGTCGGGCGGCGTCGGCCGTCGCTCCTGTGTCGTGTCCGTCGCCGCATGCCGCTGCTTCGTCGTCGGACCGGTCATCAGGTACGCGGTGGTCGCGCCGGCCGCGAGCAGCAGGACGGCCAGCGGCACCACTGCCCGGCGCAGCGGACGACGTCGGCGCCGTGAGGGAAGGGTCCGCACCCGCAGGGTCTCCTTGGGCGGCACGGGCCCGGGGGTGCGGATCGACCGCAGGGCGTCCGCCGCGTCGGCCGCGGAGAGGCGTTCGTCCGGGTCCTTGTGCAGAAGGCCCTCGACGAGTGTGCGCAGCGGGCCCGTGCAGCCCGAGGTGTCGGGCTGCTCGTAGGCGACGGCGTGCAGCACGGCGGCGGGCGTCGGCCGGGCGAACGGGGAGACGCCGGAGGCCAGTACGCACAAAGTGGCTCCCAGCGAGAACAGATCGCTGGGCGGGCCCGCCGGCCGGCTGTGCAACCGTTCGGGGGCGATGAAGTCGAGGGAGCCCATCACCTCGCCGGTACTGGTCAGCGACTCGGCGTCGGCCAGGGCGGCGATGCCGAAGTCGGTGAGCGCGACACTGCCGTCGCCGCGCAGCAGCACGTTGGCGGGCTTCACGTCCCGGTGCAGGGCGCCGGCGGCGTGCACCGCCCCGAGGGCGTCGAGAAGCTGCAGGCCGATCTCGGCGACCCTGGCCGGGGGCAGCGGGCCGGCAGCGGCAAGGTGATCGGCGAGCGACGGGCCGTCCACGAGTTCCATGACGATCCACAGCCGGTCTTCGTATTCGACCAGGTCGTAGACGTCGACCACGTGGGGGTGGGAAACGCGGGCGATGGTCCGAGCTTCCCGCAGCGCCCGCCGGTGTCCGTCGCCGTCGCCTCCGAGGTGCAGTTCCTTGACCGCGACGGTGCGCTGCAACAGCTGATCGGCGGCGCGCCAGACCGCGCCCATACCGCCGCGCCCCATCAGGTCGGTCAGGAGGTATCGGTCGGCGATCAGCCGCTTGTCACTGGGAATCACGCGGCCAACCTACGTCACCCAGCGGGGCGGCCGACCTCCTGACCTGGGGCAGTCCGTTCTGTACCAACCAGCGACCCTTCCGCGCGGCGGCAAGCCGCCGTCAGCGCTCGTGCAGCGCCGCCTCCACCGCCGCCTCCGCGTGCAGCCGCGCCGTGGGGAAAATCGGCACCGGGCTGTCCTCGGCGCCGATGAGCAGCTCGATTTCCGTGCAGCCCAGGATGATGCCTTCCGCCCCCGCCGCGACCAGGTCTTCGATGACCTTCTGGTAAGCCGTGCGCGAGTCCTCCCGCACCACGCCCAGGCACAGCTCCTCGTAGATCACGCGGTGGACGAGGGCCCGGCCCTCGGCGTCCGGGATGTGCACCGTCAGCCCGCCCGCTTCCAGGCGGCCCCGGTAGAAGTCCTGCTCCATGGTGAACGCCGTGCCCAGCAATCCGACCCGGCGCAGGCCCGCTGCCCGTACCGCGCCCGCCGTGGCGTCCGCCAGGTGCAGCAGGGGGATCGAGACCGCCGCTTCGATCTGGTCGGCGACCTTGTGCATGGTGTTGGTGCAGATCAGCACCATGTCGGCACCGGCCGCTTCCAGGGACTTGGCGGCCGAGGCCAGGATTTCCCCGGCCTCGGACCAACGGCCCTGGACCTGAAGCCGTTCGATCTCCGCGAAGTCCACCGAGTACAGCACGCACCGGGCCGAGTGGAGGCCGCCGAGACGGTCGCGCGTGAACTCGTTCAACAGCCGGTAGTACTCGGCCGTCGACTCCCAGCTCATGCCACCGATCAACCCGATCGTCCTCATCGCTGCCACTCTCCCCGTGCCGGCTGCCGCTCTACCAATGGCGGATCAAAAGCAGTGTCCCCGCCAAGGTCATTATGAGCCCGAAGGGAATCATCACCGCGCCGAGGAAACGGAGATAGCCCGCAGTTCCGGTGATGGGGATGAACGTGGGGCCGAGGCGGCCGCTCTCCAGGTGCCTGAGTTCCAGCTTCCTGTGGAGGCGTTGTACGCGGGCGGTCACTACGCCGCGGATGTTGAAGGCGTGGACGATCCCGAAAACCACCGCGCATAGGCCGAGGAGGGGGAGGAGGACGATTGTCAGAGAGGGCATCGCGAGATCGTATCCCCTTCGGCCGGAACACGGCGCTGCACTTCGCCCTCCGCCCTGGCAAGTGCGGGCAACCCGTGGCCAGATGGTCCCTGCACAGTCGCGCAGTCGCCGCTGCCTCATCGGCGTTCGGTGGCGGTACGTACGGCAAGCAAGGTCCGTCCGTAGGTACGTACCTGAGGAATGAGGCGACCATGCAGAAAACCCGTATGGGGCTCGGAATCGCGGCCGGTCTGAGTGCGGTGGCTTTCACGCTGGCGACAGGCGTGGGGGCGCAGGCGCAGGAGCAGCCCGTGACCGGGCCCGCCGCCGGGAAGAGAGTGGTGGACGTCGGATCCGCAGCTCAGCTGCCCGCCCTCGGCTCGACCGTCAAGCCCGGGGCCGACGTCGTCTACCGCACCCCCGCGTTCACCAATCATCTCGGGAATCAGTGTCTCGACGGGGACCGGAACACCATCCCCAACAACGGTGCGAAGGTGCAGCTCTGGGGGTGCAACAACTGGGACAACCAGCATTGGTACTGGACGCCGACCCCCGGTCAGCCCGTCGGCAACTACACGATCCAGAACGGATACCGGTCCCAGTGCCTGGACGGCGACACCAACACCATCCCCAACAACGGGGCCAAAGTGCAGCTCTGGGGCTGCAACGGCTGGACGAACCAGATCTGGTTGTGGAACGGCACCAACCTCCAGAACCGCCTCGGTAACCAATGCCTCGACGGAGACACCAACACCATCCCCAACAACGGCGCGAAGGTGCAGCTCTGGGGCTGCAACGGTTGGAACAATCAGAAGTGGACTTTCAATCGGTAGGTGACCGGTAGGTGACCGGTAGGTGAGAGGAAAACGCGGCGGCCCGTTTCCCATCGCGGGCCGCCGTTTCCGCCTTCCCTACCCCGCCCACTCGATCGTGCGCCACGGGCTCTCCCGCTCCGACATCAGAATGCGGTGGGGTACGAGCACGTTCTCGTACCACTCGCCGAATTCCTCCGTGTCGAATCGGAGCACCCGCCCCAGCGCGTACCCCGCCGAGAAGTCCGCCCAGGATTCGTACGCGCCCCGGCACAGCGCGCCCGCGCGGCGGATCGCGCCCTCGGCGGCCTCCGACGGACACAGGCGGGCGCTGAGGCCCCAGCGGGCGAAGCCGACCGCGCGGCCGTAGTCGTAGCCGACGGCGCTGCGGACGTAGCCCTGTTCGGGGAGGAGGCCGTCGGCGCGGAAGCGGGCCTCGTAGCGGAGGATGCGGCCGATCAGTTCCTGGATCTCCCCGTCGGCCTCCGCCGGGGCCGCCAGGTCGCCGAGGACCGCCGTGCACGCCCGCCGCCACGCGTCGGGGCGCAGCGGGGCCTCGGCGCCGCGCGAGAGCTCCCGGCGGACGCTGAGGGCGAACTCGGGCCCTACAGGGCTGTTGTCGGCCGCCAGGAGCGCGTTCATCTCGCGCTGCCAGTCCCGGGGGCTCGTGGTGCCCCAGGACTCGCGCAGCAGCTGCACGTCCATCTCGTAGTCGTGGTAGACGTCGGCTATCTCGTTCCACGGCACGCCGTTGGTGACCGACAGATGCGCCCCGCAGCCCAGCGCGTGGGCCAGGTCGCCGGTGCGCGGCCCCGTGAGCTTGGTGAGCAGGGTGGCCGGGCCGTCGCCGGCCGTCTCCTTCGCGATCCGCTTCCAGCGGCGGCGGTCCCAGGTACGCGCTCGCAGCCGCATGCCCGCGGGCGAGTTCGGGTTCACGTAGAGGGAGAAGCGCGAGTCCGGCCAGTGGTCGGCCAGCGTCCGCAGGGTGGTGCGGGAGGCGACGAGCCGGCTGCGGCGGGGCGGGCGTTCGCCCGTCGTGCACACGGCGATGCACCAATTGCCCAGCTCGTCGTCGAAGGTCTTCCACGTGGAGGTGGAGCCCGCGTCGATGTCGGCCTTCGGCAGGTAGATGTAGAGGTCGGCCTCCGCGAGGACGCGCAGATAGCCCTTCTCGTCCTTCCTCTTCGCCGCCTCGCGCAGCTGCTCCTCGATCCGTGTCGCGGGTTGCCAGGGCCGGCTCGCCGCCATGGCGCGTGATTGTTCGGTCCTCACCGGTTCACCTTATGGCCCCGCGCCCCCGGCGGCCGAAGGTGACAGGGAGTTGGGGCCGTGCGTCCCGGCCGTGGGGGCGTGCCCCGGGGGCGCTCGGGGAAGTGTCCGGAGCCGCCCTTCCACGGCGACCGCGCGAGTGGGAAGCTGTCCTCTATGGGTGCATTGCGGCGCCTACGGGCCCGACAAGTGCTGTACGCGGCGGGGGTGACGGCGCTCGTGGTCTCTGCCGCCGTGCTGCTCACCGGTTGCGAACCGGGCGTGGGCGGCCTCGACTCGGTCGTCGTCGCCGTCACCACGGACCAGCGGGCCACCGCCCGCCTCCAACAGGACGGCTATTACGTGCAGTGGCTCACGTGCACCGGCACGGCCGAGCAGGGCGGCTCCACGGAGAAGGGGTCGCCGCGCCCGGTGACGGCCGTCGGGGTCGACTGCGAGGGCAGGACGGGCGGCAACCAGAAGATCATCGTCTACGGACGGGTCACCGGGATCCACGGGCAGTCGTGCGTGCGGGGGCGGCTGACCGCCAAGGTCGACGGCAAGACCGCCTTCACCGCGAGCGTGCTCGGGGAGTGTTCGGGCGAGGGCGTCACGGGCGGATCGGACGGATCGGACGGGTCGAACGGCAAGTCCGACAAGCCGCGGAAGCCCACGCATCACGAACCACCGTCGAAGCCCGGCCACACCGCACGGCCGCCCACGGGCCCCGGCAACACCGCCCGGCCGCCCACCGACCCCACGCCCTCCCCGGACTGCACCACCGACAAGCCCCGGGGCAAGTAGCGAAGCCTGTCAGTGGGCCCGCATAGGCTGGGGTCATGTCCGACGAGTCCCCGCTCATCAAGAGCCTGCGCGCGGCGGTGGACGCCGCGCCCGACGACGTGCCCCTGCGCCTGCACCTCGCCCAGCTTCTGCTCGACGGTGGACACGCCCAGGACGCCATCACCCATGTCGCCGCGGCCCTCCAGCGCGAACCGGGCAACACCGAGGCGCACACGCTCATCGCGCGCGCCGTCGCCCCGGCCGCCCCCGCGCAGGCGTCGACCGCTCCCGCGCAAGCCCCGAGCGCCTCCGCCGTCGTCTCCACCGCCCCGCACGCCCCGGAGAGCGCGTACGACTGGAAGAGCGCCGAGAGCGAGCTCTCCGACGTCATCCCGCCCCGCTTCGTCCAGCCCCCTCAGCCGCCGGAGCAACCGCACGGCGGCATCCCCCAGCAGCCCGAGCCCCCACTCGCCGCAGACGGCACGGGCACCACCGACGACTCCTCCCTCTGGGAGGTCGAGCCCGGCACCATCACCCTCGCCGACGTCGGTGGCATGCACGAGGTCAAGGAGCGCCTGGAGGCCGCCTTCCTCGCCCCCATGCGCAACCCCGAACTGCGCAAGCTCTACGGCAAGAGCCTGCGCGGCGGACTGCTGATGTACGGTCCGCCCGGCTGCGGCAAGACGTACATCGCCCGTGCCGTGGCCGGCGAACTCGGCGCGCGCTTCATGTCGGTCAGCATCAGCGACGTCCTCGACATGTGGATCGGCAACTCCGAGCGCAATCTGCGCCAGCTCTTCGAGACCGCCCGCCGCAACGCCCCCTGCGTCCTCTTCCTCGACGAGATGGACGCCCTCGGCGCCAAGCGCAGCCAGGTCCGCCACACGGGCATGCGCAACACCGTCAACCAGCTCCTGACCGAGCTCGACGGCGTCGACGGCACCGCCAACGAAGGCGTCTTCGTCCTCGCCGCCACCAACCACCCCTGGGACGTGGACACCGCCCTGCGCCGCCCCGGCCGCCTCGACCGGATGCTGCTCGTGCTGCCGCCCGACCAGACCGCGCGCGAGGGCATCCTCCACCACCACCTCAAGGACCGCCCCGTCGCAGGCATCGACCTGGCCAAGCTGGCCAAGCGGACCGACGGGTTCTCCGGCGCGGACCTCCAGCACCTGTGCGAGTCCGCCTCCGAACGCGCCCTGCTCGACTCCGTCCGCACCGGCCGCGCCCGCATGATCGAGATGTCCGACCTGCTCGCGGCGCTCGACCAGGTGCGGCCCTCCACCGGACCGTGGTTCGCCTCCGCCCGGAATGTGGCGCAGTTCGCGAACGAGGGAGGTTCGTACGACGAACTCCTGGCGTACCTGAAGCGGAAGAAGATGCTGTGAGCGAGAACGCCTCTTCTCCTTCGCCCGTCCTGGACCGCGCCATGGCCCTGATGGAGGTCAACCGCCTGGACCAGGCGCAGGAGCTGCTGTCACGTCATCTGGCCGGCGAGCCGGACGACGCCTTCGCCTGGGAGCGGCTCGCCGCCTGCCGCAACGCCGCCGAGGACTGGACGGGCGCCATGGAGGCGGCCACCCAGGCCCTGCGCGTCGATCCGGAGCAGGGGGACGCCCACCTCCGCCGCAGCGACTCGTTCCGCTTCAGGGGCCTGGTGTACGACGCGGCCGACGCCGCCCGGGAGGCCGTACGCCTGCTCCCCGAGTCGGCGGTGCCCCGGGTCACGCTGGCCAGGGCGCTGCGGATGTTCCCGGAAAAGGCCGGTCTGGAGGAGGCGTACGAGGTCGCCGTCGAGGCGATAGGCCTCGACCCCGAGCTGGTTTCCGCCCACTCCACGCTGCACTACATCGCGCGGGACATGGAGCGCGGGGACATCGCCGAACAGGCCCTGCACGCGGTGCTCCGGCTGGACCCCGACGACGCCTGGGCGCGCGCCGAGCTCGCCGGCATGAAGGACCTGGCGAAGGAGGCGAAGCTCCCGGAGCTGGCCAAGGAGTACAGCGCCGCGCTCGGCGCCAACCCCGGCTCCGACCACATCGCCGGCAGGCTCCACGCGGTCGTCTACCGGCTGCTGCGCCGCACCCGCTGGTTCGCCCTGATCTGCCTGCTCCTGGCCGCGCTCTCCGCCCGGGTCTTCCCCACCGGCGACGACCCGACGGCGCTGCCCGCGCCGCTCGGACCGCGGATGTGGTCGCTGGTGCTGATGTCGGCGGTGTGGGCGGTGGGTGGATGGCGCGTCTACCGCAAGCTGCCGCAGGGCGCCCGGATGAGCGTCCGGCTGCTGCTGCGGCGCTTCTTCTGGGCGCGGCTCGCCGTCGGGCAGGCGCTGTGGGGGATGCTCTTCGCGGTGGCGGTCGTGGCGGTGCCGTGGACCGACCGGACGTACCTGCGCGCGCTCGTGCTCGTCGGCTGCGTCCCGCTGGTGCTGACCATGTGGTTCGAGCGCGCGGCCGCACGGTCGGACTGATCACCGGCGCGCCGCGACGGGCGGGTAGCATCCGGGACGTACGAGCCGACGAGACGAGGAGCCACCGGTGGCGGGAGAACCGCAGGCCGACTGCCTGTTCTGCAAGATCGTCGCGGGCGAGGTGCCGGCGACCGTCGTCCGGGAGACCGAGACGACCGTGGCGTTCCGCGACATCAACCCGCAGGCACCCACGCACATTCTGGTGATCCCCAAGGTGCACCACCCGGACGCCGCCTCCCTCGCGGCCGCCGAGCCGGCGATCGCCGCCGACATACTGCGTGAGGCCGGCGAGATCGCCGCGCAGGAGGGTGTGGACGACAAGGGCTTCCGCATCGTCTTCAACACCGGCAGCGGCGCGGGCCAGACCGTCTTCCACGCCCACGCCCACGTGCTCGGCGGCCGGGGCCTCAACTGGCCTCCCGGTTAAGCCCTTGTCCGTACGAGAGCTCGTCGTCCTCGGCACCGCCAGCCAGGTGCCGACACGACACCGCAACCACAACGGCTACGTCCTGCGCTGGGACGGCGAGGGCCTGCTCTTCGACCCCGGCGAGGGCACCCAGCGGCAGATGCTGCGCGCCGGGGTGGCCGCCCACGACCTGAACCGGATATGCGTCACCCACTTCCACGGTGACCACTCCCTCGGGCTCGCCGGCGTCATCCAGCGGATCAACCTCGACCGGGTGCCGCACCCGGTCACCGCGCACTACCCGAAGAGCGGCCAGCGCTTCTTCGACCGGCTGCGGTACGCCACGGCCTACCGCGAGACGGTGCCGCTGGCCCAGGAGCCGGTCTCCGGCAGCGGCGGGGTGCTCGCGAGGACCCCGTCGTACGTCCTGGAGGCGCGCCGTCTCTCGCACCCCGTGGAGTCGTACGGCTACCGCCTGACCGAGCCCGACGGCCGGCGGATGCTGCCGGAGCTGCTGGCGCGGCACGGCATCAGCGGGCCGGACGTGGGACGTCTGCAGAAGGAGGGCGCGCTCGGCGGCGTCACCCTGGACGACGTGAGCGAGGTCCGGCGCGGGCAGCGGTTCGCGTTCGTGATGGACACCCGGCTGTGCGAGGGCGTGCGGGAGCTGGCCGAGGGCTGCGACATGCTCGTCATCGAGTCGACGTTCACCGACGAGGACGAGGCCCTCGCCACCGACCACGGCCACCTGACGGCCGGCCAGGCCGGCCGTGTGGCGGCCGAGGCGGGCGTACGGCACCTGGTGCTGACGCACTTCTCGCAGCGCTACGACGACCCGGCGGTCTTCGAGCGGCAGGCCCGGGCGGCGGGCTTCGACGGTGAGCTGACCGTCGCCCGGGACCTGATGCGCGTGGCGGTGCCGAAGCGCCGGTGAGCTACGGCAGGTAGTACATCGGGTTCGGCAGCTTGTACGTCCGGTCGGCGTAGCCGCCCTTCAGGTCGCTGTACTGGTCGCCGAAGTTGGCGACGATGTCGTAGCCCTGGGACTCGATGTGCTTGCGCGTGCCCGACTTGTACTCGACCGTGGTGCAGGTCGCGCCGCAGGGCAGGTAGGCCGGCGGGGTCTTCTTGTTCTTGAGGAAGAAGTGCGCGGTGTCGGCGGCGGGCTTGTAGCCGACGTTCTTGAGGTTGCGCACGCTCCAATCGCGCTGGTGCTCGCCGCGGCCGGTGACGTAGAAGACCGTGACGCCCCGCGACTGCGCCCAGTTGACGAGCTGCGGCATGCCGTAGACGGCGGCCATGTCGGTGGACTTCAGGTACGCGTCCTGGGACTCGGGCGTGAAGTGGAAGCCCTGCTGGAGCTCGTAGTTGTAGGTCAGCAGGGTGGTGTCGTCCAGGTCCACGACGATGGCCGGCTTGGCCTTCTTCGACTTTCCGCCGCGCTCGCCGTCGCGCACCGCGCGGTCGATCCGGGCCTTGGCCTTCTTCTCGATGTCCGCGACCTGCTTGGCGTAGTTGCTGTCGGGCGAGGCGTAGTGCTGCCCCGACTTGTCGACGGTGTCGCCGTAGTACGCCTTGATCTTCTCCTGGACCTGCGCGAGGTTCGGGATCTCCTTGTCCGTGCGGGGCACGGAGTGGTCGGCGCTGGCCGCGCCCGCCGCGTAGAGACCGCCACCGACGGTGAGGGCCGCGGTGGCGGCGGCTATGCGGATGCGCATGCGCTTCGAAGACACGTTCTTACTCCTGGGTAACAAGGTGGGTGCAGCGCGAAGCTAGAGGGTGCCGCGCCACCCGGTCAAGGCCCAGGTCAGAAGCTTTCTACGCGCGAAGAGCGGGGGAGTCCGCCGCCCGCTCCAGAATGCGGGCCGCCACCGCCGGCGAGTCGACGAGCGGGTGCAGCGCCAGGGCTCTGAGCGCGGCGCCGCGGTCTCTGAACATGGCGGCCTCGATCGTGGCCCGTTCGACCGCCTTGAGCTGGAGCATCAGCCCGAGTTGGTCCTCCCGCAGGGGGGCGCACGGCAGCGGCCGGGCGCCGCGCTCGTCCACCTCGCACACCGTCTCGATGACGGCCTTGGGGTCCAGCGCGGGCACCGTCGTGCCGTTGGGGACGTTCAGGACGAGCCGGGTGCGTACGCCTCCGGAGATCGCCCGCATCAGGGCGAGCGCCACCCGGTCGTAGCCACCGCCGTCCAGGTCGCAGGAGTCGCGCTGCCAGCCGCCGCTCGCCGCCCGGCTCTCGGCCATGTACGTCTCCTCCCGGCGGCGCCGGGTCCGCTCCCACAGCTCGTACGCCTTGTCGAGCGCGGCCGCCGCCGTCGTGAAGAAGTGGCCCTGCTGCTGGTCGAGGAACTCGCCCCGGGTCTCCACCGACTCCAGCACCGAGCGCAGCGTCTCGCGGCGGAAGTAGTAGTAGTGCAGGTATTCGTTGGGCAGCGCGCCCAGCGCCTGGAGCCACTCCGCACCGAAGAGCTTGCCCTCCTCGAAGGACATCAGCGCCTTCTCGTCGCCCAGCAGGCCCGGCAGCAGGTCCTTGCCGTCGGACGTCAACGAACGCAGCCAGCCCAGATGGTTGAGGCCCACGTAGTCGAAGAGCGCCTCGTCCGGATCCACGCCCGCTGCCCGCGCGGCGCGCCGCACCAGCCCCACGGGTGAATCGCAGATGCCGATCACCCGTTCACCCAACACGGTCTCCATGGCTTCGGTGACCATGCCCGCGGGATTGGTGAAGTTGATGACCCAGGCGTCGGGGGCGACCGCCGCGACGCGTTCGGCGATGTTCAGCGCCACCGGGATCGTCCGCAGCCCGTAGAGCACACCGCCCGCCCCGACCGTCTCCTGGCCCAGGACGCGCTCGCCCAGCGGAATCCTTTCATCACGCACGCGTCCGGCCGTGCCGCCCACCCGGATCGCGGAGAAGACGAAGTCCGCGCCGCGCAGCGCCTCGTCCAGCTCCCGGGCGACCCGTACGACCGGGGCCCCCGGCACGTCCGCCGCCTGCGCGGCCAGCACCGAGCCGATCACCTTCAGCCGGACGGGGTCGGTGTCGTACAGGACAAGTTCGGTGCACCGTCCCGGAGCGTCGCGCCGCGCGTCGTCCAACAGGGCCCGGTGCACGAGGGGAACCCGGAATCCGCCACCGCCGAGAATCGTCAGCCTCATGGAACGGAACGTATCGCAGCATCGGGCAGACTGTCCGGACCCGCACCCGTGAGAGGAGCAGCGAGCGAGCATGACGATCTTTTCGCCTCATGCGGCACCGCCGTCGGCTTTCCCCGGTGAGCGCTTCAGGGGCGCGACCGGTGCCGAGGGAATCGCCGGGGCGGCGCCCGTCCTCGACCCGCTGGCCGAGGTCCGTGCCGAGGGCGACCCGGAGACCGACGTCTATCTGACCGGCACCGTCTTCCTCGACATCATCTTCACCGGCCTGGACTCCGCCCCCGTGCGCGGCACCGAGTCCTGGGCCCGGGGCATGGGCTCCAGCCCCGGCGGCATCGCCAACATGGCCACCGCCCTCGCCCGGCTGGGCCTGCGCACCTCCCTCGCCGCCGCCTTCGGTGACGACATGTACGGCGAGTACTGCTGGGACGCCCTCTCCCGCGGCGAGGGCATCGACCTCGGCCTGTCGCGCACCGTGCCCGGCTGGCACTCCCCGGTCACCGTCTCCATGGCCTACGAGGGCGAGCGCACGATGGTCTCCCACGGCCACGAGGCGCCACCGCCCGAGGAGCCCGCCCCCGAGTGCCCGCCGCCGGCCCGGGCCTGCGTGGCCCTGCTCGTGCCCGGCCGCGAGGAGGAGTGGATCGCGCGCGCCGCCCGCCGCGGCAGCCGGGTCTTCGCCGACGTCGGCTGGGACGAGACGGGCCGCTGGGACCCGACCGACCTCGCCGACCTGGAGCACTGCGAGGCGTTCCTGCCCAACGCCGAGGAGGCGATGCGCTACACCCGGACCGACTGCCCGCGCGCCGCCGCCCGCGCGCTGGCCGAGAAGGTGCCGCTGGCCGTCGTCACCATGGGCGAGAAGGGCGCCTTCGCCGTCGACAGCCGCACGGGCGAGAGCGCGGAGGTACCCGCCATCGCCGTCGAGGCACTCGATCCCACGGGCGCCGGCGACGTCTTTGTCGCGGGCTTTGTCACCGGCACCCTCGCCGGCTGGCCGCTCGCCGACCGGCTGGCCTTCGCGGGGCTGACCGCCGCCCTGTCCGTGCAGGAATTCGGCGGGTCGCTGTCCGCGCCCGGCTGGGTGGAGATCGCCGCCTGGTGGAAGCACGTACGGACCTACGACGACCAGACCCCGGCCGCCCTGCGCCGCTACACCTTCCTCGACAGCCTGCTGCCCACCGCCGCCCGGCCCTGGCCCCTGCGCCGGGCCGTCCCCACGCTCGGATTCCGGCAGCCGTGAGCGGCCGGCGGCCACGGGCCGCGGGCGACGGGCGGCCGCGGCCCTAAGCGGCGGTAAAACTCCTCGGGCTTGTCGGTGCACCGTCGTACCCTGGATATCCAGGACGGACGGCCCGTGAGGTCCGGCCCGGACAGACGCAGTCACAGTTGTCAGACATGGAAAAGAGGGATGAGCAGGCCCCAGCGCCGGCCCATGACTCAGACACCCACACGACCGCAGGCGACAGCCCGCTGGACGGTCCCGGCCAAGCACCCGATGGTGACGGTCCTGGGGTCCGCGGACGCGCTCCTGCGCGTGATCGAGAAGGCCTTCCCCAACGTCGACATCCACGTCCGGGGCAATGAGGTCAGCGCCACCGGGGACCGACCGGAAGTCGCCCTGGTGCAGCGCCTGTTCGACGAGATGATGCTGGTGCTCCGCACCGGGCAGCCGATGACGGAGGACGCGGTGGAACGGTCGATCGCGATGTTGCGCGAAGAAGGCGGCGAGGGAGCGGGCGCCGAGACCCCCGCCGAGGTCCTCACCCAGAACATCCTCTCCAGCCGCGGCCGCACCATCCGCCCCAAGACGCTCAACCAGAAGCGCTATGTCGACGCCATCGACAAGCACACGGTCGTCTTCGGCATCGGCCCCGCCGGCACCGGCAAGACCTACCTGGCCATGGCCAAGGCCGTCCAGGCCCTCCAGTCCAAGCAGGTCAACCGGATCATCCTGACCCGGCCGGCCGTCGAGGCGGGCGAGCGGCTCGGCTTCCTGCCCGGCACGCTCTACGAGAAGATCGACCCGTATCTGCGGCCGCTCTACGACGCCCTGCACGACATGCTCGACCCTGATTCCATCCCCCGCCTGATGGCCGCCGGGACGATCGAGGTGGCGCCGCTGGCCTATATGCGCGGCCGTGCACAGCCTGTCTTCACGAACGTCCTGACCCCGGATGGCTGGCGTCCCATCGGCGACCTCCACGTCGGTGACCTGGTCATCGGCTCGAACGGTGAGCCCACCCCGGTCCTGGGTGTGTACCCGCAGGGCGAGAAGGACATCTACCGCGTCACCGCCCAGGACGGGTCCTGGACGCTGTGCTGCGGCGAGCACCTGTGGACGGTCCGCACAGCCTCCGACCGCCGCCGCAGCAAGCCGTGGCGGGTCCTGGAGACCCAGGAGATGGTTGGCAACCTGCGTGCCGCGCACGCCCGGCGGTACGAGCTGCCGATGCTCACCGCTCCGGTGAGCTTCCCGGAGCGCGAGGTCCCCATGGACCCGTACGCCCTTGGCCTGCTGCTCGGTGACGGGTGCCTTACCGGCTCCAACACTCCTTCGTTCGCCACCGCCGACCGGGAGCTCGCGGCGGCACTGGACGACGCCCTTCCCGGCATCGAGGTCCGCTGGAAGGACCATGTCAACTACACGCTGAGCCGGGTGAAGCAACCGGGTGACGTGGTTACTCTGCAAAACCCGGTCACCGGCATGCTCCGCGCCCTGGACATGCTCGGCGTCCGCTCGCACTCGAAGTTCGTCCCGGACGACTACCTGCGCAACTCGTCCGAGGTGCGCCTGGCCGTCCTGCAGGGCCTGCTCGACGCCGACGGCGGCCCTGTGACGCAGTCCGACCGCACCTGCCGCGTCCAGTACACGACCACATCGATCCTGCTCCGCGACGATGTCATCGAACTGGTCCGGTCGCTCGGCGGGGTCGCGTACACCCGCCGCCGGGCAGCCGACGGCAGGAATCCGGGGAGGGCGCGTGGCCGCGACGTCCGCCACCGCCACGACGCCCACGTCGTCGACATCCGGCTCCCTGAGGGCATTGAGCCCTTCCGCCTCGGTCGCAAGCTGGAGAAATACCGTGCTGCCGGAGGTGGCGGACGCCCGATGCGTTTCATCGACAGTATCGAGCCTGCAGGCCGGGAGGACGCCGTCTGCATTCAGGTCGCGGCCGAGGACTCGCTGTACGTGACGCAGGACTACCTGCTGACGCACAACACGCTGAACGACGCCTTCATCATCCTCGACGAGGCGCAGAACACCAGCGCCGAGCAGATGAAGATGTTCCTCACCCGCCTCGGCTTCGACTCCAAGATCGTCATTACGGGTGACGTCACCCAGATCGACCTCCCGGGCGGCACCAAGAGCGGTCTGCGCCAGGTCGTGGACATTCTGGAGGGCGTCGAGGACGTCCACTTCTCGCGGCTCACCAGCACCGATGTGGTCCGTCACAAGCTGGTCGGCCGTATTGTCGACGCGTACGAGCAGTTCGACGAGCGCAATGGAAAGTAAGTAACCGAAAACGATGGCTATCGACGTCAACAACGAATCCGGCACGGACATCGACGAGCAGGCGATCCTCGACGTCGCCCGCTACGCCCTCGCCCGGATGCGCATCCACCCGCTCTCCGAACTCTCGGTCATCGTTGTCGACACCGATGCCATGGAGCAGCTCCACATCCAGTGGATGGACCTCCCCGGCCCCACCGATGTCATGTCCTTCCCGATGGACGAGCTGCGCCCGCCGGCCAAGGACGACGACGAGCCGCCGCAGGGCCTGCTCGGTGACATCGTGCTCTGTCCCGAGGTCGCCAAGCAGCAGGGCGAGGACGCGCCGACCGGGCACTCCATGGACGAAGAGCTCCAGCTCCTGACCGTCCACGGCGTCCTGCACCTCCTGGGCTACGACCACGAGGAGCCCGACGAGAAGGCCGAGATGTTCGGCCTCCAGGCGGCGATCGTCGACGGCTGGCGTGCCGAGCGCGGGATCGAAGGGCCCTCGCCGGCTCCGACGATCACGTGACCGGGCAGCTGATCGCCGCGGCGATCCTGCTGCTCGTCATCGCCTGGCTCGCTGCCTGCGCCGAGGCCGGCCTGGCCCGGACCACCCGGTTCCGCGCCGAGGAGGCCGTACGGTCGGGGCGGCGCGGCAGCGCCAGGCTGATGGCCGTCGCCGCCGACCCGACCCGCTATCTCAATGTGGCGCTGCTGGTGCGCGTGGCGTGCGAGATGGCGGCGGGCGTCGTCGTCACCTACGTCTGCCTGCGCGAATTCGAGGCCACCTGGCAGGCGCTGACGGTCGCCATCGCCGTGATGGTCCTCGTCAGCTACGTGGCCGTCGGCGTCTCCCCGCGCACCATCGGCCGCCAGCACCCGCTCAACACCGCGACCGCCGCCGCCTATGTGCTGCTGCCGCTCGCCCGCGTCATGGGCCCGGTGCCCCAGCTGCTGATCCTCATCGGCAACGCCCTCACCCCCGGCAAGGGCTTCCGCAAGGGCCCCTTCGCCTCCGAGGCGGAGCTGCGGGCCATGGTCGACCTCGCGGAGAAGGAATCGCTCATCGAGGACGACGAGCGCCGCATGGTGCACTCCGTCTTCGAGCTCGGCGACACGCTCGTACGCGAGGTGATGGTGCCCCGCACCGACCTGGTGGTCATCGAGCGGGGCAAGACCATCCGGCAGGCGCTGACGCTGGCGCTGCGCTCGGGCTTCTCGCGCATACCGGTGACCGGGGAGAGCGAGGACGACATCGTCGGCATGGTCTACCTCAAGGACCTCGCCCGCAAGACGCACATCAGCCGGGAGGCGGAGTCCGAGCTGGTCTCGACGGCCATGCGGCCCGCCGTCTTCGTGCCGGACACCAAGAACGCGGGTGACCTGCTGCGCGAGATGCAGCAGCAGCGCACGCACTGCGCCGTGGTCATCGACGAGTACGGCGGCACGGCCGGCATCGTGACGATCGAGGACATCCTGGAGGAGATCGTCGGCGAGATCACGGACGAGTACGACCGTGAACTGCCGCCCGTCGAGGAGCTCGGCGACGGCCGCCACCGGGTCACGGCCCGGCTCGACATCGGCGACCTCGGCGAGCTGTACGGCCTGGAGCTGGACGACGAGGACGTGGAGACCGTCGGCGGGCTGCTGGCCAAGTCGCTGGGCCGGGTCCCGATCGCCGGCGCGAAGGCGGAGGTCGACCTCCTGACGTACGGACTCGCCGTCCCGGGCGGCCTGCGGGCGCTGCGCCTGACCGCCGAGTCCGCCGCCGGACGGCGCAACCGCATCGTCACGGTGCTGGTGGAGCCGGTGTGGGAGGCGGAGGACATGGCGGGTTCGGAGGCGGAGTAGCCGTCGGCGAACGCGTGCCGAACGAGGCCGTGACCCCTTCAAGGGTCACGGCCTCGTACCGTTCGGGCGACGGACGCCGTGCCCGCCGCCGTCAGGCCCGTGCCGCCCGCGCCCGGCCCAGGCCGATCGCCACCAGTACCGCGACGGCCGCGACGACGGCCGCGTCGACGCCCAGGCCCAGCCGGATCCCGCCGAGGGTGGCCGCCGCGAAACCCGAACCGCCGTCCCGGAGCGAGGCGATGTGCGCCGAGGACAGGGCGCTCAGCAGGGGGATGCCGATGGTGAGGCCGACCTGCTGAGAGCTGGTCACCAGACCGGTGGCCAGACCCTGTTCGCCGTCCGGCAGGCCGGAGGTGGCGGTGACGCCGTAGGCGACGATCGCCCACAGGTGACCCACGCAGGCGAGGGACGCGGCCACCAGAGTCAGCCACACACCGGCCGAGCCCAGGCCCAGGCCCAGCAGCGCGGCGGTGGTGACCGCCTGGACGGCCAGGCCGGCCACCAGGGTGTTGCGGGCGCCGAAGCGGGCGATGACCTTGGGGGCGGTCACCCCGGCGACGGCCGCGATGACGCCCTGGACGCCGAAGACCAGACCGGTGACGAAGGCGGAGAGGTCCAGCACTTCCTGGAGGTAGAGCGTGAGGAGGAAGACGACGGTGCTCATCATGGAGAACGTGGTCAGCCCGGCCAGATTGCCCCAGGCGACCGACCGCCGGCGCAGCATCGGCAGCGATACGAGCGGCTCGGCCGCCCGGGACTCGATGACCACGAAGGCGGCGAGCAGGACGACGCCGCCGATCAGCGTGGCGAGGACGTCGACGCCACCGAAGCCCCGCTGGGCCGCCGTCGACAGGGCGTAGATGAGGGCCAGCAGGCCACCGGTCACGGTCGCCGCGCCCGGCATGTCCAGGCGGGGGCGCTCGGGGCGGCGGGACTCGGTCAGCAGGCCGGGCGCGACGGCCAGGATGGCCAGGCCGGCCACGGCCAGCAGACCCATCGTGGAGCGCCAGCCGAGGGTGTCCGTCATGACGCCGCCGAGCACCATGCCGATGGTGAAGCCCAGCGACAGGAGGGTGCCGCTGATGCCGAGCGCGCGTTCGCGCTGCGGGCCCTCGGCGAAGGTCGTCGTCAGCAGCGACATGCCGGTCGGCACGATGACGGCGGCGCCCAGGCCCTGGAGGGCGCGGCCGGCGAGGAAGGCCGCCGGGTTCCAGGCCAGGGTGGCGAGCACGGAGGCCACGGCGAAGAGGGCGAGGCCGGTCAGGAAGAGCCGGCGCCGTCCGTAGAGGTCGGCGATGCGGCCGAAGAACAGCAGGAAGCCACCGGACGGCAGGGCGAAGGCGGTGACCGCCCACTGGAGGTCGGCCTGGCCCATGCCCAGGTCGTCACCGAGGACGGGCAGCGCGACGTTCAGGATCGAGAAGTCGAGCGCGATGATGAACTGCGCGGCGCACAGCACCAGCAGGATCAGCTTCGCGCGGGGGGACATGCAGGCTTCGGCCGCGGCCTGTGGTGGTGCGGGGACGGTGGGGGCAGGGGAGGTGTCGATCGCCATGGTCACCACCCTCGGGCGTCCGGAACACCCGTGGGGAGACACTGCTTATGGTGGTGGCCGTACCACCAGGCAAGGGGGAAGCCATGACCGTCAGCAGGACCGAAGCGAGCACGACGCCGGACGCGCGGGGTGCCAAGCCGCGCCGCCGCCAGGAGCTGCGCGACTTCCTGATGAGCCGCCGGGCGCGGGTGAGTCCGGCCGAGGCCGGCCTGCCCGACGGCGGAGCCCGCCGCCGCACGCCGGGGCTGCGCCGCGAGGAGGTCGCGGTCCTCGCCGGAGTGGGCGCCTCCTGGTACCAGTGGCTGGAGCAGGGGCGTGACATCACCGTCTCCCCGCAGGTGATCGACGCGGTCGCGCGAGTGCTGCGGCTGACCGGCCCGGAGCGCCGCCATCTGTACGTCCTGGCGGGCCTGAACCCGCCGCTGCCCGAGTCCGTGCGGGACCCGGAGTACCTGTGCGAAGGGCTGCACCGGCTGATCGACGCCTGGATGCCCCTCCCGGCGCACATCATGGACCCCTACTGGAACACGGTCGGCTACAACGAATCGGCCGGCATGGTCATGGGCTTCCGCCCGGAGATCCGGCAGAACTGCCTGATCACCTTCTTCACCGACCCCGTCTACCGCTCGCGCGCCGCGAACTGGGAGGCGAACGCCCACCGCGTCGTGGCCCAGTTCCGCGCCGCCTGCTCGGACCACCCCGACGACGAGGGCTTCGAGGCGATCGTCGCGGAGCTGTCCGAGGCGAGCGAGGAGTTCGCGGCGCTCTGGGCGCGCGGTGACGTGCGGGCCGGCGGCCAGCTGGTCAAGGAGCTGGAGCACCCGCTGGTCGGCGCGCTGTACTTCGAGAGCACCCAGCTGCGCGTACCGGCCCGCCCGGACCTGACGATCGTCCTGCACAACCCCGTGCCGGAGTCGGGGACGGCCGCGAAGGTGGAGTGGCTGAACTCCCCGGAGGGGCGGCGCGGGGGGATGTACTCGATCGCGGGCTGACGTCCGTACGACCGGGTCGGCCCTTCGCTTCCCGGGTCCGCGCCCGGCTCCCGGGCCCCGGGCGGTGCTGCATATGCTCGCCCGTATGACGGAGACGACGCTGGACCCCGAAGACCGCAAGATCATCACGCTGGCCCGTTCCGCGCGGGCGCGCAACGGGGTTCCCGAGGGGGCCGCCGTGCGTGACGAGACGGGACGGACGTATGTCGCCGGGACCGTCGCGCTCGACTCGCTCCGCCTCAGCGCCCTGCGGACGGCCGTCGCGATGGCCGTCGCCAGTGGCGCGAAGTCCTTGGAGGCCGCCGCCGTCGTCTCCGACGCCGCGACGGTGTCCGAGGAGGACCGCGCGGCCGTGCGCGACCTGGGCGGACCCACCGCGCCCGTCCTGCTCGCCGGCCCCGACGGCGCCCTGCGCGCCACGCTCAGCGCGGGCTGAGCCGGAGGCGGAGCGGGAGGCCGGACACGGTGCCGGGCGGGGTCCGGGTGCCCACCGCGCGGGACCGCTGGTCGGCGGGGGCCGGGGGATCGGGGAGAATACCGAGTATGGACAGTGCTGCCTCCCCCTCCCAGGCCCCTCACCGCGCGGGCTTCGCGTGCTTCGTCGGCCGGCCCAACGCGGGCAAGTCGACCCTGACCAACGCACTGGTGGGGACGAAGGTCGCGATCACCTCCAACCGCCCGCAGACCACCCGGCACACCGTGCGCGGCATCGTGCACCGCCCGGACGCCCAGCTCGTGCTGGTGGACACCCCCGGTCTGCACAAGCCGCGCACCCTGCTCGGCGAGCGCCTCAACGACGTCGTACGGACCACCTGGGCCGAGGTCGACGTGATCGGCTTCTGCCTGCCCGCCGACCAGAAGCTCGGCCCGGGTGACAAGTTCATCGCCAAGGAGCTCGCGGGGATCAAGAAGACCCCCAAGATCGCTATCGTCACCAAGACGGACCTGGTCGACTCCAAGCAGCTCGCCGAGCAGCTGATCGCCATCGACCAGCTCGCCGTGGAGCTGGGCTTCGAGTGGCAGACGATCGTCCCCGTCTCGGCGGTCGGCGACAAGCAGGTCTCGCTGCTGGCCGACCTGATCGCCCCGCTGCTCCCCGAGAGCCCGCCGCTCTACCCCGAGGGCGACCTCACCGACGAGCCCGAGCAGGTCATGGTCGCGGAGCTGATCCGCGAGGCCGCCCTGGAGGGCGTCCGGGACGAGCTGCCGCACTCCATCGCCGTCGTGGTCGAGGAGATGCTGCCCCGCGAGGACCGCCCCGCGAACAAGCCGCTGCTGGACATCCACGCGAATGTCTACATCGAGCGCCCCAGCCAGAAGGGCATCATCATCGGCCCCAAGGGCGCCCGGCTGAAGGAGGTGGGCATGAAGTCCCGCAAGCACATCGAGGCGCTCCTCGGTACCCCGGTCTACCTCGACCTGCATGTGAAGGTCGCCAAGGACTGGCAGCGCGACCCCAAGCAGCTGCGCAAGCTCGGGTTCTGAGGCGGCGGCCCACCGGCGGCCGGAGGCCGGAGCAGCGGCCCGAAGCCTGTGAGGCCCCCAGGGGCCGAGCGGTGCGAGGGCGGCGGTCGGGAGGGGCCCCCGAGCAGCTGCGCAAGCTGGGCTTCTGAGCCCGGGCGCCGCGTCGCGGAGCGATCAGCGGGAGGCGCTCACGCGCCTTCCTTCAGCACGAAGCGGATCAGCTCCCGCTGCTCCGGCGTGAGGTGCGGATCCGCGCAGTGGACCGTGCGGCCGTCCACGGTGATCTCGTAGTGGAAGGCGTCCGGCACCCCGCGCGGCGACGTCGTCTCCCCGCACCCCGGGCCACCGCCCGGGGCGTGGGCGACCGCCCGGTGGGCCAGGGCCTGCAGATGGGCCGCGTCGGGCCGGCCGGTGGTATCCAGCTCGGCCCGCCGCTCGATGCCGGCGAAACCGCCTGATCGGATGATGGCAATACGCATACCGCCATCCTTACCCCGTCCGCTCCGCTCTACGAGGTGGGAACCCCCACCCGCGACCACGCCTTGAGAACGGCCTGAATCTCGTCCCCCTCGCCGTACAGGCCCCGGGCCGACGTGGCGGTCAGCCGCGCGAATTCCGCGAAATCGGCGTCGGAGGCCAGCTCGCCGCCGGTCAGCGTGGCGTACCAGATCTTCCCGGCCCGCTCCCAGGCGTTGCCGCCGAGGTCTGTGGCCAGGAGGTAGAAGGCGTGATTGGGGATGCCGGAATTGATGTGCACGCCGCCGTTGTCGCGTGACGTGCGGACGTAGTCGTCCATGGTGGCGGGCTGCGGGTCCTTGCCGAGCACGTTGTCGTCGTACGCCGTCCCCGGCGCCTTCATCGAGCGCAGCGCCTCGCCGCTGTCCACATTGGGGCCCAGCAGGCCCGCCCCGATCAGCCAGTCGGCCTGATCGGCGGACTGGCCGAGCGCGTACTGCTTGATCAGCGAGCCGAACACGTCCGAGAGCGACTCGTTCAGCGCGCCCGACTGGCCGTAGTACTCCAGATTCGCCGTGTGCTGGGTCACCCCGTGCGTGAGCTCGTGGCCGATGACATCCACCGGAATCGTGAAGTCCCGGAAGAGGTCGTTGTCCCCGTCGCCGAACACCATCTGGGAGCCGTCCCAGAACGCGTTGTCGTAATTCTCGCCGTAGTGGACGGTCGCATTCAGCGGCAGCCCGGAGTCGTCGATGGAGTGCCGTCCGTAGACCTTCATGAACAGGTCGAAGGTGGCGCCGAGACCGGCGTGCGCGCGGTTGACGGTGGCGTCCTTGGAGGGCTGGTCGCCCTCGGAGCGCACCTTCCGACCTGGCGCGACCTCGCGGTGCTCGGCGTCGAAGATGGTGCGCAGCGGCTTGTCGGACGGGGTGCCGGTCGGCGCGGCGAGGCCCCGGGCCGCCGTGATGCGGCGGCGGGTGCGCTGGAGGGAGTCGTGTTCGAGGGTGCGCCGCGCGGGGCCGTGGACGGCGGGGTCGTCCGACTGTGCGAGTTTGTCGAGGACATGCGGAGGCACGATGGTGCAGAAGACCGGATTCATAGCGGGTTTCATGGCGGCAATGTGGCACCCGCTCCCGGTCTTGTCACTGCTTGGCGTCATGATTAATGAAATCGAGTGGTTGTCTATTATTTGAGAGACAGCAATTCCGTATTTCCTCCCGGCTCTTCCCGCGCTCGCCGGCGCGCCGGTGTCCCGCATGCTGATACGGGGCTCCTGCGGCGCGGTCGTCTCGGTTAGGGTGCTGGACATCATGCGTTACGGGCTGCTTCTTCTTAGCTGCCGCGGCGAGGGCCTGTAGTCGTAGGCCGACCCCCTCCCCGCGGAGTTCGGTGTTGCGGTCACCCGCCGGTGATCAGCCCCGTCGGCCGTCCCAGTGGACACACGAGGAGCCCCACGCAGATGCCCGAGATTTCCGTAGGCCGCCCCACGCCCGTCACCGCCGCGACCGTCAGGCAGCGGCCCTCCGGGATGCCGGTCCACAAATACGGTCGCTACGACGCCGTCGACATCCCCGACCGCACCTGGCCCGAACAGCGCATCACCACCGCCCCCCGCTGGCTCTCCACCGACCTGCGCGACGGCAACCAGGCCCTGATCGACCCGATGTCCCCGGCCCGCAAGCGCGAGATGTTCGACCTGCTGGTCCGCATGGGCTACAAGGAGATCGAGGTCGGCTTCCCCTCCTCCGGGGCCACCGACTTCGACTTCGTACGGTCGATCATCGAAGAGGGCGCCGTCCCCGAGGACGTGACGATCTCCGTTCTGACCCAGGCGCGCGAAGAGCTGATCGAGCGCACCGTCGAATCGCTGCGCGGCGCCCACCGCGCGACCGTCCACCTCTACAACGCCACCGCGCCCGTCTTCCGCCGCGTCGTCTTCCGCGGCTCCCGCGAGCAGGTCAAGCAGATCGCCGTCGACGGCACCCGGCTGGTCATGGAGTACGCCGACAAGATCCTCGGCGACGAGACGATCTTCGGTTATCAGTACTCGCCGGAGATCTTCACCGACACCGAGCTGGACTTCGCCCTGGAGGTCTGCGAGGGAGTCATGGACGTCTGGCAGCCCGAGGCCGGCCGCGAGATCATCCTCAATCTGCCGGCCACCGTGGAGCGCTCCACGCCCAGCACCCACGCCGACCGCTTCGAGTGGATGTCGCGCCACCTCTCCCGGCGCGAGCACATCTGCCTGTCCGTGCACCCGCACAACGACCGGGGCACGGCCGTCGCCGCCGCCGAACTGGCGATCATGGCCGGTGCCGACCGCATCGAGGGCTGCCTCTTCGGCCAGGGCGAGCGCACCGGCAACGTCGACCTGGTCACCCTGGGCATGAACCTCTTCTCCCAGGGCGTCGACCCGCAGATCGACTTCTCGCAGATCGACGAGGTCCGCCGGACCGCCGAGTACTGCAACCAGATGGAGGTCCACCCGCGCCACCCCTACGCGGGCGACCTGGTCTACACCGCCTTCTCCGGCTCCCACCAGGACGCCATCAAGAAGGGCTTCGAGGCGATGGAGGCCACCGCCGCCGCCGCTGGGAAGACCGTGGACGACATCGAGTGGGCCGTGCCCTACCTGCCCATCGACCCCAAGGACGTCGGCCGTTCGTACGAGGCCGTCATCCGCGTCAACTCGCAGTCCGGCAAGGGCGGCATCGCCTACGTCCTCAAGCACGACCACAAGCTGGACCTGCCGCGCCGCATGCAGATCGAGTTCTCCAGGATCATCCAGGCGAAGACGGACGCCGAGGGCGGCGAGGTCACCCCGCAGGAGATCTGGTCGGTCTTCCAGGACGAGTACCTGCCCATGGACGGCAACCCCTGGGGCCGGATCGCGCTGCGCTCGCACCAGACCTCGACCGCCGGCGAGGGCACCGACGCGCTGACCGTCGAGGCCGTGGTGGACGGCGTGGAGACGGTCCTGACCGGCACCGGCAACGGCCCGATCTCCGCCTTCTTCGACGCGCTGGCCGCCGTCGGCGTCGACGCCCGCCTGCTCGACTACACCGAGCACACCATGAGCGAGGGCGCCAGCGCCCGGGCCGCCTCGTACATCGAGTGCGTGATCGACGGCAAGGTGCTGTGGGGCATCGGCATCGACCCCAACACCACCCGCGCCTCGATCAAGGCCGTCGTCTCCGCGGTCAACCGCGCCTACCGCGGCTGAGCCCGAACAGCCGTCAAGCGACCGCCACCGAATCCACCGTATCCGGTGGCTCGGTGGCGTAATCGTCCAACTGGCGCCGGGACTCTGCGCACGGGGTACTGACGCCACATCACCGATGTGGCTAACATCACGTCAACGCGGCGACGAGGCCGTGGCGTTATGGAGGTGCGCCGTGATGCACGCGCAAGGCCGATCCGGTCCGGACCGGTGTGTGGTGGGCGTACGCACCGTGTGGCGGACCGTCGGCGACGGCGAGTTCTACTGCCCGGGGTGCGGTGGCGACCGCAACTACCGCCGTCGTACGGGGCGCCGTCGGCTGGTCGTGTTCGGGTTGCCGCTGCTGCCGCGCGGGCCGGTCGGACCGATCGTCGAGTGCACCGCCTGCCGCGCCCGCTACGGCACGGACATCCTCGACCACCCCACCACCACGCGCTTCTCCGCGATGCTCCGCGACGCCGTGCACACCGTCGCCCTCGCCGTCCTCGCCGCGGGCGGCACCGAGGCCCGTACGGTCCGCAGGGCCGCCGTGGGCGCGGTGCGCGCGGCCGGCTTCGTCGACTGCAGCGAGGAGCAGCTGATCACGCTGATCGAGGCGCTCGCGGCGGACACGGGCCGGCTGCCGGGCATGTACGCGGGCGGTACGGGCCTGGGAGCCGGCTGCGGCCGCGACGGCTTCGACCCGCGGGGCACGGCGCTGGCGATCGAGCTGCACGAGGCGCTGGAGCCGCTGGCCCCGCACCTCGCGCCCGCCGGCCGGGAATCGATCCTGCTGCAGGGCGCCCGCATCGCACTGGCCGACGGGCCCTACCGGCCCGCCGAGCGGGAGGTCCTGGCCACGGTGGGGCGGGCGCTGCTGATCCGCCCGGAGGACACCGACCGCCTGCTGGCGGCGGCCCGCACGCCGTCGTAGCGCCCGGCCGGAGACCCCTCAGCCCTGGGCGGCGGCTTCCTGACGCTGGTGGGCGCCCCGGCGCCGCCGCCCCCGCACGCGCCGCCGGACCTGCCGGCCGAGCGTCGGCGCGACGAGGGCGAGCGGCACCGCGCCCGCCCCGGTGACGAGCACGGCCGTCGCCGCCGAGTCCGTCACGACCGGCGAGAAGAAGGCGACGAGCGAGGCGCCCAGGCCCGCCGCCAGCGCCACGGCGACCCGCAAGGGGCCGGGCGCGGGGTTGCCCCGGGCCCGCCGGGCGACCACGAGGGCGAGCCAGAAGGCCGTTCCGCTCGCGACGAGCAGGGCCAGACCGGCGCCCAGCGGGAAGCGGTAGCCGTCCTTGGGCTCGTCGGCCTCGTACTGCCGCTTGCCCATGAACTCCACGTAGCGGACCTTGCCCCGCCAGGAGGTCGCGGTGACCTCGTCACCGGGCGAGACGGCGCCGAAGATCGACGCGGGCCCGCTCATGTCCACGCGGCGGGTGGCCCCCTCACGCTCGGCGAGAGTGAGCCAGTAGTGCGCCCGGTAGGCGCCGTGCACGGTCTCGGTCTTCTTCACGACGGCCTCGACCGCCTTCCGGCAGTCCGTGGACGGCTCGTCCGACAGACAGGCCGGCGCCGTCGCGAAGGCCCGTCCCGTGGCCTGCCGGTCCGGCACCGTGACGAACAGCAGGAAGCCCGCCGCCGACAGCAGGATCAAGCCGACCATGGCCACGACCACCGGCAGACGCCGGCGCGAGGTGTGTGCCGCGCTCACGGCGGGCTCACGGAGGAATCGGAGATCAGCATGGGGCCATTCTGCACGCGGAGCGGAGGGCCTTCCTCCATGCTGTCCGGTCCGCCCCAGCCTGTCCGTACGAGCCCGGTCTGCTTGTGCGGGTCCATGCCGCCCGTACGGGTCCACCCCGGTCGTACGGGACAATGTCCCCATGAGCCTGTTCCGCGACGACGGCATCGTCCTGCGCACCCGGAAGCTCGGGGGCGGGCGATGAGTCTCTTTCGCGACGACGGCATCGTCCTGAGGACCCAGAAGCTCGGCGAGGCCGACCGCATCATCACCCTCCTCACCCGCGGCCACGGCCGCGTGCGCGCCGTGGCCCGTGGGGTGCGGCGGACGAAGTCGAAGTTCGGGGCGCGGCTGGAGCCGTTCTCGCACGTCGACGTGCAGTTCTTCGCGCACGGCAGCGAGCTCGTCGGGCGCGGGCTGCCGATGTGCACCCAGAGCGAGACCATCGCCGCCTACGGCGGCCCCATCGTCACCGACTACGCCCGCTACACCGCCGGCACCGCCATGCTGGAGACCGCCGAGCGGTTCACCGACCACGAGGGCGAGCCCGCCGTGCAGCAGTACCTGCTGCTGGTCGGAGGGCTGCGCACGCTCGCCGCGGGCGAGCACGCCCCGCACCTCATCCTGGACGCGTTCCTGCTGCGCTCCCTCGCCGTCAACGGCTACGCCCCCAGCTTCGAGGCGTGCGCGAAGTGCGGCATGCCCGGACCGAACCGATTCTTCTCGGTGGCCGCGGGCGGCGTGGTCTGCGGGGAGTGCCGGGTGCCCGGAAGCGTCGTACCCTCCTCGGAGTCGATCGAGCTCCTCGGCGCGCTGCTGACCGGGGACTGGGCGACGGCGGACGCCTGTGAGGCGCGTCATGTCAGGGAGGGCAGCGGTCTGGTGGCCGCGTATCTGCACTGGCATCTGGAGCGGGGGCTCCGCTCCCTCCGTTATGTAGAGAAGTAACCGGTATCGAGGAGAAGTGGCATCCATGGCACGACGCGGGATTCTTGGCCGTTCCCGACGCGAGTACCTCACGCCCGAGCCGCATCCGTCCGGGGCACGTCCGCCGAAGATCCCCGGTGAGCTGGTGCCCAACCACGTGGCGATCGTCATGGACGGCAACGGCCGCTGGGCGAAGGAGCGCGGCCTGCCGCGCACCGAGGGGCACAAGGTCGGCGAGGGCGTCGTCATGGACGTGCTCAAGGGCTGCCTGGAGATGGGCGTCAAGAACCTCTCCCTGTACGCCTTCTCGACCGAGAACTGGAAGCGTTCGCCCGAAGAGGTGCGCTTCCTGATGAACTTCAACCGCGACGTCATCCGCCGCCGCCGCGACGAGATGGACGAGCTCGGCATCCGGGTCCGCTGGACCGGCCGGATGCCGAAGCTGTGGAAGTCCGTGGTCGAGGAGCTCCAGATCGCCCAGGAGCAGACGAAGAACAACGACGCCATGACCATGTACTTCTGCGTCAACTACGGCGGCCGCGCGGAGATCGCCGACGCCGCGGCGGCCATAGGGCGGGACATCGCCGCCGGGCGGCTGGACCCCTCGAAGGTCAACGAGAAGACCTTCGCCAAGTACCTCTACTACCCGGACATGCCGGACGTCGACCTGTTCGTACGCCCGTCCGGTGAGCAGCGCACGTCCAACTATCTGATCTGGCAGAGCGCTTACGCCGAGATGGTCTTCCAGGACGTCCTCTGGCCGGACTTCGACCGCCGCGACCTGTGGCGGGCGTGCCTGGAGTACGCGCAGCGCGACCGCCGCTTCGGCGGGGCCATGCCGAACGAGGAGCAGGGCGGCGCGTGATCGGGACTTCGACGGTACCGGCCCCGGCCGATGCCCTGACGTTCGAGTACGAGCTGACGGCCGCCGACATCCGGTCCGCGCTGCGCGCCCGTACGCGCGCCGTCCGCAGTGCGCGAGCGCTGAGGGTGGGCCTGCCGCGCGGCTGAGCGCGCAGACGTATGCCCCGGGCGTCTTCCGACGCCCGGGGCATACGTATGACGGGTCAGCGCGACGCCGCGCACTCCCCGCAGGTTCCGAAGATCTCGATCGTGTGGGCGACGTCCACGAAGCCGTGCTCCGCGGCGATCGAATCCGCCCACTTCTCCACGGCCGGGCCCTCGACCTCGACGGCCTTGCCGCAGTCCCGGCACACCAGGTGGTGGTGGTGACCGCTGGAGCAGCGGCGGTAGACCGCCTCGCCCTCGCTGGTGCGCAGCACGTCGACCTCGCCCGCGTCGGCGAGGGACTGGAGTGTGCGGTAGACGGTGGTCAGACCGACCGAGGCGCCGCGGTGCTTGAGCATGTCGTGCAGTTCTTGCGCGCTCCGGAACTCGTCCACCTCGTCGAGCGCGGCCGCGACCGCGGCCCGCTGCTTGGTGGACCGGCCGCGTACCGGGGGACCCGCGGTCGCCACAGTTGCCTCCAAAAGCTCGCCTGAACACCCATCCGCACGTGTCGCACGGCCAATTGTGCCAGTCCGCGGGACCGGGCGGGTAAGCCCGGACCGACGGGTGCGACCTTTACGGATCTTTACGGTGCCTCGGCCGCCGTCGGCTCAGACCTGGACGTCGTCGGCGGCGGTACGGCTCTCGGGCGCCCGGAGCGTGCACCCTTCCTGGGCGGCGGCCCGCTTGGCGCGTTTCCTGGTCAGGGGTGCCGCGAGCGCGGTCAGCGCGATGAAGACGCCGATCGCCAGCAGCACGATGGTCGCGCCGGAGGGCACGTCGACGTAGTACGAGGTGGCCGTGCCGGAGACGGCGACCACGACGCCGATGCCCATGGCCAGCGCGAAGGTCGTCGCGAAACTGCGCGAGACGGCCTGCGAGGCGGCCACCGGGATCACCATCAGGGCGCTGACCAGCAGCAGGCCGACGACGCGCATGGCGACCGTGACGGTCACCGCCGCCGTGATCGCGACCAGCAGGTTCAGCAGCCGCACCGGCAGCCCGGTGACCCGGGCGAACTCCTCGTCCTGGCAGATGGCGAAGAGCTGGCGCCGCAGTCCGATGGTGACCAGGATCACGAACGCCGCCAGCACGCAGATGGCGGTCATGTCCTGCTCCGACACGGTGGTGATCGAGCCGAAGAGGTACGAGACGAGGTTGGCGTTGGAGCCGGCGTCCGACAGGCTCGTGAGCATCACCCCGCCGGCCATGCCGCCGTAGAAGAGCATGGCGAGCGCGATGTCGCCGCGGGCCTTGCCGTACGAGCGGATCAGCTCCATCACGATGGCGCCGACGACGCACACGGCCGTGGCGACCCACACCGGGCTGGTGTTGAGCAGGAAGCCCAGGCCGACGCCGGTGAGGGCGACGTGGCCGATGCCGTCGCCCATCAGCGCCTGCCGGCGCTGGACGAGGTAGGTGCCGATGGCGGGGGCGGTGAGGCCGACGAGGAGGGCGGCGAGCAGCGCCCGCTGCATGAAGGCGGGTTCGAGGATGTCCATCAGGTCAGCAGCCCTGTCCGAATCGGTTCCGCTGCCGGGCCGGCGTGCGGGTGTACGTGGTCGTGGCCGGGCAGCGCGTGCTGGCCCACGGCCTCGGGCGGCGGGCCGTCGTGGACCACGCAGCCGTCGCGCAGGACGACCGCACGGTCGATGAGCGGCTCCAGCGGGCCGAGCTCGTGCAGGACGACGAGGACCGTGGCGCCCCGGGCGACCTGTGCGCGCAGCGCGTCCGCGAGGACCTCCTGGGAGGCCAGGTCGACGCCGGCCATCGGCTCGTCCATGATCAGCAGTTCGGGTTCGCCGGCCAGCGCGCGGGCGATGAGCACCCGCTGGTGCTGGCCGCCGGAGAGCGCGTCGACGGAGTCCTTGAGCCGGTCGGCCATGCCGACGAGCTCCAGGGCCCGTACGACCGCCTCGCGGTCGGCCTTGCGCAGGAAGCCCAGCCGGGTGCGGGCCAGCCGCCCGGCGGAGACGACCTCGCCCACGGTCGCGGGCACCCCGCCGGCGGCGGTCGTGCGCTGCGGTACGTAGCCGACGCGCGCCCAGTCGCGGAAGCGCCGCCGGGGCGTGCCGAAGAGCTCCAGCTCGCCGCCGGTGAGCGGCACCTGGCCGACGACGGCCCGTACGGCCGTGGACTTGCCGGAGCCGTTGGCGCCGAGCAGCGCGACGACCTCGCCGCGCCGTACGGTCAGGTCCACGCCGCGCAGCACCGGCCGTGCGCCGAGGGTCGCCGTCGCTCCGCGCAGGGATATGACGGGCTGATCGTCCATGCTGTTGACCTCCGTCACTTGGTGCCGAGCGCCTTCTGGAGGGCGGCGAGGTTGGACTCCATGACCGCGAAGTAGTCGTCGCCCCGGGACTTGTCGGTGATCCCTTCGAGCGGGTCGAGCACGTCCGTCTTCAGGTTCAGGTCGCCGGCCAGGGTCTTCGCCGTGGCGGGGTTGGCGATGGTCTCGAAGAAGACCGTGCTGACGCCGTGGTCCTTCGCCAGCTTGTGCAGGTCCTTGATCCGGGCGGCGCTGGGCTCGGACTCCGGGTCCAGGCCGTTGATGGCCTCCTGCTCCAGGCCGTAGCGCTCGGCGAGGTAGCCGAAGGCGGCGTGGGTGGTGATGAAGGTCCGGGAGGCACGGTTCTTCAGGCCGTCCGAGAACTTCTTGTCCAGCCCGCCGAGCTTCTTGACCAGGGCGTCGCGGTTCTTCTCGTAGTCCGCGCGGTGGTCGGGGTCGGCCTCGGCGAGGGCCTTGGCGACGCCCTTGGCGACCTCGGCGTACTTCACCGGGTCCAGCCAGACGTGCGGGTCGGCGCCGGATTCGTCGTCGGAGTGGTGGTGACCTTCGTGCTCGTCGTGGGATTCGCCCTCGACCTCGGTGCCGTGCTTCTCCAGCTCGGTGAGGGAGGCGGCGTCGACGATGTGCTTGTTCCTGGACTGCTTGATCGCCTTGTCCACGGCGGGCTGGATGCCCTTGAGGTAGACGATCGCGCCCGCGTCGGAGAGGGAGCCGGTCTGCTTGGGGCTGAGCTCCAGGTCGTGCGGCTCCTGGCCGGGCTTCGTCAGATTGGTCACGCCGACGTGGTCGCCGCCGATCTCCTCGGCGAGGAACTGCATGGGGTAGAAGGACGCGACCACCTTGAGCTTGCCGTCCGCCGCCTTGCCCGCCGTGCCGGAGGAGGAGCACGCGGAGAGCGTGAGCAGCCCGAGGGCCGCGGCTGTGGCGACGGCGGCGGCGGATATTCGGGGGGAGCGGAGACGGCTTACGTTCATGACAGTCATTTTCAACTAAAGTGGAAACGATTGTCAACAAGGGGGGTGTGGCGGGCGGTGCCGAGAGGGTCGGTCAAGCCAAGGCCAGAGCCGATTTGATGAGAGGGGGTGCGGCGCCGGTAACCTGAAGCATTCGCTGTTCGTCGTCGCAATGAAGAGAGCACCGTGGCCGCCGACAAGATCGACACCATCGTCAGCCTGAGCAAGCGCCGTGGCTTTGTCTATCCGTGCAGTGAGATCTACGGCGGACAGCGTGCCGCCTGGGATTACGGACCCCTCGGCGTGGAGCTCAAGGAGAACATCAAGCGTCAGTGGTGGCGCTCCATGGTCACCTCGCGCGACGACGTGGTCGGTCTCGACTCGTCGGTGATCCTCGCCCGTGAGGTCTGGGAGGCGTCCGGCCACGTCGCCACCTTCTCGGACCCGCTGACCGAGTGCACCTCCTGCCACAAGCGCTACCGCGCGGACCACCTGGAGGAGGCGTACGAGGCGAAGCACAAGAAGCTTCCCGAGAACGGCCTCGCCGACATCAACTGCCCGAACTGCGGCAACAAGGGCGCCTTCACCGAGCCCAAGCAGTTCTCCGGCCTGCTGTCGACCCACCTCGGCCCGACCCAGGACTCCGGCGCGGTGACCTACCTGCGCCCCGAGACCGCGCAGGGCATCTTCACCAACTTCGCCCAGGTCCAGCAGACCTCGCGCCGGAAGCCGCCGTTCGGCATCGCCCAGACCGGCAAGTCCTTCCGCAACGAGATCACGCCGGGCAACTTCATCTTCCGCACCCGCGAGTTCGAGCAGATGGAGATGGAGTTCTTCGTCAAGCCGGGTGAGGACGAGGAGTGGCAGGAGTACTGGATGCAGCAGCGCTGGAACTGGTACACCGGCCTCGGCATGCGCGAGGAGAACATGCGGTGGTACGAGCACGCCGCCGAGAAGCTCTCCCACTACTCCAAGCGCACCGTTGACATCGAGTACCGCTTCAACTTCGGCGGCTCCGAGTTCTCCGAGCTCGAGGGTGTGGCCAACCGCACCGACTACGACCTCAAGGCGCACTCCGCGGCCTCCGGCCAGGACCTGTCGTACTTCGACCAGGAAGCAGGCGAGCGCTACTTCCCGTACGTCATCGAGCCGGCGGCCGGCCTCAACCGCGCCATGCTGGCCTTCATGCTCGACGCGTACAACGAGGACGAGGCGCCCAACGCCAAGGGCGTCATGGAGAAGCGCGTCGTCATGCGCCTCGACCCGCGCCTGGCGCCGGTGAAGGTCGCGGTGCTGCCGCTCTCCCGCAACCCGCAGCTCTCCCCGAAGGCCAAGGGCCTCGCGACGGACCTGCGCAAGCACTGGAACATCGACTTCGACGACGCGGGCGCGATCGGCCGCCGCTACCGCCGCCAGGACGAGATCGGCACGCCGTTCTGCGTCACGGTCGACTTCGACACGCTCGACGACAACGCGGTGACGGTCCGCGAGCGCGACACCATGAAGCAGGAGCGGGTGTCCCTCGACCAGATCGAGGGCTACCTGGGCTCGCGTCTGCTGGGCTGCTGACGCTCTTCGCTGTGGCCGAAGGCCCCGGTTCCCGCTCGACGGGGGCCGGGGCCTTCGGGCATCGGGGGTGCTCAGCTCTCCCAGCCGGAGGTGTCCAGCTTGCAGTCGAACGGGGCGGGGATGTGGACCGTCCCGCCGAATTCGATCTGAGTGCTGGTGCGGTAGCCGTGGTCCGACGGCTCCGAGTACACGATGACGGTGCCCTTGAGCATGTCGACGAGCACGTACACAGGCACTCCCGCCTTGCCGTAGACCTCGGCCTTCTCCCTGCGGTCGGCATCAGCCGTGGAGGAAGATGTCAGCTCGCCCACGAGGGACAGCGCTTCACCAGGCCTGTAGATGCTGTCGGTCCGCATGGCGCCGGAGTCCGCGACGTGGAAGTCGGGGCCGTAGGCGCGCGAGTGTTCGGTGAACTTGTAGAGGTTGGGGCAAGTCCGCGCTCGGTGGCCCTTGGGCACGTGCGGCCCCAACTGGTCGACAAGTGCGTCCAGAACGCGGGTGTAGAAAGCCCTGGACCACGGTGACACGACGACCTTGCCCCCGACGATCTCCGTGTAGTACCCGTCGGGGAGATCGGCGTCGATCTTCTCCAGAATCCTGCACAGTTGTTCAAAGTCCGTCGGCTCCGGGCCTTGGACAATCGGCACGGGCGGTTGCATACGTCTCCTTGCCTGGGCGAGCGTGACGCCACACAACGTAGCCACGGTCGCTGACACACGGCCACACTTCACCCGCACGTTCGTCCGATGGTGGTACTGGCTACACCCCGGAGACGGACGACAGTGCCATGGACCCCCTCCGACCTGGGGATCTACCGTGTGGAGCATGTCCATCCCCACCCTGCTGCGGACCGCGGCGCGGCCCCTGCGGAGCGCCCGGCGCCCCACCGCCTGCATCGTCGTCGGCGCCCTCGCCCAGTTCCCGGCCCTGCTGATCATGGGGGTGCCGTGGCTGGCCTACCAGGCGGGGTCGGTGCCCGAGATCCTGCTGTCGGTGTTCCTGCCGCTGGGGGGCATCGCGCTCATCGGGCCCGCCCTCTCGTCCCTCCAGAGGCGCCGCTTCCGCTGGACGCTGGGGGTCGACATACCGGCGCCGCCCGCCGGCCCTCCCGCCGTCGGGTCGCCGGGTGAGCGGACCCGCGCCCGCCTCCGCTCGGCCTACCCCGGCCCGCAGGTGCGCTACCACCTGCTGGCGGGCCCGGCCGCGGCCCTGGGCGGGGTGCTCACGCTGCTGGCCGGCCTGACAGGGCTCGTACTGGCCACGGTCTACGTCTGGATCTGGGCGCTGCCGGTGAACTGGCGCGTGAGCCAGGCCGGTTACACCACACAGGCCGCGTACGTCACCGCGGGCGGGCTCGCGCTGCTGTACGCGTGGGCCTGGCTGTCGGGTGCGCTCGTGCGCCTCGACACCCGCAACGCCACCGCCCTCCTCGGCCCCAGCCGCGAGCAGCAGCTGGCCCGCCGGGTGGCGGACCTCGCCGAGCGCCGCGCGGAGGTCGTCGACGCCGCCGACGCCGAACGCCGCCGCATAGAACGCGACCTGCACGACGGCGCGCAGCAGCGCCTCGTGTCGATGGCCGTCAACCTGGGGCTGGCGAAGATCACACTCAAGGACATACCCGACGACGCCCGCAAGGTCATAGACGAGGCCCACCGGGAGGCGAAGGAGGCCATCGCCGAGCTCGGCAATCTCGTACGGGGACTGCACCCCGCCGTGCTGGAGGACAGGGGCCTGGACGCCGCCCTGTCCGGGGTCGCCGAGCGGACGCCGCTGCCCGTCCGGCTGAAGGTCGACCTGCCGTCGCGGCCCTCCCCGACCATCGAGGCGGTGGCCTACTTCGTCGTCTCCGAGGCCCTCGCGAACGTCGTCAAGCACGCGCAGGCGTCCGGAGTCGATGTCACCGTCGAGCGGTTCGGGGGGATACTTCTCGTCGTCGTCTCCGACGACGGCGTGGGCGGTGCCGACCCTGCGGGCGGCACCGGGCTGGCGGGGCTCGCCAAGCGCGTCGCGTCGGTCGACGGCACGTTCTCGATCAGCAGCCCCGTGGGGGGCCCGACCGTTGTGACTGTGGAGCTGCCGTGCGCGCTGTGATCGCCGAGGATTCCGTCCTGCTCCGGATCGGCCTGGTGAAGGTCCTGGAGGCGGCCGGATTCGACGTGGTCGCGGAAGTCGGCGACGCGGAAGCGCTGTTGACGGTCATGGAGGAGCACCGCCCCGACGTCGCCGTCCTCGACGTCCGGATGCCGCCGGGCTTCACCGACGAGGGCGTACGAGCCGCGCTCGTCATCCGCAAGCAGTGGCCGGAGACGGCGGTCCTGCTGCTCTCCCAGTACGTGGAGGAGCGCTACGCCGCCGAGCTGCTGTCCGGCGACACCCGGGGCGTCGGCTATCTGCTGAAGGAACGGGTCGCGGACGTCGAGGAGTTCATCGACGCCCTCCACCGCGTCGCGTCCGGCGGCACGGCCCTCGACCCGCAGGTCGTCGCCCAACTGCTGCTGCGCCGCCACCGCGATCCGCTGGAGCGGCTCACCCCGCGGGAGCGGGAGGTCCTGGAGCTGATGGCCGGCGGCCGTTCGAACGCCGGAATCGCGAGACAGTTGGTCGTGAGCGAATCCGCTGTCGCGAAACACATCAACAGCATCCTGGCCAAGCTCGACCTGCCGAAGGCCGACGCGGACCACCGCCGGGTGCTGGCGGTGCTGCGGTTCCTGGGCGTGGGCTGAGCGCACCACCGCCGGCGCGGGCCGGAGGACAGGGGCGGGACTCAGGGCCGCAGCCCCCGCAGGACCAGCTCGCATACCGCGTCGAACGCCGCGTCGATGCCCGGAAGCGACCACTCCGCGGCGTAGGCCGGGTCGTGGAAGCGGTTCGTGGCGTCCCACAGGGCCCGCGCCGTCGCCCTCGGATCCGGCGTCGTGAACTCGCCGTCGCGGACACCGCTCTCCACGATCCCGGCCAGCTGCTCGATCATCGTCTCGATGTGCCGCTCGACGACTCCGCTGTTCTCGCCCACGAGGACCATGTACGTCGCGAAGAGCTCCGGGTCGTCGCCCGCCTTGCGGCGCTTGGCGGCGAAGAGGGCCGTGAGCCACTCGCGCAGCCGCTGCCCGGCAGGGCCCGCCGTCTCGGCGACGGCGGACAGGGCGGTGTGCGACTGGTCGAGCCAGCGCTGGGTGACGGCCTCGCGGAGGGCGGCCTTGCTGCCGAAGTGGCGGTAGACGCTGCCGTGGCTGACCCCGAGGGCCCGCGCCACGTCGACCACGGTGGCCTTGGCGGGGCCGAAGCGGCGCAGGACGTCCTCGGTGGCTTCGAGGATCCGGTCGGGAGTGAGCGTCTCGGGCGGCATGGGCGGGTGCGGATCCTTTCGGTCGGACGCCACGGGGTCGGGCGCGCCTGGTACGGACCGTACCCGGCCGGGGACGGTACGGACCCGGTGGGGCGAGCCTCTCGCGGTCGGCCGGTGGTCACCGTGCGCCCGCCCGTCCCCGGCTGTCGCCGGGCCCCGGTGGTCACCGCTCGCTGTCGAGGTGCGCCATCTGGTCGGTCGGGTAGCGGTCGCCGGCCGCGGCGTCGGCGGGGACGGCCCGCTCGATGGCCGCCAGGTCGTCCGCGCCCAGCCGGACGTCCAGCGCGCCGAGCGCCTCGGCGAGGCGGTCGCGGCGGCGGGCGCCGACCAGCGGGACGATGTCCTCGCCCTGGGCGAGGACCCAGGCGATGGCGGTCTGGGCGACGGTGGCGCCCTTGGCCTCGGCGATCTCGCGGAGCGCCTCCACCAGGTCGAGGTTGTGCCGCAGGTTCTCGCCCTGGAAGCGCGGGCTCATGCCGCGGAAGTCGTTCGCGGCGAGCTTGCGGTCGCGGGCGAAGTGGCCGCTGATCAGGCCGCGGGAGAGGACGCCGTACGCGGTGACGCCGATGCCCAGCTCACGGACGGTGGGCAGGATCTCCTTCTCGATGCCGCGCGAGATCAGCGAGTACTCGATCTGGAGGTCGGCGATCGGCGCGACGGCGGCGGCGCGGCGGATGGTGTCGGCGTTCACCTCGGAGAGGCCGATGTGCCGGACGTGACCGGCCTGGACGAGCTCGGCGATCGCGCCGACGGTCTCCTCGATCGGGACGTTCGGGTCGAGGCGGGCGAGCCGGTAGATGTCGATGTGGTCGGTGCCCAGGCGCTGGAGCGAGTACGCGGCGAAGTTCCGGACCGCGTTCGGGCTGCCGTCGACGCCGGTGAAGCCGCCCTCGACGGTGCGCAGGGCGCCGAACTTCACGCTGGTGAGGGCGTTTTCGCGGGCGCCCGCCGGGGCGGTGCGCAGCGCTTCGTTGATGAGCAGTTCGTTGTGGCCCATGCCGTAGAAGTCGCCGGTGTCGATCAGGGTGACGCCGGCGTCGAGGGCGGCGTGGATCGTGGCGATCGATTCGGCGCGGTCGGCCTCGCCGTAGAGGGCGGACATGCCCATCGCGCCGAGACCGAGGGCGGAAACCTGCGGGCCGGTGGTGCCGAGGGTGCGGTGCTGCACGGGGGACTCCTTCACGGGCGGTGAGAGGCCGGGTGTGTGCCAGGTACGGGAGACCAGGGACGGGAACCCGGCGTGCGGGCCGGTGCATGAGGACCGGGGCACACCAGAAGAGTGACACATGGAATGACAGATTTCAATATCTGTCATTCCATGTTCGTCCGACCCTTGATCCCGGCGCCGCCCTCAGTGGCGATTTCAAGCCACCTTGCGCGGCAGCCGCAGGCTCAGCACCAGCGACACGGCCACCGCCGCCAGATGCGCCCCCAGCGTCACCGCCACGGCGTCCCGCATCCCTATCGACGCCGACAGGGTCAGGAAGAGCGAGCCGAGCGTGGCCACGCCCAGGGCCATGAACGACTGCTGCGTCGTGGTCATCACCCCGCCGCCGACCCCCGCCTGCGCCACCGGCACCTCACTCAGCACCACCCGCAGCGTCATCGGCAGCAGCAGCCCGTTGCCCAGCCCGATCACGGCCAGCGCCGGCCCGGTGCCCAGCGCGCCCAGCCCGTCCCAGCCCCAGTAGAAGGTCGCCGCCAGCCCCGCGAGCCCGACCACCTGGAACAGCGCCCCGGCCGTGATCGCCCGCCGCCCGAACCGCGCCGCCAGCCGCGGACCGGCCAGCGACCCGAGGAAGAACGTCACGCACATCGGCACCAGCGCCAGCCCGGCCGCCAACGCCCCCAGGTGGAGCCCCTCCTGCAACGCCACCGCCAGGACGAACATGAAGCCGCCCCAGCTGAGCGAGAACGGCACCAGCACCGCCAGCCCGCTGCGCACCGAGTGGACCCGCAGCAGCGACGGCGGCACCAGCGGTGTCCGCCCGGCGGCCTCCTCGCGCCGCTCCACCACCACGAACGCCGTGGCCGCGAACGGGAAGACCGCCAGCAGCGCCCACGACCACACCGGCCACCCCGTCGCCCGGCCCTCGGTCAGCGGCAGCAGCAGGGAGATCAGCGTCAGCGACAGCAGCGCCGTGCCCCGCCCGTCCACGCCCGTCGGGCGGTCCGAGCGCGTCTCCGGGATCGTGCGTACCGCCAGCACCAGCGCCACGGCCGCGACCGGCGCGTTCACCAGGAAGATCGAGCGCCATCCGGTGCCCCAGAGGTCGGCGGAGACCAGCACGCCGCCGAGCACCTGCCCGACCGACGCCGCGAGCCCGGCCGTGCCGCTGTACAGGCTCAGCGCCTTGGTGCGGTGCGCCCCGGCGGTCGTGGCCTGGATCGTCGCCAGCACCTGCGGCAGCATCAGCGCGGACGCCGCGCCCTGCGCGACCCGGGCGGCGACCAGCGACCAGGCGTCCGGCGCGAGACCGCACGCCACGGACGTCACGCCGAACGCGGCCGTGCCCCACAGGAACAGCCGCCTGCGGCCGATCATGTCGCCCAGCCGGCCGCCGAGGACGAGCAGGACGGCGTACGCGACGCCGTAGCCGCCGACGACCATCTCCAGCAGGGCCGGGCCCGCCTTCAGGTCGTGGTCGATGGTGGGCAGGGCGACGTTGACGATGAAGAAGTCGACCATCGGCAGCGCGGCGCCGATCAGGACGGTCATGAGGCCCAGCGCGCTCAGGGCGGGGGAGGAGGTGGACGGGGTGGAGGGGGCGGCTCCGGCTGCCGGGGCAACAGGGCTCGTCCGGATGTCTGTTCGGGCGCTTATTCGGGTATCGCTCACGGATAAGACGATGCCCACCCGCTCAGCCTGGTACCAGAGCCTCTTTATCCTGGTACAAGCACTACCTGGAACGGGACTGCCGCGTCCCGCACGCTGGAGGCATGAGCCTGATGACGCAGGAGTCCCGCACGGTCGCAGCAGCCGCCGTGCCCACGGTCGCAGCCGCCGCCGTGCCCACGGCCGATGACGTACGCCGCGTCGAGCTGGCCGCGTTCCTGCGCAGCCGCCGCGAGCGCGTCTCCCCCGAGGAGGCCGGTCTGCCGCGCGGCCCCCGGCGCCGCACCCCGGGCCTGCGCCGCGAGGAGGTCGCGCACCTCGCCGCCGTGGGGGTCACCTGGTACACCTGGCTGGAGCAGGCGCGGGACATCAAGGTCTCCGCGCAGGTCCTCGACGCCATCGCCCGCGCCCTGAGGCTCGACCGCGGCGAGCGCGGCCACCTCTTCGCCCTCGCCGGCACCGTCGACCCGATGCCGGGCACCGGCTGCGCGGGCGTCTCGCCGGACCTGCTGACGATGCTGGACCAGCTGCAGCCGTTCCCCGCGTGCGTACAGAACGCCCGGTACGACATCCTCGCCCACAACCGCTCGTACGGGCGGCTGGTGGGCGACCTCGACGCGCTGCCGCCCGAGGAGCGCAACTGCATGTGGCTCACCTTCACCCACCCGCAGTGGCGGGCCGCTTTCGCCGACCGCGAGGAGGTGATCCGGGCGATGGCCGCGAAGTTCCGCGCCGCGATGGCCGAGCACATCGCCGAGCCCGCCTGGAAGTGCCTGCTCAAGCGGCTTCTCGACGCCTCGCCGGAGTTCCGCGCGCTGTGGGCGCGACACGAGGTCGCCCCGCCCACCGCCCATCGCACCAGGCTCATCCAGCAGACCGAGGTGGGGCTGCTGCGCCTGCGCCACACCAGCCTGTGGGTCACCCCGCACCCCGGCGGCCGACTGGTGACCTTCACCCCCGTCGACGACGACACGCGCGAGCGGCTGGAGCGGCTGGGCGAGATCTGGGGCCCCTCCCCGGCGCGGGGAGCCTGATCAGTTCGGCGGATCCGGCCGGTCCCCGCCCGCGTCCGGCCGCTTCGCCAGCCGGGCCACGATGCGGTCCAGCGCCGCGAGGTCGTCCTCCGGCAGGTCGAGCAGCGCGGGCGGGGGAGTGCCGAGGATCCGTTCGGCGCGCTCGGCCGCCTCCCGGCCCGCCGCCGTGACCGAGACGATCTTCGAACGGCGGTCGGCGGGGTTGGCGGCGCGTTCCACCAGGCCGCGCCCGGCGAGGTCGTCCACCACCAGCGTGGTGTACGGCCGGTCGGTCATCAGCTCGTCCGCGAGCTCCCGCAGCGTGATGGGCCCCCTGGCGATCCTGCGCAGCGCCTTGACGCGGAAGAAGCTCATGCCGAGCGCGTCGATGACCTCCTTGCGGCGCTCGTTGCCGCCCAGGACGATCTCCCGGATGTTGGCCCAGGCGCGCCGCGCGGCCGCCGAAGAGGTGTCGTGCGTGGTCATGGTGTCGTCACCGGGATCCTGCTCTGGTCGGGGTCGAGGCGCGCGCCGGCCCGCGCGGCGGTTCCGGCGGCCCAGCGACCGGTGGTGATCGTACCGAGCAGGAGTACGGACATCCCGCAGCCGGTGATGATCCACCAGCCGGCGAGGTGGAGCCCGGCGGCGACGGTCGCGCCGACCACGGCGACCCCGAGCGAGCTGCCGACCTGGCGGCTGGTGGAGGCGATCGCCGCGGCCACCCCCGCGCGCGAGCGCGGCATGCCGGAGACGGCGGTGTTGGTGACCGGCGCGTTCACCAGCCCGAAGCCGATGCCGAACAGGACGTAGGCGGTGAACAGCAGGCCGTCGGACGAGCGGGCGTCCAGGGCCGCGAAGAGCAGGCCGCTGGCCGACATGGCCGTACCGGCCAGCAACAGCGGCAGCCGGGGCCCGCGGGCGCCGACCAGCCGGCCGGACAGCGGCGCGCAGACCAGGCACATGGCGGCCATCGGCAGCATGAACAGCCCGGCGTCGAGTGCGGAGAGGCCGCGCTCGTTCTGGAGGTAGAGGGTGTTGAGGAAGAGGAAGCCGCCGAGCGCGGCGAAGGCGCTCACGGCGATGACGGTGGCGCCGCTGAACGGCACGCTGCGGAAGAACCCCAGCTCCACCAGCGGCTCCCGGCGCCGCCGCTCGTACGCCAACAGCCCGGCGAGGGAGCCGAGGGCGACGGCGAAACAGCCCAGGATCAGCGGCGAGGTCCAGCCCGCGGCGGGGCCCTCGATGATCCCGTACGTCGTCGAGCCGAGCAGCGTGATCACCAGCAGCTGGCCGACCGGGTCCACCCGGCGCGGCTTCGGGGCGCGGGACTCGGGGACGTAGCGGGTGGTCATGGCCAGGGCGAGCAGGCCGACCGGCAGGTTGATCCAGAAGATCGAGCGCCAGCCGACCGACTCCACGAGCGCGCCGCCGACGATGGGCCCGGCGGCCATGCTGATGCCGACGACGCCGCCCCAGACGCCTATCGCCCGGGCCCGTTCCCGGGGGTCGGTGAAGGTGTTGGTGATGATCGACATGGCCACGGGGTTGAGCATCGAGCCGCCCACGGCCTGGACCGTCCGGAAGGCGATCAGCCAGCCCAGCCCCGGCGCCAGGCTGCACAGCACCGAACCGGCGGTGAACAGCACCAGGCCGGTCCGGAACACCCGTCTGCGGCCGATCCGGTCGGCCGTCGAGCCGGCCAGCATGAGCAGCGAGGCGAGCACGAGCGTGTAGGCGTCGATGGTCCACTGCAGGCCGGAGACGGAGGCGTGGAGCTCCTTCTGCATCGAGGGCAGGGCGACGTTGAGGATCGTGTTGTCGAGACTGACGATCAGCAGGCTCGTGCAGCAGATGCCCAGGACGAGCAGGCGTCGGCGGGGGGAGAGCTCGGACATGCGGCTCCTCGGAAGGATGGCGGTGCCGGACGGCGCCGGAGCGCAGGGCACGTATTAGTTGTATGAATCCAATCGTTTTAAGCGTACAACTAAAGCCCCCATGTGCGTACGGGACAATGGGGGCATGACCCATGACGACGCCTCGCCGCTCTCCATCGGTCCGCACTCGGTGTGGCCGCCGGTGGTGCTCGCCCCCATGGCGGGGATCACCAACGCACCCTTCCGTACGCTCTGCCGGGAGTTCTCCGGCGGCAAGGGGCTCTTCGTCAGCGAGATGATCACCACCCGCGCGCTCGTCGAGCGGGACGCCAAGACGATGCGGCTGATCCACTTCGACGGCACCGAGAAGCCGCGCTCGATCCAGCTCTACGGGGTCGACCCGGTGACCGTCGGCAAGGCCGTCCGCATGATCGTGGACGAGGACCTGGCCGACCACATCGACCTGAACTTCGGCTGTCCGGTGCCCAAGGTGACCCGCAAGGGCGGCGGCTCCGCGCTGCCGTACAAGCGCAACCTGCTGCGCTCGATCCTGCGCGAGGCCGTCGGCAACGCCGGCTCCCTGCCCGTCACCATGAAGATGCGCAAGGGCATCGACGACGATCACATGACCTACCTCGACGCCGGCCGGATCGCCGTCGAGGAGGGCGTCACCGCCATCGCGCTGCACGGCCGCACCGCCGCCCAGCACTACAGCGGCACGGCCGACTGGGACGCCATCGCGCGCCTGAAGGAGACCGTCCCGGAGATACCCGTCCTCGGGAACGGCGACATCTGGTCGGCGGACGACGCCGTACGCATGATGCGCGAGACCGGCTGCGACGGCGTCGTGGTCGGGCGCGGCTGCCTGGGCCGGCCGTGGCTCTTCGGCGACCTGGTGGCGGCCTTCGAGGGCGGGGGCGAGCCCGCGGCGCCCACCTTCAAGGAGGTGGCCCGCGTGATGCTGCGCCACGCCGAGCTGCTCGGGCAGTGGCTGGAGAACGAGGAGCGCGGAGTCATCGACTTCCGCAAGCACGTCGCCTGGTACACCAAGGGCTTCTCGGTCGGTTCCGAACTGCGGAAGAAGCTGGCAATCAGCTCGTCCCTGGACGAAATGGGCGCTCTTCTGAGCGAGATCGACCAGGACCAGTCCTGGCCCATCGGCGCCAATGGTCCCCGGGGTCGCACCTCGGGCCGCGATCGCGTGGTGCTCCCGGAGGGCTGGCTCGATGATCCCTATGACTGCGCGGCCGTCAGCGCGGACGCGGAACTTGACACGTCCGGCGGCTGAGGCGCGTGATTCTCGCCACCCCTGATCAGGGGTGCGCTCAGATGAGCGGGTGAAATCGGAATCTACCTTTCAGAGGGGTGGCACTGGGTGCCACCCCTCTTTGCTTCACTCCTTGATGGCAGACGGGTCTATTTTTCGGCGCTGCGTGATTATCCGATCGCTCTTTGTCATTCTTGATTCAAGTCTTGAACTCACGCCCCTCGGCGCCTTTTCCGGACCGTGACTTTCGATCTGCTGGCAGACGGGTGGTTAAGGCCCCATGTCCATGGAGTGGACCTCCCTAGAAGCCTTCGATCTGGGTACGCTCCCCGCCGTCAGCCCGTTTGAGCACCCTCTCCCCCATCTGTGTACGGGGGGACCCCAGTGAGGAGTCGAGTCCCGTGCCGGAACACGAAGATCGCCAGAAGTTCGTCTACGACTTCACCGAGGGCAACAAGGACCTCAAGGACCTGCTCGGCGGGAAGGGCGCCAACCTCGCCGAGATGACCCGCCTGGGCCTCCCCGTGCCCCCCGGCTTCACCATCACCACCGAGGCGTGCAAGGTCTACCTCGACAGCGGCAGCGAGCCGGCCGCGCTGCGCGAGGAGGTCAGCGCCCACCTCGACGCCCTCGAGGCGCACATGGGCAAGAAGCTCGGCCAGGCCGACGACCCGCTGCTGGTGTCCGTCCGCTCGGGCGCCAAGTTCTCCATGCCCGGCATGATGGACACGGTCCTCAACATCGGGCTCTCCGACGAGTCCGTGGCCGGGCTCGCGGCCCAGGCCGGCGACGAGCGGTTCGCGTGGGACTCGTACCGCCGCCTCATCCAGATGTTCGGCAAGACCGTGCTGGGCGTCGACGGCGACCTCTTCGAGGAGGCGCTGGAGGAGACCAAGCGGGCCAAGGGCGTCACCACCGACATCGACCTCGGCGCCGAGGACCTCAAGCGGCTCGTCGCGGAGTTCAAGGGCATCGTCGCGAAGCAGACCGGCCGGGACTTCCCGCAGGAGCCGCGCGAGCAGATGGACCTGGCCATAAGGGCCGTCTTCGACTCGTGGAACACCGACCGCGCCAAGCTCTACCGCCGCCAGGAGCGCATCCCCGGCGACCTCGGCACGGCCGTCAACGTCTGCTCGATGGTCTTCGGCAATCTCGGCCCCGACTCCGGCACCGGCGTCGCCTTCACCCGCGACCCCGCCAGCGGCCACCAGGGCGTCTACGGCGACTACCTCCAGAACGCCCAGGGCGAGGACGTCGTCGCGGGCATCCGCAACACCGTGCCGCTCGCCGACCTGGAGCGGATCGACAAGGCGTCGTACGACCGGCTGATGCAGATCATGGAGACGCTGGAGACGCACTACAAGGACCTGTGCGACATCGAGTTCACCATCGAGCGCGGCAAGCTGTGGATGCTCCAGACCCGCGTCGGCAAGCGCACCGCGGGCGCGGCCTTCCGCATCGCGACGCAGCTGGTGGACCAGGGCCTGATCGACGAGGCCGAGGCGCTCCAGCGCGTCAACGGCGCGCAGCTGGCGCAGCTGATGTTCCCGCGCTTCGACGACAAGGCCAAGACCGAGCTGCTCGGGCGGGGCATCGCGGCCTCGCCGGGCGCCGCCGTCGGCAAGGCCGTCTTCGACTCGTACACCGCCGTGAAGTGGTCGCGCTCGGGCGAGAAGGTCATCCTCATCCGCCGCGAGACCAACCCCGACGACCTCAACGGCATGATCGCCGCCGAGGGCATCCTCACCTCGCGCGGCGGCAAGACCTCGCACGCCGCCGTCGTGGCGCGCGGCATGGGCAAGACCTGTGTCTGCGGCGCGGAGGAGCTGGAGGTCGACACCAAGCGGCGCCGGATGACCGCCAACGGCCCGGACGGCAAGGGGAGTGTGGTCATCGAGGAGGGCGACGTCGTCTCCATCGACGGCTCCACCGGCAAGGTCTACCTCGGTGAGGTCCCCGTCGTGCCGTCCCCGGTGGTCGAGTACTTCGAGGGCCGCATGCACGCGGGCGCCGACGACGCCGACGAGCTGGTCCAGGCCGTGCACCGGATGATGGCCTACGCCGACCGCACGCGCCGGCTGCGCGTACGGGCCAACGCCGACAACGCCGAGGACGCCGCGCGCGCCCGCCGCTTCGGCGCCCAGGGCATCGGCCTGTGCCGCACCGAGCACATGTTCCTCGGTGAGCGGCGCGAGATGGTCGAGCGGCTCATCCTCGCCGACACCGACGCCGAGCGCGACGAGGCACTCGGTGCCCTGCTGCCGCTGCAGAAGGCCGACTTCGTCGAGCTGTTCGAGGCGATGGACGGTCTGCCGGTCACGGTCCGTCTGCTCGACCCGCCGCTGCACGAGTTCCTGCCGGACATCACCGACCTGTCGGTGCGGGTCGCGCTCGCCGAGGCCCGCCACGAGGCGCACGAGAACGACCTGCGCCTGCTCCAGGCCGTGCACAAGCTGCACGAGCAGAACCCGATGCTGGGTCTGCGCGGTGTCCGCCTGGGCCTGGTCATCCCCGGTCTGTTTGCCATGCAGGTACGGGCGATCGCCGAGGCCGCGGCCCAGCGCATGAACGCCAAGGGCGACCCGCGCGCGGAGATCATGATCCCGCTGGTGGGCACCGTCCAGGAGCTGGAGATCGTCCGCGAGGAGGCCGACCAGGTCATCGCCGAGGTCGAGGCCGCCACCGGCACGAACCTCAAGCTGACCATCGGCACGATGATCGAGCTGCCGCGCGCCGCGCTGACCGCCGGTCAGATCGCCGAGGCCGCCGAGTTCTTCTCCTTCGGTACGAACGACCTCACCCAGACCGTGTGGGGCTTCTCCCGCGACGACGTCGAGGCGAGCTTCTTCACCGCGTACCTGGAGAAGGGCATCTTCGGCGTCAGCCCGTTCGAGACGATCGACCGGGACGGCGTGGGCTCGCTCGTCCGCTCCGCCGTCGAGGCCGGCCGGGCCACCCGCCCGGACCTCAAGCTCGGCGTCTGCGGCGAGCACGGCGGCGACCCGGAGTCGGTGCACTTCTTCCACGAGGTGGGCCTGGACTACGTCTCCTGCTCGCCGTTCCGCATCCCCGTGGCCCGTCTGGAGGCGGGGCGCGCCGCGGCGCAGGGCGGGGGCAGCGACAGTCGCTGACGCGGCGGTCGGCACGTGATCGGGGCTCCGCCCCGGGCCCCGGTCCTCAAACTCCCCCAGCTAACGCTGGGAGGTGCCCCCGGACGGGCTGGATTTTCCAGCCCGTCCGGCGTTTGAGGACACCGCGCGTAGCGCGGAGGACACCGCCACGTGACGGGCGGATTTCCGATGCGGCACCGGATGTGACGAAGCGACGGCACCCAGCCGGACATGGCGGAGGGGCGGCGCCCGTGCGGGAGCGCCGCCCCTCTTTACTCCCCCACCGGGAGTTGTTGCCGCCCGCATCGGCTCGGGCGGCAACTCGCATACTCAGCGGCCGCTTATTCGCTCGCCACCCCCCACGGGAACGAGCGGGAGCAGCCCCGAGTGCGTGAATAGCATTTCGCTTCCGACATGTTCCGCGCGAGTCCTTTCAACTGTGGCCAAAAGGACGTGGTAACAGCTCGTATCGGTGTGCATACTCAGTGAGCGGGGGGTGGTTGCGATGTCTCATGTGGGGGTTTGGTGCTGCGCGTCCATTTCACGGGACTCGATCTGGCCCGGTTGCGCCTGGCCGGAGACCCGGACGCACTCTGGGAAACCGTATTGAGCCTGCACCGGCTCCGGGACAAACAAGGCGAGTCGATCTTCGGTGATTGGCGGTCGGAAACCCGGACCCGGTTGAATGGTGAAACGCGGCTCCTCGCGCCGCTGGTCCCTTCCCGCGGATATTTTCCCGACTTCCTGACCCCGCCCGAAGGCGTCCTCGGACTGGACTCGGGCATGCAGGCCCTGCGCGAGACCCCGCCCGAGCGGGTCCATCAGGAGCTCGGCAAGCTCTCCACGGTCCGCACGCTCCCCGCTTGGATACGATCCATGGCCGAGGGCGACAGCCGGGCCTTCGCCAAGCTGACCGGCGCCCTGCACGCCTATCACGAGGCGGCCGTCGCCCCCTACTGGTCGCACATACAGGCCCAGATAGAGGCCGACCGCGCGGTGCGCGGCCGGGCCCTGCTCGACGGCGGCGCCGACGCGCTGCTGTCCTCGCTGCCGCCGATGATGCGCTGGCGGGCCCCCGTGCTGGAGTGCGACTACCCCGTGGACCGCGACGTCCACCTCAACGGCCGCGGACTGCTGCTCGTGCCCTCCTTCTTCTGCCGGCGCACCCCCGTCACCTACGTCAACCCCGACCTCGCCCCCGTGCTCGTCTACCCCGCCCGGCACATGGCGGAGTGCGCGCCGGCCGACGTCACCGCGCCGCGCTCGCTGGGCAAGCTGGTCGGCCACACCCGCTCGGCCGTCCTCGGCTCGATCGGCGGGGGCTGCACCACCAGCGAACTCGCCCGCCGCGTCGGGGTGTCCGCCGCCTCGGCCAGCCAGCACGCCGGAGTGCTCCGCGAGGCGGGCCTGGTGCTGACCCTGCGCAACGGCAGCGCCGTCCTGCACACCCTGACCCCGCTGGGGGCGGCCCTGCTGCGCGGCGGTCACCGCGCGCCGTCCCGGCGCCCTCAGTCGTCGATGCCGGAGCGCTCCACGCCCGCGACGATGTAGCGCTGGAGGAAGAGGAACACCAGCAGCAGCGGCAGGATCGACACGGCCGCCGCGACGAACAGTTCGTGGATGTTGACGATCTGCGCGGTGGTGAAGGTCGACAGGGCGACCTGCACCGTCCACGCGTCGCGGTCCTGGCCGATGACCAGCGGCCACAGGAAGGCGTTCCACGCGCCGATGAAGACGATCGTGGCGACGGCGGCGAAGACCGGCCGCGAGTTGGGCACGACGATCCGCCAGTACGTGCGCCAGTAACCGAGCCCGTCGACCTGCGCGGCGTCCTCCAGCTCCCGGGGGAAGCCCAGGAAGTACTGGCGGAAGACGAAGCAGGCGAAGGCGCTGAAGAGCGTCGGCACGATCAGACCGCGCAGCGTGGAGATCCACCCGAGCGAGGAGACCAGCACGAAGGTGGGGACGAACGTGACCGCCGCCGGCACCATCAGGGTGCCCAGGATCGCGTAGAAGACGGCGTCGGCGTGGCGGTAGGGGATCCGGGCCAGGCCGTAGCCGGCGAGCGAGGCGAGCAGCACCGTGCCCAGCGTGGTCACCACGGCGATCAGCGTGGAGTTCAGCAGCGCGTGCGCCATCGGCACGGCGGGGTCGTCGAACAGCTCCCGCACGTTCGACCAGCGCACCTCGCGGGGGAAGAACGTCCAGTCGGGCGCGGTGATGTCCGCCTCGGACGCGAGGCCGTTGCGGACCAGCAGGTAGAAGGGGATCAGGAACAGCGCGGCCAGCGCGATCAGCAGCACAAGCCGCAGCGCCCGCCCGGCCCGTACGAGAGCGTCCTCCATCACGCCGACCCTTCCCCGCGCCGGCCGAGCCCGGACCAGCGCGCCTGTACGACCGTCACCACCGCGATGATCAGTGCCAGGATCACCGCGCCGGCGCTGCCCAGGCCGAGGTTCTGCCCCTGCCCCAGGGCGGTGTAGTAGAGGTAGACCAGGGGCGGCCGGGCGTACGGCGGATAGCCGCGCGCGTCCGACAGCAGGTTGTAGAACTCGTCGAACGCCTGGAACGCGCCGATCACCAGCAACAGCACCACCGCGACGGACGTGGCGCGCAGGGCGGGGAAGGTGATGTGACGGAAGGTCTGCCACCCCGGCCGGGCGCCATCGACGGCGGCGGCCTCGTACAGCTGCGGCGGGATGCGCTGGAGCCCGGCCAGGAAGAGGACCATGTAGAAGCCCGTCTGGAGCCAGAGCCGCACGGTGACGACGACCAGCCAGTACCAGGGCGGGTCGGTGGTCGCGAGCCAGGCGACCTGGTCGGTGCCGAACCAGCCCAGCACGGTGTTCGCCAGCCCGAACCGCACCCCGTTGAAGATCGACAGCTTCCAGATCAGGGCGGCCACGACATACGAGCAGGCGGTCGGCAGGAAGAAGACCGACCGGAAGAACGCCTGGGCGAAGCGCAGCCTGCTCACCGCCAGCGCGAGGCCGAGCGAGAGCGCGTACGTCGCCGGGACGATGAAGGCGGTGAAGAGCGCGAAGGTCGCCAGGGACGAGCGGAAGGCCGCGTCACCCAGCATGGAGGCGTAGTTGTCCAGGCCGACGAAGTCCGTGGGGGAGACGGTGTTGTGCGCGTCGAAGAAGCTGAGGTAGACGCTCCACGCCAGCGGTACGTACGTGAAGAGGGCGAGGCCGAGGGCGAAGGGGCCGGTGAAAATCCAGAACCAGAGGGTTCGATTCCGTTGGCGGGCCGTGCCGGGCGCCGCCATGTCAGGACGTCTTCCGCACGCGCCGCAGTTCGGCCTCGGCCTTGCGGACGACGGCCTTCAGCTCGCCGACCGGGTCGGCGCCGCCCTTGATGACGCGGTTGAGCGCGTCCTGATAGGCGACCTGGCACGCGACCGTCCACAGCAGGGGCTGCGCATAGCCGTGGTCGGTGGTGAAGCGCACGACCTCGGCCGCCGCGCCCTCCTTGAGCCGCGCGGCCTTGGCGGCCAGCGAGGTGCGGGCCGGGATGTGGAAGCCGTAGGAGAGCGCGAAGTCCTCCTGGTGGTCGGTGCGGTCGACCCACAGCCACCGCACGTACGCCTTCGCCGCCTCCCGGTGCCGGCTGCGGGCGCTGACCGCCGCCCCGTACGCGCCGACCGGCACGGCCGGCTTGCCGGAGGGGCCGTCCGCGGGGAAGGGCAGGACGCCGAAGTCGTCACCGAGCGCCTTCTTCACCTGCGGCAGCGCCCACAGCCCGGACCACTGCATCGCGGTGAGCCCCTGGACGAGGGCGGAGGGGTCGGACCAGTCGGCGGGCGCGCCCAGCAGCAGCGACTTGTCGGCGTACAACTGGCGGAGCCTGCCGAGGGCACGGGCGGCGGCCGGGTCGTCGAAGCCGACCTTGCCGTCGTCGGTGACCAGGGAGAGGCCCGCCGCGTACAGAGGGGTGCCGCCCAGCACGCCCGCGCCGCCGTCGTTGCCGAGGAAGAGCCCCTTGACCTTGGAGTCCGTGAGCCGCTTCGCCGCGTCGACCAGCTCTTCCAGTGTGCGTGGCGGCCGCACGCCCGCCTTCTCCAGCAGGCTCTTGCGGTAGTAGAGCAGCTGTGTGTCGACGACCTGGGGCACCCCCCAGACGCGGCCGTCGTACGTCTTCGGCGCGAGGACCGCGGCCGGGAAGTCGCTCTTGACATCCTTGACCAGATCGGTGAGGTCGACGACCTGCCCGCCCTGGATCTGGTCCAGCGTCGGGCCGTTGACCTCGAAGACATCGGGTCCGGAGTCGGTGAGCAGGGCGGCCGCGGTCTGCTGGTCGTAGGCGCCGGGCCGCCACTGCACACGGACCTCGGCCGGCCGGTAGGCGGCGGCGTACCGCCGGACCGCCTGCTCGGCGCCCGCCTCGCCGTACTGGTGATACCACTGTGACAGGCGGGTTTTCGAACCCCCGCCGTCACGCCCGGTGTTGGAACCGCACGCGGCGGTGAGCCCACCCGCCAGGGCGAGCCCCCCACCGGCGGTCAGGAGTCGTCTGCGGCTGATCGGCATGTCGCTCGCCCCCTCGCTCGGTCGACCGTCGCCGGCCGTCCGCTGTGGACCGTCTGCGATCGTACGGCTCAACGATCAACGATGGAGGGGGATTGCGACAGATGTGTTAGCGCCGTGTGGCGGCCGACAGGTCGTCCTCCGGCGCGGCCGCGAGCCGGAACCGCAACCGGCAGATGACCGCGTCGGTGTCCCGGCGCACCGCGTGCGCGACGACCGCGCCCCGCTGGTTCTGCAGCAGCCGCTGCCATACGTGCGCGGGCTCGACCTCCGGGATCAGCACCGTGACCCGGTTGTCGGGGTGCCGGGCGGTCAGCTCGCGGACGTAGCCCACGATCGGGCGGGCCAGGGCGCGGGTCTCCGCGGGCAGTTCGACCAGGTCCACGCCCGGCCGCCACAGCTCCCAGTCGCGGCGCAGCGACTCCGTGGCCCGGCGGCTCTCGGCGTCGGGCTGGGCGACGGTCACCGCGACCACCTCGTCGCCCAGGGACACGGCGGCGGTCAGCGCCTTGCTGGTCAGCCGGGACAGCGAGGACACCGGTACGACGACCACGGAGTGGCAGCGGCGCGGGGCCTCGGGCACCCGGCCCAGGCCCAGGCGCTCGCCGATCCGCCCGTACGCGCGGTGGACGGCCTCGAACACCGCGACCAGCAGCGGCAGCGCCAGCACGATCAGCCAGGCGCCCTCCTCGAACTTCGTCGCGGTGACGACGACGGCCGAGACACCGGTGAGCACCGCGCCGAAGCCGTTGAGCAGCGCCTTGCCACGCCACCCGGCGGAACGTTCCGCCCGCCAGTGCCGCACCATCCCGACCTGGCAGATCGTGAAGCCGACGAACACGCCGATCGCGAAGAGCGGTACGAGCGTGTTGACGTCACCGCCGGAGAAGACCAGCAGCAGCGCGGAGACGGCGGCCAGCGCCAGCACACCGTGGCGGTGCACCTGCCGGTCGGCCTTCAGGCCGAAGACGTGCGGCAGGTAGTTGTCCCGGGCCAGCAGCCCCATCAGCACCGGCAGGCCGCCGAAGGAGGTGTTCGCGGCCAGCGCCAGCAGGACGACGGTCGCGAACTGCACGACGTAGAACGCCCAGTTGTGGCCGAGCGAGGCGTCCGCGAGCTGCGCGAGGACGGTGACGCCCTCGACCGGCTGGAGGTGGAAGCGGCCGATGAGGACGGACAGGCCGATCAGCATGACGCCCAGCAGCGCGCCGAGCGCGACCTCGGTGCGCTGCGCGCGCCGGGCCGCCGGGGCGCGGAAGGACGGCACGGCGTTGGCGACGGCCTCGACACCGGTGAGCGCGGAGCAGCCGGAGGCGAACGCCTTCAGCAGCAGGAGGGCGCCGACGGTGGAGGCGTTCCCGCCGAGTACGGACGCGTGACCGGCGGCGGCCTCGGTGCTCGCGGGCGCGTCCCGGAGGAGCCCCGCCACGATCATCGTCAGGATCGAGCCGACGAAGACGGCGGTCGGCACCATGAACGCCTTCGCCGACTCCACGATGCCGCGCAGGTTCACGGCGGTGACCAGGGCCAGCACGCCCAGGCAGATCCACAGCCGCTCGCCGTAGAGGGAGGGGAAGGCGGAGGTCAGGGCGGCCACACCGGCGGTGACGGAGACCGCGACGTTCAGTACGTAGTCCAGCACCAGGGACGCCGCGGTGACCAGGCTGGTGCGCCGGCCCAGATGCCGCTTGGCGACCGCGTAACTGCCGCCGCCGTCCGGGAACGCCGCGATGACCTGCCGGTACGAGGCGACGAGCACGGCCAGCAGCGCGGCGATCGCGACGGTGACCGGCAGGGTGAAGCCGAGGCCGTACGCCCCCGCGGCCGCCAGCACCAGCACGATCGACTCGGGCCCGTACGCGACGGAGGCCATCGCGTCGAGCGACAGCGCCGCGAGCCCCTGCGTCGTGGTCAGCCGGTGCCGGTCCTCCCCGGCGGGGCGCGCGGCGCCGGTATCGGGCGGCTCCTCGCCGGTGCCCGCGAGCTCGTCCGTATTGGCCACCATGGACATCTTTTGTCGTACCTCCGTGACGTGGAACGCCCAGAGTGCGCTCCCTTCCGAGCGTCCGCGCCCGGTATTGGCGGGCCCTTGGCGGGTTGGGATCAGATCTTCACGCGTTCTTGACGCGGCCGGGTGACGGAGCGTCAGGGAGGCGTCAGGGTCGGCCCGGCCGGCGTCAGCGCCGCGTCAAAAGCCGACATACCGACGGGTCGGCGGTTCTAGCGTCATCACCATGGGACGGCGACAGCCCTTGCGGGTGCGCGGTGGTGGACGCGAGAGATTCCGGCCGCAGGCGGGACCGCCGGGCGCGGTGATCGCCCACGACCGGGGATGGCGGCGCGAGGCATTGGCCGCCTGGGCCTCGGGCGCGGCGCTCTCGGGCGTCCTGGCGCTCATCGACCTCGCCCGGGAGGGCCTCGACTGGCCGCGCGGCTGCTGCTGGGCAGGGCTCGGCGCGCTGCTCGTCGCGGTGCTGCTGCCACCGCGGATCACCGCGGGCGACGGCTGGCTGGCCTGCCGCGGGCTGCTGCGCGAGCGGCGCGTACGAACCGACCTGCTCACCCAGGTCCGCCGCTCGGACGGCATCGCCCCCCGCATCGTCCTCCGGGACGCCGGCGGCCACCGCGTCGAGGTCGACCCGAACGTACTGGTGGCGAACCCCCTCCTCTGGCACCGCCTGGACACGGGCGCCCGCGAGTCCCACCGTCGCGGCCTCCTCCGCGAGGGCATGCCCGTCCTGGCCGCGATCGGCGACAGGGTGGACGGGGAGGGGGCCCGGGGGGTGCTGGAGGCTTCGGGGTTGGACTAGTCCGGGGTGCCCTCGATCTTCCCTTGCGGGTGGGAATCCGGGCACCCGATCGAGCCTGTCCGGCGATTGAGGACCGGGGTCCGGGGCGGAGCCCCGGGGACCTCACGCCCAGTGATATCTGACGCCGGTCATCCGCTCCGACACCGCCCACAACCCCGCACTGGCCACGTCGTTCAACGTCCAAGCGGCCCGCAAAGACCGCACCGGCGCCCCCCGCAACATCTGCACCCGAGGCCCGAAGAACTCGTCCTGCCGCACGTCCGGCGCCGTCGCCGCGTACAGCGTCGGCAGCGCCCCCTCCTCCGCACTCTGCGCGAACGCGCGGTTCGCGAACTCGACGGCCCGCTCCGCCCAGGCCCGCTCCTCCATCCGCACGCCCGCCATCTGCAGATTCGTCGCCGCGTACCCCGGATGCGCGGCGGCCGCCACGACCGGGGAGCCCTCCGCCGTCAGCCGCTTGGCCAGCTCGTGCGTGAAGAGCAGGTTGGCGCTCTTCGAGCGGCCGTAGGCGATCCACCGGCGGTACCGGTGCTCCATATTGAGGTCGCGCGGATCGACCGTGCCGAGGAAGTGCAGACCGCTGGAGACCGTCACCACCCTGGCCCCGTGAGCGGTCTCCCGCAACAGCGGCAGCAGCAGCCCCGTCAGCGCGAAGTGACCGAGGTGGTTCGTGCCGAACTGCATCTCGAACCCGTCGACCGTCTTGCGCTCCGGCAGCGCCATCACACCGGCGTTGTTGATCAGCAGGTCCAGCCGGTCACCGGGGAATTCCGCCGCGAAGGCCCGTACCGACGACAGATCCGCCAGGTCCAGCTCCGCGAGCAGTACGTCCGCGCCCGGCGCCTCGGCCCGGATCCGCTCCTCGGCCGCCTTGCCGCGCGTGGCGTCCCGGCAGGCCAGCACCACCCTCGCCCCGCGCCGGGCCAGCTCCCGGGCCGTGACGTAACCGAGGCCGCTGTTGGCGCCGGTCACCACGGCGGTGCGGCCACTCTGATCGGGGATGTCACTCGCGGTCCAGCCGTTCACATCCACAGCTCCTACGTGTGAGTGGCCTCCGGGAGTTCCCAGCGTAGGCGACGGCCGGGGCCCGTGGGCCGGGACGAGGCCGAAGGGCCGACAGCGGGCCCGGCGCGCGGTGTATCCGGGCCGGGCCCCGGAAAGCCTTCATGTGTTCGAGCTCCGACGCGGGCACCGTCCCGTGTCGGCAAGCCAGTTGAGGGAGCCCGTACGATCCTTGCGGTGACGCACGAGATATCGCTGACCACGCTGTCCCTGCTCTGCCTGGCGGCGCTCCTCGCAGGGTGGATCGACGCCGTGGTCGGCGGGGGCGGCCTGCTCCAACTGCCCGCGCTCCTGGTCGGGCTGCCCCATGTGCCGCCGGCCCACATCCTCGGCACCAACAAGGCCGTCGCCATCTGCGGCACCACCGCGGCCGCCGTGTCCTACACCCGCAACGCCAAGCTGGACCTGCGGATGGCCGTCCGCATCGGGCTCGCCGCGCTCGGGGGGTCGCTGGCGGGGGCGTTCTTCGCGTCCGGCATCGACAGTGCCGTCTTCCGTCCCCTGATCATGGCGGTGCTGCTCGCCGTCCTCGCCTTCGTCCTGCTCCGCCCCACCTTCGGCGTGACCGCGAACCTCGCCGTGCCGGTGACGCGGCGGCGCGTCCTGACCGCGATCCTCGTCGCCGGCCTGGGCATCGGCTTCTACGACGGGCTCATAGGCCCGGGCACCGGCACGTTCCTGGTCCTGGCGCTCGCCGGGATCCTCCACATGGACCTGGTCACGGCCTCCGGCACCGCCAAGATCGTGAATGTCTGTACGAACGTGGGCGCGCTGGTGACGTTCACGGCTCAGGGCTCCGTGCTGTGGCAGGTGGCCGCGCCGATGGCCCTGTGCAACCTCACCGGTGGCGCGGTCGGCGCGCGGATGGCGCTCAAGCGGGGGAGCGGGTTCGTGCGCGCGGTGCTGCTCACGGTCGTGGTCTCCCTGGTCTTCAAGCTCGGCTACGACCAGTGGGGCGCATGACGCACACCGCGGTGACACATTCGGCGGGTGACGTACATGGCGGATGACACGTACGGCGGGTGACACTCATCAGGAAATCGGGCCGGTAAGGGTTGGATCTTGATGGATCCGGTTAGCCTGTCGACTACCTTCCTGACCTGGTGGGGGTTCTTGTGCGTTTCTCCCGGTGGCGCCGGGCCCGGTGGGTCCGGGCCGTGCTCGCGGGGCTGTATGTCGTCACGCTCGCGGCAGCCGTGCCCAAGGGAGCCGGCGGCCACGGCCGGGAGGGCAGCTGGTCCAGCGAGGAGGCCCGGCGGTTCTGGGGGCCCTCGCGGATGTCGGCCTCCTCGGCACCCGGCGGGGGGACCGACGACAGGGCCGAGAGAGCCACCGACGCACCACGGATCACCAGCAGCGCACGCCACTTCGACGGCGTCCCGTCGGTCGGCGTGCTCTTCTATGTCGGTGAGGACCTGAAGGACCATCACTGCACGGCGAGCGTCGTGCACAGCCCCAAGGGCAATCTGATCGTCACCGCCGGGCACTGCTCCTTCGGGGACGACGCGGCCTTCGTCCCCGGCTACCGGACCGGCGCGGACCGGCAGCCGTACGGCGTATGGACGGTGGACCGCGCGTTCGTCGACCCCCGGCGCACCGACACCGGCGAGGGCTCCGACCTGGACTTCGCCTTCGCCACCGTCAGACCCGACGGCCGCGGCCGGCAGATCGAGCGGGTCACCGGCGCCAACCGGCTGGTCCGCACCCCCGGCTACACCAACCGCGTGACGGTCATCGGCTATCCGGACGCCGATGACGACCCCGCCGACCAGGCCATCCGCTGCACGGCTCTGACCAGCCGTCTGGAGGACCGCAGACAGCTGCGCATGACCTGCGAGGGCTTCTTCTCCGGTACGTCGGGCAGCCCCTGGCTCACCCACTTCGACGAGAAGACCAGGACCGGCGACCTGGTCGGCGTCCTCGGGGGCGTCAACGGCGGCGGGCCCGACGGTGACGACGGCTCACGGATCTCCTACAGCCCCATCAACGACGACGAGATCTTCAAGCTCTATCTGGACGCCATAAACGGGCGCGAGCCACGCAGGACCTAGCCGGGCGGCACTGCCCGGGTACCGGGGTCACCACGTGATCTCCTCGCCGACCCCCCGCTCGCGGGCGGCGGCGACGACCAGGGCCGCGGCCGCGGCGTCCTGCACCGCCACACCGACCGACTTGTACAGGGTGATCTGCCCCGGCGAGGTGCGGCCCGCCTTCGTGCCGGAGACGAGTTCGCCCAGCTCGGCCTGGACGTGCTCGGCGGTGACGAGACCGTCGCGGATCGGCATCAGCAGATCGTTGCTCCCCGCGGGGAAGGGGGCCAGCGCGGCCTGCCGCGATTCGACGCACACCAGGGCCTCGGCGATCGTCGCGTCGTCGATCTCGCGGCCCGCCGGGTTGAACCCCACGGAGGTGATGTGCGTCCCGGACGCCAGCCAGGGGCGGCGGATCACGGGTTCGAGGGAGTGGGTGGCCGCGGCGGCGATGTCCGCGCCGTCGAGCGCCTCGGCGTAGGTGGACACCGCCCGGACCTCGGGCTTCAGGCCGGCCGCGAGCTCCTCGGCCAGGGCGGCCGCCTTCGCCGGGTCCCGGCCGGCCACCCGGATCCGCTCGATCGGCCGGACCCGGCAGATCGCGTGGGCGTGGGACCGGGCCTGCACCCCCGTGCCCAGCACCGCCAGCACCGTGGAGTCCTCGCGCGCCAGCAGCCGCGCGGACAACGCCGAGCAGGCGGCGGTCCGGGCCGTGGTGATGGCCGTACCGTCCAGCAGCGCCGCGGGCTCGCCGGTGTCCGGGTCGAACACCACGACGAGCGCCTGATGGGTCGGCCGGGACGTCCCGGCGTTGTGCGGGAAGAGGGAGACCAGCTTGCTCATGAGCACGCCCGCCGACGGCACATAGCCGGGCATGGCCGCCAGGAACGCCTCCTGTTCCGGCACCAGCGCGGCGACGCGGTCGGGCGCCGAGGCGCGGCCCGCGCTGAGGTCGGCCATCGCCGCGGCCAGGGCGTCGATCAGCGCGTCGACGTCGAGGAGGGACTCGACCTGTGAGCGCCCGAGAACCAGCATCCACCGCACCTTTCCGGAGGCCGTCGTCCGGCGGACGTCCGGCTGGTCGAAGCGTTGCCCCGCGGCCTTCTTCACTCCGGCCGCGACACACCGCCCGCTTGAGCACATTCATCCGTACCCGCCCGAGCGCGGCGCAACGGGCGGGGGAGCCGGAGTGAGAAGCCTCACCCGGGCCCCCACGGCCCGTCAGTTCCCGTCAGTCGCCGTCGTGGTCGGAGGGGGTGTGGCCGATCCAGCCGCCCGGTGGCTGCGACTGGGCGTCGCCGCCGACATCCCGGTTCCGTACGTCGATGGCGCCTCCGCCACCGTCGTGGTCGCTGCCCGCCGTTCCCTTGGAGCCGATGAGCGTGTTGCCCGTCCGGTCGACCTCCAGCCAGGAATCGGCGCGGGAATTGTCGATCACGAGGAATCCGACGGGGCGCGCGCCGTCGCAGAACGGCGTCTCCGGATCCTCGCCGGACCGTACGGAAACGGAGAGCGCGGCAGCGGCCTCGGCGCCGCCGAACAGCACGCTCGCGGCCACCGCGACACCGAGGCCCGCGGCGGCGACGTTCCTGCGGCTCACGCGGAGATCGTCCGCCGGCTCGGGAGCTGCCTGTTGATGTTCCGCTCCAGCAGTCTCGTCGAACTCTCGACCCCGACCGCACCGCCCGGCAGGACGTCCGGGAGACGGCCGTCCGCCCTTTTCAGCTCGGTCAGCGCACCGTCGATGGCGCGATGTGCCGCGAAAAGGCACGGCGTGCTGTAGATGGCGATGTCGACGCCCAATTCCGTGAGCTCCGTCAGGGAAAGGCTCGGTGATTTGCCGCCGGCGATCTGGTTGAACAGCAGGGGTTTGTCGCCGATCACCGAACGGATCTTGCGAATCCATTCCACGCTGCGCACCCCGTCGACCAGGACGACATCCGCGTCGGTCTCGGCCAGCGCCGCCGCGCGGCGCAGGATCTCGGCCTCCTCGGTGGCGTCCGTGCGTGCCACGACGAGCAGGTCCCGCCTGCTGCGCAGCACCAGGTCGAGCTTCTCCAGATAGTCCTCCAGCGGCAGGACGACCTTGCCGTCCGCGTGCCCGCAGCGCCGGGGGCGCCGCTGGTCCTCCAGGATGACCCCGGAGGCCCCGGCCCGCTCCAGACGCCGCACGACATGACAGGCGACCTCGGGGTCGACGTAGCCGTCGTCGATGTCCACCAGCAGATGGTGTTCGGGGAAGGCCGGCCGCAGCCGTTCCACGAAGGCCAGCATGTCCGGCCAGGCGATGAATCCGATGTCGGGGAGGCCGTAGTGCGACGCGGCGAAACCGAACCCGGAGACGAAGAATCCGTTGTAGTGCTGGGCCGCGATGGAGGCCGAATACATGTCGTAGATGCCGATGAGCGGGGTGGTCCGGGGGGAATCCACTGCTTCTCTCAGGGCGGTGCCGTAGCGCATGATTCTCCTTTGGCGTCCGGAACTCGCAGTGCTGTACGACCGTCGCTCGACGCATGGGCGGACAGGTCTCACCGCACCCGAAGAGGAATGCGGCCGTCGCGTCGGCGCATACGTTTTCAGAATCCCAAGAGTGTGTAAACGGCGGCTCTTCAGCGAGTCCCTGTCAAAGAATCATTCGACTGTATATTCATCTGCATATCGATCAGGTCGGAAGCGATCGGTCCGCCCGAGGTCAGCGGGGCGGGAACGGCTCGGCGTACGCGCAAGTGCCGTGCGTCGACGGCTCCGTACGCGGCTGGAGTCCAGGCCCGGACGTACCCACCCCGCGCGGGCCCCGGCGGGCGGATGCCGTAGGTGGTGCTCGTGCCGACGCCGTAGTGGCCGCGGCGTGCGGCCGTAGGTCGCGGGGCCACGCGCGGGGCCGCCACCGGAGCGCCTACCGGGCCGCCCGTGGCGCGCCCGACTCGGCGAGCGCCTGTTCGACGCCCGGCTCGTGGGGGCCCAGGAACTGCGGGCCGGGCCGTACGAACGCGTCCAGCGCCGCCTTGCCCGAGGCGAAGACCTCGCGCGCCCCGCCCGCGTACCACGTGATGTCGTGCACCGCGTCGACCGCGACGCCGTGCGCGTCGATGCCCGCCGCCCCGCACAGCGCCAGCGCCCGGCGTATGTGGAAGCCCTGGCTCACCAGGATGGCCTTCTTCACCCCGAATATCCGCACCGCCCGCGTGCACGAGTCCCAGGTGTCGAAGCCCGCGAAGTCGCTGACGATCCGGTCGGCGGGCACCCCCCGCTCCGTCAGATACGCGCGCATCGCGTCCGGCTCGTCGTACTCCGCGCGGCTGTTGTCGCCGGTGACCAGCACCACCCGGACCTTGCCCGCCCGGTACAGCTCGATCGCCGCGTCCAGCCGGTGCGCCAGATACGGGGACGGCTTGCCCTCCCACAGGCCCGCGCCGAAGACCATCACCACCGGCGCCGACGGGGCGCTCTCCACGTCCCGCACCCGCGGCGCCGTCGAGGCGTACACCCACGTGACGGGCAGCAGGGCCAGCACACAGCCCGACACCACCGCCCACAGCGCGCGCCGCCGCCCCCGTCTCGTACTCGGCAGTCTGCGCCTCAACCCCATGTCGATCATCCTCCCGTTGCCATGGATCAACGCGGTGGGACGCCCGGCGGTTCCCGGCCGGGCCGGCGGCGGCCGGAAAGGCCGCCCCCGGTCCCCATGCCGTCGCTGCTGTCACACCCGGCGGTTACCGTCGGAGGTATGAACGGCTCAGCACGGACCGCCACGGAACAGCCCGGCATCGCCGGATACGAGACGTCGGACCTGGAGCGCTGGGCGCCCGAGCCCGACAAGCGCCCCGGACGCACCGCCTTCCAGCGCGATCGGGCGCGCGTCCTGCACTCGGCCGCGCTGCGCCGGCTCGCGGGCAAGACCCAGGTCGTCACCCCCGGCGTCAGCGGCCAGGCGTGGGACGCCAGCCCCCGCACGCGCCTGACGCACTCCCTGGAGTGCGCCCAGGTGGGCCGCGAGCTGGGCGCCGCTCTCGGCTGCGACCCCGACCTGGTGGAGGTCGCCTGCCTGGCCCACGACCTCGGCCACCCCCCGTTCGGCCACAACGGCGAACAGGCGCTCAATGAAGTCGCCGAGCCCTGCGGCGGTTTCGAGGGCAACGCCCAGTCCCTGCGCCTCCTCTCCCGGCTGGAGCCCAAGCGCTTCGTGACCCGCGCCGGCAGCGGCGAGCTCTTCAGCGTCGGCCTCAACCTCACCCGCGCCGCCCTCGACGCCGCCACCAAGTACCCCTGGCCGCGCGGCGGTCACCCCAAGGACCCCGAGTCCCGGAAGTTCGGGGTCTACGAGGACGACGTCCCCGTCTACGCATGGTTCCGGCAGGGCGTGCCCGAGGGGCGGCAGAGCTTCGAGGCCCAGGTCATGGACTGGTCCGACGACGTCGCCTACTCCGTGCACGACGTCGAGGACGGGCTGCACGCCGGCCACCTCGACCCCAACTGCCTGCTCGCCGACCCCGAGCGGCGCGAGGTGTTCGCCGTCGCCGCCGCCCGCTATGCCCCGGGCGCCGATGCCGAGGAGCTCGCCGAGGCCCTCGACGGCCTCCTCGAACAGCAGTGGTGGCCGCACGGCTATGACGGCTCCGCCGTCGCCCAGGCCCGCCTCAAGGACGCCACCAGCCAGCTCATCGGCCGGTTCTGCCTCGCCGCCGAGTCCGCCACCCGCGCCGCCTACGGCCCCGGCCGGCTGACCCGCTACCGCGCCGAGCTGGTCGTACCCCACCGGACCCGCCTCGAATGCGCCGTCCTGAAGGCCGTCGCCGACCGGTACGTCATGCAGCGCGAGGACCAGGAGAAGCTCCGCGCCGACCAGCGCGTGGTCATCGCCGAGCTCGCCGAGGCGCTGATCGCCCGCGCGCCCGACGGCCTCGACCCGCAGTTCCGCTCGCTGTTCGCCGCGGCCGACGACGACCGGGGCCGGCTGCGCGCCGTCGTCGACCAGATCGCCGCCCTCACCGACGTCTCCGCCCGTTCCCTGCGCGCCCGCCTCACCGAGGACCGCTCCGTGGCGAAGGGGTGACCCGATGGCCACGGGATCGGGGTGGTTTCGCCACGCCATGCGGGTACTGACCGTCCGGGGCAGTCCCTCTTCCGGCCGTAGGCTCCGTGCGGGACCCTCTGCACGGGCGTTTTCGTCCGGGGGCGGTTAGCGCAGACGCACTGCGTGGCAGCGAGGAGGCAGCAAGTGGTCGACGCACACCAGACGTTCGTCATCGTCGGAGGGGGCCTCGCGGGGGCCAAGGCCGCCGAGACCCTCCGCTCGGAGGGCTTCACCGGCCGCGTGATCCTCATCTGCGACGAACGTGACCACCCCTACGAGCGGCCGCCGCTCTCCAAGGGGTACCTCATCGGCAAGGACGACCGCGACAGCGTCTTCGTCCACGAGCCGGCCTGGTACGCGCGCGCCGACATCGAGCTCCACCTCGGCCAGCCCGCCGTCCACCTCGACCGCGCGGCCAGGACCGTCCGCCTCGGCGACGGCGCCCTCATCCACTACGACCGGCTGCTGCTGGCCACCGGCGCCGAGCCGCGCCGCCTGGAGATCCCCGGCACCGGCCTGGCCGGCGTGCACCACCTGCGCCGCCTGGCCCACGCCGAGCGGCTGCGCGGCGTCCTGTCCTCCCTCGGCCGCGACAACGGCCACCTCGTCATCGCCGGCGCGGGCTGGATCGGCCTGGAGGTCGCCGCCGCCGCCCGGGGCTACGGCGCCGAGGTGACCGTCGTCGAGGCCGAGCCCACCCCGCTGCACTCCGTCCTCGGCCCCGAGCTCGGCCAGCTCTTCACCGACCTGCACGCCGAGCACGGCGTCCGCTTCCACTTCGGCGCCCGCCTCACCGAGATCACCGGCCACGACGGCATGGTCCTGGCCGCCCGCACCGACGACGGCGAGGAGCACCCCGCCCACGACGTCCTCGCCGCCATCGGGGCCGCCCCGCGCACCGCCCTCGCCGAGGCCGCCGGCCTCGCCCTCGTCGACCGTGCCGACGGCGGCGGCATCGCCGTCGACGCGTCCCTGCGCACCTCCGACCCCGACATCTACGCCGCGGGCGACGTCGCCGCCGCCGAGCACCCCTGGCTGGGCACCCGACTGCGCGTCGAGCACTGGGCCAACGCCCTCAACAGCGGCCCCGCCGCCGCCCGTGCCATGCTCGGCCAGGAGGTCGCCTACGACCGGGTGCCGTACTTCTTCTCCGACCAGTACGACGTGGGCCTGGAGTACTCCGGCTACGCGCCCCCCGGCTCGTACGACCAGGTCGTGTGCCGCGGTGACGTCGCCAAGCGCGAATTCATCGCCTTCTGGCTCTCCGAGGGTCGGCTCCTGGCCGGCATGAACGTCAATGTGTGGGAAGTCACCGACCCCATCCAGAAGCTCATCCGCTCCGGCACCCGCCTGGACCCCGACGCCCTCGCGGACCCGGCCGTCGCACTGGAGACGCTGATCCCTTCATGACGCCCCCACGCACCGCGCGGGTCACCGCCGCGGAGATCCTCCCCCTGCGCCACGCCGTCCTGCGCCCCGGCCTGCCGGCCGAGAGCGCCGTCTTCCCCGAGGACGCCGCGCCGGGCACCTTCCACATCGCGGCGTACGACGGCGCTGGAGCGGTCCGGGCCTGCGTCACCTTCCTCCCCGAGCCGCTGCCGGACACGGGCGAGGACGCGTACCGCTTCCGCGGCATGGCCAGCGACCCGGCGGTCCGCGGCCTCGGCTACGGCGTCGCCGTCCTGCGGGCCGGCCTCGCCGAGGCCGCCGCCCGCGGCGCCGCCCTGGTCTGGTGCAACGGCCGCACCTCCGCCCGCGGCTTCTACGAGCACCACGGCTTCACCGCCCGCGGCGAGGAGTTCACCGTGGAGGGCGTCGGACCCCATTTCGTCTTCACGATCAAGCTCTCCGGGGCCGATGCGGGCGGAGGTGTCAGCGCCCGGCCGTAGAATTCACCCGTGGCAGGACGGATCAACGATGACGACGTGAAGGCGGTTCGGGACGCGGTCCCGATCGACGCCGTCGTTTCCGAGTACCTCCAGCTGCGCAACGCCGGCGGCGGGAATCTCAAGGGGCTGTGCCCCTTCCATGACGAGAAGTCCCCCTCCTTCCAGGTCAGCCCCGCCAAGGGGCTCTTCTACTGCTTCGGCTGCCAGGAGGGCGGGGACACCGTCGACTTCGTGATGAAGATCGACCACCTCTCCTTCGCCGAGACCATCGAGCGCCTCGCCTCCCAGGCCGGCATCACGCTGCGCTATGAGGAGGGCGGCTACACCCCCGGCCGCCAGCAGGGCGAGCGCATCCGTCTGGTCGAGGCCCACAAGCACGCCGCGAAGTTCTACGCCGAGCAGCTCGACAGCCCCGAGGCCGAGATCGGCCGGAAGTTCCTCGCGAGCCGCGGTTTCGACCAGGCCGCCGCCCAGCACTTCGGCGTCGGCTACAGCCCGGCCGGCTGGGACCACCTCACCCGCTTCCTGCGCGGCAAGGGCTTCAGCGACAAGGAGCTGATCCTCTCCGGCCTCGCCCAGGACAGCCGCAACGGCCGGCCCATCGACCGCTTCCGCGGCCGCCTGATGTGGCCCATCCGCGACATCACCGGCGAGGTCATCGGCTTCGGCGCCCGCAAGCTCCGCGACGACGACAACGGCCCGAAGTACCTCAACACCCCCGAGACCCAGATCTACAAGAAGTCCCACGTCCTCTACGGCATCGACCTCGCCAAGAAGGACATCGCCAAGACCAGCCGCGCCGTCGTCGTCGAGGGCTATACGGACGTCATGGCCTGCCACCTGGCCGGCGTCACCACGGCCATCGCCACCTGCGGCACCGCCTTCGCCGGCGACCACATCAAGATCCTCCGACGGCTCCTGATGGACAACTCCGCCGCCGAGGTCGTCTTCACCTTCGACGGCGACGCCGCCGGCCAGAAGGCCGCCCTGCGCGCCTTCGAGGACGACCAGAAGTTCGCCGCCGAGACCTCCATCGCCATCACCCCCGGCGGCATGGACCCCTGCGAGCTGCGCCTCGCCGAGGGCGACGCCGCCGTCCAGACCCTGGTGGAGACCCGCACCCCGCTCTTCGCCTTCGCCATCCGCCAGATGGTCGCCCGGCACAACCTCGACACCGCCGAGGGCCGCGCCGCCGCCCTGGAAGCCGCCGCGCCCATCGTCGCCAACATCAAGAACAGCTCCATCCAGCACGAGTACGCCGTGCAGCTCGCCGGCATGCTCGGCATCCTCGACACCCAGTTCGTCGTCCGCCGCGTCGGCCAGCTCGCCCGCTGGGCCCGCGAGCGCGGCGGCCGGCCCGAGCAGGGCGGCCGTGCGCACCACCGCGGCGCCCCGGCCCCCGCCTCCCAGCCGCCGGTCCGCTCCGGCCCCGCGCTGAACCTCCGCAGCCCCGCGCAGCTCACCGAGCGCGAACTGCTCAAGCTCGCCCTCCAGCGCCCCGAGCTCGTCGCCCCCGCCTTCGACGCCTACGGCGAGGACGAGTTCACCGCGCCGCCGTATGTGGCGGTCCGCCGCGCCATCGAGCAGGCGGGCGGCGTCACCGGCGCCCCCGACGACTACCTCACCCGGGTGCGCGACGCCGCCCCCGACGACACGGTCCGCGCCATGGTCACCGAGCTCGCCGTCGAGGCGATCCGCCACAAGAACGTGGACGAGATGTACGCCGGCATGCAGCTCGTCCAGGTGCGGCTGCGCGCGGTCGAGCGCCGCATCCAGGAGGTGCAGGGCAGCATGGTCCGGCTCAACGCCCAGGCCGCCCCCGAGCACCTCGCCGCCGTGCAGAACGAGCTCTGGGTCCTGGAGCAGTACGCCCGATCCCTCAAGGACCGCGGCGCCGCGGCCCTCTAGCCCTCCGCCCGTACGCGCGCGGCTCCGCGCCCGTAAGGCGTAGCCGTCCTGCGCATACCGCCCTGCCCAGCAGCGCACCGCTGTCACGGCCGGTCACGGAACGGACTCAGAAAGTACCCGCACGCCCCTCGTGGCGGGCCCGCGTCGTACCCCACACTGGTGGGCGGTGCCTGAGTCCTCGGAGTGCGGCAGGCCCGGCCGCAAGGACCCGGAACCCTCCGCGAAGCCGCACGTGATCCGTGGGACGGACGCCGGCCCGACCGCCGCCGTCCCTCCGTCGCATGCCAGCCCCTAACCGGCAGCGATCACCTTGGAGGTCGCCCCCGTGCAGACCCGGACTCCGGCCCGGCACCGGACACCGCCCGTGCCCTCGGCCCACCCGGCCCCGACCGTGCCCCAGCAGGCCGAGCCACCCGCCTCCGAGCGCCTCCCCGACGACGCCCCCGAAGCGGATCCGCCCCCGGGGCCCGAGCGGGAGGCCGATCCGGACCGCGACCCCGACCGGACCGCCCGCGCCGAAGCGGCCCGCGCCGACACCGGCGGCCCCTCCTCCGACCTCTTCCGCCAGTACCTCCGCGAGATCGGCCGGATCCCGCTGCTCTCGGCGGCCGAGGAGGTGGAGCTGGCGCGCTGCGTCGAGGCCGGCCTCTTCGCCGAGGAGAAGCTGGGCAGCACCCCCGACCTCGACTCCCAGCTCGCCGTCGACCTCGACCGCCTGGTCGTCCTCGGCCGGATGGCCAAGCGCCGCCTCATCGAGGCCAATCTGCGCCTGGTCGTCTCCGTCGCCAAGCGCTACATCGGCCGCGGACTGACCATGCTCGACCTCGTGCAGGAGGGAAACCTCGGTCTGATCAGGGCCGTTGAGAAGTTCGACTACGCCCGCGGCTACAAGTTCTCGACGTACGCGACCTGGTGGATCCGCCAGGCCATGTCCCGCGCCCTCGCCGACCAGGCCCGCACGATCCGAGTCCCCGTCCACGTAGTCGAGTTGATCAACCGCGTCGTGCGCGTCCAGCGCCGCATGCTCCAGGAGCGCGGCTACGAACCCACCGCCGAGGAGGTCGCCGCCCACCTCGACCTCACCCAGGAGCGCGTCAGCGAGGTGCTGCGCCTCGCCCAGGAGCCCGTCTCGCTGCACGCGCCCGTCGGCGAGGAGGACGACGTCGCGCTCGGCGACCTCATCGAGGACGGCGACGCGACCTCACCCGTCGAGTCGGCCGCCTTCCTGCTGCTGCGCGAGCACCTGGAGGCCGTCCTGTCGACGCTCGGCGAGCGGGAGCGGAAGGTCGTCCAGCTGCGGTACGGGCTGGTCGACGGCCGGCCGCGCACGCTGGAGGAGATCGGCCGGATCTTCGGGGTCACCCGCGAGCGCATCCGCCAGATCGAGTCCAAGACCCTCAACAAGCTCCGCGACCACGCCTTCGCCGACCAGCTCCGCGGCTATCTCGACTGACCCGGACCCCTTCACTGCCCCTGGTGCATGGCCCCGGGGTGGGTCTGCTCGCGCACGGTCACGTACTGCTGCCGGACCGCCTGGCCGACCGGCAGGTCCTCGCCCGGCTCGAACACCTGGCCCGCGGCCGCCGGCCACAGCGGGGGCTGCTGCGGTGACAGCGTGCCGTGCTGGACCCCGAGCGCCCACGCCGCCTGCCGGGCCGCGCCCAGCGCCGCGTAGTCGGCGGGCTCCACCACGACGACCTGCGCGCCGAACAGCTGCGGAGCGATCGCCCGCACCGCCGGCAGCTCCGCCGCGGCGCCCAGCAGGAACACCCGCCGCACCTGGACGCCGCGCGAGCGCAGCACGTCCAGGGCGTCCGTGAGCCCGCACAGCATTCCCTCGAACGCGGCCCGCGCCAGATGCTCCGGCTTCATGCTCTCGCGCCGCAGCCCGGACAGCGTGCCCGCGGTGTGCGGCAGGTGCGGGGTCCGCTCACCCTCCAGGTAGGGCAGCAGCACCAGCCCGTACGAACCCGGCGTGGACCGCAGCGCCAGCTCCGACAGGCCCGCCAGGTCCGTGCCCAGCATCTCCGCCGTGCCGCGCAGCACCCGGACGGCGTTGAGCGTATGGACCACCGGCAGGTGCATGCCCGTGGCGTCGGCGAACGAGGTGATGGTGCCCGAGGGGTCCACGAGCGCCTCGTGGTGCACGGCGAACACCGAGCCGGAGGCGCCCAGCGAGACGACCGCGTCGCCCAGCCCGACCCCGAGCCCGAACGCCGCCGCCATCGTCTCGCCCGTACCGGCCGAGATCAGCAGGCCCTCGGGCGTGTGCCCGGCGGGCTCGGCGGGCGCCAGGACGTCCGGCAGTGTCAGCTGGTGGCCCAGCGCCAGTTCGACGAGATCCGGCCGCCAGGACCCGGTCGCCGCCGACCAGTAGCCCGTGCCGGAGGCGTCGCCGCGGTCCGTCGTGCGCCGCACCGGGCGGCCCAGCAGCTGCCACACCAGCCAGTCGTGGGGCTGCAGCGCCGCGGCCGCCCGGGTCGCCGACTCCGGTTCGTTCCGCGCGAGCCAGCGCAGCTTCGCCACCGCCTGGCCGGCCTGCGGCACCGATCCGACGGCCTCCGCCCAGGCGGTCCGGCCGCCCAGGGCGTCGGCCAGGTCGGCCGCCGCGGGCTGCATCCGCTTGTCGTTGCCGAGCAGCGCGGGCCGGACCAGCACACCGCCCGCGTCCAGGATCAGCAGCCCCTGCTGCTGCGCGGAGACGCCGATGGCCTGCACGCCCTCCAGCACTCCACCGGCGGCGGCCTCGCCCAGGGACATCAGCCATGCCTGTGGATCACCCTCGGTGGAGGCGGGGTGCGGTGCGTACCCCTGCCGGAGCACGGCACCCGTGTCCGCGTCGCAGACGACGATCCGTGTGCTCTCGGTGGAACTGTCCAGCCCGGCGACTATGCCCATGCCGTGATGATGCCAAACTTCCGGCGCCACCCCGTCACCGGTCAGGTGTTGCTCGTGCCCCAGTCGTCCTCGGCGGGCGAGCGGTGCTCGCGCAGCGAGCGGACCCGCTCGGTCACCGCCCCCGGCAGCCGGTCACCGAGTCGGTCGCCGACCTTGGCGAGGCTCCGGGAGGCCATCGCCCGGCCGTTCTGCGCGGCGGACTCCGCGGTATTGCGGACGGCGGGGTTCTGGGCGATCCGCTGCGCCCCCTTGCGCAGCTGTTCGTACCGCTCGCGGCCGGCCCGTGTGCCGAGCACGTAACCGACGGCTGCTCCGATGATGAACGTCAGCCGGTAGCGCATCGCGCTCCACCCTTCACTCGGATCCCTCGTGCCCCACACGTCTTCGCGGGGGTCGCCGGACTGTGCTCCGCGCCTACCCCCCGGGTGCGAAGGTCACTCCCGGGGTGCTCGCGGGGTACCGATTGGCGGAGCACCCCCCTGCTTGCGCTAATGTATGTGTCGCAGCGAGGGCACGCCGCCCGGGAGACCGGACGACAGCGCATTCGAGGCACAGCAGCAATCCCCTGTAGCTCAATTGGCAGAGCAGCCGACTGTTAATCGGCAGGTTACTGGTTCGAGTCCAGTCGGGGGAGCGCGATCCTCTGTAGCTCAATTGGCAGAGCAGCCGGCTGTTAACCGGCAGGTTACTGGTTCGAGTCCAGTCGGAGGAGCAAGACGAGGAAGGGTCCCGCGAGGGGCCCTTTTTTCGTGCCCGGCTCGGGTCCGGAGGGAACCATCCCGCCGTGATCGAAGTCCTCATGGGCAGGTCGGTCACGCAATGCGGACCCTCAGGGGCAGCAGATCGTATGAGCGGCTATGCTGCGGCAGACGGCGCGCACAGATGTGCGCGACGCGCCGTGAACGGGGCGGTAGCTCAGCCGGTTAGAGCAGCGGACTCATAATCCGTCGGCCGTGGGTTCGAGTCCCACCCGCCCCACTCCCGGCACAGGTGCAGAAACGTTGCGACCTGGTCTTACAACGCCCCGCCTGGGCTTTTTCCAGGCGGGGCGTTTTGTCTTCGTATGTGGGGCAGGCTGCCGGTACGCAAGGAATACGGCCCGGCGGCGCCCTGTTGGCGCTGCTGGGCCACTCGACCGTACGACCGGAAGCAGGAGCCGAACAATGAGCAGCAGCACGGTGGAGCTCACCAAGGACAACTTCGACGAGATCGTCTCCGGCAGCGGGTTCGTGCTCATCGACTTCTGGGCCGAGTGGTGCGGGCCCTGCCGGCAGTTCGCGCCGGTGTACGAGGGCGCCGCCGAGCGCCACGAGGACCTCGTCTTCGCCAAGGTCGACACCGAGGCGCAGCCCGAGCTCGCCGCCGCCTTCCAGATCCAGTCGATTCCGACGCTGATGATCGTGCGGGACAACATCGCGGTGTTCGCCCAGCCCGGCGCGCTCCCCGAGCCCGCGCTGGAGGACGTCATCAAGCAGGCGCGTGCCCTGGATATGGACGAGGTACGGGCGTCCGTGGCCGAGGAGCAGGCCAAGGCGCAGGCCGGGGACCAGGGCGCGGAGAAGCCCGCCGGTGAGTGAGCTGCTGCTGATCCGGCACGGCGAGACCGAATGGAGCCGCACCGGGCGCCACACGGGACTCACCGACATCCCCCTCACCGAGCAAGGTGAGCAGCAGGCGGAAGCGCTGCGGCCGCTCCTTGCGGACCGCCTGATCGGCCATGTGCTGGCCAGCCCGCTGAAGCGCGCGCTGCGCACCGCCGAGCTGGCCGGGCTGGGCCCGGAGACCGACCCGGACCTGCGGGAATGGGACTACGGCGGCTATGAGGGCATAGCCACCGCCGAGATCCACCGCACCCGCCCCGACTGGTATCTGTGGGACGACGGAGTCGTACCCGGGCCGGAAGGGCACCCGGGGGAGACGGCCGCACAGGTCGGCGCCCGCGCCGACCGGGTGCTGGCCCGGATCGCACCGTGGCTGCGCGAAGCGGACGGCCCGGACGTGGTGCTCGTCGCGCACGCCCACTTCCTGCGGGTGCTGACGGCCCGCAGACTCGGACTGCCGCCCACGGCCGGTGCCCTCTTCCGGCTCGACACCGCTACTGTCAGCCGGATCGGCACCGAACACGGGCGACCCGCGCTCGTGGCCTGGAACTCGCCCTCGGCCTGACCCGCGCCGAGCGTGTCGGAACCGGACCCGGCGCCACGACCGACCGATGATCGGGGGCGGTACGCACACCGCCCCCGATCTTCATATGAACCATTTCTTTCAGTGGAGGGATGCCATCGTGGCCACGACCCGCACCGCGCACACCGTCTGGGAAGGCGAACTGCTCAAGGGCAGCGGCACCGTCACCTTCGACTCGTCGGGCATCGGGGACTACCCCGTCTCCTGGCCGGCCCGCGCCGAGCAGGCCAACGGCAAGACCAGCCCCGAGGAGCTGATCGCGGGCGCCCACTCCAGCTGCTACTCCATGGCGCTCTCGCACGGCCTGACCGGCGCCGGCACGCCGCCCACCCGCCTGGAGACCAAGGCGGAGGTCACCTTCCAGCCGGGTGAGGGCATCACCGGCATCCACCTCACCGTCCGCGCCCAGGTGCCCGGCCTGGACGCCGACGGCTTCGCCGCGGCCGCCGAGGACGCCAAGAAGAACTGCCCGGTCAGTCAGGCGCTCACCGGCACCACGATCACGCTGACCGCCGAGCTCGTCTGACCGGTCGGCTCGCGCGACGCATCAGGGCCGGGGGCGCGGCATCGCCCCCGGCCTCGTCGTTCCCGGTCACTTCCGCAGCGTCGCGTAGACGATCAGGCTTCGCGGCGGGTGCCCCGCCTCGCCCGGCTCGCCCGCGCACGTGACCAGGCGCAGCGCCCGCTCCGACGTCGGTCCGTAGACCTTGCGCGTCGGGAACGCGCTCTTGTCGACCTGCTCCGTCTCCGTCACCGCGAAGTGCAGGACCTTGCCGTCACCGCGCTTGATGTCGATGACGGAGCCCTTCTCCAGCTCGGCCAGGTCGTGGAAGACGGCCTTGTCGTCGCGGCTGTCGTCGTGACCGATGATGACGGCCGCGCCGGGCATGCCCGGCTTGGCGCCGCCGGTGTACCAGCCCGCCGTCGTGCCCTTCTCCGGCGGCGGCACCTGCGCGGTCTTGTCTCCGGCACTGCCCATGCGCAGCAGGGCGCTGTCGACGCCGATGGAGGGGATGGAGAGCCGGTACGGCTCCTCGGCCGAGGCGGGCGTGCCACTGGCCACCGAGCTGCCGTTGCCGCCCAGCGAGCAGCCGGCCAGCAGGGCGGCCGCCACGGCGGCCGTCAGGGCGGCGGGCAGGAGCAGGAGGGCGAGTGCGGAGAAGTGGCGCGTACGGGACATCGGTATCCGTCCGGGGAGGGCAGGAAGCGCTGCCCACGCTAGGGACGCGGCCGGGGCCGCCGCTTCGGGTAAACGGCCAGTCCGCCTCCGCCCAAAGGAGGAGACGCGCGCCCGGTCGACCCCGTCAGGGGGAGGGGTCCCGGGAAAGCAGGCGCTGGAACAGCCCCCACGTGAACTCCGCCACATACGCGCCCCGCGCCCCGTCCGCGTCGGGGGCCGTGAACGCCAGCCGCCAGCGGGTGGGCGCCGTCCCCTCCATCGGCCGGGCCGGCGCGAAGGCGCGCGCCACCTCGTCGACCGTGCACGACCAGGGCCGCAGATCCTCGACCGTACGCAGCGCGGGGGCGGCGGCGCCGGGCGCCCGGACCAGCCATTCGTTCCAGACCGCGCCGCCGGGCGCGGCCAGCACCTCGAACCGCAGATCCGGCCAGAGCGGCAGCCGCCAGGCCGCAGCCTCGAAGGTCAGGTCACCGACGCGGCGCTCGCCGGTGGTCCCCGGCGGCCCCAGGACCGAGCGGTAGCGCGCCAGGCCCCCGCGGCGCCGGGACGAGTGCAGCATGGCCTGCCAGCGGCGGTTGGCCTCCCGCATCTCCGCCCGGTCGACGCCCAGCTCGCGCAGGGCGTCCTCGACCAGCCCGGGGTGGTGGTCGGCCATCCGCCGCAGCAGGACGAGCTGGAACCACGACGGCCCGAAGCCGGAGGCGGGGCCGGGAGCGGATTCGGGTTCGGGCCGGTGCGCTGGAGTCATGCGGGCCATCGTCGCGCACGCCCGGTACGCCCGGCGCGGCGAGGACAGGAACCGGACAGCCGTCACCCGCACCCCATCGCGTACCGCGGCACGGCCCAACTGCCCGGAGCGGGCGTGTCGTTCCGTCGCGCAAGCTTTACCTCCCGGCAGCCACGCGGCGGCCCACGCGCCTCCCACGCCCCGGGCGCGCCCGATACGGTCGGGTCATGACGGAAATCGACCCGCAGCGCACCGCCCTGGTACTGATCGACCTCATGGAGCGCATCGTCGCGCTGCCCCTCGCGCCGCGCGGTGGCGACGAAGTGGTCCGTACGGCCGGTGAGTTGGCGCGGGCCTTCCGCAAGGCGGGCGCGCCGGTCGTCGTCGTGCGGGTGGAGCGGCCGGGCCCGGCGGAGCAGCCGCCGGGCAGCGGACTGCTCGCCGGGGTCGCCGAGCCGGGCGACATCGAGATCGTCAAGCGGACCGTCGGCGCGTTCCACGGCACCGACCTGGACGCCCGGCTGCGGGAGCGCGGCGTACGGACGCTCGTGCTCGGCGGCATCGCCACCAACCTGGGCGTGGAGTCGACCGCCCGCGCCGCCGCCGACCACGGTTACGAGCTGGTCTTCGTGGAGGACGCGATGAGCGCCCTGACCGCGGAGGAGCACCGGGCGTCGGTGACGCTGGACATGCCGCGGCTGGGCACGGTGGTCACGGCGGCGGGGCTGAGGCTCCCGGCGTGAGCCGGTGGGTGCGCCGGCGGGTGCGCCGGACGGGCTAATCCCCCAGCATTCGCCGCAGAAGATCGCGCAGCACCGTCCGCTCCTGCGCGGACAGCCCCGCCAGCGGCTCGCGCGCGAAGCCCAGTGACTCCCGCAGCCGGGCCGCGGTGAGCCTGCCGTCCGTCGTGGCCGCCGCGAGCTTCACGCGGCGGTCGTCGGCGTCCGGGCGGCGTTCGACCAGGCCACGGGCCTCCAGGCGGTCGACGATGCCGGTGACATTGGACGGCTCGCACTTGAGCTGCTGGGCGATCCGGCGCATCGGCATCGGCTCCAGCGTCAGCAGGGCCAGCACCTTCGCCTGGGCTCCGGTGAGGGAGTGCTTGGCGGCAGCCTCCTCGTACTCCTCGTGATAGCGCGACACGACATTCGCGATGAGGTCGACCACTTCGCGGGTCAGAGCATCGGTTCGAGGGACCATGCCTTCAGGTTACCCGGTTGCTTGACAACATGAAATATCGAGGCGCATGGTTGTTTCAGTTGCTGAACCTTTCTGTACCTTTAGGAGGCCGCGTTCCATGTCCGTGACGCCCACCACCGGCCGTGAATGGCATCTCGTCGCCCGCCCGCACGGCTGGCCGAAGCCCGAGGACTTCGCGCTGCGCGAGACGGAGATCCCCGAGCCCGGCGCGGATCAGATCCTGGTGCGCAACATCCACCTGTCGGTCGACCCGTACATGCGCGGCCGGATGAACGACGCCAAGTCCTACCTCCCGCCGTACGAGCTCGACCAGCCCATGCTCGGCGGCGCCGTCGGCGAGGTCGTCTCCTCCCGCTCCGACGCCTTCCAGCCCGGCGACCACGTCCTGCACGGCCTCGGCTGGCGCGAGTACGCGCTGCTCGACGCCAAGGGCGCCGTCAAGGTCGACCAGGCCGTCGCCCCGCTGTCGACCTACCTCGGCGTGCTCGGCATGCCGGGCCTGACCGCCTACGCCGGTCTGCTGGAGGTCGCCTCCTTCAAGGAGGGCGACGCCGTCTTCGTCTCCGGCGCGGCCGGCGCGGTCGGCAGCCAGGTCGGCCAGATCGCCAAGCTCAAGGGCGCCTCGCGCGTCATCGGCAGCGCGGGCTCCGACGAGAAGGTCAAGCTCCTGGTCGAGGAGTACGGCTTCGACGCCGCCTTCAACTACAAGAAGGCGCCCGTCATCGAGCAGCTGCGGGAGGCCGCCCCCGACGGCATCGACGTCTACTTCGACAACGTCGGCGGCGACCACCTCGAAGCCGCCATCGACTCCCTCAACGTGCACGGCCGGGTCACCGTCTGCGGCATGATCGCGCAGTACAACGCGACCGAGCCCAGCCCCGCCCCGCGCAACCTCACCTCCGTGATCGGCAAGCGGCTGCGCATCCAGGGCATGCTCGTCGCCGACCACCGCCACCTCCAGCAGCAGTTCGTGCAGGAGGTCGGCGCCTGGATCCGCTCGGGCGAGCTGAAGTACCGCGAGACCGCCGTGCAGGGCATCGACCACGCCCTCGACGCGTTCCTCGGCATGCTCCGCGGCGAGAACACCGGAAAGATGATCGTCTCCCTCGACGCGTGACGGCCTCGCGGCCGGCGCTCGACATCCGGGCCGCCGGCCCGGCCCCGGCCCCGGGCCCGCGCTGGTGCGGGGCCGGTCCCTCCGCCGTAGTGGGCTCCGCCCCGCCCGCCGCCCGTCACCAGTCCACTCCGTACCTCCTCGACACCCCAAGGAATTCGCATGTCGATACAGCCCATAGAGGTCCTCTACACCGCCGTCGCCACCGCCGAGAACGGCCGTGACGGCCGCGTCGCCAGCGACGACGGCAAGCTCGACGTCGTCGTCAACCCGCCGAAGGAGCTCGGCGGCAGCGGCGCCGGCACCAACCCCGAGCAGCTCTTCGCCGCCGGCTACAGCGCCTGCTTCCAGGGCGCCCTCGGTGTCGTCGCCCGCCAGGAGAAGGCCGACATCTCCGGCTCGACCGTGACGGCCGAGGTCGGCCTGGGCAAGCTTCCCAACGGCGGCTTCGGCCTCAAGGTCGCCCTCTCGGCGACCATCCCGAACGTCGACCAGGACACCGCCCTCTCCCTCGTCGAGAAGGCCCACCAGGTCTGCCCGTACTCCAACGCCACCCGCGGCAACATCGAGGTCACCCTCACCGTCAACTGACGGCGCCCCCAGGAGCGGGTCGCGGGGCCGCGCAGCGCGCGGACCCGCGACCGCACCCCGGCCGGCCGACGCTACCCTTCCAGCCATGCGAGATCTCATGGCGGGCATGACCTACCTGGCCAAAGGCCAACGCTGGGTGGGGCGGAACCGGCGGCAATGGGGCTTCGGACTGCTCCCCGGACTGCTCACCCTCGTCGGCTACGCCGCCGCCCTGGTCGCCCTCGTCATAGGCGCGGACGACGTCATCAAGTGGGCCACGCCCTTCGCCGACGACTGGGGCTCGCCCTGGCTCGGCATCTTCCGCGCCGTGCTGACCACGCTCCTCTTCGGCGGCGGCCTGCTGCTCGCCCTCATCTCCTTCACCGCCGTCACCCTGCTCGTCGGCCAGCCCTTCTACGAGGAACTGTCCGAACGGGTCGACCTCTCCGAGGGCGGTACCGCCCCCGAGTCCGGACTGCCGCTCTGGCGCGAACTGTGGATCTCCGCCCGCGAGAGCCTCGCCGTGCTGTGCCGCGTGGCCCTCTGGGGCGTCCTCCTCTTCGCGCTCGGCTTCGTACCCGTTGTCGGGCAGACCGTCATCCCCGCGATCGGCTTCTGCATCTCCGGCTTCTTCCTCACCGAGGAGCTCACCGCCGTCGCCCTCCAGCGCCGCGGCGTCCCGCTGCGCGAGCGGCTGCGGATGCTGCGCTCCCGCAAGCTGCTCGCACTGGGCTTCGGCGTGCCGCTCACCCTGCTCTTCCTGGTGCCGTTCGTCGCGGTGCTCGTCATGCCCGGAGCCGTCGCGGGCGCGACGCTGCTCGTACGGGACCTGACGGGCGAGGCGGAGCCCGACCGGCAGCCCGCGGAGGACGGCGGGGCCACCGTCAGCTGACGACGCCGGCCGGCGTCAGCCCGGCCTCCGCCTCCGCGCCTTCCGCCAGGACCGCGCCGTCCGGCCCCCATATCGCGCTCAGACCACAGGCGTCGTACGGGCCGGACGGCCCCACATGGTTGGCGAGCAGCACATGCAGCCCGTGGTCCTTCGCCAGCGCCGGGAAGATCGCCATGCGCTCCGCCGCGCCGCCGCCCCGCCCGTAGAGCGAGCTCGCCAGCAGCACCCGGCAGCCGTCGGCGGCGGCCCGCGCCGTGAGCTCCGGGAAGTGCGCGTCGAAGCAGATGGCGAGCCCGAAGCGGACGCCGTCGAGGGTGAACCGGCCGTCCTCCGTGCCCGCCACGAACCCGGCGGCCAGCTCCGTCTCCGTCACGTGCCGCTTGTCGTAGCGCGTGAGCAGGGCGCCGTCCGGCCCGTACACGTAAGAGCTGATCGCCGGCCCCGCCTCCGTACGCCCCGCGCAGTTGACCACCGCCGCGACGCCCGCCGCCCGGCAGGCGTCCCGGACGGGCGCCAGCCGGGGGTCGTCGGGGGCGGTGGTCAGGCGGTCCTGGTCGGCGACGACCGCGTCGAGCTCATAGCCCGTGAGGGCGAGCTCGGCGAAGACGACGAGCGAGACGCCCCGCTCGCCGGCCTCGGTGACGAACCCGGCCATGCGGGCGGCGTTGGCCTCCACGTCGCACGGCCGGGCGGTGAACTGCGCTGCTGAGATGATCATGCGGCCATCATGACCGCCGACCGCTCTCCACGGCCACCGCGATGACCGACCGCACCTGCGCGGTGATCGCCAGCCGGTTCCGTACGAACTCCGGGTCGCTGACCCCGCCCGTCGCCGGATCGGCGTTGCCGGCGCCGAACTCCAGCACCGGCGTGTGCAGATGACCGCCCGGCACCGGCGCGCGCACCGCGTCCCGCAGGAGCGTCGCGCGGTAGGCGATCTCATTGGAGAGGTAGTCGCCCCCGCCGCCCTCACGGGCCGTCGAACCGGGCGTCGGCCCGTCCGCCCGGTCCACGGGCTCCGTGCCACCCGCCGGGATCTCGGTGACGGCCGTGTTGTCGCGGACGGGATACGGGCCCGTCCGCGCGGAGGTGATCGCGGTGTACGGGAGGGTGGTCGACGTCCACTGCGGCTGCGGGTGGACGGTGGGGACACCGGGCGGCACGGGCACGGTCGCCGTGCGGGAGACCCGCGCGTTGTCCGGGTAGCCGCCGCGCCAGGCGCCATTGGTGCGCTCGACGTCGAAACGGCCCGGGCGCCCCTGGCTGATGGTGGTGAAGAGATCGACGCGGCGCGGCCCGGGACGGAAGTGCGGCAGCAGCGTCCGCTCCACGGTCCCCTCCGCGAAGTCGTCCCAGCGCACGGGGAACACGGCGGCCTCCACGCGCGCCGGCCCGGCGGGCGTCTCGACGGTCGTACCGTCGAGCGCGAGCGCGGCCGCGCCGGACGGGTTCGACCGCCGGGCGTCGGCGTCGAGCTGGAACGGATCGAAGCCGGTGATCAGCACCCGCTTCACCCGCTGCCCGGCGGGCAGCTCGATGGTGTCCTGGCCGCGCGAGGACCGCTCGACCGCCGCGATCAGCGCGGCCCGCTGCCTTTCGGACAGGCCGAATTCGGGCTTCCACTCCCGTACCGCACGCGTCATGCCCAGCCGCGCCCAGTACAGCGGACGGTCGTCGTCCCGGCTCAGGTCCCCGCCGTCGGGCCCCCGGCCCTGCGCCCGGTCCACGGCCCGCCGCCACAGCCGCCGCCCCTCGGCGGCGGCCAGCCGCTCGGCCTGCGGCACGGTCCGCGTACGGGCCAGGGCACCGGCGAAACCGGGGGCGACGTCGTCGAAACCGCTGCGCCGCAGGATCTCGCCGGGTACGGGGCCGGAGAGGCGCTGCTCCTCGACGGTGGGGTCGGTGGGCGCACCGGCGGACTTCCCGGCGGTGGGCGGGGTGGCCGACGCGGCGGGGCCGGCCCAGGCGGGCGCGGGGAACAGGGCGGCGCCCGCGAGAAGCGATGCGCCGAAGGATATCCAGAATCTTTCAGCCGGTTTCATGAGTCTCATGAGCCGGAAGGAAACCACTGTGCGGGCATGGGCGGTAGGGGGCCGCCAACTGCCCTTGCTGACAGTAGATTTCAGGCCACAATTGGCGCATGCGAATAGCCGAGTACGTCGCCGCCCCACTGTTCGATCCGGGGAGCGGCCAAGGAGCCCGTCAGTTCGCCGAGTTGGCCATAGCGTTGCTGCTCTCCTCGCTGGTCGGCCTGGAACGCGAGTTGCAGCAGAAGAGCGCCGGATTGCGTACGCACACCCTGGTGGGCGTGGGCAGCGCACTGTTCATGGAGGTCTCGATCCACGGCTTCCACGCGGTGGGCGGCCTGGCCGACGCCCAGCAGGACCCCTCCCGGGTGGCCGCGCAGATCGTCTCCGGCATCGGTTTCATCGGCGGCGGCCTCATCTTCGTACGCCGCGACGCGGTCCGCGGCCTGACGACCGCGGCCACGATCTGGCTGACCTGCGCGGTCGGCATGGCGTGCGGCGGCGGCCTGCCCCTGCTGGGCGCGGCCGCGACACTCGTCCACTTCCTGGTCGTCCGCGGCTTCCCCATCATCACCCGGCGCATGGCCATGGTGCCCGGCGACCGCGTCGAACTGCGCCTGTCCTACCGGACCCGCAGGGGCCTGCTGGGCCGCGTCCTGGAACTGTGCACGAAGCGCGGCTTCCGTGTCACGGACGTCCACATCGAACCGGACCCCGCACCGGAGACCCGCGAGAAGGGCCGGTGCAAGGAGGCGGGCGTCGTCCTGAGCCTGGAGGGAAAAGGCCCGGCGTATCCCCTGGTCGAGGAGCTGACGGACTGGGACGGCATCGTGACGGTCGGGTTGAGGTCGCCGCAGGACAGCGCGGAGTAGGGCGGGGGCGGGGCCTGATGCCAGGTGGCATCAGGCCCAAGGGTGCTGCGGACGATCAGCAGGCGTCGATGTACCAGACAGGGGCCCAGTTGCCGTGCGCGTCCGAGGAGGGCGCGCCCGGGGTGGTGTAGATGACGACCCGCTGCTTGTTGAGCATCTTCGCCTTGGTGCCCGCGGACTGGTTGTTGTACCAGGAGCCGCCGCTGTTCAGGCCGTTCGGGATCTCCTGGACGTAGCAGTCCTTGAACTTGAACGCCAAGCGCTTGAAGTTGGCTTCCCAGTAGCCGCAGAAGTAGTACTTCGGACAGTCGGCCGGAGCCGCCGTCGCGGCGGGCTCGGCCGAGGTCTGCGCGGATGCGGTGGTCACGGTGCCGACGGACGTGGTCAAGGCGATGAACACGCCTGCCGCGAGGGCGGTGCGCCGCATGCGGGTGTGCTGGGGTGAACGCGCCATGGCTGTCGCTGGCCTTTCTCCTTGGGTCGGAGCGGCGGACGACCGCGTGCCGCCGCCGTTCCGGAACGAGGTATGCCGGTCTGCCGTCGATCACGCAGGAGGATAGGGGTGGGGTGTGTCGGTGGGACAGCTGACTTACGGCCACATGTGACGTCTGGTGGGTGGTGGGGCGGCTATGGCCGGTGGGGCAGTGAATTCGGCTCTGCCGGGTGCGGCTTTGCGCCGCAGGCGCGAGACGAAAGGGATGGGCGGCAGAGCCGAATTCTCCTGCCCCACCGGAGCGTTGCCACTGCTCAGCAGCGTCAAGGCCGGCAGAGCCGATCACCTCCTCTGACCCCTACCGCCGCGGGCACGGCCCCGTCCAGCCGTACGGAGACCTCTTCCCGCCAACTTCACGCACAGCCACGCACCCCATCTGTACTCCCACGCGCCCCGCGTAATAACGTGCGCCCCGCAACGAACCGCAACGCGCAGCGAACCGTCAGCGACGAGAAGAGGACACATGAAGTCGCGCTTCCGCATGCCCGGAATCCTCGCCGCCGCGACCACACTGTTGCTCGGTCTCACAGGAGTGACCGGCGCGTCCGCCATGAGCGCCCCCTCCGGGGACACAGCCGCCAAGCGCACCCTCGGCCTCTTCAACTGGATCCAGAACGCCAACAGCGGCCAATGCCTCGCCGTCCCCGGTGGCAGCACGCAGCCCGGCACCGGGCTGATCCAGTGGCCCTGCGGGAAGTGGAACGACCACTACTGGCGCATCGAGCCCGCCGGCAACGACTCCTACCACGTAGTGAGCGGCAACGGCGGGCAGTGCCTGGCACTCCCGGGCGGTAGCAAGGAGGCCGGTACGCAGGTCATCCAGTGGCCCTGCGGCGACTGGAACGATCACTACTGGAACGTCGAGTACACCAACCTCGGCATGCGGCTGAAGAACCGCAACAGCGGCCAGTGTCTGGCCGTCGCCGGTGGGAGCAAGGTGCAGGGCGAGAGGGTCATCCAGTGGCCCTGCGGGAATTTCCCGGACCACTCCTGGAACTATGTGAGCCCTCCTCCGGCCTGAACGCCGGAAGCGCAGATGGCCGTGCGAGGATCCAGGGATCGAGCACGGCCACTGTGGAGGACGGGAAATGTTCGCGATATCGCTGGGTGACGGAGCCGAGCTGCGGCCGCTGGAGCCGTGGCAGGCCGAGGAGTTCCTCGCCCACATGGACCGCGGCCGCGAGTACATCGGCCAGTACGTGGGGCTCCCCGACGTCGCGGCCGATCTCGACTCCGCGCGGCGCTGGCTCCAGTCGTACGCCGACAAGGCCGCCGCCGACACCGGCCGGCTCTACGGCATCTGGCTGGACGGGCTCCTCGTCGGCGGCGTCCTCTTCAGGGTCTTCGACGCGGCCGAGGGAAACTGCGAGGCCGGTTGCTGGCTGGAGCCGACGGCCGCCGGACGGGGTCTGGTCACCCGCGCGGTACGCGTGATCGTCGACTGGGCGGTCGAGGTACGCGGAATGCACCGGGTGGAGTGGCTGGTGGCCTCCGAGAACACTCCGAGCATCAACGTGGCCAAGCGCCTCGGCATGAGCCGCGACGGAGTCATGCGCGAGAACAGCCTTTACCGGGGCGTACGGCAGGACACGGAGATCTGGTCGGTCCTCGCACCCGAGTGGCGTTCCGCGCGCGACAGCCGATAGCGGCCTTCGCCCTGGGCAAGGCCACCGCCCAAACGGCGTCCGCCCAAGGAGGACCGCATGCCGAGCACGCCGGACGGCAACCGCTCCCGCCACCGTGCCGTCGAGACCGCCCTCGCAGCCCTCGACCTCGACACCAAGGCCCGGCTGCTGTCCGGCCAGGACATGTGGTCCCTCCCCGCCTTACCCGCCATCGGGCTACGGTCGATCGTCATGTCCGACGGGCCCGTCGGCGTCCGAGGCACCCGCTGGACCCCCGACGACCCGTCCCTCACCCTCCCCAGCCCCACGGCCCTCGCCGCCACCTGGGACCCCGCGCTCGCCCGGCGCGCGGGGTGGGTTCTCGCGCAGGAGGCGCGCCGCAAGGGCGTGCACGTGCTGCTCGCGCCCACGGTCAACCTCCACCGGTCGCCGCTCGGCGGGCGGCACTTCGAGGCGTACAGCGAGGACCCGTACCTCACGGGGCGCATCGGCAGCGCGTACGTAGAGGGCGTCCAGGACGGCGGGGTCGCCGCGACCGTGAAGCACTTCGTCGGCAACGACGCCGAGACCGACCGTTTCACCGTCGACAACGCCATCCCCGAACGCGCCCTCCGCGAGCTCTACCTGGCCCCCTTCGAGGCCATCGTCGAGAGCGGCCGGCCCTGGGCCGTCATGGCCGCCTACAACCAGGTCAACGGCGTCACCATGACCGAGCACGACCGCCTGCTCAACGGCGTCCTGCGCGCCGAGTGGGGCTTCGACGGCGTCGTCGTCTCCGACTGGCTCGCCGCCCGTGACACCGCCCGCGCCCTCCTCGGCGGCCTGGACATCGCGATGCCGGGGCCGCGCGGCGTCTACGGGGCCGCCCTCGCGGAAGCCGTCAGAAGGGGTGGCGTTCCCGAGGCCGCCGTCGACGCCGCCGTGCGCAGGGTCCTGCTGCTCGCCGCACGGGTCGGCGCGCTCGACGGAACCCCGCCCGTCGTGGAGCGGGTGCCGCCGCACGTCGACGGCGAGGCCCTCGCCCGTGAGATCGCCGTGCGGTCCTTCACGCTCGTACGGAACGTCGACAGCGCCCTTCCCCTCGACCCCGCCCGCCTCACCCGCCTCGCCCTCCTCGGCGGTGCCGCCCGGGACGCCCGTATCCTCGGCGGCGGCTCCGCGCAGGTGTTTCCCGCCCGGGTGATCTCACCGCTCGACGGGCTACGGGCCGCCCTCCCCGAGGACGTCCTCACCTACGCCGTCGGCGCCGACCCCACCGCGGAACTCGTTCCCGCCCGTACCGGCTTCACGCTCCGCGCCGTCTGCCGGGACGCCGCGGGCCGCACGCTCGGCGGCGAGCAGCCCATGCCCGGCGGCTCCGTCCAGTGGGTCGGCGACTTTCCCGACGGTGTCGACCACGCCGCCCTGCACACCGTCGAGATCACCGGCACCTTCACTCCCCGCGAGAGCGGGCCGCACGCCTTCGGGACGCAGGGCGTGGGAGGGTTCCGGCTGGTCGTGGACGGGCGGGTCCTCTTCGTCGGCGAGCAGGCCCCCGACCACGCCGACCCCTTCGAGGCGTTCCTCGGCTCGCCCGTCGCGCGCGGCACCGTCGCCCTCGACGCGGGCAGGCCCGTCACCGTCAGCCTCACCCACACCCTGCCGAAACCCACCGACTTGCCCATCGACGCCGTCGCCTTCTCCCTCCTGCACCGCGAACCCGAGCGCGACCCCGGCGAACTGATCGAGGAGGCCGTGGGCGTCGCCGCCTCCTGCGAGGCCGCCGTCGTGGTTGTCGCCACCACCGAGCGCGTCGAGAGCGAGGGCTTCGACCGCACCACCCTGGCCCTGCCCGGCCGTCAGGACGAGCTCGTCGCCCGTGTGGCCGCCGTGAACCCGCGCACCGTGGTCGTCGTGAATTCCGGTGGCCCGGTGGAGATGCCGTGGCGCCGGGATGTGGCCGCCGTGCTGCTCGGCTGGTTCCCGGGGCAGGAGGCGGGGGCCGCGCTCGCGGACGTGCTGCTCGGGGTGGCCGAACCCGGCGGACGGCTCCCTACCACCTGGCCGGCCCGTCTCGCGGATGCCCCGGTGACGAAAGTTGACCCACGTGAGGGTGAACTTGCTTATGAGGAAGGTGTGTTCATCGGATACCGTGCCTGGGAGAAGGCGCGGGCGGTCCCGGCTTACGCCTTTGGCCATGGCTTGGGCTACACCGACTGGTCGTACGAGGCACTGGACATCCGGAGCGAGGGTACTGATGTTCGGGCCACGGTCCGCGTCCGCAACACCGGGGCGCGGTTCGGCCGCGAGGTGGTCCAGCTCTATCTCGCCGCTCCTCACGGCGGCGGGATCGAGCGTCCGGCCCGTCGGCTGGCCGGTTTCGCCTCCGTGGAGGCGGAGCCGGGCGAGACGGCCGAGGCGGTCATCGCCTTGGACCCCCGCGCCTTCGCCGTATGGGACGAGTCCGCCGCCTCCTGGCGGGGCGTCCCGGGTACGTACACCGCCGAGGTCGGCCGCCGCATAGCCGACGGCCGGCTGACCGCGCCCGTACGACTCGACGCGGCGGCGGTCCGGGAGCCGGCGACGGACCCACGAGACCGGGGCGGGGCCACCTGACAGGCCCCGCCCCTCCCTCGTCCTTACCGCTGCCGCCGCTCAGGCGGCGGACGGCCGCGCGGCAGTGATCTCCCGGTAGGCCATCTCGGCGAGGTCCCGCTGGCCGGTCTTGCTGGGGTGGAACCAGTCCCACTTGCTCAGCTGCTCGCCGGTGAAGCCGAAGGAGTTGACCGAGGCGTCGTAGCGGCAGAGCTTGTCCCGCCGACAGACGTCCTTCAGTACGGCGTTGTACTCCCCGACCCGCTTGTCGACCTGCGCGCGCCGGTCCTCGGAGGCCGCGTCCACGGCGTCGGAGTCACGGAGCATGGACGGGCAGATGCCCATCTTCCAGACCGTCTTGGCGTAGCTGTTCGTCCGTCCCTGCGACCACAGCCGCTTCAGGTCCGGGATGCCGGCCACGTAGATCTGGGACTTGGGCAGGGACGTGCGCAGTTCCTTGACGGACGTCTCGAAGTCCGTACGGAAGCGGTCGACCGGGGTCATGTGCGCCACGTCCGTGCGGCACGCGTCGTTGGCGCCGAGCAGGACGGTGACCAACTGCGGCTTGTGGGCGATCGCCGAGCGCATCTGGTCCGGGAGGTCCGCCATCCGGGCGCCGGTCCGGGCGTAGTTCCAGCTGCTGGTCTGGGGGGAGGCCAGCAGTCGGCGGGCGAGGCTGTCGACCTTGGTGCCGGTGGCCCAGGAGACCTCGGGGCAGTCGGCGAGGACCGAGCAGGCGTCGAAGCCGCGGGTGATGGAGTCGCCGAGGGAGGCGATCGAGGCCGGGCGGGGGTTCCACGCGGGGGTGGGGGAGGGTGAGGGGGCGACGGCGCCGTGGCTGGGTTTCGCGGCCGTGGCACCGCTTCCGCTGTTGTCACAGCCCGTCACGAACAGGGCCGCCGAAGCCGCCGTGGCCAGGGCCACGGCGACCCGGACGGCCCCGCGAACCGTGTGTTGTGCGTTGCCCCGCATCGAATTCCCCCATCCGGCCGGGTGATATCTGTTCGGGTCCGACGGTACGTCACCGGAGGGGTGCCGCCGCACGGTAGCTTTTTCTCCGGGTCGGTCGGGTCGGGCCCGCAACGGTTCGCACTCCGGCACTGCCGAAGAAAAGACAACACGTCACATCCTGTCCCTTTTCAGGAGATTTGCTCCCGATGGTGTTTACTGTTGGTAACCTCGCGAGCTGGTGCGGGCGTGGCCATTGGGGCAGAATGTCTACTGCTGTCCCAGGCGGGACCGGTACAGGTGCGAGGCCGCTGGGGAAGGCGAACCTCGAACCGCACTGGAGGTCCCGGTGACGACACGTGGAGTTCTCTACGTGCACTCCGCGCCGCGCGCGCTGTGCCCGCACGTCGAATGGGCCGTCGCGGGCGTGCTCGGTGTGCGCGTCACGCTCGACTGGATCCGACAACCCGCCTCGCCCGGCACGTGGCGTGCGGAATTCTCCTGGCAGGGCGAGCCCGGCACGGCGTCCAAGCTCGCGTCCGCGCTGCGCGGGTGGCACTTGCTGCGCTTCGAGGTCACGGCCGAGCCGTGCTCCACGGCGGAGGGCGAGCGGTACAGCTCCACGCCCGAGCTGGGGATCTTCCACGCGGTGACCGGCATCCACGGGGACATCCTCATTCCGGAGGACCGGCTTCGGGCGGCGCTGGCGCGGGCGGGGCGGGGGGAGACGGTGCTGGAGGCCGAGCTCGCCAAGCTGCTGGGCAAGCCTTGGGATGACGAGCTGGAGCCGTTTCGCTATGCGGGTGAGGGTGCGCCTGTTCGTTGGCTGCATCAGGTGGTGTGAGGGCGCGGTATGTGTCGGGGCTCCGCCCCGGGCCCCGGTCCTCAAGCTCCCCCAGCTACCGCTGGGAGGTGCCCCCAGACGGGCTGCATTCGGCTCCCCGGCGCGCTCTTGCGTTGAAGTGCGCTCCAGTGTCTAGCGTCGGACCATGTCCGAACACACTCCCTCGGTAGCCGTCCTCGGCACCGGCATCATGGGCTTCCCCATGGCCCGTAATCTCGCTCGTGCCGGGCTGGACGTACGGGCCTGGAACCGCAGTCGTGAGAAGGCCGAGCCGCTCGCCGGTGACGGTGTGCGGGTCGCCGACAGCCCCGCCGACGCCGTCGAGGGCGCCGATGTCGTGCTCACCATGCTGTACGACGGGCCCGCCGCCCTGGACGTGATGCGGGACGCCCTGCCGGGGCTGCGGGCCGGGACCGTCTGGGTGCAGTCGACCACCGCGGGGCTCGACGGGTTCGACGATCTCGCCGACTTCGCCCGCGAGCACGACCTCGTACTCGTCGACGCGCCCGTGCTGGGGACGAAGCAGCCGGCCGAGGAGGGGAAGCTCACCGTCCTCGCCGCCGGGCCCGAAGGGGTGCGCGCCACTCTCACGCCCGTGTTCGACGCGATCGGCGGGCGTACGGTCTGGGTGGCCTACGAGGCGGCCGGTGGGGCCGCCACCCGGCTCAAGCTCGTCATCAACAGCTGGGTGCTCACCGTCACCCACGGCACCGCCGAGGCGCTCGCGCTCGCCAAGGGGCTCGGCGTGGACCCGGCCGGGTTCCTGGACGCCGTCGAGGGCGGACCGCTGGACATGGGCTATCTGCGGGCCAAGGCGGGGCTCATCCTCGGCGGCGACTTCAGCCCGCCGAGCTTCGCCACCGCCACGGCCGAGAAGGACGCCCGGCTGATCGTCGCGGCGGGGGAGCGGGCCGGGGTGCGCCTGGACGTGGCGGCCGCGGGCGCCGAGCGCTTCCGCCGGGCCGCCGAGCGCGGCCACGGGCGGGAGGACATGGCCGCCTCGTACTTCGCCAGCTTCGACGACTGAGCGAGGGGCCCCGGTCGCTCAGGACGCCGGTACCGGGTCCGACAACTGCTCGCTGATGAACTGGATCGGGCCCTGGCCCATGCTCGGGACGTACGTGGCGGCGTCGTGCTTGCCGCCCGGTATCTCCTTGACCATGGTGTGCACGGGGCCGTTCCCGTACTGCGCCACGAAGTTCTTGACCCCGCTGATGGTGATGGGGTCCTCCCGCGTGCCGTACTGGAAGGCGATGTAGACGTCGGGGCCCTTGCGGGCGATCAGGTCCTTGGCCAGCAGCTTGGGGTCGTTCTCGTCCCGCTCCTTGTCGTGGCCCTTCCACAGCGGGGAGTCGGGGAAGAAGTCCGGGCCGGAGGCTATCGCGGCCTTGAACTTGTCCGGGTGCTTCAGGACGGCCTTCATGCCGGCGAAGCCGCCGGAGGAGGAGCCCATGAACGCCCAGCCGTCGCGCGACTTGATCGTGCGGAAGTTGGCCTTCATCAGGTCCGGGACGTCCTCGGTGAGCCAGGTGCCCATCTTCGGCTGGTTCGGTATGTCGCTGCCGTCCCAGTAGGTGCCGTTGTTCTTGGGGTTCAGGATCGGCATGGCCAGCAGGAACGGCTTGCTCTTGCCCTCGGCGTACCACTTGGAGATGGACGACTGGAGCTTGAGGTTGGTGCCCATCCAGTAGTTGTTCGGGAAACCGGGGCCACCGGGCAGTGCGATCAGGACCGGGAAGCCGTGCTTGTCGAACTTCGGGTCCTTGTACTCCTTGGGCGCCCAGACCCACACCTTGCCCGTGAAGCCGGACTTCTTGCCCTCCAGCGTGGTGACGGCGATGTGCGTGCCGTCGCCGAGGGTTTCGGAGTTCTTGAAGTCGGCGGCGGGCCCGGTCGGCATCAGGACCTTGGAGTCCGGGGCCGGTGCGCCGTTCGCCCCGCCGGCCTGACCGCCGCCGCTGCCGGCCGCCTGGTCCTGGCCGAAGCTGACGGGCGCCCCCTTGTCGGAGAACGGGCCGATCTTGAGGTAGTTGAGCACGCCGGCGGTTATCAGCCCGAGCACGGCTATGGACGCCACCACGATGGTCCATCGTTTCGCGCGGCGTGCACGGAGGTGCCCCTGGGACTGGTAGGTCCCGTTGTTCGCTTGCGTCATCACGTCGCTCCGGACATTCCTGCTACTGCCCCGAAGGACATGACCGTCTGTTTCCGCCCTTGTGGAGGGGCAAAGCGTTCCAGGGGTTCCGTCCCCTGGCTATGATCTGCGCCGCTCACGCAAAAGCGTCGGCCTTCACGACCCGCTCGGGATCGTGAAGGCCGACGTCCGCGCGAAAGCGGGATCAGACCGAACGGAAGGCGAGCACCACGTTGTGGCCGCCGAATCCGAAGGAGTTGTTGATCGCGGCGATGGAGCCCTCGGGGAGCGGACGGGCCTCGCGCACGATGTCCGCGTCGATGTCCTCGTCCAGCTCGTCGACGTTGATCGTCGGAGGAGCCATCCGGTGGTACAGGGCGAGGACGGTCGCGACCGTCTCGATGCCTCCGGCGCCGCCCAGCAGGTGACCGGTCATCGACTTGGTCGCGGAGACCGCGACGTGGTCGAGGTCGTCGCCGAGGATCTGGCGCAGCGCCTTGATCTCGGCCGCGTCGCCCTGCGGGGTGGAGGTGGCGTGCGCGTTGAGGTGCACGACCTCCGACGGCTTGAGGTCGGTGGAGTCCAGGAGGTTCCGCAGGGCGGCGGCGATGCCGCGGCCGGTCGGCTCCGGCTGCGCGATGTGGTGGCTGTCCGCGGACAGACCCTGGCCCAGCACCTCGCAGTAGACCCGGGCACCGCGCGCGGCGGCGTGCTCGGCCGACTCCAGGATGACGACGCCGGCGCCCTCACCGAGGACGAAACCGTCCCGGTCCTTGTCGTACGGGCGGGACGCCTTCTCCGGCTGGTCGTTGTTCTTCGACATCGCCATCATGTTGGCGAAGGCCACGATGGGCAGCGGGTGGATGGCCGCCTCGGTACCGCCGGCGACGACCACATCGGCACGGCCGGTGCGGATCATCTCGACGGCGTAGCCGATCGCCTCGGCGCCGGACGCGCAGGCGCTGACCGGGGTGTGCACACCCGCCTGGGCGCCCACCTCCAGGCCGACGTTGGCGGACGGGCTGTTGGGCATCAGCATCGGCACGGTGTGCGGGGAGACACGGCGTACGCCCTTGTCCTTGAGCACGTCGTACTGGTCGAGCAGGGTGGTCACGCCGCCGATGCCGGAGGCGATGACCGTGCCGAGGCGCTCGGGCGTGATGGCGGGGTCCTCGCCCGCCTTGGCGGTGTAGCCCGCGTCGGCCCACGCCTCACGGGCCGCGATCAGCGCGAGCTGCGCCGACCGGTCCAGCTTGCGGGTGAGCGGACGGGGAAGTACGTCTTCGGGGTCCACGGCCGCGCGAGCGGCGATACGGACCGGCAGCTCGGCGAAGCGCTCGCCCTCCAGGGGCTTGACGCCGGAACGGCCGGCGAGCATGCCTTCCCAGGTCGAAGCGCTGTCGCCACCCAGCGGTGTGGTTGCGCCGATACCGGTGACGACCACGGTGCGATTGGTCGGGTTCACAGGGATTCTGTCTCCACGATTAGAGGTGCTGGAACCGCCACCGCTGGGGTGGCGACAAACGCTCAGATCAGGCGCTCGGATCAGGCCTGGTGCTTGAGGATGTAGTCGGCGGCGTCGCCCACCGTCTTCAGGTTCTTGACGTCCTCGTCCGGGATCTTGACCTCGAAGCGCTCTTCGGCGGCGACGACGACCTCGACCATGGACAGCGAGTCGACGTCGAGGTCGTCGGTGAAGGACTTGTCCAGCTGGACGTCCTCGACGGGGATACCGGCGATCTCGTTGACGATCTCGGCGAGACCCTCGAGGATCTCCTGCGCGGTGGCGGCCATAGCGGCGCTCCTTCGTTCTGTGCGGTGGAACTGCGTGGTATGGAAACAGTTGGTGCGACGGGTCCCGCGCGTACGGCCTGAGCCGGGCCGCGCGGATCTCGCCTAGGGGAGGGTAACGACCGTCGCTGCGTACACGAGACCCGCCCCGAAGCCGATGACGAGGGCGGTGTCCCCGCTCTTCGCCGCCCCGGTGGCCAGAAGCCGCTCCATGGCCAGCGGAATGGAGGCCGCGGACGTGTTGCCCGTGGTCTCCACATCGCGGGCCACCGTGACGGTCTCCGGCAGCTTGAGGGTCTTCACCATCGAATCGATGATCCGCATATTGGCCTGGTGCGGGATGAAGACGTCCAGGTCGTCCGGGCTGACCCCGGCGTCGTCCAGCGCCTGCTGGGCGACCTTCGCCATCTCGAAGACGGCCCAGCGGAAGACCGCCTGGCCCTCCTGGGTGATGGCGGGGTAACGGATCTCGTCGGCCGAGAGCCGGACCTCGGGGCCCGCGCCGCCGGGGACGGGGGTGGTGCGGTAGACGTCCCAGGCGTGGGTCTGCTTGATGGTGTGCGACTTGTCGCCCTCCGAGCCCCACACGGTCGGGCCGATCGCCGGCTCCTTCGACGGGCCCACGACCACGGCGCCCGCGCCGTCGCCGAACAGGAAGGCCGTCGCGCGGTCCTCCAGGTCCGTCAGGTCCGACAGCCGCTCCACGCCGATGACCAGCACGTATTCGGCGGATCCCTCGACGACCATGCCCTTGGCCAGCGTGAGCCCGTAACCGAAGCCCGCGCAGCCAGCGGAGATGTCGAACGCGGCGGGCCTGCCCGCACCGATCTTGTGCGCGATCTCGGTGGCGATCGCCGGGGTCTGCTTGAAGTGCGACACCGTCGAGACGATCACGCCACCGATCTGCTCGGGGGTGATCCCCGCGTCGGCGATGGCCTTGCCGGCCGCCTCGACCGACATCGCGGACACCGTCTCGTCCGGGCTCGCCCAGTGCCGGGTGGCGATGCCCGACCGGGAGCGGATCCACTCGTCGGACGAGTCGATGTGCTTGAGGATCTCCTCGTTCGGGACCACCCGCGTGGGGCGGTAGCCGCCCACACCGAGGATGCGCGCGTAGGGGGCGCCCTTGCTGGGCTTGATCTTCGCGGTCATGCTCTCGGGGCTCCTTATTCGGCCGGGGTCGCGGCGTCGGGGGCGTACTCGGCGACCAGGGCGCGGGCCGCGTCGAGGTCGTCCGGGGTCTTGAGCGCGAGAGTCCGTACGCCGGGCAGGGCACGCTTCGCGAGGCCCACCAGGGTGCCGCCCGGGGCGAGCTCGATCATCGCGGTGACGCCCTGCGCCTTGAACGTCTCCATGCACAGGTCCCAGCGGACCGGGTTGGCCACCTGGCCGACCAGCCGGCGCACGACGTCGTCGCCAGAGGCGACGATCGCACCGTCCTTGTTGGAGACGTAGCGGGTGTGCGGGTCGGCCGGGGACAGCTCCCGCACGGCGGACTCCAGCGCCGCCACGGCCGGGGCCATGTGGTGCGTGTGGAACGCGCCCGCGACCTTCAGCGCGACCACCCGGCGGGTGCCCTCGGGCTTGTCCTCGGCGAGCGCCGCCAGCTGCTCGGCGGTCCCCGCCGCCACGATCTGTCCCGCGCCGTTGACGTTCGCCGGGGTCAGACCGAGCTTCTCCAGGTGCGGCAGGACGACCTCGGGCTCACCGCCCAGCAGCGCCGCCATGCCGGTCTCGGTGACCGCCGCGGCCTCGGCCATGGCCAGGCCCCGCTTGCGTACGAGCTCCAGCGCGGCCCGCTCCGTCAGCACCCCGGTCAGGGCGGCGGCGGCGAGCTCGCCGACGCTGTGGCCCGCGGCCGCGCCGACGTGGCGGGTGAGGTCATCGGCCGTCGCGAAGAGCTGCCGCGCGGAGACCAGCGCGGAGGCCACCAGCAGCGGCTGGGCCACCGCGGTGTCGCGGATCTCGTCCGCGTCGGCGTTCGTGCCGTAGTGGACCAGGTCCAGGTCGATGGCGGCCGACCACTCCGTGAGGCGTTCGGTGACGCTAGGGAGGTCGAGCCAGGGGGTCAGGAAGCCGGGCGTCTGAGCGCCCTGGCCGGGAGCGACGAGTACGAGCACCCTCACACTCTCTCTCGTGGACGGCCTCGGCCACCCGTGGGGACAGGGACCAAGAACCGACAGGGGAATTGTTGATGTTCGACAAAAGGCTAGATCGGCGACTCCGCGTCGGCCAGACGGCCCAGGATGAGCGCGATGCGCAGTGTGAACGCCGAACGCACATCAGAGGGTGACCAACCGGTGACGTCCGTCACACGTCGGAGGCGGTATCTCACGGTGTTCGGGTGGACGAACAGCATCCGAGCCGCGCCTTCCAGGCTACTGGCCTGTTCCAGATAGACGCTCAAGGTCTCCAGCAGAGCCGAGCCCGCTTCCTCCAGCGGTCTGTAGATCTCCTCCACCAACTGCTCACGCGCGGTGACGTCACCGGCCATCGCACGCTCCGGAAGAAGATCGTCCGCGAGGACCGGACGAGGTGCGTCCGGCCACGCCGCGCACGCCTTCAGACCCGCCGCGGCGGCCTGCGCGGAACGCGTCGCCGCCAGCAGGTCGGACACCACCGGACCGGCCACCACGGGACCGGCCGCGAACGGTCCGATCAGGGCCTTCGCCGTCTGCAGCGGATTGTCCGAACCGCCCGCGATCACCACCAGCCGGTCCCCGAGCACGCCCGTCAGCACCTGGAGCTTGGCGTGGCGCGAGGCCCGCCGGATGGCCTCCACTGTCAGCTCGCTGTCCCCGTTCGGCGCGGTCCCCAGCACCACCGAGACATGCGCCGGCGAGTTCCAGCCGAGCGCGGCCGCCCGCGACAGCGCGCCCTCGTCGGCCTCGCCGGACAGCACCGCGTTGACCACCAGCGACTCCAGCCGGGCGTCCCACGCGCCGCGCGCCTCGGCGGCCTGCGCGTAGACCTGGGCGGTGGCGAAGGCGATCTCCCGCGCGTAGACCAGCAGCGCCTCGCGCAGCACCGACTCGTCGCCGGGTGCGGCCACCTCGTCGATCGCCGACTCCATGACCTCGATGGTGGTGCGGACCATCTCCACCGTCTGGCGCAAAGTGATCGCCCGCGTCAGCTCCCGCGGGGCCGTGCCGAAGACGTCCGTACTGATCGCCTGCGGGGTCTCCGGATGCCGGAACCACTCGGTGAAGGCCGCGATACCGGCCTGGGCGACCAGGCCGATCCAGGAGCGGTTCTCCGGGGGCATCGCCCGGTACCACGGCAGCTGGGCGTCCATCCGGGCGATGGCGGCGGCGGCCAGAGTTCCTGACGACTTCTCCAGGCGGCGCAGGGTGGCGCTGTGTGGATGCGGGGTGTTAGCGGAAGGTTCAGGCACGGGACAAGCCTGCCTTATCCGCGTCCGGTGCGGGGCCGCCGGGCTACCGTAGGCCGATGACGCACGTGCAACGCGCCGTACAGCGAGCGGGGCAACGCTTCCGCGGAGGAGACCCGGCGGCCGGGATCGAGACCTGGCACGCGTTCTCCTTCTCCGGCTTCTACGACCCCGACAACGTCCGGTTCGGGCCGCTCGCGGCCTGCAACGAGGAGCGGCTCGCCCCGGGCGCCGGCTTCCCTTCGCATCCGCATCGTGACGTCGAGATCGTCACCTGGGTGATCGAGGGGGAGCTCACGCACGAGGACTCGTCGACCGGCCGTACGACGACCGTCCGGCCCGGGGATCTGGCCCGGCTCAGCGCGGGGTCCGGAGTGCGGCACTCCGAGCGGAACGAAGGGGGTGAGCCGCTGCGGTTCGTGCAGATGTGGCTCACGCCTTCGGACTATGGGGGTGAGCCTTCGTACGAGGTGCTGCGGGGGGTGTCCGACGGGGTGGTGTGTGCGCTTGTTCGGGCGGATGGGGTGCTGCATGTCCGCCGGGGGGCGGGGGCGGTGGCCTTGCCGGATGCGCCGTGGGTGTACGTGCACGTGGTGCGGGGTGCGGTGGGGATCGGCGGGGACTCGCTGGGGCCGGGGGACGCGGTGCGGGTCCTTGACGCGGAGGGGGTTGTGGCGGAGGCGGGTGCGGGGGCTGAGCTGATCATCTGGGAGATGCATGCGGAGCCGCGGTTCGGGTGACCGGGGTTTTCTTTTCCCCTGCCCGCCCCTTCCCGAACCGGGGGCGGCCCCCCGGGCCCCGTTGGCCTCAATCGCCGGCCGGGCTTGAATCAGCCCAGTTCCGACAGCACCGCGTCCGTCAGCACGGGCCATGCGTCGATCGCCCACTGCCCGAACGGGCGGTCCGCCAAAGCCACGCAGGCCATGCCCGCCTCCGGGTCCACCCACAGGAACGTGCCGGCCTGGCCGAAGTGCCCGTACGTCCGGGGGCTGGAGGAGGAGCCCGTCCAGTGGGGGGACTTCTCGTCGCGGATCTCGAAGCCCAGGCCCCAGTCGTTCGGGCGCTGGTGGCCGTAGCCCGGGAGGATGCCCGTCAGGCCGGGGAAGGCGACCGTCGTCGCCTCCGCCAGGGTCTCCCGCGACAGCAGGCGCGGCGCCTGGAGCTCCGCCGCGAAGAGGGCCAGGTCGTCGACCGTGGAGACGCCGTCCTTGGCCGGTGAGCCCGGCAGGTCCGTGCTCGTCATGGCGAGCGGCTCCAGGACCGCCTGCCGCAGGTACTCGGGGAAGGGGATGTCCGTCGCCTTGGCGATGTGGTCGCCGAGGACCTCGAAGCCGGCGTTGGAGTACAGCCGCCGGGTGCCCGGCTCGGCCATGACGCGGTGCTCGTCGAAGGCGAGCCCGGACGTGTGCGCGAGCAGGTGCCGGACCGTGGCGCCCGCCGGGCCGGCCGGCTCGTCCAGCTCGATCGCGCCCTCCTCGACGGCGAGGAGCGCGGCGTACGCGGCGAGCGGCTTGGTGACGGACGCCAGGGGGAAGCGGTGTGCGGTCGGTCCGTGGGACCCCGCCCGCGTGCCGTCGGCGCGCACCACTGCCGCCGCGGCGTTCTCCACCGGCCAGTTCTCGATCATCCGCAGGCTCTCCATGGCGAGGAGCCTAACCCGGCGCGGGATTCACCCCTGAACTCACTTGCTTGGAGTGCACTCCAAGTCTTTAGCGTGGGGACCGACGCGAAGGCACAAGGGGGAAATCGCATGACCGTGACGGATCGTGTACCGACGACGGTACCCACCTGCATTCCGCTCGACCGGCAGCGGTACAGCCGCCCGGAGGGCCGCGACCGCTACACGATCAGCGAGGTCGCCGAGTACACCGGGATGTCCGCGCACACCCTGCGCTGGTACGAGCGGATCGGCCTGATGCCCCATGTCGACCGCTCGCACACGGGTCAGCGCCGCTACACCGACCGCGACCTGAACTGGCTGGACCTGGTGGGCAGACTGCGGCTGACCGGCATGCCGGTGGCCGACATGGTCCGCTACGCGCAGCTGGTGCGGGAGGGCGACCACACCTTCGCCGAGCGCGAGCGGCTGCTGAGCGCGCACCGCGACGACGTACGGAAGCGCATCGCGGAGCTGCGCAGCACGCTCGACGTCCTCGACTACAAGATCGACATGTACGCCGCCCGTAACCGGGCGCCCGAAGGAGCCTGACGCACCATGAGCAACAACGACAACACGATCGCCACCGTCGCACTCGGCAACGGCGGCCCCCACGTCGGTGTCCAGGGCCTCGGCTGCATGGGCATGGTCCACGCCTACGGTCCGACCGACGAGACCGAGGCGCGCGCCACCCTGGAGCACGCCCTGGCGCTGGGCGTCACCCTCTTCGACACCGCCGACATCTACGGCTTCGGGCGCAACGAGGAGTTCATCGCGCCCTTCGTACGGGCCAACCGGGACCGGATCACGCTGGCCACGAAGTTCGGCATCGTCCGACGCGAGGACGACCCCTCGTACCAGGAGATCCGCAACGACCGCGCGTACATACGCCAGTCCGTCGAGGGCAGCCTGCGCCGCCTGGGCGTCGACCACATCGACCTCTACTACATGCACCGCCGCAACCTCGACGTACCGATGGAGGAGACCGTCGGCGCGATGGCGGAGCTCGTCGCCGAGGGCAAGGTCGGCCACCTCGGGCTGAGCGAGGTCTCGCCGGGCGAGCTGCGCGCGGCGCACGCCGTGCACCCGATCGCGGCGGTGCAGTCGGAGTGGTCGCTGTTCAGCCGGGACGTCGAGGAGGGCGTGGTGGCCGCGGCGGCCGAGCTGGGCGTCGCCTTCGTGCCCTACTCGCCCCTCGGCCGCGGCTTCCTGACGGGTTCGTTCGTGAGCGCGGAGAAGGAGCTGACGAACGATGACTGGCGGCGCACGCAGCCGCGGTTCACGGGGGAGAACGCGGCGGTGAACGCGGCGCTGCTGGAGCCGGTGCGGGCCGTGGCGGAAGCTCGTGGGGTGACGCTCGGGCAGGTGGCGTTGGCCTGGGTGCAGCAGCGGGCGCAGGTGCACGGGCTGGCCGTCGTGCCGATTCCGGGGACGCGGAAGCGGTCTCGTCTGGACGAGAACACGGGGGCGACGCGTCTGGTTCTGACGGAGGGGGAGCTGGCGGTGCTGGAGCCGATCGCGGGCAAGGTCGCGGGTGGGCGGTACGCGGACATGGGCTTCACGTCCGCGGGTCGCGAGTAGGGGTTTCTTTTTCCCCTACCCGCCCCTTCCCGCTGTATCGATGTGCGGCTCCGCCGCGCGGGGGGCTCCGCCCCGGACCCGGTCCTCGAACTCCCCCGGCTACCGCTGGAGGTGCCCCCGGACGGGCTGGTTGCCGCCCGGAAGCGTCACCGGCCCCCCGGCGCCACCAACCCCGACTCGTACGCGAAGATCACCGCCTGCGCGCGGTCCCGCAGTCCCAACTTCGCGAGGACCCGTCCGATGTGCGTCTTCACCGTCTGCTCGGCCAGCACCAGCGAACCCGCGATCTCCTGGTTGGACAGGCCCCTGGCGATGAGTTCGAGGACCTCCGTCTCCCGCGGCGTCAGGCCGTTCAGGCGGAGGGCGGGCTTCCGGCGCGGGGCGGGGCGCTGTTTGGCGAAGTCGGCGATCAGGCGGCGGGTGACGGAGGGGGCCAGCAGCGCCTCGCCCGCGGCGACGACGCGGACCGCCGAGATCAGGTCGGCCGGCGGCGCGTCCTTGAGGAGGAAGCCGGAGGCGCCCGCGCGCAGGGCCTCGTAGACGTAGTCGTCGACGTCGAAGGTGGTGAGCATCAGCACCTTCGGGCGGTGGACGACGCCGGGCGGCGGGTCGAGGAGCTGACGGGCGGCCTCCAGGCCGTCCATCTCCGGCATGCGGACGTCCATCAGCACCACGTCCGGATGCGTACGGCGGCTGACCTCCACGCCCTGACGCCCGTCCGGGGCGTCGCCGACGACGTCGATGTCCGACTGCGCCGCGAGCAGCGCGGCGAACCCCGCGCGCACCATGGCCTGGTCGTCGACGATGATCACCTTGATGGTCATGCGGTGGAGGTTCCCTCTTCTGTTTCCGATTCAGGGGTGAACGGCAGTCGGGCCGCCACCCGGAAGCCGCCCTCCGGCAGCGGGCCGGTGTCGAGGGTGCCCCCGACCAGGCGGACGCGTTCGCGCATGCCGACCAGGCCGTGGCCCGTGCCGGTGGTCTCCAGGGGCGGCGCGTCCGCGTCCGGGGCGGTGGCGTTGACGACCAGGATCACCAGGCTCCCGCGGTCGGGGCCGACGGTCACCGACACCCGCGTCGCCGCGCCCGGGGCGTGCCGGACGACATTGGCCAGGGCCTCCTGCGTGATGCGGTAGGCGGAGAGATCCACCGTCTGCGGCACCGCGTCCGGCAGCTGTTCCGGCATCGACAGCTTCACCGGCAGGCCCGCCCGTACGGTCGCCTCGACCAGCTGCGGGATCCGTGCCACGCCCGGCTGCGGCGCCCGCTCGGAGCCGCCGCCCTCGCCGGAGGCGTCCTCGCTGCGCAGCACGCCCAGCAGCCGCCGCATCTCGGTCAGCGACTCACGGGCGGTGGCCGCGATCGTGCCGAACTCCTCGCGCGCCTCCGGCGGCAGGCCGGCGACGCGGTACGGGGCGCTGTCCGCCTGCACCGTGATCACCGACATGTGGTGGGCGACGACGTCGTGCAGCTCGCGGGCGATCCGGGTGCGCTCCTCCAGGAGCGTGCGGCGGGCCCGTTCGGCCTCGCTGATGGTCTCCTGCTCGGCCAATGCCCGCCGGGCGTCGCCGCGTTCGCGCAACGCCGCGCCGATCAGCAGCATCGCGCCGCCGAGCACGAGCAGGGTGACCCAGATCGCCGAACTGCGCTCGGGTGAGACGGCGTGGAAGACGAAACCGGCGACGCCGGTCATCAGCCATACGGCCACGAGCGTGTGCCGCCGCTCGCGCAGCCCGAGGGCGAGCATCAGCAGCAGCAGGCCGATCAGCGCCATGGGCGTCCACGGCCAGGTGCGGTCCTGCGGCAGCGGCACGCTCATGAGCGCGAGGGCGCCCCCGACGTCCGCGGCGAAGGCGATCGCCCAGGCGAGCAGCGGCCGGCGCACGGCGAGGAGCAGCGGCCCGGCCTGGAGGACGCCGAGGACGACGGCGACGTCGGACTGGAGCCCGTAGTCCTGGGACAGGCCCATGCCCGTCGTCGGCAGCAGGATGGCCGTGAACAGCCAGGCCACGGCGTACGGGACCCGGCGGGCGAAGCGGCTCCGGGCCTGGCCGAGCAGCGGTACGGGCGGTCCCGCGGGCGTGCAGACGTCGCGGGCGAGCCGGGACAGCCGGGACAGGAGGGAGGCGTGGTGTGCTCGGTGCATGACAGTCCCAGGCTAGGCGGCCTGATCAGGCACGACGTCACACTGGAGTGCCGGATCAGGTGTCATACCCAGGTAGCAGCCCCCCCGACGGCGCCGGATCACAGCTCCGCCAGCAACTGCGCCTTCTTCGCGCTGAACTCATCGTCCGTCAGCAGCCCCGCGTCGTGCAGCGCGCCGAGGTGACGGATGCGGTCGGCGATGCCGCCCGGGTCGGGGCGGGCCGCGGGGACGTGGCCGGCGGCCTGACCGGAGGGGCCGGGGGTCTTGGCGCGCACCGCTTCCAGGACCGCCGCCGCGAAGGGCAGCGATTCATGGATGAGGCCGTAGCCCATGCCGAAGACGACGGCCGCCGGATCCTGGTCGGCCTCGCCCGGCCGCCGGTCGTCCGCGCCGCGCCGCAGGAGCCGCAGATAGCCGCCCGCGATCTCCGGGGAACGCCATTCGACGCCCGTCAGCTCGTCGACGGCGAAGCGCTGGTCGCCGGCCTTCCACTTGGCGGAGGACGCGCCCGTCCAGAACCACCGGAAGGCGACGGACCTGCCGTCGAAGGACGCCTTGCCGTCGTACGCCTTGAAGGACGGCGGCGGCGCCGGGGCCGCCACGAGGTGGCGCTCGGCGGGCAGGGAGGCGTACGGGCCCAGCGCGGCGCGTATCTCGTCGGCGTAGTACTCGGCGAGGGCGTCGCGCTCGGCGGGCAGCACCAGGCGGTAGGGGTCGCTCGCCTCCTTGAGCTGGCCGTCGGCCACCTCCATCAGCGGATCCGCGCCCGGTCTGGGGACAGCACGCAGCACCACCGTGCCGCGCTTCCCCGGGACCTGCTCGACGGCCGCGAGCGCTTCGTAGGGGATGCGCCGCTCACCGATCGCCTGAAGCAGCTTCGGTGTGCGGATCCCCCGTTCGAAGCGGATGAGCACGGAGTCGGTGTCGAACTCCCAGACGGCGTGGAAACCGGCCAGCACATCACCCATGCGGCTCATCGTATGCGGCGGTGGCCCGCACGTCCCCTCCCCGCGCTACGCGCGTCCAAGCGGACTGACGCGTCCCGGTGGGCGGTGACGCCGGAGTCGGGGGCGGGGGCGCTAGGCCAGGTCGTCCGCGCAGCCGCTGCCGGCCCGCGCGCAGCTGACCTCCGCGGGGGCGCCGACGGCGATGCCGGCGAAGTTGGCGAGGCTGGTGGTGCCGGGTTCGAAGTAGCCGGTGTGGCCCTGGGCGCCGCTGGCGGACAGCACGCGCGCGCCGAAGCCCGCGGAGACCGGGTCCGCGCCGTGGCCGAGGCCGCCGACCTCCAGGTGGGGCACGCCCTGGATCCAGTCGTCCGGGTCGCGCATGGCCCATATCCGGGCGCTGGAACGCAGCTCGGAGACGTGCTCGGCGCGCATGCCGGGGCTGCCGGCGACCGCCACGTCGGTGACGCGCGGTGACATCTCGCGGGCGGCGACGCCGCACACCACCGAGCCGTAGCTGTGGCAGATCAGCGAGACGGGCGAGGCGCCGGGCAGGGACCGCACCAGGGAGCGCAGCCGCAGCGCGCCCTCGGCGGCGAGCTTGCCGGTGGCCGCGTCCATGCCGACGCCGGCGGGGGAGGTGTAGTCGGCCCAGGCGATGACGGCCGTGCGGGTGCCGGTGGCGGCCTTCCGCTCGGCGTCGTACAGCGAGTGGGCCATCCCGACGGGCGCGGTGTAGGCGCGCTGCGTCTTCTCGAAGGTCAGGACGTTGGTGTCGACGCCGGGGACGACGACGGAGACCCGCTCGGCCCGGTCGAGGTCGCCGACGACCTCGGCGACCCGGCCGGCGCCGGTGGGGTCGAAGGCGAGGATCTGCCGGTCGCCGCCCATCAGCGAGGCGAAGCGGTGCATGCGGCGGGTCGCCTCACGCTGCCCGACGGGGGAGAGGCCGCTCTCGCCCGTGCGGCGCTTCTCGGCCGTACGGGCCTGGTCGAGGGCGACGCGGTTGGCGTGATAGCGCAGGGTGACCGGCGCGCCGTTGAGGTTGCCGACGACCAGGGGGTAGCGGTCCGCGAGACGGGTGCGCTGGGTGTCGGAGAGCGAGCCGAAGAACCGGGACAGGACGTCGGGGCTCGCGGTGGGCGAGGGGAGGGGGTGGCCTCCTATGGAGCCGTGCAGCCATTCCTTGAGCGTCGTGGTCCGCGCGTCACCGACCGCCTTGTGGCTTCTGACGGCCGTCCAGCCGGTCGTGGCCAGCATGACGAACACCACGGCCAGCGCGAGCAGCGCGCGCCACACGGCGGCCGTGGTCGTCCAGGGAACGGGGGAGGGGGAGCCGAGCTCCGGGAAAGAAGTCACCGCGAACCACATTAGGAGAAACCTGGTTGCGTCCGCGAAAACGGTGAGCTATCTCACGTTTGATTGAGGGCAATTGGTCGTGCTCAGGTCTTTCCCGATCAAGTGCGCCAGTTTTCCGCCAATGCCGGGCCGAGCTGGTCCATATACAGGGTGGTGATGCGCCGGAGCTCCTCCATGCCGGCGCCGCCCTGCTCGCCCCAGATCCGGCCGGTCACCCGCATCACTCCGCCGAACGCCGCGACCAGGACGTGCGGTCGGGGATCGGTCCGTACGTCCAGGCCCTCGCGCCGGGCGATCTCGTGCGCGAGCCGCTCCTCCAGCTCGGACAGGCGGCGCAGATGGGCGGCGAGCAGCGGCGGGGTCGACTCGATCATCCGGTAGGTGCGCATGTGCAGTTCGAGCGGGACGACCGACTCGATGGCCTCGCCGACGCCGTCCCAGGAGGCCAGCACCGCGACGCGGAGCGCGGTGAGCGGCGACTCGGCGGCGGGGCGCTCGCGCAGGGCGGTGAAGAAGTGCGACTCCACGGAGTCCTGCACCGCCAGGGCGACTTCCTCCTTGTTCGCGAAGTAGCGGAAGAAGGTGCGCGGCGAGACGTCCGCGGCCTCGGCGATCTCGTCGACGGTGGTCCGTTCGTAGCCCTTGAGCGCGAACAGCTCCAGGGACGAGCGGATCAGGGTTTCCCGGGTGCGGCGCTTCTTGCGCTCGCGCAGCCCGGAGGGTGCCGATGGGGGGCTCATGTCCTTGATCGCTTGCATGGGCCACCTCTCCTCTGCCGCATTTTCGCTGATCAGGATAGCCGTGAGCGAATTTGACAGATACTGACTCCTGCACCTGTTTGTCAATTGTCAGACGCTGCCATAATCTCGAAATATGATGTCTCGGACCACGGTCGTCGACGCGACGCCGGATCTCGGGCCCCGGAAGGGCTTACGGGGCCATCCCTGGCTGACTCTCTTCTCTGTCGCGATAGGCGTGATGATGGTCACGCTCGACGGCACGATCGTCGCAATCGCGAACCCCGCGATCCAGAAGGACCTGGGCGCCTCGCTCGCCGACGTCCAATGGATCACCAACAGCTATCTCCTCGCCCTCGCGGTGGCCCTCATCACCGCCGGCAAGCTGGGCGACCGCTTCGGTCACCGGCTGACCTTCCTGATCGGCACCACCGGCTTCGCCGCCTCCTCGGGTGCCATCGCCCTGTCCGGCAGCGTCTCGACGGTCGTCGGCTTCCGGGTGCTCCAGGGCCTGTGCGGCGCCCTGTTGATGCCGGCCGCGCTCGGCCTGCTGCGGGCCACGTTCCCGGCCGAAAAGCTCAACATGGCCATCGGTATCTGGGGCATGGTCATCGGCGTCTCGACCGCCGGCGGTCCGATCCTCGGCGGCGTGCTCGTCGAGCACGTCAACTGGCAGTCCGTCTTCTACATCAACGTGCCGGTCGGCGTCCTCGCCCTCGCGCTCGGCCTGGTCATCCTCAAGGACCACCGGGGCGAACAAACTTCCAAATCCTTTGACGTCCTCGGCATCGTCCTGCTCTCCGCCGCGATGTTCTGTCTGGTGTGGGCGCTCATCAAGGCGCCCTCCTGGGGCTGGGGCGACGGCCGGACCCTGCTGTTCCTCGGCGCCTCGGTCGTCGCCTTCGCGCTCTTCACCCTCTGGCAGGCCAGGGTCCGTGAACCCCTGCTGCCCCTGAGCCTCTTCCGCTCCCTGCCGCTGACCGCCGGCACGGTCCTGATGGTGTTGATGGCCTTCGCCTTCATCGGCGGCCTGTTCTTCGTCACCTTCTATCTCCAGAACGTGCACGGCATGACCCCGGTCGACGCCGGCATGCACCTGCTGCCGCTCACCGGGATGATGATCGTCGGCGCGCCCACGGCGGGCGCGGTCATCACCAGGATCGGCCCACGGGTGCCGCTGGTCGTCGGCATGCTCTTCGCCGCGGCCGCCTGCTACGGCATGACCACCCTGGAGACCGACTCCGGCACCCTCGCGATGTCCGTGTGGTTCGCGCTGTTCGGCCTCGGCCTCGCGCCGGTCATGGTCGGCGCGACCGAGGTCATCGTCGGCAACGCGCCGCTGCGCCACGCCGGCGTGGCCGGCGGCCTCCAGCAGGCCGCCATGCAGGTCGGCGGCTCGCTCGGGACGGCCGTGCTGGGCGCGGTCATGGCGGCCCGGGTCGACCGTGTGCTGCCCGGGAAGTGGGCCGACGCCGGCCTGCCGGACGTCCCGCCCGAGCAGATGTCCAAGGCGTCCGACGCGGTCGCGGTCGGCATCGCCCCCGTGCCGCCGAAGACGCCGCCGGAGACGGCGGAGACGATCACCGGCGTCGCGCATGACACTTTCGTGTCGGGGATGAGCCTGTCCTTCACCGTCGCCGGCGTCATCGCCCTGCTCGCGGCGGTGTTCGCGGTGTTCACCAAGCGCGGCGAGAACGCGGAGGCGGCGGCCGGCGCGGCGCACGTCTGAGACGGCCGAACCCTTCCCCTATCAGGGCCGCGCGGCGAGGGCCCTCTTGGCAGCGGTGATCATCGCGGCAAGGATGCGGCGTACGCAGACAGACACAGGGAGTGATCCTCATGCGTGCGATTCGTCTTGCCGCGGTTGCCTTGGCCACGCTCGGGCTGGCCGCGCTGTCCGCCCCCACGGCGGGTGCGGCCGGCACCGGGCGGCTCGGCCCCTGCGGGGCCGGACAGCTGTGCGTGTGGCCTTCGGCCGACTTCCGGGGTGCCCGCGTGACGAGTGAGCTCTCGGGGCTCGACATCGAGAGCTGTGTGACGTTACCGGCGGGGACGAGCGCGGCGTCCCTCGCCAATCGCACCGGGCGCCCGGTCACCACGTACCAGAGCGCCACGTGCGCGGAGACGGGCGAGTTCGCGACCTACCCGTCCGGGACATGGGTGCCGGAGAGCCCGTACGCGGTACGGGCGTACAAGGTGTGGGAGCGCTGACGAAACGGCCGGGCCCCCGGCAGGCGATGCCTGCCGGGGGCCCGGTCACGGTTACCGCGTGACGCTTACGCGTCGCCGCCCGCGGCGCCCGGGTCGGCCGCCGTGACGTCCAGGAGCTGGTAGCGGTCCACGGCCTGCTTCAGGGCCGAGCGGTCCACCTTGCCCTCCCTGGCGAGCTCGGTGAGCACGCTGAGGACGATCGACTGCGCGTCGATGTGGAAGAAGCGACGGGCCGCGCCACGCGTGTCCGCGAAGCCGAAGCCGTCCGCGCCCAGCGACTGGTACGTGCCCGGCACCCAGCGCGAGATCTGGTCCGGAACCGCGCGCATCCAGTCGGACACGGCGACCTTCGGGCCCTCGGCGGCGGCCAGCTTCTTCGTCACGTACGGGACGCGCTGCTCCTCCTCCGGGTGCAGGAGGTTGTGCTCCTCCACCTCGATGGCGTCGCGGCGCAGCTCGTTCCAGGAGGTCGCCGACCAGACGTCCGCCTTGACGTTCCACTCCTCGGCGAGGATGCGCTGGGCCTCGACGGCCCACGGCACCGCGACACCGGAGGCGAGGATCTGCGCCGGGATGGCACCCTTCTCGCCCGCCTGGAAGCGGTACAGACCCTTGAGGATGCCGTCGACGTCCACGTCCGCCGGCTCGGCCGGGTGCTGGATCGGCTCGTTGTAGACGGTCAGGTAGTAGAAGACGTCCTCGGCGTTCTCGCCGTACATCCGGCGCAGACCGTCCTTGACGATGTGCGCCATCTCGAAGCCGAACGCGGGGTCGTACGAGACGACGCCCGGGTTCGTGGACGCCAGCAGCTGGGAGTGGCCGTCCGCGTGCTGGAGGCCCTCACCGGTCAGCGTCGTGCGTCCGGCGGTCGCGCCGAGCACGAAGCCGCGCGAGAGCTGGTCCGCCATCTGCCAGAACTGGTCACCGGTGCGCTGGAAACCGAACATCGAGTAGAAGACGTAGACCGGGATCAGCGGCTCGCCGTGCGTCGCGTAGGCGGAGCCCGCCGCGATCAGGGAGGCCGTGCAGCCCGCCTCGGAAATGCCGTCGTGCAGCATCTGGCCGGTCGGCGACTCCTTGTACGCGAGCAGCAGCTCGCGGTCCACGGACTCGTACTGCTGGCCCAGCGGGTTGTAGATCTTCGCCGACGGGAAGAACGCGTCCATGCCGAAGGTGCGGTACTCGTCGGGGGCGATCAGCACGAAGCGCTTGCCGATCTCCTTGTCCCGCATGAGGTCCTTCAGGATGCGGACGAACGCCATGGTCGTGGCGATCGACTGCTGCCCGGAGCCCTTCTTCGCGGTCGCGTAGACCTTGTCGTCCGGCAGGGCCAGCGGCTTCGACCGCACGACGCGGGACGGCACATAGCCACCCAGCGACTGCCGGCGGTCGTGCATGTACTGGATCTCCTCCGAGTCGCGACCCGGGTGGTAGTACGGCGGCAGGCCGGACTCCAGCTCCTTGTCGGCGATCGGGATGTGGAGGCGGTCACGGAAGCGCTTGAGGTCGTCGACCGTCAGCTTCTTCATCTGGTGGGTCGCGTTGCGGCCCTCGAAGTTCGGACCCAGGGTCCAGCCCTTGACCGTCTGCGCGAGGATCACGGTCGGCTGGCCCTTGTGCGCCTTGGCCGCCGCGTACGCCGCGTAGATCTTCTTGTGGTCGTGACCGCCGCGGCCCAGGTGCAGGATCTGGTCGTCGGACATGTTCTCGACCATCTTCCGCAGACGGTGGTCGTCGCCGAAGAAGTGCTCACGGATGTACGAACCGGTCTCGGTCGCGTACGTCTGGAACTGACCGTCGGGGGTGCTGTTGAGCTTGTTGACCAGGATGCCGTCGCGGTCCTGCGCCAGCAGCGGGTCCCAGGAGCGGTCCCAGACCAGCTTGATCACGTTCCAGCCGGCACCGCGGAACTGCGACTCCAGCTCCTGCATGATCTTGCCGTTGCCGCGGACCGGGCCGTCGAGGCGCTGCAGGTTGCAGTTGACGACGAAGGTGAGGTTGTCCAGACCCTCACGGGCGGCGATCGACAGCTGGCCGAGCGATTCGGGCTCGTCCATCTCGCCGTCGCCCAGGTACGCCCACACGTGCGACTTGGAGGTGTCGGCGATGCCGCGCGCCTCCATGTAGCGGTTCATGCGGGCCTGGTAGATCGCGCCGAGGGGGCCGAGGCCCATCGAGACGGTCGGGAACTCCCAGAAGTCCGGCATCAGCCGCGGGTGCGGGTAGCTGGACAGGCCGTACGGAGCCTTGGACTTCTCCTGACGGAAGGAGTCCAGGTGCTGCTCGGAGAGTCGGTCCAGGAGGAACGCGCGGGCGTAGATGCCCGGGGAGGCGTGGCCCTGGAAGAAGATCTGGTCTCCGCCGTCGCCCTCGTCCTTGCCGCGGAAGAAGTGGTTGAAGCCCACGTCGTACAGCGACGCCGAGGAGGCGAAGGTGGCGATGTGGCCGCCGACGCCGATGCCCGGGCGCTGCGCGCGCGAGACCATCACGGCGGCGTTCCACCGGGTCGCGTTCAGGACCTTGCGCTCGATCTCCTCGTTGCCGGGGAAGAACGGCTCGTCCTTGGTCGCGATGGTGTTGACGTAGTCCGTGCTGCGCATCTCGGGCACGGCCACACGCTTCTCACGCGCGCGCTCGATCAGGCGAAGCATGAGGTAGCGGGCACGTTCCCGGCCTCGCTCATCGACGGCTGCGTCGAGCGAGTCGAGCCACTCCTGGGTCTCTTCGGGATCGAAGTCCGGGACCTGGCTGGGAAGGCCGCCAATGATGATCGGGTTGCGATCGGATCCGGGAGCCACGCTGTTCCTTCGCTGTTCGGGTGTCGTGCTCTGCACGCAATCGCTGCTGCGCACGCGGTCAGATATTGCTCTTCATATGTCGCGCCGGCTCCCATCGTGGACCGCGGCGGCGGAAACGTCATCTCTACTGGGCGGTAACCACCGCACCGCGAGACAACGCGTCGTGGGTCGGCCGACTCACGGCGGCCAAATCGCAACCATACGCCCCCTATGGGGGTCGTCCGCGTACGGCCGTTCGGACCTCTGTGCCGTATTCGCCGAGGACAAGTTGGCAAAGGAGGCAGAATGCTGTGGCATGAATCACCCGGCGTCACCCCACGGGGAAGCGGTTGACGGTTGGAGTTGCGCCGAGACCGCCGCATCCGTCACCGTTTCGGCGGTCTCGACGGCCGGGTACTTGCGCGATCCGCCCGGCACGTGTGGACTACGGCCAATGACTCGCGTATGCGGGGAACACAAGAGACTTTCTCGAAACATGACAGGAGGCAATCCGTGAGCGCGACCGCGGACCACGCGGAGGAGCGGACCAACCCTGCCGCCAGGCTGGGTTTCCAGCCCGGACAGGTGGTCCAGGAGATCGGCTACGACGACGATGTCGATCAGGAGCTCCGCGAGGCCATTGAGGAGATCACCGGCCAGGACCTCGTCGACGAGGACTACGACGACGTGGCTGATGCCGTCGTCCTGTGGTTCCGTGACGACGACGGCGACCTGACGGACGCGCTGGTGGACGCCATCGGCATGCTCGAGGACGGCGGGGACATCTGGCTGATGACCCCCAAGACCGGCCGCGACGGCTACATCGAGCCGAGCGACATCAACGAGGCGTCGCAGACCGCGGGTCTGAGCCAGACCAAGAGCATCAGCGTCGCCAAGGACTGGACCGGCACCCGCATGGTCGCTCCGAAGCGCTAGCAGCCGGCCTCCGGCCTGCGTCGAAGCCCCACCGCGCCCCCCGGCACACCGTTGCCGGGGGGCGCGGTGCGTCCCCCTGGGGGCGCAGTGACACACTGGCCGCCTATCCGCCGGTCGCCGGGGTCGCGGAGGGACAGGGACCCAGGGCCGGCTTCTGTCGAGAGAGGGATACGAACCCATGGCGATCGTGGTCGGCACCAAGGCTCCGGACTTCGAGCTGAAGAACCAGCACGGCGAGACCGTCCGGCTCTCCGACTTCCGCGGCGAGAAGAACGTCGTCCTGCTCTTCTACCCCTTCGCCTTCACCGGTGTGTGCACCGGCGAGCTGTGCGCCCTGCGCGACGAGCTCCCGTCGTTCGTCAACGACGACGTGCAGCTGCTGGCGGTCTCCAACGACGCGCCGTTCTCCCTGCGCGTCTTCGCCGAGCAGGAGGGCCTGGACTACCCGCTGCTCTCCGACTTCTGGCCGCACGGCGAGACCAGCCGCGCCTACGGCGTCTTCGACGAGGAGAAGGGCTGCGCCGTGCGCGGCACCTTCATCATCGACAAGGAGGGCGTCGTGCGCTGGACGATCGTCAACGGCCTGCCCGACGCGCGCGACCTGAACGAGTACACCCAGGCGCTCGCGGCGCTCTGATACCTCGCCGAAACAGTTTTCGAACCAGTTTTCGCGGGTTTCCCGGATCCGGAACGCGCCGATTCAGCTCTCGGCGCACTCCGGCCCCGATCGGCGCGCAAGAACCCTGTAATCGGTGGGAACCGGTCACTAGGATCCAAACGTTGATCGGATGCCATCGCACAACGGGGGCGTAGGTCTCGCCCTTCCCCTCGAACTCGAACATCATGGAGGACTCGTGGGAGTCAGTCTCAGCAAGGGCGGCAACGTCTCGCTGACCAAGGCGGCCCCCAACCTGACCGCGGTCATCGTCGGTCTTGGCTGGGACGCCCGTACCACCACCGGTACGGACTTCGACCTGGACGCCAGCGCACTGCTGACGAACGACCAGGGAAAGGTCGCCAACGACCAGAACTTCGTCTTCTTCAACAACCTCAAGAGCCCCGACGGTTCCGTCGAGCACACCGGTGACAACCTCACCGGTGAGGGCGAGGGTGACGACGAGGCCATCAAGGTCAACCTGGCCGGCGTGCCCGCCGATGTCCACAAGATCGTCTTCCCGGTCTCGATCTACGAGGCCGAGAGCCGTCAGCAGAGCTTCGGCCAGGTGCGCAACGCCTACATCCGCGTGGTGAACCAGGCCGACAACACCGAGCTGGCCCGCTACGACCTCAGCGAGGACGCCTCGACCGAGACCGCCATGGTCTTCGGCGAGCTGTACCGCAATGGGGCGGAGTGGAAGTTCCGGGCCATCGGTCAGGGCTACGCCTCGGGCCTGCGCGGCATCGCGCAGGACTTCGGCGTCAACGTCTGACCGACACGCAAGGCGGCGTCCGGCGCCGCACGCCCGCCCCGGCTTCGGCCACGGGGCGCCGGCGTGCGGCGCCGGACGCACATCGGACCCCTTTCCGGCGGGTACCTTCCCTCGGGCCCCTGCCGGTGGATCCCTTCGCGGGATCCCGCGGGTTTCATTCACGGGTTTCATTCGGGGAGGAAGCAAGATCATGGGCGTTACGCTCGCCAAGGGAGGCAATGTCTCCCTCTCCAAGGCCGCACCGAACCTCACCAACGTGACCGTCGGTCTCGGCTGGGACGCGCGCTCCACCACCGGAGCCCCCTTCGACCTGGACGCCAGCGCCCTGCTGTGCGCCTCGGGCCGGGTGCTCGGTGACGCGTACTTCGTCTTCTACAACAACCTCAAGAGCCCCGAGGGCTCCGTCGAGCACACCGGCGACAACCTCACCGGTGAGGGCGAGGGCGACGACGAGTCGATCCTGGTCGACCTCACCAAGGTGCCGGAGACCTGCGACAAGATCGTCTTTCCGGTCTCCATCCATGACGCCGACGCCCGGGGCCAGAGCTTCGGCCAGGTCAGCAACGCCTACATCCGCGTGCTCAACCAGGCGGACGGATCCGAGCTCGCCCGCTACGACCTCAGCGAGGACGCCTCCAGCGAGACGGCGATGATCTTCGGCGAGGTCTACCGGTACGGCGGCGAATGGAAGTTCCGGGCCGTTGGACAGGGGTACGCGTCAGGACTGCGCGGCATCGCCCTAGACTTCGGGGTCAACGTTTCGTAAAGCCGCGCACGGCGCGGGGGAACCCGTACTTACACGATTGGGTGGCCAGTGGTTCTGAAAACCTTCGGCTGGTCCTTTGGCGTCACCGCCTTGGGACTGGCCGCAGCGGTGCTCTACGGGGGGTGGGAAGCGTTCGGGATCGTCGCGATCCTCTCCATCCTCGAGATCTCGCTGTCCTTCGACAATGCCGTGGTCAATGCCGGAATCCTAAAGAAGATGAATGCCTTTTGGCAGAAAATCTTCCTTACGGTCGGCGTCCTGATCGCAGTCTTCGGTATGCGACTGGTCTTCCCTGTGGTCATCGTGGCGATCAGTGCCAAGATCGGCCCCATCGAGGCGGTCGACCTGGCGCTGAACGAGAAGGACCACTACCAGGAGCTGGTGACGGACGCCCACCCGGCCATCGCGGCCTTCGGTGGGATGTTCCTGCTGATGATCTTCCTCGACTTCATCTTCGAGGACCGTGACATCAAGTGGCTGGGATGGCTGGAGCGGCCGCTGGCCAAGCTCGGCAAGATCGACATGCTGTCGGTCTGCATCTCGCTGATCGTCCTGATGGTCTCGGCGATGACCTTCGCGACGCAGGCGCACCAGCACGGCGGCACGCACGTCGACAAGGCGTCCACGGTGCTGCTCGCCGGCATCGCGGGTCTGATCACCTACCTGATCGTGGGCGGGCTCTCCGGCTACTTCGAGGACAAGCTCGAAGAGGAGGAGGAGCGTGAGCACGAGGCCGAGGAAGAGGCCAGGAAGAGCGGCAAGAAGAAGCCGGCCATCGTGCTCGCCGGCCAGGCCGCGTTCTTCATGTTCCTCTACCTCGAGGTCCTCGACGCGTCCTTCTCCTTCGACGGTGTCATCGGCGCCTTCGCCATCACCAACGACATCGTCCTGATGGCGCTGGGCCTGGGCATCGGCGCCATGTACGTACGGTCCCTCACGGTCTACCTGGTCCGCCAGGGGACCCTGGACGACTACGTCTATCTGGAGCACGGCGCGCACTACGCCATCGGCGCGCTGGCCGTGATCCTCATGGTCAGCATCCGGTACGAGGTCCCCGAGATCGTCACCGGCCTCATCGGCGTGGCCCTCATCGGCTGGTCCTTCTGGTCCTCGGTGCGGCGCAACCGCGCCGAGGCCGCCGCCTCCGGCGAGAAGGCCGAGGTCTCCTCCGGGGTGTGACCCTGGCACATTTGAGGAACGCTCTGAGCGGGGCGGTCGTGAGGGTCACCTCACGGCCGCCCCGCGGCGTTTGAGCTCGAATGGGTGGGGGTTGATGGCCATGGCGGTCTGGGACAAGTTCTTCGGCAACTGGGGGCGGGCGGGCGAGCAGCAGTTCGACTTCGGCGGCGCGAACGGCGCGGTCGAGCTCACCAAGCGCCACCCCACGTTCTCGCTCACCAAGCAGGGGGCGGTCACCGGAAACCTCCGCGTCAACCTCTCGTGGCGGATGCGGACCTCCGACTTCGCCGAGAAGCCCCCGCTCGTGGAGGGGCTGCGGCACCCGCTGCGCAAGTTCCGGCCCGAGATGGTGCAGGCGCAGGGCCCCGCCTTCGTCAACGTCGACCTGGACCTCGCCTGTATGTACGAGCTCAAGGACGGCTCGAAAGGCGTAGTCCAGCCGCTCGGTTCCATACTGGGCAGCCTCAACAGTCCGCCGTACGTCCAGCTCAGCGGCGACGACCGGTTCGGCTCCGGGTCGGGCGAGACCATCTACGTCAACATGGACCACCGCGAAGAGATCAAGCGACTGCTGATCTTCGTCTACATCTACGACGGCACCCCGGCGTTCGACCGGGCGCACGCCATGGTGACGCTCTACCCCGGCAATGGCCCCCGGATCGAGATCCCGCTCCACGAGCGCGCGCCGGAGGCCCGGTCGTGCGCGGTGGTGATGCTGGAGAACACCAAGGGCGAGATCACGCTCCGGCGCGAGATGAAGTACGTCTACGGCTTCCAGGCGGAGCTGGACCGGCTGTACGGGTGGGGGCTGCAGTGGGGGCGGGGCTATAAGACGTCGAAGGTCTGAATCGGGGGTCGGAATCGAAAGGTCGGAATCAAGGGTCCGACGGGGCCGGGCGGCGGGCGGTCCCGCCTGCCGCCGCCCCGCTGCCCGTGCGGGCTGCGCCCTGCGGGTCCGCCCGTCCGCCCGCTAGCGGTTCGGCTGGAACTGCGGGCCCTGCGGCGGCAGCCGGAAGGCCGGGTCCGGCACCGGGCGCGCCTGCGGGTAGCCGTAGGCCGGCTGCTGCGGATAGCCGTAGGCGGGCTGCGCCGGGGCCTCCGGTGACGGCTGCGGATAGCCGTATGCCGGCTGTGGCCGCTGCTGCGGTGGTGCGGCCGGGGGCATCGGGGGCGGCGGGGGATAGCCGTAGCCCGGCTGCGGCTGTGGTTGCGCCGGCTGCTGGGCCGGTGGCTGTGTGGTGGCCGGTTCCGGCTCCGGGAGGTGTACGGCTTCGGGCTCGGAGGTCCGTGCCGGCTCGGCCGCGGCCGTCGGGTCGGTGCCCTCGGACTCGTCCACCGAGATCCCGAACTCCGTCGCCAGCCCCACCAGCCCCGACGCATAGCCCTGCCCCAGCGCCCGGAACTTCCAGCCCTCCCCGCGGCGGTACAGCTCGCCGCAGATCATCGCGGTCTCCGAGCCCGTCTCCGGCTGCACCTCGAACCGCGCCAGGGGCTCGCCCGCCTGCCCCGGGCCGCCCGCCGCCATGTCGTACAGCAGCACGCACAGATCCCGTACGAGCCCGAAGTCGCCGCCGTCCGCCGAGGCGGCCAGCACGACGCGGGCGATCGGCGGCTCCACCGTCGACAGGTCCGCGTCGATCGCGTCCGTAGCCCCCTCGACCAGCCGTTTCTTCGGCAGGTGGCGGACGGCGCCGGACGGGTGGCGGGGCTGGTTGTAGAAGACGAAGTCCTCGTCCGAGCGCACGTGGCCGTTGTCGCCCACCAGCAGCGCGGAGGCGTCGACGTCGGGGACGCCCGGGCCCGGGGTCCAGCGCAGTACGGCCCGTACGTTACGGGCGTCCAGCGGGATGTTCGACCCCTTCAGCATGGCGTGCGTCATGCCCGCAATCCTGCCCTCCCGGACGGGCCGCGGACAACGCAGGGGGAGGTCACCGGTATGACTCATGCGAGACATGAGATTTTCATGCACTTGGGGAACTCTTGACCCATCGCCGCACGTACGATAATCGGCCATGCTTCTGGCTGGACGGTCCGCCGGCGGCCTGGCTCACGGGGAGAGTAATGAGGCATTTCGAACACCTTGCACCCTCGGTGCGGAATGGGTTGTTCCATAGAGAGCCCGGCACGTTCGACGCCGAATCCCCGGCCCGTACGCTCGCCGTCGCCCTCGGCGCCACCCTCTACTGCCCCGGCACCCGGGCGGCCCTCGCCGAGGACATCGTCAAGCAGGCCGAGCGCGGCCTGGTGTCCATGGTGGTGTGCCTGGAGGACTCCATCGGTGACGCCGATGTCGAGGCCGCCGAGGAGAACCTCGTTCGTCAGTTCGGCCGATTGGATCAGTGCGACCGGCTCGACGCCGAGGGCGGGCCGAGCCTGCCGCTGCTGTTCATCCGGGTCCGCGAACCCGGCCAGATCACCGACCTCGTACGGCGCCTCGGCCCCGCCGGGCGGCTGCTGTCCGGTTTCGTCCTCCCGAAGTTCACCGAGGAGCGCGGCGTCCCCTTCCTCGAAGCGCTGGCCGAGGCCGAGGCCGCTTGCGGGCGGCGGCTCTTCGCCATGCCCGTCCTCGAATCGCCCGAGCTCCTCCACCTGGAGACCCGCACCGAGACGCTCGCCGGCATAGCCCGCACCGTCGACAAGTACCGCGACCGCGTGCTGGCGCTGCGGCTCGGCGTCACGGACTTCTGCTCCGCGTACGGGCTGCGCCGCGCGCCCGACATGACCGCCTACGACGTCCAGCTCGTCGCCTCCGTCATCGGCGACGTCGTCAACGTCCTCGGCCGCGCGGACGGCAGCGGCTTCACCGTCACCGGCCCGGTCTGGGAGTACTTCCGCCAGCACGAGCGGATGTTCAAGCCGCAGCTGCGCCGGAGCCCCTTCGCCGGGCCGGCCGAGGCGCTGCGCACCGCCCTCATCCAGCACGACATGGACGGCCTGCTCCGCGAGCTCCACCTGGACCGGGCCAACGGCCTCCAGGGCAAGACCTGCATCCACCCCTCGCACGTCGCCCCCGTCCACGCGCTGTCCGTCGTCAGCCACGAGGAGTACAGCGACGCCCAGGACATCCTGCGGCCCGAACTCGACGGCGGCGGAGTATTGCGCTCCGTCTATACGAACAAAATGAACGAAGTGAAGCCGCACCGGGCCTGGGCCGAGCGGATCATGCTGCGCGCCGAGGTGTTCGGCGTCGCGCGGGAGGACGTGGGTTTCGTGGAGCTGCTGGCGGCCTGTGTGGGGGCGACGGCGTGACGGGGGGCGGCGTGACGGGGGGCGGCGGCGTGGTGCAGGGCGGCGGTCCGGTGTGGACCGGGCAGTGGGTCGCGGATCGGTTGGGTGTGGGGCTGGAGGGTGACGACCGGCTGCGTGGCCTGCTGGGCCTCGCGCTGAGGCGCAATCCCAAGCGCGCGCATCTGCTCGTCTCCCATGTGCTGGGCAAGCACGTGCCCAGCCGCCCCACGCACGTGTACGGGATCGGCGCCGGCCTCGGGGCGCGGGTGCGGGAGCTGCTCGGTGACGCGGACTCCGCCCGGGCGGTGGTCCTCGGCTACGCGGAGACCGCCACCGGGCTGGGCAACGCGGTCGCCGACGGCCTTGCCCTCGCGCCGTATCTGCACTCCACCCGGCGATCGGTCCCCGGCGTGCCGCCCGTCGGGGGCTTCGAGGAGGAGCACAGCCACGCCACCTCGCATCTGCTGCTGCCGGAGGATCCCGCGCTGCTGTCCGGCGACGGGCCGCTGGTCCTGGTCGACGACGAGTTCTCCACGGGACGTACGGTCCTGAACACGATCTCGGCCCTGCACGCGAGGTTCCCGCGCGACCGGTATGTCGTCGTCGCCCTGGTCGACATGCGCTCCGACGCCGATCGGGCCCGGCTGACGGAGTTCGCGGCCGAGCTGGGGGCGCGGGTGGACCTGGTCGCGCTGGCCTCCGGGTCGGTGCGGCTGCCGGCCGGGGTGCTGGAGCGGGGGGCCGCGCTCGTTGCGGAGCACGAAGCCGAGGCCGTGGCCTCGGGGGGTGGGGTGCGGCGTGCTTCGTCGGCCGCCCCCGCGCGGATCGACCTCGGCTGGCCCGGTGGGGTGCCCGACGGCGGGCGGCACGGGTTCCTGCCCGTGCACCGGGAGCGGCTGGCGGCCGCCCTGCCCGGCATGGCCCGCCGGGTCCTCGACGCGCTCCCCGGCGGTGTCGGCCGGGTGCTCGTCCTCGGCAACGAGGAGCTGATGTACGCGCCGCTGCGGATCGCCGAAGCCCTGGAGCTCGCCCTCGGTGACGCCGCCGAGGTCCTCTTCTCCACCACGACCCGGTCGCCCGTGCTTCCTGTCGACGATCCCGGTTACGCGATCCGGTCGCGCATCGCCTTTCCCGCTCACGACCGTCCCGACGACGGGGCCGGCCCGCGGTACGCCTACAACGTCGTGGGTGGCGGATTCGACGCGGTCGTGGTCGTCGTGGATTCGCATGGTGACAACCCCGAACTGCATAGCCCCGGTGGGCTGTTGGATCAGCTCGCCGGTCACGTCCCGCACGTCCTGCTCGCCGTCGTCCCGTCCTACACCCCCGAGGTTGCCCGCACCATGCCCCGACCGCTCCGCGGCCCCGCGTTCTCCTCCTACGAGCCCGACGACGTCGGCTGGCTGCTCCAGGACCTCTCCGGAGTCACCCTGGAGGCACCCACCGAGGAGCGCGAGGAGGCCATTCAGAGCGGCGGCGCGCATTACGCGGAGTCGCTGCCGGTCGAATATCAGCCGAGCGCCGATTACCAGGCGCTCTTCCACGCCGCCCTGGAGACCTCCGCTTCCCGGATGGCGCGGGCCGTCGGTGTCGTGACGGAGACCGTTCTCGCCGAGCGTTCGCCCCGGCCCGTGCTGGTGTCGCTGGCCCGGGCCGGGACGCCCGTCGGCGTACTGATGCGCCGCTGGGCGCGCCACGCGCACGGCCTGGACCTGCCCCACTACGCCGTCTCCATCGTGCGCGGCCGCGGCATCGACGCCACGGCCCTGCGCTGGCTGGCCGCCCACCACGACCCCTCCGACGTCGTGTTCGTGGACGGCTGGACCGGCAAGGGCGCCATCACGCGTGAACTGGCCGACGCCGTACGCGAATTCGAGGGCTTCGACCCCCGCATGGCCGTCCTCGCCGACCCCGGCCACTGCGTCGGGACCTATGGCACCCGTGACGACTTCCTCATCCCGTCGGCGTGCCTGAACTCCACCGTCTCCGGGCTGATCTCCCGCACGGTGCTGCGCGCCGATCTCGTGGGCCCGGACGACTTCCACGGCGCCAAGTTCTACCGCGAGCTCGCGGACGCGGACGTCTCCCGTGCCCTGCTCGACACGGTCGTGGCCCGGTTCGGTGAGGTCGAGCAGGACGTCGCCGTCGACGTCAAGGAGCTCGCCGCCGCCGACCGCACCCCCACCTGGGAGGGCTGGGCGGCCGTCGAGCGCATCAGCGAGGAGTACGGCATCCACGACGTCAACCTCGTCAAGCCCGGGGTGGGCGAGACCACGCGCGTGCTGCTGCGCCGTGTTCCGTGGAAGATCCTCGCCCAGCGGGGGGTCGGCCGGGACCTCGACCATGTGCGGCTGCTGGCCGCCCAGCGCGGGGTGCCGGTGGAGGAGGTCGACGGCCTGCCGTACAGCTGCGTCGGCCTGATCCACCCCCGCTACACCCGGGGCGCCACGGGCGCCGACGGCAAGGCGGTGGCGGGCCAGTGACGCACCTCGTCGCCAGCGACCTCGACCGCACGCTCATCTACTCGGCGGCGGCCCTCGGCCTCACCATGCCCGACGCCCACGCCCCGCGCCTGCTGTGCGTCGAGGTCTACGGGCACAAGCCCTTGTCGTACATGACGGAGACCGCGGCCGCCGCGCTCGCCGCCCTGGCCGGCGACGTCACGTTCGTCCCCACCACCACCCGCACCCGTGAGCAGTACGGTCGGATCCGGCTGCCCGGCCCCGCACCGGAGTTCGCGATCTGCGCCAACGGCGGCGAGCTGCTCGTACGCGGCGAGTCCGACCCCGGCTGGCGGCGCGGTGTGGAGCGCCGGCTGGCCGCCGAGTGCGCCACGCTCGACGAGGTCCGTACGCGTCTGGTGCGCACCGCCGACCCGGTGTGGCTGCTCAAGGAGCGCACCGCCGAGGACCTGTTCGCCTACCTCGTCGTGGATCGCGCGCTGCTGCCCGACGAGTGGGTCAAGGAGCTGTCCGTGTGGGCCGAGGCCCGCGGCTGGTCCGTGTCGCTCCAGGGCCGCAAGCTCTACGCCGTGCCTGGTCCGCTCACCAAGAGCGCGGCGGTCGGCGAGGTCGCCCGGCGCATCGGTGCCACCGAAGTGCTCGCCGCCGGTGACTCGTTGCTCGACGCCGACCTGCTGCTGGCCGCCGACCGCGGCTGGCGCCCGGGCCACGGCGAGCTCGCCGAGGCGGGCTGGACCGCCCCGCACGTCACCGCGCTCACGGCGCGGGGAGTCATGGCCGGTGAGGAGATCCTGAGGGCGTTCGGGGAGGCGACGGCGTAATCTGCGGGGGGTGTCGCCGGGCTCCTCGGAGCCGTAACTCCCCGCCGTTGAGGAGAAGTCCATGACAGAGTTCAAGGGCCCTCGGATCACCCCCGAGCTGTACGCGTACGTACTCGCGCACAACCCGCCGCTCGACCGGGGGCAGCGTGCTCTGGTGGACATCACCCGTGCCGCGCTGCCCCGTCACGCGATCAAGCAGGTCGCCGAGGAGCAGGCTCCGCTGCTGGCGTTCCTCGTACGGCTCACCGGCGCCCGGCACATCGTGGAGGTCGGGACGTTCACGGGCCTGTCGGCCCTGGCCATGGCCCAGGCGCTGCCTGCCGACGGCAAGCTGATCGCCCTCGACATCTCGGAGGAGTGGACGGCCTACGCGCGCGAGGCATGGGCCGAGGCGGGCGTCGCCGACCGCGTCGAACTGCGCATCGCCCCCGCCCTGGACTCGCTGCGTGCCATGGCCGCCGAGCCCCACATCGACCTGGCCTTCCTCGACGCCAACAAGGACGGCTACATCGACTACTGGGAGGAACTCGTCCCGCGACTCCGCCCCGGCGGGCTGATCGTCGCCGACAACGTCCTCTTCAGCGGCGACGTCCTGGCCCCGACCGAGGGCAGCCCGGCGGCGCATGTGCGGCGGTTCAACTCACATGTGGCCGCGGACAAGCGGATGGAGTCGGTGATGCTGACGGTGGCGGACGGGGTGACGGTGGCGCGGAGGGTGGGGTAGCGGGTCCCCACTGATCAAGCCCGTCCGGCGCTTGAGGACCGGGGTCCGGGGCGGAGCCCCGGTTCGGGAAGGGGCGGGTAGAGGAAAGACCTCCGCTTGCCCCTAGCCGCAGCAGCCACCCCCACAGCACCCGCCACCGCCACCACCGGACGGCGCCGGCGCGCCCCCCGTAACAGAGACCGCGGACAACAACTTCACCGTCTCCTCATGCCCGGAAGGGCACACCGCGGGCGCCGAGGACTCAGCCATGGGCCGGCTCAACTCGAACGTGTCACCGCACGCTTTGCAGCGGTATTCATAGCGAGGCATAAGAGCAGCATAGCCAGCGGCGGCCGGGCGCCATCCGCGCCATCCACGTCACCCGCCCGTCACTGCCCGGAGCCGCGCTCCTCACGGATCTCCTGGACGACCTGGGCCACGGCCTGCCGCACGGCCTCCGCCTCCGTGAGGAACGCCCACCAATCCGGATGCCGCCCCTCCAGGGCCGCGACGGCCCGGTCGAGGCGGGCCACGGCGTCGTCGAGGGGCCGGGCATGGCGGGGGTCGGGCGTGCTGCGCCCGGCCATCGCGAGCCGCTGGGCGTCCCGGATGGCGAAGCGGGTGCGGTCGACCTCCTTCTGGTGGTCGAAGGAGACCTCGTCCAGTCTCCGCAGCCGGTCTCCGGCGGCGGAGACGGCCTCGCCGGTGCTGTTCAGCAGGGCTCGTACGGTCGAGAGGTGGGCCAGCGCGTCCGCCCAGCGCTGCTCGTCACGCGCCGTCCGCGCCTCCCGCAGCTTCTCCTCCGCCTGGGCGACGGCGCGGGCGGCCTCCTCCGGCACCTGCTGGAGGTCCTGCCAGCACGCGGCGCTGTAGCGGCGGCGGAGCTCGCTGAGGACCGGTTCGACGCCGGAGGCCCGGGTGGTGACCGCCTGGGCGCGGGTACGCAGCGACACGAGCCGCTTGTCGATGTCGGCGGCCTTCTGCGGCAGGGCGTCGGCCTCACCGCGGATCGCCTCGGCCTCCCGCAGGACCCGGTCCGCGCGCTGGATGGTCTCCTGCACGCCGTGCTGTCCGGCGCCCTGGTTGAGCTTGGTCAGCTCGGGGGCGAGGGCCGCGAGGCGGGCGGCCAGGTCGTCGGCCTTGAGCCCGGAGGCCCGTACGGCGTCGAGCGCGGTGGTCGCGGCGAGCAGCCCCTGGCGGGTGCGCTCCACGGCGGGCGCGAGCCGGGCCAGCTGGGTCTCGGCCGTGGCCAGCAGCGGTCCGAGGCTCTGCCCGAACCGCTCCAGGTCGGCCTTGACCCGCAGCAGCTCGTCCTTGGCCTTGGTCAGGTCCGTACGGGCCCGGGCGGCGGCCGCGGCGTCGAGGTCGTCGCGGTCGAGGTCGTGCGAGTCGACGGCGGTGATGTAGGTGTGGGAGACCTGGTCGATGCGGTGGCCGAGCTCCGCGAAGTCGCCGGCCGCCTTGCGGGCGGCGGGCGAGGGGTCGACGGCGGTGATGGTCTCGATGGAGATCCGCAGGTCGCGCTGGGCGGTGTCCAGCTCGTAGAACGCCGAGGCCGCCGCGTCCTTCGCGGCCTGCGCGTCCGCCCGCTGCCCCTCGCCGCGGCCCCAGCCCCAGCGGCGCGTACCGCCGCCGGCGAAGGCGGCGGGCGCGACGGCCAGCAGCAGGGGCACGGGCAGCAGCGCGAGGGTGACGGTGTCGCGGACCGCGGTGGCCAGGGCCGTCACAGCGCTGGTACGGCGACGTGCCGGTCGTACGGACTGCGCGAAGGTCGCCGTCACTTGCCCTCTCCCGATGGATCGCCCCTGGCCCGGATGCCATTCTCCCACCGTTAAGGACGAACACACGGGGCGGTTAGTTCGCGATGCGGACCTTCACATTGCCGTTCGCGTTGCGCCCGGAGACGGAGTGGCCGCTCGCGTCGTCGCGGGGGACGTCCACGGTGGTCGTGCCGTTGTCGCTGTCGGCGTCGACGGCGTACGAGCCGCGCGGCAGGTCGATGGTGATGTTGCCGTTCTTGTCGGAGGCGTCCACCCGGTCCGGTACGCGGCTCAGTGCCAGCTTGATGTTGCCGTTGTGGGACTTCGCCTTGACCTGGCGGGAGCCGGTGCCGGTGGCGATCACGTTGCCGTTGTCGGTGGATATGTCGAGGGCCCCCTCGGAGTCGGTGATCCGGATCTCCCCGTTGCGCGAGTCGACCGTCAGGTCGCTCTTGAAGCCGCGCGCCCGGACTCCGCCGTTGGCGTCCTTGACGGTGACCTTGACGCCGCGCGGCACCTCGATCCGGTGCTTCGTCTGGCACTGGGAGCTGACCCCGGAGCAGTGCTCGCGCAGCTTCAGCGTGCTCCCGTCCATCTCCCACGAGACCCCGGTCGACCCGCCCAGCGTCCACCCGTCGAACCAACGGGTCGCCTTCACCTCCTTGCCGTCCCCCGGCACGAGCTCGATCGAGGAGTTGTCGGAATCCACGGTCAGCTCCCGCCCGGCCAGCGGAAACGCCTTGTACTCCGGCTTCGCGCCGTCGGCATCGGCGCTGCCGCACCCGGCCAGCGCCACCCCGGCGATCAGTACCCCGCCGACGACGAGCGGCAGCCGGACGGCGGAACGAGTGCGGGCATTCACGTGGGGACTCCGTAGGGCAGGACGGCATCGGGCTCTGCCGATCACCCTACGAAGCGATCACCGGCCACGGAATGTAGCCCTCTACCGCTTCGGAGGTAGGGATAACCCCCGCACCATCCGGAAGCCCCCCATCCGGGTTTGCGACCACCCGCCCCCGGCCATGTAGGCTGTCTCTTCGTCCAGGGCGCATAGCTCAGCGGTAGAGCGCTGCTCTTACAAAGCAGATGTCGGCGGTTCAAATCCGTCTGTGCCCACCAGCGCGAAGACCCCCAGCCGATCACGGCTGGGGGTCTTTGACATTCACAGATGACACCAACGTCTGCGGCGGCCGAGCATCCGGTTCCTCAGGCAGTCAGCCACACCTGACGGTGACGAGCGATCTCGTAGAGCCGCTCGACCTGTCGTACGTCCAGCACGCCGGTCTCAGGCCCGAGTGCTGCGATCTCCCGATCGCGGTAGACCTTGACATCGAGCAACGTCGGGACCTGTTTCAGCTCGGTTATGCCGACGAAGACCAGGACAGGCACCACTGCGACCGCACAGCCGCTATGACTCTCCAGTACGCGCTGAACACGCTTGGCCTCATAGCGACTCCTACGGGTGTAGGGGTGGGGCTTGCCGTGGTTGACCGTGACCGAGTCGTCGCCGACCCATACGGCCTTCCCAGGATGTGCCTTGGTGTTGATGCTGAACACCCCGCCGGGCCCTATCAGCAGGTGGTCGATGTCCACTTGCCTCGGAAGAACCACGGAGTGCAGCACACGCCATCCATCACCCGACAGACGCTGCAATTCCTTGCCCACACGCCGCTCGCCGGCCAACCCGGTGCGCCATGAGTCCCACTCATTGTTGCGCCGCAGCAGCAGGTCGAGGGCACGTTCCATGGGTCCGGGCCCCTCGGATTTGAGCTTGTTCCGTATCGCGGTGCCGGGGCGGTTCAGCGCCAGGTCGTCATGGCGAGTCAGCGGCGGAAGTGTCGGCAGCTTGGGGAGCGGCGTCGCCTGAGGTGCCGGAGCCGCCGGCGGAAGGTGCTTGCCGAGGATCTCCATGGCGGCGGCGCGGTACTCCTCGCGCCGGATCGTGACCGTACCTGTGCCGGTGTCCAACCAAGCCACAACTACACCGCCAGGCAAGGTCACATAGAGCCGATCAGGTCCATAATGCTCCGAAATCGTGATCTTCAGTTCGCTCACGCCATCCCCCCGGATTCCGTGTCATCCCCGTAGGTATGGCAGCAGTCCAGGCGCATAGCCGCAAGACGACCGGCGCGGTCAAAGTTTCCCTACTTCATCAAGGCTCGCTTCGCTCGCTGCGTGTGGTCGCCCACGCAGCGAGCCCACACTTGCCCATGCACGTGCCCAGCCGCCCCCATGGCATGCCCACCGCGGATCCCGCCCCGGATACGTGGGCGTGGCCGAGGCCCACGACTGAAGCCGACCGGCCTACCACCTGCGCCGCAAGCACCCGGGATCCTCGCAGAGCTGGAGCCGCGCAACGCGGCGGCGCCGGACGTCGCCGCCGCCCGGCCCCTCATGTCTCCGCCCTGGGGCCGGTCGCCGTCGCCGTCCGCGCCCACAGGTGGGCCAAAAACGGGCCGGTGGGAGGGCCGGGCGGCTCCAGGGCTTTATACCCACCTCCCCGGTCCGGGTCCCGCGTCGAGCAAGACCAGGGGGCCACTCGGACACATTGCGGGCAGGGGTGAAACCTGCCCGAGTTGCCAGCAAGCGTACGGCCCCCTGGCCATGCCCGACCCCAGACCGGGCAGGACACCGGCCAAAGCCCTGGAGCCGCCCTCACGAAGGAAGGCCAACAGCAGGCGGGATGGGCGCCGGAGTGAACGACGAGTTGAAGCGGAGGACTACCGTGTCTGGCGACGGCTAGGTGTAATAAGCTGCTTTCACAGGTGCTGAGTTGAACTCGACTCCCGAGCCCGTAGTGTCCATCGCGATGTGCGTGATCGCCGCCACCACCATCTGTACGTCATTCGATCTCTCTGAATGGCTCAAGAAGGGCAAGGTGATCGCCATGAAGCTTTGGGTGGGGTGTAAGGACCGGTCGGCGGTCGCTGCGTCAGGGTGGATTCTCGCTTGGTGGAACGCCCACCTTGCCGCAGAGTCGGGTTGAGCTCAGCAACTCTGAGCTACGGGTCGGAAGGCCTCACGAGGACCAGAGTGGAAACAAGTGAGTGCCTAACTGTGTGAGAACGGCGCTGAACAAGCGCGAACGAGGGCGAACCATCGCAGCTATCAGCAAGGCACTTGACCCAGCTCAGTCTCTCCGCCTAGTTGCTTCCTCTCGTAGACGAAGGGCAAGGCGCTCCATCGCGACGTCTGGCGCTCGTAGATCTTCAGGTTTCAGTTCCCAAGGAGAGTTTGAGTAGGCGCCGTACGAACCCGAGTACTGCATGATCCCCAAACGGAGAGTGAAGCGCAAAAACGGCTGCCACCTGCCGTCCCGCCTCAGTGCACGCTGCCGCAGCTTTCGCTGCCCCAGAACCGCTTCGATTACCACCTGGTACTCGCGCACTTCAGGTATGAAGCCTGGTGACGGCACACTGAAACTGACGACTCGTTGTTCTGCTGTCCGCCCCCCGATGGCGAAGCCTGCCGGAGCTACGACATCGTCCGTTGATTTGGGCATGAGTTCTTCGGACATGCCGGTCCAGCGCAACGGCCAAATTGCCTCGGGTTCATCCAGAAATCTCATCCGCATGTCCAACACCACGATCGATCTGGCTCCTGTGTTATACAGAACGAGTGGCAGGCGTGCACGCACGTAGTCCTTACCCAGTGACATGGCGTATGTCTGGGGCTCCCAGCTCTTCAACGCTCCCAGACGAGCGTTGAGCCACCAAAACGTAGCGACCGTGAAGAGAAGAGCCATCGCCCCCACGACCGCAGCAGCTGGAAGGGACGATACGAGGCTCTCGAGCTGCTCTTCGGCAGCAGTCACACCGATCATTGGACCGAGTCTGTCAGGACACGAGGGTGATCGTGCCTGGTTGGAGAAGAAACGGGCCCGAAGAAGCCCCCGTGCCGCAATGGTGCCGGATTGGGCGGGGACTTAGGGGGAGCCCACAGCCAGCAGGCTCGGGCTGACATCCACACCTGACATCAACGAGCACGGATGCCAGCGCACAACGGCGACTCGGCACGGCCACGGCGACCGCAGGCAGTAGCCAGTGAACAGGCGCCGGATGGACCGCAAGTCGAACTTACAAAGCAGATGTCGGCGGTTCAAATCCGTCTGTGCCCACCGTGACGAAGACCCCCAGCCGTTCATGGCTGGGGGTCTTCGGCGTTTCCGGACTCACACGCGGGCGTTCAAGGTCATGAAGGATCGCCGCTCGATGAACCGGTCGAAGGCCGGGCGTACCTCCGTGCCCACGAGGTCGACGCCGCACATGTACAGCTCCGGGCGGTGGGACAGCAGCTCGAAGTCCCGCACGGCGTCCTCGAAGCGGCACACCACTCCCGGCTCGGACGCCGAATCGATCAGCAGTACGTGGTCGTGCCGGGCCATGGCCGTCTGCCGGGCCCATGCCACCGCCGCGTCGTCCGAGACGCCGTCCAGCGCGAGCGAGCGGTGCGGGAGGTCTCCCCAGTCGATGCCGCAGCCCGCCCACGGAAGCGTGCAGAGATACGCGTCGAACTCGGCCGCCATCGTTACCGGGCTCGCACTCGCGCCATGTGCGTCGAGCCAGGAGGAAATGTCATCGATGCGCATATGGAGAGGCTAGACCAGCGGCGTTTCCTTGCACGTCGGGGTCACGCCCTCCGTGCCGTGCCCGCCGTGCCGAGCAGGAGGGGGCTGCCGTGGGTCCGTAGCCACTCCCGGTACGTCTCGTTCTTCGTGGCCGCCTCCCGGTAGGCGGCGCTCAGGTCGGTGAAGAGGGATGTCAGGTCATGGGGTGGCAGGGCGTCGGTGCGGGTGGCCAGGGAGAGTTCGGCGGTGAGGGGTGTGCCGGTCAGGGGGCGGAGGACGGTGCCGGGGGTGGGTTCCGTGGTGGGCTGGCAGGGGCGGACGGCCTCGCCGGAGGCGACCAGGTCCGCGGCCGTGGTGTTGTCGCGGACGTGCACCAGGCGGGGGTTGAGGCCGGCGGTCGTGAACGCGCGGCGCAGGGCCGCCCATTCGTGGTCGGCCGTCGGGTCGACGATCCAGGGGTCGTGGGCGAGTTCGGCGAGGTCGACCGATGGGCTGCCGGCCGCCGGATGCCCGGCGGCCAGGGCGACGAAGCGCGGTTCCCGGGCGACGAGGACGCGGCGTTCCACGCCCGCCGGGGTGTGCAGGGGGAACCCCTGCGTCTCGTGGACGAAGGCCACGTCCAGCTGATTGGTCGCGAGGAGCTGGAGCAGCGTGCTCGCCGAAACCTCGATGTGGATGGTGATGTCCGTGTCGGGGAAGCGCGCGTGGATCCGGCGCAGCCAGCCCGTCACCACCCGGCTGCCGACGCTGCCCACGCGCAGCCGTGCGCCGCCCGCGTTCGCAGCGGCCTCCCGGGCGGCTGCCACCAGCGCGGTCATCTCCGCGACTATGGGTCGCGCGCGGGAGAGTACGGAGTGGCCCAGTGGCGTGGGGCGGCTGCCGGTCTGGCCGCGGGTGAAGAGGAGGCCGCCGATGGCGCCTTCTATGCGGCGGAGCTGGGTGGTCAACGACGGCTGGGTCATGCCCAGTTGCAGCGCGGCCTTCCGCACACTCCCGGCGTCGGCGATGGCGCAAAGCGCGCGGAGGTGCCTGACCTCAAGCTCCACGAGGGGAGCATAACTGCACCTCGCAGGTCACACCAGGCACACCGGGGGCAGGGTAGGCGATTGCACGGTCCTATGGCCAATTGGCATCATCCGCACCACTGATTACTCGTCAGAGACTCTCGGGGACCAGCAGTTCACCCGACGGACCCCCGGTCGACCCACCCATGCGACCCAGGGTTCTCGGCACGAATGGAGTCCCCCACATGAAACGCTCCACGATGGTGCTGTCGGCTGCGCTCGGCCTCGGCCTGGCGACCGCGACCATGACCGCCGTGCCCGCCGGAGCCGCCTCCACCGGCGCCGGCCCGCAGGCGGCCACCTCCTCCTCGTACACCGCGTCGTCGTACGTCGGCTCGGCGGCCGAGGAGGCGAACAACAAGGCGTTCTTCGCGGCAGTGATGAAGTCCGCGCAGGCCAAGGCGGCGAAGTCGCCCGGTCTGAAGGTCGTCACGGTGACCTACGACGCCAGCAGAGCGCCCAGCTTCGCATCCCAGATATCGAGCAGCGCGCAGATCTGGAACAGCTCCGTGCGCAACGTCCAGCTGCGTGCGGGCAGCAACGCCGACTTCCGCTACTACGAGGGGAACGACTCCCGCGGCTCGTACGCCAGCACCGACGGGCACGGCCGGGGCTACATCTTCCTCGACTACCGGCAGAACCAGCAGTACAACTCCACCCGCGTGACCGCGCACGAGACCGGGCACGTGCTTGGCCTGCCGGACCACTACTCGGGTCCGTGCAGCGAGCTGATGTCCGGCGGCGGCCCCGGCACGTCCTGCCAGAACGCCTACCCGAACGCGGCGGAGAAGAGCCGTGTGAACAGCCTGTGGGCCAACGGTCTGACGGCCTTCGACAAGGACGCCTTCACCAAGGTCCACTGAGCGGGCGCGGGGCCGGTTCCGCACCCGTTCGCGGACGGATCCGTTCATAGGTCCGTGGAAAGGGTGCGGAAAGCGTCCCCGGGAGATCAATGATCTTGGGCGAGGGGCTCGACGCACACCGTCGAGCCCCTCCGTTCAAGATCGCGGCGGCCCGTTTCCCCCACTCGGAACCGGGTCGCCGTCCCGTTCGGGGGCGCCGCCGGGCCGCCGAGGGCGCATACTGAGAGCAATGACGAAGCCAGCAGCGCACCGACGGCATCTGCCCACCAGTCCCTTCAACGCTCCGCCTGTCCCCGGTCCCGTGCAGAGGTTCGTTGTGGGAGACCGTGTGACACACGATCGCTACGGCCTCGGCCGGGTCATCGGTGTCGAGGACGACATCGCCGTGCTCGTGGACTTCGCCTCCCGACAGGAGCGGATCCCGGGCCCGTACACGAAACTGACCAAGCTCTGAGCGCGACAGGGCTGTGACCCCACGCTTCACCTGTCCGGAGGTCGGAGCCACCGAGCGCGACGACGTCCTGCCCAGCGACGGCGTCCCGCCCGGTGGCTGCGGCCTTTTGTCGTACCCGGCCCTTGTGCGGTGGCACCGGGTTCTCGGCCGTGCCCAGCGCTCGTAGGGCGCGTCACCGTGCCTCTGGCCCGGGTCTCGGCCGCGCGTACGGGTGCCCGTACGCCCCCGGCGTGCGCCGTCGTACGCGCGGCTCGGACGTGGGTACGGACGCCGCCGTAAGGGGAGCTACGGGAAGCTACTGAGCCGGTGCCTCGGTCGCCGCCCTGGGGCGCTTCACGACGTAGGCCGCCCCCACGCCCGCCGCGAAGAGGGCGAAGAACGAGACCGCCGTGCCGAGCCAGCTCGCGCCCAGCCACTGGCCGCCGAAGTAGCCCAGGCTCACGCTGTACGCCGCCCAGGTCAGGCCCGCCAGCGCGGACCAGGGCAGGAATTCCGCCACCCTGCGGTGCATCACGCCCGCGCCGAGGCTGACGACCGAGCGGCCGGCGGGCGCGAAGCGGGCCACGACCACGAGCGGCCCGCCGCCGCGCAGCAGCGCCGTGCCGAGCCTGGCCTGGGCCGCGGTCAGCCGGCGGGAGCGGGCGATGGCGCGGTCGAAGCGGTCGCCGCCGCGCCAGGCGAGCCGGTAGGCGACCATGTCGCCGAGTACGGAGGCGGTCGCCGCGCACATCACCAGTGCGAACATCTCGGGGAAGCCGGCGTGGCCACGGGCCGCGTCGCCCACCGCGTCGGCGGCGGTGCCCGCGGCTGCCGTGGCGGCGGTGATCACCAGGACCCCGCTCGGCAGCACGGGGAGGAAAACATCCAGGAGGACGGACAGCCCGACGATCACGTAGATCCAAGGCGTGTCGGCCAACGCCCCCAACTGCTGCAGCACGTCCTGATCTCCCGGTACGGTCCCCCGCCGCGACGTCGCAGGGGAGCGGCAGGGGCGGCCTTCACAACCGCACAGCGTACGCCTGGGGCTGCTGTGGCATGTGGGCGGGGGCCGGTGATGTTGTTCGAATCACGTGGCGAAACGTGCGGAATCGGGTGTCCGATGCGTGCCTGTTCATGGGGGTCCGGCCTCGAACCGACCGGGCCGGGCCCCCACGGTGACGTCGAGGCCCCGGCCGTACCGGCCCCGCGGTGTCGTCGATCGGCCGGTGGACAGCTGTCGGTCGGCCGGCGGCCGGTCAGCGGTCGCGACGGAAGAGGCGGTCCAGGGAGAGCGCGCCGGGGCCGGTGAAGACCAGGAGCAGGAAGGCCCAGCAGAACATCGCGGAAGCCTCGCCGCCGTTCTGGATCGGCCACAGCGCCATGCTCTGGTGCACGTCGAAGTACGCGTACGCCATCGAACCGGACGAGATCAGGGCCGCTGTGCGGCTGCCCATGCCCAGCATGACGAGGACGCCGCCGACGAGCTGGATGGCGGCCGCGTACCAGCCGGGCCAGGTGCCCGCCGCGACGGTGCCGCCGTTGCTGCCGGGCGCACCGCCCAGCACGCCGAACAGCGAGGCCGCGCCGTGGCAGGCGAACAGCAGGCCGACCACGATGCGGAAGGCGGAGAGCACGTACGGGCGGGCGGCGTCGAGCCGCTCGGTGAGCGCGGGGGCCTGGGCCGCCGTGGCGCCGGCGGTGCCGGAGGCGGGAGCCGAGGCGGAGGGAGCGGTCGTGGGGGGCATGCGAAGGGCTCCTCGTGTTGGGGACGGGGACGACGAGGGGTCCAGGTTAGGTACGCCTAATCGATACTTGCAAGTTCAAGTTCTTGATTCCTTGGGGCGGAGGTCGCAGGGATTTCCCCCGCCATTTCCTTGGAACATGCACGCAAAGCCGCCCGTGCCACGGCGTCGGCGTCGGCGAGCGTCACCGAGTTCACCCCCGGCCGGGCACCCGCCGCGGTCACCCAGTGCACGCCTTCCGTCGGCACGCCGATCATGAACCGGCGTGCGTGCGCTCGCCCTTGGGCGTCGACCAGCCGGTACGGGCTCGACGTCACATCCACCCCGCCCGTCTCGTAACCCTCCACCTCGTGCACCCGGCACGCCCCCGACCGCAGCAGTCCGGCCAGCAGTGCGTCACCGGTCCGCCGCACATCCGGCTCGGGAAGGCGCGCCTCTATGACGGTCGTCACGCATACGGGAGGGCCGGGCACCGTCCGGGACCGCGCCTCGAAGCCGGGACCGCCGCCGGAGGACCCCGGCGCCACCTCCAGGCCCGGACCCAGCACGTCCAGGACCCCCGCCTCGACGAGCGCGGCCATCTCCTCGATCCGGCGGCGCGGCGGGCCGATCGACAGGAAGGCGTTCAGCGGCGTGTACCAGCCGTCGAGGTCCGCCCGGTGCGACCGGCCGGACAGGCCGCCGTGGTCGACGACCTGCCGCAGCTCGTTGCGCAGGTCGCGCAGGACGTCCAGGGCGGCCTTGACCGGGCCCCGGACGTTGCCGAGCCGGGCGGCGTCCGCGTCGCGGCGCAGGTGCTCCAGCAGCCAGGCCCGGAACTCCGCCGGCCCCGCGAACGACCGCTCGCCGTACGGGCGGGCCACCATCGCCCAGTCCCAGCGGTCCGCCTCCGCGACCCCGGCCTCCGCCAGGACCGCCGCGGTGCGGCCGGGCGTCGGCACGGCGGCGAGGAAGCGGTCGCGGAAACCCGGCGGGGAGCCGAGCAGCGTCTCGTAGTAGACCGTCTCGACCTCCGCCGCCACCAGCGGCCACACCTCCGCCCGGAAGTCCGGCGCCGCACCGGACGCGGCGCGCTTGCGGAAGCCGTCGATCACCTCCGGCGTCAGCAGCAGCGGGGTGTGCCGGGTGCGCGGGCCCTTCTGGTTGTCGCCGCGCGCGTGGTACGGGACGCCGCGCCGCGAACCCGCGTACAGCCGGGGCTCGCGGCCGGAGGGGCGGTAGACGAGGCCGGGGCCGTCGGGGGCCGGGGCGAAGGTGCCGCCGCGTGCGGTGGTGAACAGGGCGAGGTGGTCGAAGAAGTTCAGGCCCAGGCCGCGCAGGAGGACCGGCTCGCCGGGGGCGACGGCGCCGAGGTCGAGGTCGGCGGGGTTGGCGGGCGGGACGTAGCGGAGGCCGTGCCGGGCGGCGTGGCCGGCGAGGGGCGCGTCCGTGGCCCGGGGGAGGGTCGGCAGGTGCCCTTGGGCGAGGATCACGGCGGAGAGGTGGGTGAGTCGGCTGCCGTCGTCGAGGACGAGCGTCTGGAGGGGAGTGCGGGCGAGCGGTGGGAGGGGTGCCGTCGGGAGGGGTGTTCGGGGGATGGGCGTGGGAGTCCCGAGCGGCGTCCGGTCGTGACCCGAGGCCGCCCCCGGCCGCGTCCGGTCGTGATCCGCGCCCTCCTCCAGGGCCACCGCCCGGGCCCGGTGCACCCGCACCGCCACGCCCTCCGGTGCCGTCCGCAGCACCCGCTGGAAGGCCCACGCCAGATAGCGCCCGTAGAACGCCCGCGTCGGATAGTCGTCCGGTCCCACCGCTCCGTCCGCCCACTCCGACAGGCTCGGCCCCGGCCGCACCGGACCCGCGCACTCCACGCTCTCGTCGGTGAACAGCGTCACCTGCGAGGCAACGGTGTTCATCAGCAGTTCCGCCGGCTGGTCGGTCCGCCACACCGCGCCGGGGCCCGGCGGGAAGGGGTCGATCACATGGACGGTCAGCCGGTCGCCCGGGGCGATCTCGGGGGCCGAGGCGCAGAGCCTCTCCAGCACGCCGGTGCCTCGGGGCCCGGCGCCGACGACGGCTATGGAGTAGTGCTCTCCGGCCACGGTGCTATCTCCGGGGGCTCGGGCGACAGGGTCGGCCCATCATGCCGTCGGATCGCCGCTTGTCGAGCCTCAGTCCGGAATGTCCGTGTGTGGTGCGGTCGGATCATGGGGACTCGTCCGATTCCGCGCTGCGCCGCCCGCGTTCCGGGCGCAATCCGCCACCGCGCGACCAGGTCCGTACGCCTCCGGCCCGTACGCTTCCGCCCCCGTACCTGCGGCCCGTACGCCCCCAGCCGCTACGTCCCCTGCCCTTCCCCCTCCAGCCCCCGTGCCTCCGGCCCGTACTCCGCCTCGTACACCCGCGCCATGACCTCGTCCGCGCGCGCCTGGTCCAGTCGCAGCCGCGCCGAGCGTCCCCGCAGGGTCAGCGTCATCAGCTGGTTGCCGAACCACGGGCCGCCCGTACGCCGCCAGTCGACCGCCGGGCGGCCCACCCGCCCGTGCCGTGCCAGCGCGCGCCCCAGCCGTCTCCCGGGCCCGCTCCAGCCGAGGCGGAAGGCCGACCGCAGCACGGCGGGGACGCTCTTGCGCACCGGCGAGGAGGTCAGCTGGAGCACCCGGCTCCGGACGGGACGGGCCTGGGGCGCGGGCCACGTCGCCTCCGCGACGTACGCGTGGTGGACGTCCCCCGACAGCACGGAGACCGTCGCGGGCGCGTCCGGTCCGGAGCCGACCTCCGCGATGAGCGCGGTGAGCGCGTCGAACGACGCCGGGAAGGCCGCCCAGTGCTCCAGATCCGCCCGTCGGCGCACGACCTCCGCCAGGCGCGCCCAGCCCGGCCCGCGCTCCCCGGCGCACAGGGCCTGGTTCCACGCCTCCGTGTCGTGCACGGCCGGTGGCATGAGCCAGGGCAGTGACGAGCCGATGAGGAGGTGGTCGTACGAGCCGGGGGCGTCCAGCGCCTGGTCGCGCAGCCAGTCCCGGGCGGCCGCGTCGAGCATGGCCCGCCGGCCCTCCTCCAGGACGCGCCTGGTGCGGGTGTCGACCATCAGCAGGCGTACGCGCCCGAAGTCGCGGCGGTAGCTCCAGCGGGCGGCGGCGGGGTCGGCGTCGGCGCGGACGGCGAACTCGCGGAGCGCCTCCGTGCCGTCCCGGCTCCGCGAGATCGCCTGGTAGAGCTTGTCGGCGGCCAGTTCGGCGGGGGAGAGATTGCCCAGGTGCTGATGGACCCAGTACGACATCAGGCCGCCCAGGACCCGCTCCTGCCACCATGGCGTCGCCCGCATCCGCTCCAGCCAGGCCGCGCTCGTGTTCCAGTCGTCGACCACGTCGTGGTCGTCGAAGATCATGAGGCTGGGGACGGTGGAGAGCAGCCAGCGGACGTCCGGGTCGAGCCAGGACTCGTAGTACAGGCGGGTGTATTCCTCGTAGTCCGCGACCTGGGCGCCGGGCGGTTCGGCGAGGGAGCGGCGGGTGGCGATCCAGCGGCGCATCGCGGCGGAGGTCCTGTCGGCGTAGACCTGGTCGCCCAACAGGATGAGCACATCCGGGCGTTGGCCGCCCGGATCGCCTTCCCGGTCTCCGCCGCCCGTGCGGAGCAGTGTGCTCGCGAGCGCGTCGAGGGCGTCCGGTCCGACCGCGTCGCCCGGCCCGCCGTCGGCCTCCGGCGGCGGCGCCGCCGAGCGGCAGGAGCCGAAGGTGACGCGCAGGGAATCGGTGCCGGGGGCGGGCGTGCGGATCGTGCTCTCGGGGAAGAGCGAGCCGGGTGGCGGCCATACCCGGTCGCCGTCCAGGAACACCCCGTACGCCGTCTCGCTCCCGGGCCGCAGCCCCGTCACCGGCACCAGGGCGTAGTGGTGCCCGGCGACCGTCCAGGTGCGCGCCGTGCCGCCCGCGCCGTCGGCGCAGCGGACCTCCGCCTCGCAGGGCCGGTCGGCCTCGACCCAGACGGTGGCGCTCGTGCCGGTGTCCCGGTCGACGTACCGCAACAGCGGCCCCAGCCGCAGAGCTGCCGTCATGCCGCCCCTCCTCCGTCGTTCCGCACGGTACGGAACGACGGGGGAACGACGGGGAGGCGGACGGAGTTTCCGGTTCGGGAGTCGCTTCCCGAGCCGCTCCCCGAACCCCTGCTCGGATCGCTTACCGAATCGTTTCAGCAGCCGTTGAGGACGCTGGTGAGCTTGGTCTTCTCGGCGGGGTCGACGGTGAGCTGGTAGTGGTGCTTGACCGTGACCCACATCCGCGCGTACGTACAGGCGTAGGAGTTCAGCGGCGGCATCCACTGCGCCGGGTCCTTGTCGCCCTTCGCCTGGTTGACGCGGTCGGTGACGGCGATCAGCTGCGGCCGGGTCAGGTCGTTGGCGAACGCCTGCCGCTGCGAGGTGGTCCAGGCGCTGGCCCCCGACCGCCACGCCTGGGCGAGCGGCACGACGTGGTCGATGTCGATGTCCTGCGCGTCGGTCCAGGTGGCACCGTCGTACGGGGAGGACCAGGAGCCCTTGACGGCGGCGCACTTGGTGTTCTGCTCCACGCCCTCGCCGTCGCGCTTGAGGACGACCTCGCGGGTGTTGCACTCCCCGGACTGGGTGCTCCAGTGCGGGAACTTCGCGCGGCTGTAGCCGTCCATGGAGCCCTCGGCCTGGACCGTCAGCTGTCCCAGGTACGTCCGGGCGGTCGCGGCGTCCGCCGGGGCGGGCGGCGCGGCGTGGGCGGCGGGGCCGTTGAGCACGAGCGAGCCGACGAGGGCGGTGAGCCCGCCGACGGCTGCGGCGCGACGCGCGTAGACGCCGCGCAGGGCGCCGGGAATGCGTATTGCGGACATGGGAACTCCCTTGGAGTGGGGGGTCATCGGCCGTCGGAGCGTGGCCAGGATCGCGGCGCCCGGTTTCCGGGGGGTGGTCGCCAGGTAACAGAGTGGCGACGCGCTCATGTCAAAGCAAGAGGTTGCGGAAGTGAAGTTCACCCCTGACGCACCACCAGGCGCATGCGCATGGCGCACAGTTCGCGCCCGTAGGGTGGCCGCGTGCTCGCCGCCGCAGCTCTGTTGCCGGTCAACACCACTCTCGGCGTGGTGCTCGCCGTCCTGCTCGTAGCCGCCGTGACCGTCGCGGCTTTCGCCCGTCTGGCCGACGCCCAGGCGCGCGGATACGCCCGCGCGATCGCCGTCGCGGGGCTGCGGGCCGCCGTTCAGCTGGCAGCCGTCTCCGCCCTCATCGGCTGGGTCGTACGGGCGGTCCCGCTGCTGCTGGGCTTCCTTCTGCTGATGTTCGCGATCGCGGTGCGGACCGCCGGGCGCCGCATCACGGAGAACCGCACCTGGTGGTGGGCGGCGGTGCCGATCGGCGCGGGGGTGCTGCCCGTGGTCGTGGTGCTGCTGCTGACCGGGCTCGTACCGCTCAAGGGCGTCGCCCTCATCCCCGTCACCGGCATCCTCATCGGCGGCAGCCTGACCGCGACCGTCCTGGCCGGGCGGCGCGCCCTCGACGAGCTGCGCACGCGCCACGGCGAGGTGGAGGCGGGCCTGGCGCTCGGCTTCCTCGACCGGGAGGCCCGGCTGGAGATCGCCCGCCCGGCCGCCTCGGACGCGCTGCTGCCGGGGCTGGACCAGACGCGCACTGTGGGGCTGGTCACGCTGCCGGGGGCGTTCGTGGGGATGCTGCTGGGCGGGGCGTCGCCGGTGCTGGCGGGGGCGGTGCAGCTGTTCGTCCTGGTGGCGCTGGAAGCCGTGCAGGTGGTGGCGGTGGCGGTGGTGCTGGAGCTGATCGCGCGGGGGGTGCTGCACCGGGACGCGGCGGCGGGCGGGGGCCCGGGCGGTGGCGTCGCCGGTCACGTACCCTGAGGGGAGCAGAAGGGGAGTAGCTCTTCGCCGGACCGTCGACATACTGCCGAGCTCGCCTCGGCCGGCGCCCGGAGGCCCGTGCGCAGGTGACGGGCCAGCGAGACCTTCGGCCGCAGTGTCCATGACGCTGCCGTGCCGAAGCGACCCCTGAATCACGCAGATCTCTCAGGTCCCTCGGTGCGGCACCCGACCGATTGAGGATCACCCGTGTTCAGCTTCACCGTCGCCGCCCTGGTCTTCGGCGTCGTCTTCCTGGCAGAGCTCCCGGACAAGACCGCCCTCGCGGGCCTGATGCTCGGCACCCGCTACCGCGCGAGCTACGTCTTCGCCGGCGTCGCCGCCGCCTTCGCCGTCCATGTCGCGCTGGCGATCGCGGCGGGAAGCGTCCTGACGCTGCTGCCGCACCGCCTGGTGCAGGCCGTCGTCGGACTGCTCTTCCTGGCGGGCGCGGCCGTGCTGATCTTCAGGAAGGACGACGACGAGGAAGAGATCCGCAAGCCCGCCGACCAGTCCTTCTGGAAGGTCTCCGGAGCCGGCTTCATGCTGATCCTCGTCGCCGAGTTCGGCGACCTGACCCAGATCATGACCGCGAACCTCGCCGCCCGCTACGAGGACCCGTTCTCGGTCGGCGTCGGCGCGGTGCTGGCGCTGTGGACGGTCGCGGGACTGGGCATCGTGGGCGGGCGCACGCTGATGCGGTTCGTACCGCTGACGCTGATCACGAGGATCGCGGCGGTGGTGATGCTGGCGCTGGCGGGGTTCAGCCTGTACGAGGCGGTGGCGGGGTAGGCTCGATCCGTCTCGCGCGCAGGTGTCCCACTCGCGCTCAGGTGTGCGAGGCGCGTGACCGCCGCCGGGAGAGGGAGGATGAGGCCATGGATCGCCCCACGCTTCGTCAGCATGCCCTCGTCCGGGCCGCGCGAGCGTAGGAACCGCGGCCCGGTCGTCCCAACACGACCAGGAGTGTCGCGTGTTTTCCTCTTTCTCCCTGACTTCCTCTCTGACTTCCTCCCCGACCGGTACGGACCTGACCACTGGCCGCCTTGTGCTGCGGACATGGCCCCGGGATGAGATCACCGCCGTCCTCGATGACACCCGGCTGCCCCACTGGGCGCAGGACTTCCCCGCCGAGGGCGACCGTGTCATCGCCGGTTTCATAGCGGAACGACCCGAGGCGCTGGGCGAGTACGGCCAGCGCCAGATCATCGAGCGGGAGAGCGGGTTGGTGGTCGGTGCCATCGGCCTGTTCTGGCCGCCGAGCGAAGGCGACGTCGGCTTCGGCTACGGCGTCGTGGAGTCCCGGCGCGGCCTCGGCTACGCCTCGGAGGCCGCCCGGGCCATCGTGGAGTACGCCTTCTCGGCGCCGGGCGTCCACGCCGTACGAGCCGACGTCGAACTGTCGAACCCCGCCTCCGTCCGCGTCCTGGAGAAGGCGGGGCTGCGGCGCTGGAGCGCCGATGGGGCGGTGGCGCGGTTCGGTGTGACGGCGGCGGAGTTCGCGCGGGGGTAGGGAGGACGGCCTCGGCGGTGACCGGCGCTCAGTCGCCGCCGAGGCCGGGCACGGGAAGCGCATGGGTGGGCTTCCCGAGGGCTGACACCTGTGGGTGGAGACAGGACGCGCCGGTGACGGCCACGGTGGGTCCGGTAGAGGTCCACTTTCCGGGCAGTTCGACGGCCGGCCCGAGCGCACGATAGTCCGTGAAGCGCCGGACGCCGCACCGGCCGCACATCAGCACGCCGCCCGATGCCATCCACCCCTCGCAGGGGTGGGGGCACGGCAGGCGGGTTCCCTCAGCTCCTCGTGGGCGGCCGGACCATGCCCGGCTCAACCGTGCGCCGCCCACCAGTGCCTGCCCATCGCCTTGGTCATCGCCATGGTCGCTCCGAGGTCGCCTTGCCGGTACGCCTCATAGCGTTTGGCCTTGATCTCGTCGCACTGTGCGCAACGATCAGGCCGTGGCTGTCGGTCGACCTCGTGACGGTCTTCGCTCGAGAGGTGGCTATCTGTCGGGTCGTGCATCAGGCCTCCTGATGGCGAGGTGGAGGAAGAGCAGCACATGTACTCATGTACATGAGTGCATGTGCTGAGCGTGGTACAACCCTTGGTTCCGAGTCAAGCGGTCCAGTGTTCCCGTATGGCTGATTCGTTAAACTGACACGCCATCAATCACGGGCGGGAATCCGGTAGTCGAGGATGAAGCGGTCGGCAGCCATGAGCGTGTCGCACACCTCCACCACGAGCCCGCCGTCCGTCACCGCTTCCCGGACGAGATGTATCACCGGAGCCCCGGGGCTCAGCCGCAATGCGGCCACTTCCTGCTTGGTGGCCAGGCGTGCGCGGATGGTCTCGACGTACTCGGCGAACGTGTGACCGTGTTCTTCTAGGCGAGCGTAGATGCCGCCTCCGCCAGGGTTCTCGTCGAACAGCTCCGGAATGTCCTTCGCGACCGACCACGGCAGGTAGGACGTCGCTTCCTCGGTTGGCGTACCGTCGACGAAGTACCGACGGCGCCGGGCGAGAACCTTCTTGCCGGCAGGAATGCCCAGGCGCTCAGCGATATCGGCCGGGGCGTCCGTCGGCCCCACGAAGAGGACGCGCACGTCCGGTGTGTGTCCTGCCTGCTCCGCTTCGGCGAGGTAGGCAGCCTTGCCTGCCCTGCGGTGAGACCCGCGGAAGCGTTCCGAGGACTTCCTGCGGACCGGAGGCAGGTTCTTCACGTAGGAGCCGCGTCCGTGGTGGGTCTCTACGAGCCCAGCGGTGCGCAGTTCGGCGATCGCTTTGCGGACAGTCCCCTGGGAGACCCCATAGCGCTCCATGATGTCGGACTCGCTGGGAACTTGGGTGCCGGGCGCGAGCGCGCCCAGGCGAATCTGTTCGACCAGATCGTCCGCGATCTGCAAGTAGCGCGGTTTGCCCGAGTCCCGTGAGACCTCGTTCCCCATGAGCTGCCCGCCCTCCTTATGCTCATCCGTATGAGTACGGCTGCACAGTCTCGCAGGTCCGCGCCGCTCCACTCCGTCTCGGTGGCGGGGGCCGTCGTGCGGGAGGACGGGCGCATGTTGGCCATCCGCCGAGCGGACAACGGGCGGTGGGAACTGCCCGGTGGGGTGCTGGAGATCGAAGAGGCCCCGGAAGAGGGTGCTCGCCGGGAAGTGCTGGAAGAGACCGGCATCGAGGTCGACGTGCAGCGGCTGACGGGCGTCTACAAGAACATGACGCGCGGCATCGTCGCCCTGGTCTTCCGCTGCAGCCCTGTCGGCGGCGCCGAGCGGCCATCCGAAGAGGCCGCCGCTGTCTCCTGGCTGGCCCCGGAAGAGATCGCCTCGTCGATGACGGAGGCGTACGCCGTGCGCCTCCTGGACGCGCTGAGCGACGACACTCCGCACGTAAGGGTCCACGATGGCCGGCGGCTGATTCCGGCGACGTGAGCCGAGGGTTCAGGCGTGCGTCGCATCCGGTGGCCGGCAGAGAGGATTCCGCGACTACCTCCATGGCGGACGTCGTTCTGGAAGTCTTGGTGCGACCTGAGGGGAGGGCCGGACATGATCGCAGGCTTTGGCCTGGTCGTACGCTTCACGCTGCATGACTCCGAGGCCGCAGACGGGTTCGACGAGTTGGTGGGTCGCACCCTGGACGGGATTCGCGAGCATGAGCACGGCACCGTGGTGCACGTGAACCACCGCGTGCCGGGCGAGCCCGACGTCCGTGTCTTCTATGAGCTGTACCGGGATCGAGCGGCGTTCGATGCCCATGAACGGCAACCGCACACCAGGGACTTCCTCGAACAACGCGAGAGGTTCGTGTCGAAGGCCGAAGTGACGTTCCTGGACCCGATCGACGGAAAGGCGTAAGAGAGCGGGCCCCTGAAGGGCGGCGCGCGTTCGGTTGTGCCGCCGAGGTCAGCCCGAGACGTGCAGCACAATCCCGCCGTCCCCCGCCGCCTCCACCCGCACCTGCGTCAGGTCCGTCACTGCCACGTCCGGCGCATGGGCGGCCGCTCGTGGGCCCACGCCGATCACGCGCATGCCGGCTGCCTTGCCCGCCGTGATGCCCGCTTCCGAGTCCTCGAAGACGATGCAGTCGGCCGGGGCGAAGCCGAGGGTCGCCGCGGCCTTGAGGAAGCCTTCCGGGTCCGGCTTGCTCGCGCCCACCGACTCGGCCGTGACGCGGATCGCCGGCATGGGCAGGCCCGCCGCGGTCATGCGGGCCTCGGACAGGGGGCGGTCCGCCGAGGTGACCAGGGCGTGGGGGAGGGGGGCGAGGGCCGCCATGAAGGCGGGGGCGCCGGGGATCGGGACGACGCCCGAGACGTCGGCGGTCTCCGCCGCGAGCATGCGGCGGTTGTCGGCGTGGTTCTGTTCCATCGGGCGGTCCGGGAGGAGGACGGCCATCGTGGCGTAGCCCTGGCGGCCGTGGACGACCTTCATCACCTCGTCGCCGTCCAGGCCCTGCTCGGCCGCCCAGCCGCGCCAGCAGCGCTCCACTACGGCATCGGAGTTGACGATCGTGCCGTCCATGTCCAGCAGGAGGGCGCGGGCGGTCAGCGTGGTCGTGGGGGCGGTGGCCGGCATCGGCGGACTCCAGGGCGCGGGAGAAAGGCAAGCGGCCCCGCCCGCCGGTCAGGGAATACGGGCGGAGCCACTTTGTTTCTCAACGATACAAAAAGTAGCCCCGAACGCCAACAGCCCAGGTCAATGCCGGCACCCCCGGCTCGGCGCGGTCGCCGCCGCGCTGCCAATGGCCTACCCCGGCGGGCCGTCCGCACCGATCCGGCCCACGATGGGAGCCAGGGCGCCGGGCGGTCCGTACGGGACGCCCGCGCCGGCAGCCGCACCCGAGCCGCGAACCTCAGGAGCCAGCCCATGGCGGACGACACCCCGGGCCCCGCCACGGCCGCAGCGGACCCCACGGCCGTACCCGGCGCGGATCAGCCCCGGCGCACCGTCCTGGTCGCGATCGGCGCGCTGCTGCTGGGCATGCTGCTGGCGGCACTCGACCAGACGATCGTCTCCACCGCGCTGCCGACGATCGTCAGCGAACTCGGCGGTCTCGACCACCTCTCCTGGGTGGTCACCGCGTACATGCTCGCCTCGACCGCCGCCACCCCGCTCTGGGGCAAGCTCGGCGACCAGTACGGGCGCAAGAAGCTCTTCCAGACGGCCATCGTCATCTTCCTGCTCGGCTCGGTGCTGTGCGGCATCGCCCAGAACATGGGCGAGCTCATCGCCTTCCGCGCCGTGCAGGGCCTGGGCGGCGGCGGGCTGATGGTGCTGTCGATGGCGATCGTCGGCGACATCGTGCCGCCCCGCGACCGCGGCCGCTACCAGGGGCTCTTCGGCGCGGTCTTCGGCGGTACGAGCGTGCTCGGGCCGCTGCTCGGCGGGCTCTTCGTGGACCACCTCAGCTGGCGCTGGGTCTTCTACATCAACGTGCCCATCGGGATCGTCGCGCTGCTCGTCATCGCCGCGGTGCTGCACATCCCCGTCCGCCGCACCCCGCACCGCATCGACTACCTCGGCACGTTCCTCATCGCCGCCGTCGCCACCTGCCTGGTGCTGATGACCTCGCTCGGCGGGGTCACGTTCCCCTGGTCGTCCTGGCAGATCATCGGCCTCGGCGTGCTGGGCGCCGTGCTGCTGGTGCCGTTCGTGATGGTGGAGCGGCGCGCGGCCGAGCCCGTACTGCCGCTGAAGCTCTTCCGCATCCGCACGTTCACGCTGTGCTCGGTCATCGGCTTCGTCGTGGGCTTCGCGATGTTCGGGTCGATGACGTACCTGCCGACGTTCCTCCAGGTCGTGAAGGGCGTCTCGCCGACCATGTCGGGCGTGCACATGCTGCCGATGGTGGCCGGCATGCTGATCGCCTCCACCGGCTCCGGCCAGATCGTCAGCCGCACCGGCCGCTACAAGGTCTTTCCCATCGTCGGCACCGGCGTCACCGCCATCGGGCTGCTCCTGCTCCACCAGCTCGGCCCGGACAGCTCCACCGGCGAGATGAGCGCGTACTTCTTCGTCTTCGGTCTCGGGCTCGGTCTGGTGATGCAGGTGCTCGTGCTCGTCGTGCAGAACGCCGTCGGCTACGAGGACCTGGGCGTCGCGACCTCCGGCGCCACGTTCTTCCGCTCCATCGGCGCGTCCTTCGGCGTGTCCATCTTCGGCACGATCTTCACCAACAAGCTCGGGCCGCGCGTCACCGACGCCCTCGCCGGCGCGACGCTGCCGCCCGGCATCACCCCCGACCGGCTCCAGGCCGACCCGCGCGCCGTGGCGGCCCTGCCGCCGGGGGAGCGGGCCGGGGTCCTCGCCGCGTACTCCCAGTCGATCACCGACGTCTTCCTCTACGCGGTGCCCGCCGTGCTCGTCGCCTTCGCCCTCGCCTGGTTCCTGCGGGAGGAACCACTGCGCGCCAGCGTCACCGCGCCCGACACCAGCGAGGTCCTCTCCAGCAACCCCGTCGAACGCTCCTCGCGGGAGGAGTGCGCCCGCGCGCTGTCCCTCCTCGGCAGCCGCGAGGGCAAGCGCAAGATCTACGAGGCGATCATCGCGCGGGCCGGGCTCGACCTCCACCCCGCCTCCGGCTGGATGCTGCTGCGCATGCACCGCTACGGATCCGTGGAACCCGCGCTGCTCGCCGAGCGCGTGGACATCCCGCTGCGGATCGTCACGGAGGCGGCGCGGCAACTGGAGACGCGCGGCCTGGCCGTACGGGAGGGGCTGCCGCTGGTCCTCACCGACGAGGGTCGCCGGATCGCGCAGGTGCTCTACCGGGCGCGCGAGGAGTCGCTCGCGAGGCTGCTGGGCGACTGGTGGACACCGCAGCGGCCGACCGACCTCAGCGCGCTCGTCCACGAGCTCAACCACGAGCTGTGCGGCTCGGACTCCGAACAGCCCCACGACGGCGACCCGCGGCGCGACCACGACATCCGGCCGAGGCACGAACGCCGCGGGACGTGAGCTAGGCCGTGAGCTCCTTGGCCATCCACACCTCGGCGTACGGATTGTCCTCGACCGTGTTGTAGCGGGGCACGGGCGCGAACCCGTGCCGGGTGTACAGCGCGATCGCCTCCACCAGGTCCTTCCGCGTGTCCAGGACGATCCGCTCCGCGCCCCACTCGCGCGCGACCGCCTCGGCCGCGGCGAGCAGCGCGGGCGCCCCGCCGAGGCCGCGCCGGTCGGCCCGTACGTACATCCGCTTCAACTCGGCCGTCCGCCCGTCCAGCAGCCGCACCCCCACACAGCCGCCCGCCGGGCCGTCGCCGTGGCGGGCGACGAGCAGCACGCCCTTCGGCGGGGCGAGGTCGTCGCTCGGGTCCTCGGCGAGATGCCGCTCGATCTCCTCGGGCGTCGACGCCCGCCCGTGGTGCAGTACGTACCAGCGGTCGGCGACGTCGGTGAGGTACTCCCGCAGCAGCGCGGCCGCCTCGTCGGAGTGGACGGGCCGCGGTGCGATGCTCCACCCGGGGGAGCCGGAGGCGGGGGAGAAGGGTCCCCCGGCGGTCATATGTTCGGTCATCCCCGCATCCTGGCACGCGGGCCCGCCGGGCGGTCGCGCGACAGTGGCACGCTCGCCCCAACGCCCCCCGCAGTCAAGTCGCGTGTGGGAGGTTGGCAAGTGACCTCGGGATGACCCGCGGCTGCTCCGCGGGACTCAGTAAGGTCGTGAACAGCACTACAGCGCTGACCGAGCTGGGCGACTGGAGGAGCGGCGGGGCGTGGCGAATGCGGAGAGGCGCGGCCTGGGGAGTCCGCCGAGGGCGGGGCCGCCGACCGGTCTGGTGCTGGGTGCGCTGTGGCTGGTCGCCGGGCTGCTGGCCGCGCGCCAGGCCGCCGCGGTGCTGCGACTGCCCCCCGAGCGTCGCCTGACCGACCTCGAACGATGGATCGGTGACAACGGTGTCCTGTACGTACGGGGCTCGCTGTACGACACCGACCGGTTCACGGGTACTCCGTTCGCGGGACTCGTCCTCAAACCGCTGACCCGCGCCGCCGAGCAGAGCCTCGGTGTCGGCTGGACCCTCGGCACGCTGCTGCTGGTCGTCGCCCTCGGGCTCGTCGCCGCCCGCTCGCTGCCCGGTGAGATCTCCCGCCGCACCGGACTGCTCGCCGCCCCCGTGGCGATCATCCTGGCCGTACTCTCGCTGCCCGTACGCAACACCTTCACCCTCGGCCAGACGAGCATCACTCCGGTGCTGCTCGTGCTCCTCGGCTGCTGCCTGCCGCGCCTGGCGAAGGACACCGGCCGCGCGAGCGGCCTCCTCGTCGGCCTCGCGGCCGCGCTCCAACCGGCCGTGCTGCTCTTCGCCGTGCTGCTCCGGCTGACCGGGCGGCGCCGTGCCGCCGGCGTCACGTGCGTCACCTTCGCGGCCTGCTCCGCGCTGGCCTGGGTGGCCATGCCGGACGACTCGTGGACGTACTGGGTGCACCACATCGCCGGAGCCGGCCTCGGCTCCGCGCCCGGCGGCCTGGCCAACCAGTCGCTGCACGGGCTGCTGCTCCGCCTCGGGCCGCACGGCCCGGCCGAACTGGCGCTGTACGGGCTGCTCGCCGCCGCCGTCGCCGTGCTCGGCCTGCGCCGGGCCGCGCGCTACGCCCGGGACGGGCAGGTGCTGCTCGCCACGGCCATCACCGGCTGTGTCGCGGTCGCCGTCTCGCCCACGGCCTGGCAGCACCAGCAGCTGTGGATCCTCCTCGCGGTCGTCGGCCGCGTCGGCAAGCGCCGTGCCGACCGGCTCGTCTGGCCGGTCATGGTCGTCCTCGTCATGACGCTGACCAGCACGGTCCTGATGCCGGACAACCCCTTGATGCTGCCGGTCGGCGACAACGCCCCGCTGCTCGCCGCCCTCATCGCGGCCTGCGCGGTGCCCTTCCTCTCCCGTACGTCACCGCTGTGGGACCGGCCGATGCCGACGCCGGTGGGCGAGCCCCGGCCCGGCCGCCTCTCCTGGGTGCCGCTGTTCCGCTTCTGGAAGCGGCCGTTGACCCGGCCGAACGTCCTGCTGGAGCTGATGCTGATACGGGTCGGCTACTGGGTCTACTCCTTCATCCGCGCCGGCGCCCCCGGCGAGCGGGCCCTCGCGGAGTCCCACGGCCGGCAGATCATCGGCGTCGAGGAGCTCCTGCACATCGACGTCGAGCACGGCTTCAACCACTTCGTGGCGGGCGTCGGCTGGCTGACCGGCAGCATGAACTACTACTACGGCACCTTCCACTTCCTGGTGCCGGTCTCGCTGCTGGTCTATCTGTACGTGCGCCGGCCCGGCACCTACCGCTGGGCCCGCACCGCGCTGTCGCTGGCGACGCTGATGGCGCTCGTCGGCTTCTGGGCCTATCCGCTGGCGCCGCCGCGGCTGATGCCGGGCCGCGGCTTCATCGACACCGCCAACGGCCCGCAGGACCTGGACCACCCCGACTTCGGGGCGCTGACGGAGCTGTCCAACCAGTACGCGGCGATGCCCTCGCTGCACATCGGCTGGTCGCTGTGGTGCGGGGTCGTCATCGCCGTCGTCGCGCCCAGGGTGTGGATGAGGTGGCTCGGCATGCTCTACCCGCTGCTGACCCTCACCGTGATCGTCGGCACCGCCAACCACTATGTGCTCGACGCGGCCGGCGGCGCGCTCGTCGTGATGTCGGGCTTCGCGATCCAGTACGCGCTGTCGGGCCCCGGCCGCCAGGTCCTGGCGAAGGTGCCCGGGGCGCGGGCCGCGGGCGACGACCTGGAGCCGGCGGCGGAGGGCGCGAAACCGGCGCGGGCCGCCAAGGGCTGATCCCGCGCCGGTCGAAGGACGGCTTCCTCAGTCGGTCACGGTGATCTGCGACGCCGGGTCGGTGGCGTCGATGACGTCGTACGTGGCGTTGAACACCGACGCCGTCGCCGCCGTCGGGCAGCCGAAGCCACCGACGACCTTCACCGGCACCGAGGCGTTGGTGACGCCGAGCGTGGACGGCGCGCCGTTGGTGAAGGCGCTGCTGATCTCCGCCGGCGCGGTGGGCGCGGCGGTCGCCGTGCAGCTGGCCAGACCGCTGGTCTGGGCCACCAGGCCGCCGCTCGGCAGGGTCAGGATGGCGGTGGACGGTGTCCCGTACTGCATGGCCACACCCCATGTGCCGGAGGTGGTGATGGTCGCGGAGACGCCGGCCTGGTTGGTGGTGCAGGACGAGTACGTGGGTGCGTTGAGGGAGCTGCTGACCGGCCCCGCGTCATTGTGGTTGCCGGGCGCGTCGGGTATTCGGTTGTTGTTGTCGCCACCGCCCGCCGTGGGCTGGGAGCCGGAGACCTTACAGGTGACGGTCACCGCGCCGATCTTGAACGTGGCCTTCCCGTTGAGCTTGGCCGCGAAGTAGTGGCCCGCCGGGGAGACCGTCGTCGAGCCGGCGGCCGGGGTGCCCGGGGCGGGCTGGGCGCCGGCGGTCCCGGTGGCCGTCAGGGCGAGGGCGGCGGTGACGGCCAGCCCGGCGCCGGAGGCGAGCAGAGCGCGCGAACGGAGCGTGCGAGAGGTCATCGGATCTCCTTGTGTGGGAGGTGGTCGTGCGGGTGCGCGGCGGGGGGACCGGCCGGGGGCCGGGGTTGCTCGTCCACCGGTGGGGACTCCGCCGCCGGGAGCGGTGGCTCCGCCGGTCGGGGCGGCTCCGCCACGGCCGGGGGCGGCTCCTCCGCCGGCTGGGGCGGTGTTTCCGCGGTCGGTGCCTCCGCGGCCGGTGGTACCGCCGGCTGCCAGGCGAAGATCATCCCGCCGCCGATGATGCCCAGGAGCGTGCCGATCAGGAAGCCGCCCAGATTGGAGAAGACCAGCGCCGCCGCGGACATCATGACGGTGAGGATTCCGGCGAGCGCGCGGTACTGCGGTGCGAACCATGCGGTGAGGCCCATCAGGATCATGATCAGACCCATGAGGATCGAGGGAATGCCCGCGATCCCCTGATGGAGCATGATTTTCAGCGGGGCGAGCGGAATGGCGCAGATCTCCGAACCGGCCACGACGGCGGCCAGCCCGCCCCAGAAGGGACGGCCCTTCCGCCATCGGCGCCACGCCGCCCAGGGGCGCCGCCGTGGACGGCCGGGCTCGGTGCCGGCCGCCACGTCAGAAGCACTCCCGCTTGCCCTTGTTGATATGCATGCTCAGGCCGGAGAGGTTGAAGGTCGCGGCATTGGTGGCCCAGGCCGTCTGCTGAAGGTCGGTGATCTTCACGCGGTCGGCCTGCTGGGCGAAGATCCCCTGCATCCCCTGCGCCGAGTCCGGTCCCTTGTCGAGGGTGGAGGCGTCGCGGCCGATCTCGATGTTGGTGAACTCCGCGTTTCCGCCGAGCTGGGTCGCGTCGACGAAGAGGTCCTTCGCCCTGACCGGGTCCTTGCCGGCGCCGGCGGTGAGGTTGAGCGAGATGTCGCCGAGCACCGGCACGCCGATCACCACGGACTGGCACAGCTTCCTGAGCTCGGCCTTCTTGATCGCCGTGACGGCGACGGGTACCAGTTCGCCGTCGGCCTTGCCGTCCACGCCGCCGTACTGCGCGAACCCCTCGCCCTCCAGGCTCGCGGCGCTGACCTTGAACTGCTGCCCCGACACCGCGAACGAGGCCGCGATCGCCCCCTGGGCGAGCGCGATGGCCAGCGCGGCCGTGACGGCGAAGCCGGGCACCGCCAGGACGGCGAACTTCCGCCACCTGACGCGCCCTGTCACCGGTCTTCCTTGCACGTCCTTCATAGCTGATGTCCCCTCGGAGAGAGTCGGAAGGGCCTCCGGCCCCGCAAGGCGTTACCCGAGAGTAAGTCCGCCGATCGGCCGTATACAAGGTTCTGGTACGGACCGATTCCGGTGTGGCACAAGAGAGTTGACGGAACGTTAGATCGGTATCGGCCCGGGCGGTGTACGACGGGTCGGGTGACGGGGTCACGCTGGTGTCGTTCCGTCCCACGCGAGGCACCCAGCGGGAGGGCGGCCCGCCGCACCCGCTCCCTGGGTACGCCTACTCATCCCCGATTGAGCACGTCACCCCTGTCGGCGACCGGCCCTTTGGCGTGGGATCGTCCCATGGAGACACACCCGCCCCAGGAGCCGTCAGATGCTCCCGTGGACACCTCGGCCACAGAGGTCAGCCGCAAAGTGGTGGTGCGGCGTTGGCTCATCGCCCTGGCCGCGCTCGCGGCGATCTTCTGGGCGTGCTACGCGGTGTCCGACTTCTTCGAGAACCTCGGGGGCGGCCCGGTGCGGTCCGCGGCGGACTACCGCAAGCAGGACATCAGGACCCGGGAGGCCGGCCGGCAGGTCATCGGTGACCTGCGGCCGGGCGCCGGCGAAGCCGACGGGATGCGGGAGGAGGGCAGCACCTCGTGCGTCGACGACCTGGGGTTCGACGATGACGGGGTGACCAGGAAGCAGCCCCGCTACACGTGGGGCCTCCACTACTCCGGCGAGGCCGACTACCGGGCCGACCTGGGCAGGCTCCGCGCCGCATGGCAGCGGCGCGGCTGGAAGGCCGAGGACGGGCCGGCGGCCGAGCCCCTGAACCCCGACCGCCCGACACCGCGCTGGCCGGGCATCCGAACCACCGACGACCACGGCGTCACCATCGCCATCCGCATCGACTCGTACACGGGAGAGCCCGCTCTCTCGGTCGACGGCGGCTGCGTCCGCTACCGGAGCGACGACCGGGTCACCGCCCGCAAGCGCACGGGCGCGGCCGGCGGCAAGTCCCCTGCCCGGGAGGGCGCCGTCACCTATGACGACGGCGTCCGGGTCGCCATCGGCCCCGTCCAGCCCATGACCCCGCCCCCGGGCATGACGGGCGACGACGCACCGGCCGCACACACCTACCGCGTGCCCGTCATCGTGACGAACCTCAGCGGCGCCCCGGTGGAGCTGCGCAATGACGACATCGGAAGCTACGCGGATGCGAACCCGGGCGTGAAGAGGCTCACCAGCTTCCCGGCGGAGCTCAACGCGGGCGGACCGCGCCTGGTGTCGGAGGGCGAGTCGACGCGCCTGGAGTACGTGTACACGGCCGAGACCGAACCCTCGCACCTGGACATCCACTACGGCCCCGGCGAGCTCCACACGTCCTACCCGTGGCGGCTCTCCGTCCCCTAGGGTCCGTGCCGCCCCACCGAGCACGCCCTACGCGTAGTGCACCCGCAGCTCCTTGATCCCGTTCAACCACGCGGACCTCAGCCGCCTCGGCTCTCCCGCGAGCCGGATGCCCGGCAGGGTGTCCGCGATCGCCCGGAAGATGAGGTCGATCTCCAGGGCCGCGAGGGACCTGCCGAGGCAGAAGTGCGGGCCGCCGCCGCCGAATCCCAGGTGGGGGTTGGGGTCGCGGGTGATGTCGAAGTCGTCGGGCCGGTCGAAGACCTCGGGGTCGTGGTTGGCGGAGGCGTAGAAGATCCCCACGCGCTGTCCCGCCGCGATCCGCGCGCCGCCGAGCTCGGTGTCGCACGTCGCCGTGCGCTGGAAGGAAGTGACCGGCGTCGCCCAGCGGACGATCTCCTCCGCCGCCGTGGCGGGGCGCTCGCGCCGGTAGAGCTCCCACTGCTCGGGGTGGGTGAGGAAGGCGTGCATGCCGTGGCTGATGGCATTGCGTGTGGTCTCGTTGCCGGCGACGGCCAGCAGCAGGACGAAGAAGCCGAACTCGTCGGAGCCGAGATTGCCCTCGTCCTCGGCGGCCACCAGTCGGCTGACGATGTCCCGCGCGGGGCTCTCCTTGCGCGCGGCGGCGAGGTTCATCGCGTACGAGATGAGCTCCGCGGCGGCGTTCTCGCCGACCTCCCGGGTGATGGCCAGCTCCGGGTCGTCGTACGCGATCATCTTGTTGGACCAGTCGAAGATCCGCGCCCGGTCCTCCTGCGGGACGCCGATGAGCTCGGCGATGGCCTGGAGGGGGAGCTCGCAGGCGATGTCGGTGACGAAGTCACCGCTGCCGCGCTCCCGGGCCTCGGCCACGATCACCTCCGCGCGCCGCCGCAGGGCGGCCTCCAGGGCGCGGATCGAGCGCGGACTGAAGCCGCGCTGGACGATCTGGCGCACGCGGGTGTGCTCGGGCGGGTCCATGTTGAGCATGATCAGGCGCTGGACGTCGATCTGTTCGCGCGGGATGTCCTCGTTGAAGCGGATGATCGCGGTGTTGCGGGCGGCGGAGAAGACCTCCGGCCGGGTGGAGACCTCCTTGACGTCCGCGTGCCGGGTGACGACCCAGTAGCCGTCGTCGTCGAAGCCGGCGACGCCGTGCCGCTGGGCGTTCCACCACACCGGTGCCGTGCGCCGCAGCACGGCGAACTCCGGGAGCGGCACCCGGTGCCGGTAGACGTCGGGGTCGGTGAAGTCGAAGCCGTCGGGCAGCGCCGGACAGGGCATCGGAGGCTCGCTTTCTGATGGCCCATCAGAAATGTCCCGAAGGTAGTGACGGCGGCCCGCGACGGCAAGGGTGATGACGCCATCTGTTGCTGATCCGGTGGGTGCGCGACCCTTGCGTACCGGGGGTAGCAGTCATAAGACTTCGGGCAGAACGAGAACGTGTACCAGTTCGACAGCGTGTACCAGTTCGACGGGGGACTGCGAGTCCGGGATGACGCAGCGCCGGGGGCGCCGGGACGCCCCGCGGATGCCACGAGAGGACGAACATGGCCGCGGAACCTGTCATCGTCGAAGCCGTACGCACCACCATCGGCAAGCGCGGAGGCACCCTCGCCAATCTCCACCCCGCCTATCTGCTCGGCGAGACCTACCGTGAGGTCCTCGCCCGCACCGGCATCCAGCCCGACTGCGTCGAGCAGATCGTCAGCGGTACGGTCACCCACGCCGGCGAGCAGTCGATGAACCCGGCGCGCACCGCGTGGCTCGCCATGGGCCTGCCGTACGAGACGGCGGCGACGACGGTCGACTGCCAGTGCGGCTCGTCCCAGCAGGCCAACCACCTCGTGGCCAACATGATCGCGGGCGGTGTCATCGACATCGGCATCGGCTGCGGCGTCGAGGCCATGTCCCGCGTTCCGCTGGGCAGCGCCTCCAAGCACGGCCCCGGCAAGCCCTTCCCCGACGAGTGGAACGTGGACCTGCCCAACCAGTTCGAGGCCGCCGAGCGCATCGCCCGCCGGCGCGGGCTGACCCGCGAGGACGTCGACGCCTTCGGCCTGCTCTCCCAGGAACGGGCCGCGCGCGCCTGGGGCGAGGAGCGCTTCAAGCGCGAGACGTTCGCCGTCCAGGTGCCCACCACGGAGGAGGAGCAGTTCGCCGGGCAGGGCATGTGGCGGCTCGTCGACCGCGACGAGGGGCTGCGCGACACGAGCATGGAGGCGCTCGCCGGGCTGAAGCCCGTCATGCCGACCGCCGTCCACACCGCGGGCAACTCCTCGCAGATCTCCGACGGCGCGTGCGCCCTGTTATGGGCGTCCAAGCGGACGGCCCGCGCGCTCAAGCTGCGCCCCCGGGCCCGTATCGTCGCCCAGGCCCTCGTCGGCGCCGACCCGCACTTCCACCTCGACGGGCCGATCGACGCGACGCGGGCCGTGCTCGGCAGGGCCGGGATGTCGCTGAAGGACATCGACGTGGTCGAGATCAACGAAGCCTTCGCCTCGGTGGTGCTGTCCTGGGCGCGGGTCTTCGAACAGGACCTGGAGAAGGTCAACGTCAACGGCGGCGCGATCGCCCTGGGCCACCCCGTCGGCGCGACCGGCGCCCGCCTGATCACGACGGCGCTGCACGAACTGGAGCGGGCGGACAGGGAATTCGCCCTGATCACGATGTGCGCGGGCGGGGGGCTGGCGACGGGGACGATCATTCAGCGGCTGTAGGCGCGGAGGACCCGGGGCGGCACTCGAACGGGTGAGAGCCGGCGTGAAGGGACGGGCCGGTCGGGACCGGCCCGGGACGATGACCTGGTGAATCGCAATGGCCCGCCCCTGGTCCGGTGTCCGCACTGCCGCCATCCGATGTGGTGGGACGTCACGCACCCGTACCAGCCGCTGTGGTACTGCGCGCCCTGCAAGTACCCCCCTGACCGCGAGGTGAGCGCTCACGCCGCGCCGCCGCGCTGTCCGGAGGGGTGCGAGAGCGCCGTGATCCAGACCGGCGACGACGGCAGCCGCCAGTTCGTGTGTCACCGCCGGTGACGTCCGGGGACGGCTCCTCTCCTACGCGTCCTCGAACGCCACCGGCGCGTCGAACGCCGCCCGACGGGTCGCCCGGCGCAGGGCCTTGAGGACCGTCGGGCCCAGGGCGAGCGTGGCCGTGACGGTGACGATCGCGCGCGGGACGTCCCAGCCGAGGGACGTGGCGAGGCAGTAGGCGACGAAGCGGGCGAGGTTCTCCCCGACCGGGTCGCCCGGGACGAAGGAGACGCCGGTGGCCAGGGAGCCGATGTACGGCCAGCCCTGGAGGTTCATCACCGTCCCGTACAGCAGCGAGGCCACCGCGCCGTAGCCGGCGAGCAGGGCCAGCTCCCGCGCCCCGCGCAGCCGGTCCGGGCCCGGCAGCAGGCCCGCGCCCATCGCCACCCAGCCCATGGCCAGCATCTGGAACGGCATCCACGGCCCGACCCCGCCCGTCAGCAGCGCCGACGCGAACATCGAGACCGAGCCCAGGACGAAGCCGAAGCCCGGGCCGAGGACCCGGCCCGACAGCACCATCAGGAAGAACATCGGCTCGATGCCCGCCGTCCCCGCCCCCAGCGGCCGCAGCGCGGCGCCCGCCGCCGCCAGGACGCCGAGCATCGCGATGGCCTTCGCGTCGATCCCGGTGTCGGAGATCGTCGCCACCACGACCGCGAGGAGCATCGGCAGCAGCGCCGCGAACAGCCACGGCGCGTCGGCGGAGTGCGCGAGCCCGGACGCGGAGTCCGCGAGCAGCGGCCAGCCGAAGGCGGCCACGCCGATGGCCGACACCAGGGCCAGTGCGGCGACGGACCGCGGCCCGAGCCGGACGGCCCGCGCCTGGCGGTCCGTGCCGGGGCTCCGCCCCGGACCCCGGTCCTCAAGCGCCGGACGGGCTGGATTTTCGGGCCGGGCTGGATCATCGGGTCCGCCCCGGTTCTCGGGCCTGCCGTTCACGGTGTCTCCCGCAAGGCGTCCCGCACCTGCGGGACCGTGAGCCACGGCAGCGGCGCGAGGATCTTCGCGACCTGCGGGGCGAACGCCGGGGAGGCGACCACGACCTCCGCCGTCGGGCCGTCCGCGACGATCTCACCGTCCGCGATGACGACGACCCGGTGGGCCAGTTCCGCCGCCAGCTCCACGTCGTGCGTGGCCAGTACGATCGCGTGCCCCCCGGCGGCCAGCCCGCGCAGGATCTCCACCAGGCGGGCCTTCGCCGCGTAGTCCAGGCCGCGCGTCGGCTCGTCCAGCAGGATCAGCGGCGGGCGTGCCGTCAGCACCACGGCGAGCGCGAGCGCGAGCCGCTGGCCTTCGGACAGATCGCGCGGGTGGGTCGTGTCGGCCACCCCCGGCAGCAGGTCGGAGACCAGCGCCCGGCACGTGCCCGGTGCCGCGCCCGCGTCGCCGTCCGCCGCCGCGCACTCGGCCGCGACGGTGTCCGCGTACAGCAGGTCGCGCGGCTCCTGCGGTACGAGGCCGACGTGGCGCAGCAGTTCGCGGGGGGCCGTGGTCCGCGGGTCCAGGCCGCCGACGCGCGCGGCGCCCGCCGCGGGCCTGTGCATGCCGACCAGTGTGCGCAGCAGCGTGGACTTGCCCGCGCCGTTGCGGCCCATCAGCGCGACCGTCTCTCCGGCCCGTACCGTCAACCCGACGTCGCGCAGGGCGTGCACGCGGCCGTGCCGGACGGCGAGGCCGGTCACGGACGCGGGCTCGTCGCCGGCCGGACGGGCGGTCTTGCGCAGCAGGCGCGGCCGCGCCGGGGCGGTGGCCTCGGGCGCGGCCGGGGGGACGAGCGGCGCCAGCCGCTCCCGCAGCGGGGCCGCCTTGCGGCGCGCGTCCCGTACGGACAGGGGCAGTGGCGACCAGCCGGCGAGCCGGCCCAGGGCGACCACGGGCGGCTGGACGGGCGAGACCGCCATGATCTCGGCCGGGTCGCCGACGACCGGGGGAGCGCCGGGCGCGGGCAGCAGGATCACCTGGTCCGCGTACTGCACGACCCGCTCCAGCCGGTGCTCGGCCATCAGCACGGTCGTGCCCAGGTCGTGGACCAGGCGTTGCAGCACGGCCAGGACCTCCTCGGCCGCGCCCGGGTCCAGGGCGGACGTCGGCTCGTCCAGGACCAGTACGCGGGGGTGGGTGGTGAGCACCGAGCCGATGGCGACGCGCTGCTGCTGTCCGCCGGAGAGGGTGGCGATGGGCCGGTCGCGCAGGGCCGCCAGGCCCAGCAGGTCGAGGGTCTCCTCGACGCGGCGCCGCATCACGTCGGGCGCCAGGCCGAGCGACTCCATGCCGTAGGCCAGCTCGTCCTCGACGGTGTCGGTGACGAAGTGGGCGAGCGGGTCCTGCCCCACGGTCCCCACGACGTCGGCGAGTTCGCGTGGCTTGTGGGTGCGGGTGTCGCGCCCGGCGACGGTGACACGGCCGTGCAGGGTGCCGCCGGTGAAGTGCGGCACGAGGCCGCTGACCGTGCCCAGCAGGGTCGACTTGCCGACCCCGGACGGGCCCACGAGCAGGCACAACTCGCCCTCGGGGACGGTGAGGTCCACCCCGCCGAGCGCGGGCGCGGCGGCGCCGTCGTACGAGACGGACACCTGCTCGAACCGGATCACGGTGCCTCCTTGCGGCTGGTTCGTGGGTGGGGGGACGCGGTGGGCCGGACCGGTGGCCGGCCGCCGTCGCGCGGCAATGCGGCGGCCCGGACGCGCGGGCCGTCACCGACCCCGGGCTCCGCGTCCGCGCGTACGCGCTCCGGCCCTGCCCGTCCCACGCCACCGGGGGGCGCCGGTGCGACCACCGCCGGGAGCAGGCCCAGGAGGATCGACGCCGTCGGCCACAGCGGCAGTCGCGGTGCCGTCAGCGGTACCGCCGGGGGGTGCAGCGCACCCGGCGCGTAGGTGTTCGCCCAGATCATCAGTGCCGCCACCGCCACGCCCGAGCCCGACACCAGCCAGGCGCGGGCGCCCCACCGGTCGGGGCGGTAGCGGGTGCGGACCGAGCGGCGGCCGCCCAGCCACAGGCCGCCCAGCGCGGCGGCGAGCCCGCAGGCCAGGACGGTCAGGCCGTAGCCCGCGCCCGCGTCGGCCAGCAGTCCGTACGTGCCGGCGCAGACGCCCAGCAGCCCGCCGAGGGTCAGCGCGGTCGTGGTGTGCCGTACCGCGCGCGGCACCCGCGCCGTACGGCCGTACCCGCGCGCGTCCATCGCCGCCGCCAGCGCCACCGAGCGCTCCAGCGCTCCCTCCAGCACCGGCAGCCCCACCTGGAGCAGAGCCTTGAGGCCGTGGTCGGGACGGCCGCGCAGCCGGCGCGCGGCGCGCAGCCGCTGGACGTCCGCGACGAGGTTCGGCACGAAGGTCATCGCGACGACGATCGCCACCCCCGCCTCGTAGAGCGCGCCCGGCAGGGACTTCAGCAGCCGGGCCGGATTGGCGAGCGCGTTCGCCGCGCCGACGCACACCAGCAGCGCGGCCAGCTTCAGGCCGTCGTACAAGGCGAAGACCAGCCCTTCGGCCGTCACCCGGCCGCCGATGCGCACGCCCTTCGCCCAATCAGGAAGCGGAACCTCCGGAAGGGTGACGAGAAGGTGCGTACCAGGGATCGGTGAACCGAGAACGATCGCGAAGACCAGCCGGATCCCGATCACCGCCAGCCCCAGCTTGAGGAACGCCCCGTACGAGCGCGCCCACGGCGCGTCCGTGCGCCGCGCCGCCACGACGTAACCGGCGACGCCGACCAACAGGCCCAGCAGCAAGGGGTTCGTGGTGCGCGACGCCGCCGTCGCCAGGCCCAGCGCCCACACCCACCAGGCGCCCGCGTGCAGCGCGGCCGCCCGTGCGGTGACGGGCGCGGTCGTCTGGCCGCCGGTGTGCGGCGGCGCGGCCCCCTCCCTCATCCGCGGCGGCGGCGCGCCTGCCACACGGCCGCGGCGCCCAGGACGACCACGGCGGCGACGCCGCCGATCAGGCCGGCCGAGGGACCGCTGTCGCCCCCGCCGCCCTCGTCGCTCCCGCCGCTCGTGGGCTCGGCGCTCTTCTTGGCGCCCACCTGCTCACCGCACCCCGCCCGGGGATAGCCGGCGATGGCGCACAGCAGCGCCGCGGAGTCGTAGCGCAGCGGCTTCGCGACCGCCGCGAGCGCGTCGGCGGCGCTGGCGTCCTTCCCGACCAGCGCGCAGGCGGTACGCGCCGCGGGCGGCTTCTCGCCGTCGGGCGCGTCGGCGGCCGTACCGAAGTCGAGGACGACCGCGAGGCGTTTGGCACCGTCCTTGGCGGGCGTACGGTCGCACACCGCGCCGAAGTCCGCCGCGGCGCGCGGCTTCGCGGCGTCCTTGGAGTCCTCGCTGACGGCGAACCGGAAACCGACGGTCTCCCCGTCGCCGGGCCGTGCCCCGGACGGCCCCTGCGTGGCGTACTTCCACCCGCCGTCGGCGCTCTCCCAGAACGACCAGTAGCGGTAGCCCGCCGCCTGCGCGGGGGCCGTGCCGGTCACGGCGAACAGCCCGGCCAGCAGCAGCGCGCCGAGGGCGCGCCCGCCGCGTACGGACCTCACAGCTGCTGCTTCTTCTTGCGGCCGCTGATCAGGAAGCCCGCGCCGACGCTCGCGACGAAGAAGACGCCGACGATCCACCAGGTGGCGAACCCGTCGCCGTCGTCGTCCTTCTTCTTCACCTCGGCGCCCGTGGCGCGCTTCTGCGGCTCCGGGCCGGTCGCGTTCAACTGGCTCACCAGGTCGGCGCCGCCGAAGTCGCTCGGGTTCGCGCCGGTCGCGTGCGCGGCGAGAACGAGCTTGGCGAGCTTGCCCGGGTTCTTGTCGGCCCAGGCCGCCGTGCCGCTCTCCTTGGACTGGAGCCACTTCAGCGGCTTCTCGGCGGCCGCGCGGTGCCCGCCCGCGGCCAGCGCGAGCACGGCGTCGGCGGTGTTGCCCTGGTCCGGCTTGGCCGGGGCGCCGGGCATGGACGGCAGGAGGTAGCCGCCGTTCTTGTCGAGCGTCGCGGCGAGGTAGCCGTCGACGGCCTCGGCCGCGCCGGGGGCGTCCTTCGGCCCGGCCTTGTCGGCGTCGTCGGCGGGGCACTCCAGCGGCTTCAGCGGCTGGTCGGCGTCCTTCTTCGGCGGGTCGACGAGGAAGCCCTTGCCGCGGGTGGCCAGCCCGGCGGCCGCGCTGGCGAGGTTGTCGGCGCGCAGGCCGCTCTTGTCCTTCAGATACGAGAACGCGCCGCGCTCGGCCTCCTCGGCGCCGCAGCCGAGCTGGAAGGTCAGCAGCGTCTCGACGGGGTTCTTGCCGTTCTTGGCGGCGGCCTTCGCCGGGTCCTGGCCCGCTGCGGCGAACGCGCCGAGGGCGATGGAGGTGGAGTTGGCGTCGGTCGGGCTGCCGGCCTGGTAGCCCCAGCCGCCGTCCTCGTTCTGGTGGGCCTTGAGCCACTCCAGGCCCTTGGTGACCGCCTCGGCGCGGCCGCCCGCGGCCACCAGACCCTGCACGGCGGCCGCCGTCGCGTCGGTGAACTCGTCCTTCTTCGGGTCGCACGCCTTCGCGGTGTCGGCCCGGTAGCCGGGGAAGCCGCCGTCGGCGCACTGCTGCCCGGTGAGCCAGTCGACCGCCGACGCCGCCGGCGTGACGCCCACCGTGTGCTGGGCGACGAAGGCCAGCGACTGCCGGAAGACACCGTCGAACTTCGGGTCGGTCGTGCCGTACAGCCCGCTCGCCGCCGGCGACGGGGACGCGTCGGCGAAGGCGGCGGGGGCCACGGCCGCGCTCAGGACGGCGGCGGTGGCCAGGGCCGCGGCGCCGCGGCGCGCGTGGACGGCGAGGGAGGGGGCCATGGAAGTCGGTGCCTCTCGGTGGGTGTCACTGCGGTGGTCGGCCTGCGGGGGTGCGGGTTCCAGCCGCGCACGGCAGCCCCGCCGCGAACTCCGCGCGGTGGCACCGGGCTCGGCTCCGCATACCTCGACGGTGCCGGTGGGCCGGGCGGCGCCGACAGCGGCGCGACCGGTCCGGGAGCCTTGCCGCCTGGGCCCGGGTGGTCCGGCTCGTACGGCCTGCCGCGGGGGCCGGGCCGTGCTCACGGTTGCGGGTCAGCGCCGGATTCGCACCGGCTTTCCCCGTTCCGAGGCGGGATGAAGTTGTCACCGACACTTTAGCCGCCGCCTCGTACGGCCCTCATCGCGCCACGTAGACGACCGGGTCGCCGCCCGGCAGGGCCTCGGCGTGGCCGAGCAGGAGGAGGTGGCGCAGGTGTGCCTCGGCCTCGGCGACGGCGATGTTCCGGGAGCCGTGGGGGATGTGCGACCAGGGGCGGTTCCAGGTCATGGACTCGGTGAGCTGCCACAGCGTCCGGGGCGTGGCCAGGAGCGTGCGCAGGGCGGCGAGGCGGGCGCGGTGGTGGTCGAGCAGCTCGCGCACGCGGCCGGGGGCGCCGGTGAAGGCGTACTGGTGGGCGGGGAGCACCTCGGCGGGATCGAGGAGGGCGACGCGTTCGAGGGAGGCCAGGTAGTCGCCGAGGGGATCGGCGTCGGCGCAGGCCGGGTCGGCCGGGTCCTCGTAGACGCCGATGTGCGGGGTGATGCCGGGCAGGAGGTGGTCGCCGGAGAAGAGCCGGCCGTTCCCCGGCAGGCCCGTGGGGTGGGCCTCCTCCAGGTGCAGGCAGACGTGGCCTGGCGTGTGGCCCGGGGTCCAGATGGCGCGCAGCCGTCGGCCGGGCAGGTCGAGGAGCTCACCGGCGGCGATGGCGCGGTCGGGCAGCGCGGCCCGGTGGCCGGGGAAGGGGCGCTTACGGGTCCGGGCGCGGGCCTTCTCCACCGGGGCCAGGTGGTCGTCGGGGGCGCCGGCGGCGACGAGCTTCCCGGCGAGGAGGTCGAGCCACCGGGCGGGCGCGGTCCCGCGGACCCGGCGGACCATCTGCGCATCGGCCGGGTGCATGGCGATCCAGGCGCCGGACGCCTCGCGGACCTTGCCGGACAGGCCGTGGTGGTCGGGGTGGTGGTGGGTGACGAGGACGCCGTGCAGCTCGGTGACGGCCGTGCCGCAGGCGGCGAGCCCGGCGGCGAGGGCGTCCCAGGCGGTGGGGTCGTCCCAGCCGGTGTCGACCAGGACGGGGCCGCGGTCGGTGTCCAGGAGATGGACGAGGGTGTGGCCGAGGGGGTTGTCCGGGATGGGGACGGGGATGGACCAGACACCACCGCCGTGGTCGGTCACCTCTGGCACGGGCCGCACGGGCTCCCCCTCCCCTCGTGTCCATTGCCCACTATAACGAGAACTGCTATCAGTTCTGATGAAGCGTCAGATCCGGCCGCTCGGCGGACGCGCGGCCCGGGGCGCCGCCGACTCGCGGAGGGCATCGGACATGACATCGGACATGACTTCGGGCACGGCATCGGACGGGACGCCGGGCGCGGGCGACATCGTCGAGCACGGGCGGCTGTTCATCGGCGGCGCCCTGGTCGAGCCGTCCGGCCGGGACACCATCGACGTCGTCTCCCCGCACACCGAGCGCGTCATCGGACGCGTACCGCACGCCGCCCGCGCGGACGTCGACCGGGCCGTGACCGCCGCCCGTACCGCCTTCGACTCCGGCGTCTGGGCCGGCCTGCCCCTCGCCGAACGCATCGAGGTCGTCACCCGCGTCAAGGACGGCATCCTGGCCCGGCACGAGGAGTTCGCCCGGGTCATCTCCGCCCAGAACGGCTCCCCGTACTCCTGGAGCGTCCTGGCGCAGGCGCTCGGCGCGGTGATGGTCTGGGACGGCGCCATCACGGTCGCGCGGAACATCCCGTACGAGGAGCGGCGCGCCGGCGTCCTCGGGCCGCTGCTGGTGCGGCGCGAGCCGGCCGGGGTGGTGGCGGCCGTCGTGCCGTGGAACGTGCCGCAGTTCACGGCGGCGGCGAAGCTCGCGCCCGCCCTGCTGGCCGGCTGCTCGGTGGTGCTCAAGCCGTCGCCGGAGACCCCGCTGGACTCCTATCTGCTGGCCGAGGTCGTCGCCGCCGCCGGACTGCCGGAGGGCGTGCTGTCGATCCTGCCCGCCGGCCGGGAGGTGGGGGAGTACCTGGTCGGACACCCCGGCGTCGACAAGGTCTCCTTCACCGGGTCGGTCGAGGCCGGCAAGCGCGTCATGGAGGTCGCCGCCCGCCGGCTCAGCGGGGTCACCCTGGAGCTCGGCGGCAAGTCGGCGGCCGTCGTCCTCCCCGACGCCGACCTGGACGCGGCCGTCGCCGGCATCGTGCCCAACGCCTGGATGAACAACGGCCAGGCGTGCGTCGCCCAGACCCGTGTCCTCGCCCCCCGCGCCCACTACGCCGAGCTCGCCGAACGCTTCGCCGCGGCCGCCGACGCACTCGTCGTCGGCGACCCCCTCGACCCCACCACCCAGATCGGCCCGCTCGTCGCCGAACGGCAGCGGCGGCGGTCCCTCGACTACATCGCGCTCGGACAGCGCGAGGGCGCCAAGATCCTCGCCGGCGGCGGCCGCCCGCCCGCCCGGGAGACCGGCTGGTACGTCGAACCCACGCTCTTCGGCGAGGTCACCAACAGCATGCGGATCGCCCGCGAGGAGATCTTCGGGCCGGTCGTCTGCCTGCTGCCGTACGAGACAGAGGAGGAGGCCGTCCGCATCGCCGACGACTCCGACTACGGGCTCTCCGGCAGCGTATGGACCCGCGACGTCGAGCACGGCATCGACATCGCGCGCCGGGTGCGCACCGGCACGTACTCCGTGAACACCTTCAGCCTCGACATGCTCGGCCCCTTCGGCGGCTACAAGAACTCCGGCATCGGGCGGGAGTTCGGCCCGGAGGGCTTCGCCGCCTACCAGGAGCTGAAGACGATCCACCTGCCCGCCGGTCACGGGGAGGGCTGATGGCAGCCACCCCCGCGCGGCCGGCCTGGCGGGTGGCCGTGGACCGGGGCGTGTGCGTCGGCTCGGGGCTGTGCGCCGGCACCGCGCCCGGCGCGTTCCGGCTCGGCACGGCCCGCCGGTCGCATCCCGTCGCCGAGGAGACCGAGCCGTCCGAGGAGGTGCTCGCGGCCGCCGAGAACTGCCCGGTCGAGGCCATCTCCCTCTCCCTCGCGGCCACGGGCGAAGCGGTCTTCCCACCCGACGAGCCCGACCGGTGAGAGGGGGCGGCGTTGTTACTCATGCGTTCCTCATAGCGAGGTCGTGGCAGATGTGACTGTCCCTCCCCGGTGGCGGCGTGGAACGCTCACGTCGTCACCGGCCGAGGGGGAGCGATGAACAAGGGGTACGCCGTCTACTGCGACGCGGACCGGCAGTTCTACGACGCCCCGTACCGGCTGCCGACCGACGGCGACGGCCCGACCGCCCTCTACCCGACGGCCCGGCGCGAGCCGCCCGAGGGATGGCAGCGCCACCGCACCGGCGACTGGCTGGCCTTCCGGCCGCTCGACGCCGAACTGCCCGACCAGGGCTGGAAGATCCACGTCTCCGCGTGCCTGGACAACGCCGAACGGATCCTCGCCGCGGTATGGGACTACTGCGTCCCGAGGGGCATCGCCTTCAAGTGCGTGCCGAGCCCGTACCTCCTGCACACCCGCAACGCCAAATACGCCGACCGGGGCGGCAGCGGGAAGTTCATCACCGTCTACCCCGCCGACGACGAGCGGTGCCGCGCGATCGCCGAGGACCTCGACGCGCTCCTGACCGGCGAGGCGGGCCCGTACATCCTCACCGACCTGCGGTGGGGCGACGGGCCGGTGTACGTGCGCTACGGCAGCTTCACCCTGCGGCACTGCTACGACGACAAGGGCGAGCTGTGCCCGGCCATCGAGAACGCCGACGGGGTGCTCGTCCCCGACCGCCGCGACCCGGCCTTCCACGTCCCGGAGTGGCTCGCCCTCCCCGACTTCCTCGCCCCGCACCTCGCCGCCCGCTCGGCCACGAAGGTCAGCGACATCCCCTACCGGGTCGACCAGGCGCTGCACTTCTCCAACGGCGGCGGCGTCTACGTCGGCACCGACCTGCGCGACGGCCGCAAGGTCGTCCTCAAGGAAGGCCGGCCGCACGCGGGCCTGGCCGCCGACGGCGCCGACGCGGTCACCCGGCTGAGCCGGGAACGCGACGCCCTGCGACAGCTGTCGGGACTGCCGTGCACCCCCGAGGTGCACGACTACGTCACCCTCGGGGACCACCACTTCCTGGTGCTGGAGTTCGTCGAGGGCCGACCGCTCAACACCTTCTTCGCCCGGCGGCACCCCCTCGTCGACCCCGACCCGGGGCCCGAGCGGCTCGCCGACTACACGGAATGGGCGATCCGGCTGTACCGCCTGGTCGAGGAGGCCGTCGACGCCATCCACGAACGCGGCATCGTCTTCAACGACCTCCACCTGTTCAACATCATGGTCGCCGAGGACGAGCGGTCGGTGACGCTCCTCGACTTCGAGGCCGCCGCGCACATCGACGAGGGCCGCCGCCAGACCGTCGCCAACCCCGGCTTCGTCGCCCCCGCCGACCGCAAGGGCTTCGACGTCGACCGCTACGCCCTCGCCTGCCTGCGCATCGCCCTCTTCCTGCCGCTGACGAGCCTGCTCGCCGTCGACCGGCACAAGGCGGCCCACCTGGCCCGGACGGCGGCCGAGCAGTTCCCGGTGCCGCCCGGCTACTTCGACGAGGCCGTCGCCGAGATCGTCCACGGGCCGCGCGCCACACGGGGCACCGCACCCGCCGTCCCCACCGCCGACTACCTGCCCGTCGCCCTCGACGACTGGCCGCGCAGCCGCGACTCCATGACCGACGCCATCCTCGCCTCGGCCACCCCCCAGCGCGAGGACCGCTTCTTCCCCGGCGACATCGCCCAGTTCGACACCGGCGGCGGCATCTGCTTCGCCCACGGCGCGGCGGGCGTGCTCTACGCCCTGGACGCCACCGGCGGGCGCGAGCGGTGCGCCGACGCGGAGGAATGGCTGCTGCGCCACACCAAGAGCCCCGAATCCGGCACACCGCTCGGCTTCCACGACGGGCTCGCCGGCGTCGCCTGGGTCCTCGACCGGCTCGGACACCGCGCCCGCGCGCTGGAACTGGCCGAGACGATCACCGCCCAGGACTGGGACCACATCGCCCCCGACCTGCACAGCGGCCTCGCCGGCATCGGCCTCGCCCTCGACTCCCTGGCCACGACCACGGGCGAGAGCGCCCTCCATGACGAGGCCCTGCGCTGCGCCCGCCTGATCATGGCGAGGCCGGACGACACCGCCGCCAAGCCCCGCGCCGGGCTCCTCCACGGCGCCACCGGCACGGCCCTGCTCTTCCTGCGCCTTTACGAACGGACCGGCGACCCCGAACTCCTCGACCGCGCCGCCACCGCCCTCCGCCGCGACCTCGCCCGCTGCGTCCTGGGCACGGGCGACGTCCTCCAGGTCGACGAGGGCTGGCGCACCATGCCCTACCTCGGCGCCGGAAGCGTCGGCATCGGCATGCTGCTGGACGACTACCTCGCCCACCGGCCCGACGCGGAGTTCGAACAGGCGCGGGGCCGGATCGTACGGGCCGCCCAGGCCACCTTCTACGCCCAGCCCGGCCTCTTCCGGGGCACCGCGGGCATGGTGCTGTACCTGAGCCGCACCACGGCCGACGGCCCGGGCACCCACCCGGAGGACCTGCGCCGCCAGATCGGCTCCCTGTCCTGGGGCGCCGTCCCCTACCAGGGCCATCTGGCCTTCCCCGGCGAGCAGATGATGCGCCTGTCGATGGACCTGGCCACCGGCACCGCCGGCTGTCTCCTCGCCCTGGGCAGCGCCCTGCACCCCACCCCGGTGCACCTGCCCTTCCTCCCGCCGCTCCGGCGGCCCTCAGAGCCGGCCCCTCGGGGTCGTACCGAAAACACCCGTCCCCACGAGTGAGAGGAACACACAATGACCCTTCTCGACCTGCAGACGATGGAGACCCCGAAGTCCGAGGTGACCGGCGAGCTGGGCACCGGCGGCGGCGGTGGCGGCGGCAGCCGCGCCAGCCTGCTGCTCTGCGGCAACAGCAGCCTGTCGGTCGTCACCTGCAACTGACCCACCGGCGTACGGCGGTCGGTCACGACCATGACCGCCACGCTTGACCGGGCGCGTATCGCGCGCACGGTCGAACCGGTCCCGGGCGGCTCGCCGTCCGGGACCGGTTCGCGCCCTCCGCCGGCCCCGCCGCCGCTCCCACGGACGAGGACCACCGCGCATGGCCACGACGCCGCACACCCCGGACGCCGACCGGCTGCTGCTGGCCGCCGCCCGGCACAGCGCCGGCCGCACCGCGGCGATCTTCCTGTTCAGCACGGCGGCCGCGGCCTGCGCGCTCGCCCTGCCCGCCGTCCTCGGGCACACCCTCGACCTGGCCCTCGGCCGCGGTGACGCCCTGTCGCTCTGGACGGCCCTGTGCGCCGCGCTCATCGGCGCCGAGGTCCTCCTCGAAGCCCTGGACGCCTTCCTCACCGGCACCACGAACGCACGCGCCGCCGCCTGGCTGCGCCGCCGCGGCCTGGCACGGCTGCTGGCCGCCGGACCGCGGCACGCCTCCCGGCTCACCGCCGGCGACCTGGTCACCCGGCTGACCGGCAACGCGGCGGAGGCGGGCACCGCCCCGGCGACCGCCGCCGCCGGCGCCGCGGCCCTCATCGCCCCGCTCGGCGGACTGATCGCGCTGGCCACCATCGACCTCTGGCTCGCCGCGGTCTTCCTCGCCGGGGCCCCCGCCCTCTTCCTCTTCCTGCGCGCCTTCGCCCGTAGCTCCTCCGACAGCGTCGCCCGCTACCAGCGCGTCCAGGGCGAGATCGCCGCCCGGCTCGTCGAGGCCCTCGGCGGCGCCCGCACCGTCGCCGCCGCCGGCACCGCCGGGCGCGAGCGCGACCGGATCCTGGCACCGCTGCCCGAACTGAGCACCCAGGGCCGCCGCATGTGGCAGGTGTACGGACGGGCCGTCGTCCAGGGCGGCATCCTGGTGCCGCTGCTGCAGACGGCCGTCCTCGCGGTCGGCGGGGTGCGCCTGGCCGCCGGGGACCTGAGCGTCGGCGAACTCCTCGCGGCCTCCCGCTACGCGGCACTCGCCGCCGGCCTCGGCTCGGTGGTGGGACAGCTCAACGCCCTGGTCCGCGGCCGCGCCGCCGCCGGGCGCACCGCCGAACTCCTGGCCCTGCCCACCGTGCCGTACGGGACGCGCCCCCTGCCCCCCGACGGCCCCGGGCGGCTCGAACTGCGCGGGGTGAGCGTCACGCACGGCGGCCGCGAGGTGCTGCGCGGCGTCGACCTGGTGGTGCCCGGCGGCACGACGACGGCCGTCGTCGGCCGCTCCGGCGCGGGCAAGTCCGTCCTGGCCGCCGTGGCCGGCCGGCTGGCCGACCCCGCCCACGGGCAGGTGCTGCTCGACGGCGTACCACTGACCGAGGCCGATCCCGCGCAGCTGCGGAGGGAGATCGGCTACGCCTTCGAGCGGCCCGCCCTGTTCGGCGACACCGTCGGCGCGGCCATCGCGTTCGGGCCGTACGACCCCGACGACGCCACGGTCGAGGCCGCGGCGCGGGCCGCCGGCGCGGACGGCTTCCTCCGCCTGCTCCCCGGCGGCTACGCCACGGCCCTCACCGACGCGCCCCTGTCCGGCGGCGAACTCCAACGGCTCGGCCTGGCCCGCGCCTTCGCCCACGCGGGCCGGCTCCTGATCCTCGACGACGCCACGTCGAGCCTGGACAGCGTCACCGAAATGCACGTGGGCCGAGCCCTGGCACACGACGTCCGCGCGGGCACCCGCCTGCTGATAGCCCACCGCGTCTCCTCCGCGGCCCGCGCCGACCACGTCGCCTGGCTGGAGGACGGCCGCATACGAGCGGTGGGCCCGCACGAGAGGCTGTGGGAACTGCCGGAGTACCGGGCGGTGTTCGCGGAGGAGGGGGAAGGTGAGCCACTCCCGGGCGTACGAGCCGCCGCCGACCCGGGACCCCGGACGGACGCCCCCGCTGTGCGGCCGGGCGTGGATCGGGGGGTGGGGCGGTGAGGGGGATCGCGCGGGTGGGTCGGCCGGACGGTGGGTCGTACGGCCGGGGGCGGTCCGGCGGCGCGCGGACCGTTCCGCCACGCGGCCGCCGGTCGCGGCCGTCCGCCGCGCCCTCCGACCGGAAGGTCGACCCGTGAGCCGCGTCGCGCGACCCGGACCCGCCCGGCGTGTGCTGCCGGAGGCGCGCCGGTTCCTGGGGCGTCGGAAGCGGGTGCTGGTGGGGCTCGGTGGGTGGTCGTTGCTGGAGTCCGGGCAGACCTTTCTCGGGGGATACAGCGTCGCCCGCGCCCTCGACGACGGGTTCCTGGCGGGGCGGCCCGGCGTCGGGCTGGTGTGGCTGGCGGTCGCCGCCGTGACGATCGTGGTCGGGGGCCTGGCCATGGGAGGGGTGTTCCGCGGGCTGGCCGACCTCGTCGAACCGCTCCGCGACGGGCTGGTGCGCCGCGTCGTGGCGAAGTCGCTGCGGGAGGCGGTGACCGGCTCCGCGCCGGCGGACAGCGCCGTGGTCTCCCGGCTGACCCACCAGACGGAGCTGGCCCGCGACAGCTTCGCGGGGCTGGTCCTGGTGGCCCGGTCGTTCGTCTTCACCGCCGCCGGGGCGCTGCTCGGCCTGGCGTCCCTCGCGCCGCTCCTGCTGGTGGTCGTCGTGCCGCCGCTGGTGCTGGGCCTGGGCCTCTTCGTGGCGACCCTGGCGCCGATGGCCGCCCGCCAGCAGGACTTCCTGGGTGCGGACGAGCGGCTGTCCACGGAGTTCGGCGCGCTCGCCGACGGGCTGCGCGACGTGGTCGCGTGCGGCGCGGAGCACCGGGTGGCCGACCGGGCGGGCACGCTCGTCGACGCCGAGGTGCGGGCGGCCCGTTCGCTCGCCGGCTGGGCGGCGGTGCGGTCCCTGGCGCTCGGTGTCGCCGGGCAGCTGCCGGTGGTGCTGCTGCTCGTCGCCGCGCCCTGGCTGCTCGACCGGGGGCTCACGGCCGGTGAACTGCTGGGCGCGCTCACCTATCTGATCCAGGCGCTGCTGCCCGCCCTGCACACCCTGATGAACGCGCTCGGGGCGTCCGGAACCCGGCTGCTGGTGGTGCTCGACCGCCTCACGGCCGGGACGGACGGCGGCGACGGGGGCGGCGACGGTGACGGTCATGGCGCCGGGAAGCGGCCGCCGGCATCGGCCACCGCGCCGCCGCCACGCGTCGAGCTGCGGTCGGTGACCTTCGCCTACGGTCCGCGCGCCCTACCCGTCGTACGCGATCTCGACCTCGTCGTCGAGCCCGGCGAGCACCTGGTCGTGGTCGGCCCCAGCGGCATCGGCAAGTCCACGCTGACGGCGCTGGTCGCCGGGATGCTCGTACCGGACCGGGGCGAGGTGCGGGTCGCCGGACAGGCCGTGGGCCACGGCGCGGCGGAGCGGCGCGTGCTGATCCCGCAGCAGGCGTACGTCTTCACCGGCACTCTCCGCGAGAACCTCCTCTACCTCCGGCCGGACGGGGCGAGCGAGGCTGACCTCGCGGCCTCGATGGCGGCGGTGGGGCTGGAGGAGCTGGCGGGGCGGCTGGGCGGGCCGGACGCCGGGCTCGACCCCGCCGCGCTGTCGCAGGGCGAACGGCAGCTCGTCGCCCTGGGCCGGGCGCATCTGGCCCGTGCGCCCCTCGTGCTGCTGGACGAGGCGACCTGCCATCTGGACCCCGTGGCGGAGGCCCGCGCCGAGCGGGCCTTCGCCACCCGGCCCGGCACCCTGATCGTGGTGGCCCACCGGATCAGCTCCGCGCGCCGCGCCGACCGGGTGCTGGTGATGGACGGCGCCCGCGCCGTCTGCGGGCGCCATCACGAACTGCTCGAATCCTCGGCCCTCTACCGGGACCTGGTGGGGCGCTGGCACGCGGCTACGCCCTGAGCCGGGCCCGGCCGCCCGCTCCGCACCGCCCTCACACCCACCCCGCGCCCCGCGATATGCGGATCGCGTCGACGCGGTTGCGGGCCCCGGTCTTCCGGGTGATCGCCGCCAGGTAGTTGCGCACGGTCCCGAGGGACAGGTGCAGGCTCCGGGCGATCTCCCCGCTGGACGCGCCCTCCGCGGCGAGGGACAGCACGCTCAGCTCACGCCTCGTCAGCGGGATCTCGGCGGCGGCCAGGAAGCCGAAGCCGAGCGACTCGTCGATGTAGCGCTCCCCCTTCGCCACATGCCTTATGCCCTCGACCAGCCGGTCCGGTGAAGCGTTTTTGCTCAGATATCCCAAGGCCCTCTCCTCATACGCCCGGCGCAGTGGCCCCGGCCGGTCCGCGGTCGCCAGGGCCAGCAGGGCAGCCGTTCCGCCAACACCGCAACATCGGGCCGACAGGGCCCGCAGGCCCCGTGGGCCGTCCGCGTCGGGGCTGTCCATGTCCACCACGCAGACATCGGGCCGGTGGGTCCGCGAGGCGGAGACGGCGCGTTGCCACGATGCCGAGGAGACCTCCAGATCCGGCTCTCTGCCGAGGACTGCCGCCAGTGCCGCGCGCAGCAGATAGGTGTCGTGCACCAATAAAACCCGGATCACGTCCCCCGCCCTTCCCGCTTCCCGTGCAGCGACTGCTGCACCGGTCACGTCGATTAGTCATACCGGCGTGTGCCACTGTCCTGGGCGTGGATAACTGACCTTTGGGGGGCGCAAGGGCGCACGTTTCTCGCCGTATGCGCCCCAAGTTCACTCGAACGCGCCCCCTGGAACCTCTTGCTTCACGGCGGAATGTGGGCGATGGCTGATCAGCGCGGCGTGGTGAGCGCGATGAGCCGGCAGACCGTCTCGATGTCGATCCGCACCTGCGCGATGGAGGCGCGCCCCGACAGCCAGGTGATCAGTGCCGAGTGCCAGGTGTGCTCGATGACGCGGACGGCCGAGAGCTGCTCGGGCGTGGGCGGCCCGCCCGGCCCCATCGCGTCCAGGATGATCGCCGTGGTGAGCCGGGAGACCGTGTCGACCTCGGCGCTCACCGAGCGGTCGGCGAAGGTGAGGGCGCGCACCATGGCGTCGGCGAGATGGGGCTCGCGCTGCATCGCGCGGAAGGCCCGCATCAGCGTCTGCGCCACTCGCGCGGCCGGCTCCTCCTCCGTCGGTGGGCGCTTGCGCAGCGTCGCGTGCAGCTGCTGGAGCTGGTCCTGCATCGTGGCGACCAGCAGATGGATCTTGGAGGGGAAGTAGCGGTAGAGCGTGCCGAGCGCGACGCTCGACGACTCGGCGACCTCGCGCATCTGCACGGCGTCGAAGCCGCCGCGGGTCGCCAGCCGGGTCGTGGCGTCCAGGATGCGGCGGCGCCGGGCCTCTTGACGCTCGGTCAGGGGCAGGGTGGACGTGACGGGCGCGGCCGGTGCGGTCGCCGACGTGGATTCCGTAGTCATATGTCCCATTCCGTGACAATCCATCCAGCGGTGTCTGAGCGGCCCGGACGGCACAGCATGGCAGGGGCCGGGTCGTGGCGCGAATCACCCGATCCCGTCCTGTCGACTGTCTGTTCGGCCGGTAGATTCAAGGCTTCTGGACGGACCAGTCTGAAACTTGTTCTAGATTAGCGCGACCGGTTACGCTCCGGCGGGAACAGCAGCGAGAAGGAGGCCGGGAGTGACCGCTGAGGCCACGGAGGCAGCACTCGCGCGAGAAGGCGGCCTCCCGGGCGGGGACGGCGACCGCCCGCTGCGGATCGCGATGCTCACCTACAAGGGGAACCCGTTCTGCGGCGGCCAAGGCGTCTACGTACGCCACCTCTCCCGCGAACTCGCCCGCCTCGGCCACACCGTCGAGGTCATCGGCGCCCAGCCGTACCCCGTCGTGGACGAGGGCGTCACCCTCACCGAGCTCCCGAGCCTCGACCTCTACCGCCAGCCGGACCCCTTCCGCACGCCCCGGCTCGGCGAGTACCGCGACTGGGTCGACGCGCTGGAGGTCGCCACGATGTGGACCGGCGGCTTCCCCGAGCCGCTCACGTTCAGCCTGCGCGCGCGTCGCCATCTGGCCGCGCGGCGCGGCCGGTTCGACGTCGTCCACGACAACCAGACGCTCGGCTACGGGCTCCTCGGCGGCCCCACCGCGCTGGGCGCCCCGCTGGTCACCACCATCCACCACCCCATCACCGTCGACCGGCGGCTGGACCTCGCCGCCGCCGAGAGCTGGAAGCGCCGCGCGTCCGTGCGGCGCTGGTACGGCTTCACGCGGATGCAGAAGCGGGTCGCCCGCCGGCTGCCGTCCGTGCTGACCGTCTCCGGCTCCTCCCGCGCGGAGATCGTCGACGACCTCGGCGTCGAGCCGGGCCGGGTCCACGTCGTGCACATCGGCGCCGACACCGACCTCTTCTCCCCGGACCCGTCCGTCGCGGAGGTGCCCGGCCGCATCGTCACCACCTCCAGCGCGGACGTGCCGCTCAAGGGCCTGATCCACCTGGTCGAGGCGCTCGCGGCGGTCCGCGCCGACAACCCCGCCGCCCACCTCGTCGTCGTGGGCAAGCGCGCCGAGAACGGGCCGGTCGCGGCGGCGATCGAGCGGTACGGGCTCGACGGCGCCGTCGAGTTCGTCAAGGGCATCACCGACGCGGAACTCGTCGACCTGGTGCGCTCGGCGCAGATCGCGTGCGTGCCCTCGCTGTACGAGGGGTTCTCCCTGCCGGCCGCCGAGGCCATGGCCACGGGCACGCCGTTGGTGGCCACCACCGGCGGCGCGATCCCGGAGGTCGCCGGCCCCGACGGCGAGACCTGCCTGGCCGTACCGCCGGGCGACGCGGGCGCGCTGGCCGCCGCGCTCTCCCAGCTGCTGACCGACCCGGACCTGCGCCGCCGCCTCGGCGCGGCGGGCCGCGAGCGCGTACTGTCCCGCTTCACCTGGCGCCAGGCGGCGATCGGCACGGCCGAGCACTACCGCGAGGCGATCGCCCATCAGGCGGCCCTCGCGGGCGCCCATGCGGGCGGCGGTGCGGCCGTCCGGCCGTCCGGCAGGCGCGAGTAGTGGGCCCCGTGGCCACGACGGGGCATGCCGCCGGCTCGACGCGGCCGCAACCAACGGGCACCGGCCGGGCACGGCACCGCCGGACCACGACGTCGTGGTGGTCCGCCGCCGCGGCGGAGAGGGTTTCCGCCCGCGACGGCCGTTCTTCCCGCCGCGATGGCGAGGGTGTGAACGGCGGATTCCGGCGGTGCCGAACCGGCTGTTGCGGCTGTGGTGCTTCGGCGCTGCCGGACTTGCGGTCCGCCGCGACGGCGGAGTGGGCTTCCGGCCGGTCCGGCCGTTCTCCCCGCCGCGATGGCGAGGGCGTGAACGGCGGTTCCCGGCGGTGCCGAACCGGCCGTTGTGGCCGTGGTGCCTCGGCGCTGCCGGACTTGCGGTCCGCCGCCGCGGCGGACAGAGCTTCCGGCCGCGTCGGCTGTCCTCCCCGCCGCGACGGCGAGGACGCGGACCCCGGCGCTGCCGAACCGACCGTGTCACCTCACCCCGCCCCGGGCGCAGCCCCGACCAAGCCGGGCGCAGCCCACACCGTGCCGGGCACGACCCCGACCAAGCCGGGCGCAGCCCACACCCCTTTTCCGCCGGACGAAAGCAAGGACCCGTGCTGACCGTCGATTTCTCCCGATTCCCGCTCGCCGCAGGCGACCGCGTCCTCGATCTGGGCTGCGGCGCGGGGCGGCACGCCTTCGAGTGCTACCGGCGCGGAGCGCGGGTCGTCGCCCTCGACCGCAACGCCGAGGAGATACGCGAGGTCGCCAAGTGGTTCGCCGCCATGGAGGAGGCCGGTGAGGCGCCCGCCGGTGCCACCGCCACCGCCATGGAGGGCGACGCACTCGCCCTGCCGTTCCCCGACGAGAGCTTCGACGTCGTCATCATCTCCGAGGTCATGGAGCACATCCCGGACGACAAGGGCGTCCTCGCCGAGATGGTCCGCGTCCTCAAGCCCGGCGGCCGCATCGCCGTCACCGTGCCCCGCTACGGGCCCGAGAAGGTCTGCTGGGCGCTCTCGGACGCGTACCACGAGGTCGAGGGCGGGCACATCCGCATCTACCGCGGCGACGAACTCCTCGACCGGATCCGCGAGGCCGGCCTCGTGCCCTACGGCACCCACCACGCGCACGGCCTGCACAGCCCGTACTGGTGGCTGAAGTGCGCCTTCGGCGTCGACAACGACAAGGCGCTGCCCGTCCGCGCGTACCACAAGCTGCTGGTCTGGGACATCATGAAGAAGCCCAAGGCCACCCGGATCGCCGAGCAGATCCTCAACCCCGTCATCGGCAAGAGCTTCGTCGCCTACGCGACCAAGCCGCACCTCAGCGAGGCGGGCGCGTAGTGACCACCTTCAGCCGCGGCCCGGGCCGCACCGAACGCCTCGTCCTGCCCGGTGTCCTCACCGCCGAGCAGGCCGACCGGACGGTGGCCGCCATCGCCGCCGTGCAGCGCGAGGACGGCGCCATACCCTGGTTCCGGGGCCACCACCTCGACCCGTGGGACCACGTCGAGGCGGCCATGGCCCTGGACGCCGCCGGCGAGCACGACCGCGCCGAGGCCGCCTACCGCTGGCTCGCCGACCACCAGAATTCCGACGGCTCCTGGTACGCCGCCTACGCCGACGGCGCCGCCGACGAGCCCACCGACCGCGGCCGGGAGACCAACTTCGTCGCCTACGTCGCCGTAGGCGTCTGGCACCACTACCTCTCCACCGGCGACGACGCCTTCCTCGACCGCATGTGGCCGACCGTCTTCGCCGCCGTGGAGTTCGTCCTCCAACTCCAGCAGCCCGGCGGGCAGATCGGCTGGAAGCGGGAGTCCGAGGAGGACGGGGGAGCGGACGTCACCGACGCCCTGCTCACCGGCTCCTCCTCCATCCACCAGGCGCTGCGCTGCGCCCTGGCCATCGCCGAGCACCGCGAGGAGCCGCAGCCCGACTGGGAGCTGGCGACCGGCCTGCTGGCGCACGCGATCCGCCACCACCCCGAGCGGTTCCTCGACAAGAACCACTACTCCATGGACTGGTACTACCCGGTCCTCGGCGGCGCGCTCACCGGCCCGGCGGCCAAGGAGCGCATCGAGGAGGGCTGGGAACGCTTCGTGGTCCCCGGCCTCGGTGTGCGCTGCGTCCTGCCCAACCCGTGGGTGACCGGCGGCGAGAGCTGCGAACTGGCGCTCGCCCTCTGGGTGATGGGCGAGTCCGACCGTGCTCTGGAGATCCTCCAGTGGATCCAGCACCTGCGGGCCGAGAACGGCATGTACTGGACCGGGTACGTCTTCGACGACGACGCCATCTGGCCGGAGGAGCTCACCGCCTGGACGGCCGGCTCCCTGCTGCTGGCCGCGGCGGCGCTGGGCGGCGACGAGGCGACGACCGCCGTCTTCGGCGGCGAACGGCTGCCCGTCGGCCTCGAACCGGACTGCTGCTAGGCCCGCACCGCTGTCGCCGGTCCGGTGTACGCCGGGCCGGCCGGCGGCGGCGTAAGCGGAACGCGCTCTACGAATCCTCCATGAAAAGCGCGTTGTCAGTGGTGAGTTCTACAGTGCTGTCATGACCAAACTCAGTCATGACCGCTACTGTTCCGAGATCGTCGAGCAGACGGAGCTGCTGCGCTCCGCCGTGCGGGGAGCCGACCTCACCGCCACCGTGCCCACGTGCCCGGAGTGGACGCTGGCCCACCTCCTGCTGCACGTCGGCCAGGCCCACCGGAACGCCGACCGGTTCGTACGGACGAAGACCACCGAGTACGAGATCCCCGCCGAGGCCGGTGGCATCCCGGTGCCCGGCCCCGGTGAGCCGGCCCTCGACGCCGGTGTCGCCGCCTTCGACGCCTGGCTCGCCGAGGGCGCCGAGGCTCTGGCGGAGCTCCTGCGCGAGGTGGGGCCCGACTCCCCGGCATGGACGTACGGCGTGGAGCAGACCGCCTTCTTCTGGGCCCGCCGGATGACGCACGAGACGGTGGTGCACCGCGCCGACGTCGAGGGCACCACCGGGGTGGAGTTCGACGTGGTCGCGGACGTCGCCGCGGACTGCGTCGACGAATGGCTGGAGATCATCAGCAGCCCGATCGCCAGGGAGTACAACCCGCTCTACAAGGAGCTGTTCGGCCCCGGCCGCACCCTGCACCTGCACGCCACGGACACCGCGCCCGAGCTCGACGCGGAGTGGTTCATCGACTTCAGCGGCGACCGCATCGACTGGCGCCGCGCCCATGTGAAGGCGGCCGTCGCCGTCCGCGGCCCGCTCCGCGATCTGCTGAGCGTCTTCTACCGGCGGCAGTCGGCCGACAGCGAGCGCGTCGAGGTCGTCGGCGACCGCGGGGTGCTGGACTTCTGGCTGGACCGGACCAACTTCTGAGTGGGTGTCGGGGGTGATGAGAGCATTGCGGGCGTGACTGCCACAACCGGACCTTCCGTGCCTTCCGTCCGGCGTCGCGCGGTGGCGCGCCGCCGCCCGCTGCGGGGCGCGCTGCTGACCACGGCGCTGGTGCTCGTCACCTCCTGCACCGACGGCGGTACGGGCGGGACGAACGGGAAGGCGGGCGCGGCCGGCGTCGGCGACCCGCTCTTCCCGCGCCTGGGCAACGGCGGTTATGACGTCGCGCACTACGGCCTGACGCTCGACTACACCCCCGACTCCAATCGCCTGCGCGCCACCGCCGTGATCACCGCACGGGCCACGCAGGAGCTGGAAGCCTTCAACCTCGACCTCAAGGGGCTGCGGGTGCGCTCCGCCCGCGTCGACGGCGAGCCCGCCCGCACGGCGAGGAAGGGCAGCGAGCTGACGGTCACGCCCCGCGCGGCGGTCGGCAAGGGGCGCGAGTTCGAGACGGTCGTCGTCTACGAAGGGGTGCCGAAGGAGATCACCGACGCGGACGGTGAATCCGTCGAGGGATGGGTCGAGACGGACGACGGCGCGGCCGCGCTCGGCCAGCCGACGGGCTCCATGGCGTGGTTTCCCGGCAACCACCACCCCTCCGACAAGGCCACCTACGACATCACCGTGACCGTGCCCACCGGATTCACCGCCGTGGCCAACGGAGAGCTCAGGCGCAAGGAGGAGCGGGGTGGCCGGACGACCTTCTCCTGGCACAACGGCGAGCCCATGGCCGGCTATCTGGCGAGCGTCGCCGTCAATGAATTCCAGGTCACCACCGGCAAGGCGGGCGACCTGCCGCTCTATATCGCCACCCACCCCGAAGAGGCCGCGGCCGGGCGGCGGATGGCGAAGCTGCTGCCCGAGGTCATCGAGTGGGCGAGCGGACTGTTCGGCCCGTATCCCTTCTCCTCCGCCGGCGCGGTCATCGACCACAACGACTACGTCGACTACGCCCTGGAGACCCAGACCAAGCCGTATTTCGACTCCGCGCCGACCGACGCGATCGTCGTGCACGAGCTCGCCCACCAGTGGTTCGGCAACTCCGTCACGCCCCGCACCTGGCGCGACATGTGGCTGAACGAAGGCTTCGCGCAGTACGCCGAGTGGCTGTGGGAGGAGAAGCGGGGCGGACGCACCGCGCAGCGGATATTCGACGACTTCTACGACGGCGAGGACGACGAGAGCCCCGGCATCTGGGCCTTCCCGCCCACCTCCCCGACCCCGAAGACGATCTCCGACCCACCGGTCTACGGCCGCGGCGCCATGGTGCTGCACAAGCTGCGCCGGACCATGGGCGACGACACCTTCTTCGCCGTCGTACGGACCTGGGCCGCGGACCACCGCCACGGCAACGCCGACACGGCGCAGTTCATCGCGCTGTGCGAGAGGAAGTCGGGCAAGGACCTCAAGAGGCTCTTCGACACCTGGCTGTTCGGGAAGGGCAAGCCCAAGGAGCGCTGACGCCCGGCCCTCAGGAGTTCAGCTCGGCCAGGGTCCGCAGGGTGCGGAGGTCGGGCGCCGCGACCAGCAGATCGGTGACCGGCCCGGCCCGCCACAGCTCCAGGCGCTCCGCGATCCGCGCCCGCGGTCCGACGAGCGAGATCTCGTCGGCGAAGTCGTCCGGCACGGCCGCGACGGCCTCCTCCCGCCGCCCGGCCAGGTAGAGCTCCTGCACCCGCCGCGCCTCCTCCGCGAACCCCATCCGCGCCATGAGCGCGGCATGGAAGTTGCGCCCCGCGTGCCCCATGCCGCCGACGTAGAGACCGAGCATCGCCTTCACCGGACGCAGCCCCTCCGCGACGTCCTCGCAGACCCGCGCCTGGGCCACGGGCGCGACGAGAAACCCCTCCGCCGCCTCGGCGAGGGCGGCGGTGTAGAGCTCCGTGCGCATCGGCGACCAGTACAGCGGCAGCCAGCCGTCGGCGATCCGCACGGTCTGGGCGATGTTCCGCGGTCCCTCGGCGCCGAGCAGCACCGGCAGCCCGGGGCGCAGCGGATGGACGATGGACCGGAGCGGTTTGCCGAGGCCGGTGGCGCCGGGCCCGCGGTAGGGGAGGGCGTGATAGCGGCCGTCGAGCGTCACCGGTGCCTCGCGGCGCAGGACCTGGCGGACCACGTCCACGTACTCCCGCGTCGCCGTCAGCGGGCTCTCCGGGAACGGCCGCCCGTACCACCCCTCCACCACCTGCGGCCCCGACAGCCCGAGGCCGAGCAGCAGCCGCCCGCCGGAGAGGTGGTCGAGGGTGAGGGCGTGCATCGCCGTGGCCGTGGGGGCGCGGGCGGCCATCTGCGCCACCGCCGTACCGAGCCGGATGCGCCGGGTGTGCGCGGCGATCCAGGTGAGCGTGGTGAAGACGTCCGAGCCCCAGGACTCGGCCGTCCACACCGAGTCGTAGCCGAGCCGCTCCGCCTCCTGTACGAGACCGAGCTGCCCGGGATCGGGGCCGCGGCCCCAGTAGCCGAGCGCGAGGCCGAGTCGCATAGCCGCCCCCTGTAGGCCGACACCGCAGAGCCGGTGCGGGAACTGACGGTTCGTCAATTCATCGACCGTACGGGCGGGCACGCCCCCGGACAAGACGGCGGCCCGCCGGGAGAACCCCGGCGGGCCGCCGTCGAGAAGAGCGGAGCGTGCGCGTCAGCCGCGCTGGATGCCCGTGGTGTCCTGGAGCACACCACGACGCCCGTCCTGCGTCTGGGCGACGAGCGCCTGGCCGCGCTGCTCCACGGCGAGGTACCAGGTGCCGGGCGCGAGCTCGGCGACCGGCGTCGGCGAACCGTCCTCGCCGTACAGCGGACGCGCCACCGGAACGGCGAACCAGAACGGGGCGAAGTCGGCGGCCGGCGCGGCCGGCTGGGCCGCGCCCTGCTGCGGAGCCGGCGCGGCGGCCGCACCGCCGGTGCTCGGCTCCTGCGGCGCCTGCTGAGCCTGCGGCTGAGCGGGCTGGGCGCCGTACGGCTGCTGCTGCGCGGCGCCGTAGGGGGCCGGGGCGCCCTGCTGCATGCCACCGGGGTAGCCGTAGCCCGGGTTCGGGCCGGCACCGTACGGGGACGGGGCCTGCGGGCCCGGGGCGCCGACGAGCGGGGCCTTCAGCGCCGGGGTGCGCGGGGTGAGCAGCGCCGACGCGGCGAGCGCCAGCGTGGCGACCAGACCCAGCACCTGGCCGACGCCCGGGTCCACCCGCTCCCCGCCGCCGAGGATCGTCCACACCGAGGACCACGCGGCGAACACGGAGAGCGCGATGCCCCACTGGTCCAGGCTCAGGCCGACGAGCTTGCGGCCCTCGGGCTGGAAACGCGCGGCGACGATGAGGGCGGCGGCGATGATCCCGGCGAGGAAGATCGACGGCAGTACGGGGAAGAGTCCGGCCTTCCAGCCATTGGGCTCCGTCGGGCAGCCGATGGACTCGCAGTCGTACGAGTAGAAGTTGAGGAACGAGGCGATGAACAGCAACACCGCTGCTCCGATCACCACGCCGTCGCCTCGAGTGAGGGAGCGGATGTTCACCTAAAGTCCTTTGTCAGTGTTGATCAGTGTCGTCGCTGTCGCCGGTACGCGAGATGCGGGGGCGCGGGGGTGGCCCCCCATCGTACGGGTGAACCTATCGCCCGCACGGGCGGGGCGTCTCCTTCGTATCACCGTCGTGACATGCCTGTGGCCTGCCGGTACGTACGGTCGTTACCCGCCCAGGAAGTCCGCGATACCGTTCGCGATCCCCTGCGCCGCCTTCTCGCGCCATTCCGGGTCGGTGAGATGTCCGGCGTCCTGCGGATCGCGCATATTGCCGCATTCGATGAATACCTTGGGCACGGTGGAGAGATTGAGTCCACCCAGATCCCCGCGGGTATCGAGGCCCGTTCCGCCGCCGATGTAATTCGACGGCCCGCTTCCGGTGGCGCGCACGAAGTAGCCCGCGACCCGCTCGCCCAGCGCCTTCGACGGCCCGACGATCGGGGCGGTGTCCGCGGCGCCGCCCTTCACCTGGGCGGGCAGGATCACATGGAAGCCGCGGTTGCCGACGGCCGAACCGTCCGCGTGCACGGACACCGCGGCGTCGGCGTGCGCCTCGTTGCCGATCCTGGCCCGCTCCGTCACGCACGGCCCGTACGCCCGCTCGCCGTCGTGGGTCAGCGTGACCTTCGCGCCCTGCTTCCGCAGGATGTCCCGGATGCGGTGGGCGACATCGAGGCTGAACGTCGCTTCGGCGTAACCGCCGTCCGTGGACGTACCGGTGGTGTCGCACTCCTTGCGGCCCGTGCCGATGTCGACGGAGCGGTTGATCTCGGCGGTGTGCTCGCTGTTGCGGATGTTGTGTCCGGGGTCGACGACGACGACCTTGCCCTTGAGCGGGCCGTCGACGGCCGGAGCGTCGTCCGCGGACGGCTTGCCGGCCGGGCTGTGGGTGGCGCTCGTGGACGGCGCGCGGGTCGGCTCGCCGGCCGGGCTCGACCTCAGCGCGGAGGGCGGCGAGCCGGCCGATGAGCCGGCCGGCGAGGCCGCGGCCGCCGGCCGCTTGGCGCCGTCGTCCGAACCTCCGCCGTCGTCCCACAGCAGCCAGCCCGCGAGGCCGGCGGGCACCACCACCGCCAGCCCGACGGCGAGCGGGGTGCCGCCGAAGCGGCGGGGCACACGGGGAAAACTGCCTTTGGACACCCGGCGATGCTAACGCCGCTCCTCAGATCCCGATGCCGGTACGACGCAGAACGTGCAGCGAACGCGTCACCGAGACCTCGGTGAACGCCCCGGACTCCAGCGCCCTGCGGTACACGCGGTACGGAGCCTGCCCGCCGTCCGCCGGGTCGGCGAACACATCGTGGATGACGAGCAGTCCGCCGTCCGCGACGTGCGGCGCCCACCCCTCGTAGTCGGCGCTCGCGTGCTCATCGGTGTGCCCGCCGTCGATGAACACCAGCCCCAGCGGCTGCCCCCACACGGCCGCGACCTGCGGCGACCGGCCGACGATCGCGATGACGTGCTCCTCCAGCCCGGTCTGGTGCAGCGTCCGCCGGAAGGTGGGCAGCGTGTCCATGCGCCCCACGGCGGGGTCGACGACGGAGGCGTCGTGGTACTCCCAGCCCGGCTGCTGCTCCTCGCTGCCGCGGTGGTGGTCGACGGTCACGGCCGTCGTCCCGGCCGCCCGCGCGGCGGCGGCGAGCAGAATCGTCGACCGCCCGCAGTATGTGCCCACTTCCAGCAGGGGGAGCGGGAGCGCCGCCGCGGCCTGCTCCGCGGCGGCGTGGAGGGCGAGCCCTTCGTCGGCCGGCATGAAGCCCTTGGCCGCCTCGAAGGCGGCGAGTATCTCGGGCTGCAGAGCCATGTGTCCTCCGGACGGGTGCTTGATGTGCTGGTGGCGCCAGTATGCCTGTGGCGGTTTCCGCGTTGAGTGCGACCCGGCCCCTCGCGTCCAATCAAGCCCGTCCGGCGATTGAGGACAACCAAGGCAGCCCTACAGCCAACCGTTCCGCCGAGCCATCCGCACCGCCTCCATACGATTCCGCGTCGCCGTTTTCCCGATCGCCGCCGACAAATAATTCCGCACCGTCGCGGGCGACAAGTGGACCCGGGCCGCGATGTCCGCCACCGTCGCCCCGTCCACCGCCGCCGTCAGCACGTCGCGCTCCCGCTGGGTCAGGGGATTCGGGCCGGCGCTCAGCGCGGCCGCGGCCAGGGCCGGGTCGATGACGCGTTCGCCCGCGAGCACCCGCCGGATCGCCGCGGCGAGGTCCTCGACGGGGCCGTCCTTGACCAGGAAGCCGGACGCCCCGGCCTCCATCGCGCGGCGCAGGTAGCCCGGCCGCCCGAACGTCGTGAGGATCAGCACCCGGCAGTCGGGCAGCCGTGTGCGCAGGTCGGCGGCCGCGTCCAGGCCGCTGCGGCCCGGGAGTTCGATGTCGAGCAGGGCGACGTCGGGGCGGGTCTCCAGCGCCCTGGGCAGGATCTCGTCGCCGTCGCCGATCTGGGCGACGATCTCCATGTCCGCTTCCAGGCCGAGCAGCAGCGCGAGCGCGCCCCGCATCATGCCCTGGTCCTCGGCGAGCAGCAGCCGGATCATTTCTGGAGTTCCTCCTCGGGGTCCGGGTCCACGGGCAGTTCGGCCACGAGACGGAAGCCCCGGCGCCCGTCGGGGCCGCAGGTCAAGGAGCCGCCCGCGGTGGCCAGCCGCTCGGTGAGCCCCTTGAGGCCCGTACCACCCGTGCTCGTGGCGGCCGGTGGTGAGCCTACGCCGCGCCCGTTGTCGGTGATCTCCAGGCGTACCTGGTCGGTCTCGCCGCGCACCTCGACCACACAGCGGGTCGCGCCGCTGTGGCGGACGACGTTGGTGACGCCCTCGCGTACGACCCAGCCGAGCAACGCCCCGGTCTGCGGCGGCAGCGGGGGGCCCGACTGGCGCAGGTCGGCCTCGATGCCGGAGGCGTCGAGGAGGGAGCGGGCGCGGTCGAGTTCGGTGGTGAGGCCGCCCTCGCGGTAGCCGGTGACGGCCTCGCGGATCTCGGTGAGCGCCTGGCGGCCGACGGCCTCGATGTCGGCGGCCTGGCCGAGGGCGGCGTCCAGGTCGCGGGGCGCGAGGCGGCGTACGGCCTCGGCCTTGACGACTATCACGGACATCGTGTGACCGAGGAGGTCGTGCAGATCGCGGGAGAAGCGCAGCCGTTCGCGGTCGACCGCGCCGCGGGCCAACTCCTCGCGGGTCTCGCGGAGCTCGGCGACGGTCGAGAAGAGGGTGAGGATCGCGGCGGTGACGACGCCGGAGAGCATGGTGCCGTAGCCGACGGTCAGTGAGTCCGTGGGGCCGCCGCGGAAGCCGGCGATGACGCCGGCGGAGCCGGACAGCACGACGATCGCGACGCCGAGGGTGGGGCCGGGGCCGCGCAGGACGATGCCGCAGGCCAGCGACAGCAGGGGGAAGCACAGCAGCCAGTCGCCGCCGTAGCCGATGGCCAGGGCGTACGCGGCCGCGGCCAGCCCGCCGAGGCACAGGCGGGGCGGGAGGGTGTGCCGGCGCCGTTCGTCGAGGCCGGTGACGACCGTCGCGATGTAGAGGACGGCGAACGCCAGGACGCCCGCGCCACCCAGCCAGGGCCGGGGCGTGGCGCCCCGGAAGAGGTCCCCCACCAGCCCGCTGAGCATGAAGAGCCAGGGCAGGAAGGTCAACCTGCCCGGGGGCTTGTGCCGTGCGATTCCGTCCGTGCTGTCGGTCATGGACCCGAGCCTAAGGAACCCTCGGTGAGCTGGGCAGATTCGAGTGTCCGGCGTTGGCCGTGACATTTGTCCCGGGCGTCTGACGTGGCGTCAGGTGCCGTGGTCGGCGCCCTTCCCACCGCTTGGGCGGTGGGCTATACATGGGGACCATCGGATCGGCTGGAACGCGTTCCAGGACGGACGTGCGCGGCCGACCGGCGACAGCCCCGGCGCGGTCGGCGGTGCGGACTGCCGGGTCGGGGTCTCCCACCACGCCGAAGGAGCCCGATGCCCATCGACGCAGCGCAGGCGGTCGCCGCCGAGCCCCGCAGCACCGTACTGACCTGGAACCACAAGGACGTACTCCTCTACCACCTGGGCATCGGGGCCGGCACCCCGGCGACCGAGCCCGCCGAGCTCCGCTACACCCTGGAGAGCCGGCTCCATGTGCTGCCCAGCTTCGCCACCGTCGTGGGCGGCAGCATGACGCTGGCCGGCGGCATCTCCGTACCCGGCATCGACATCGACCTCGCCGCCGTCCTGCACGGCGGCCAGACCCTCGCCCTCCACCGGCCGATCCCCGTGCGCGGCTCCGCCACCGCCACCTCGCGCGTCTCCGCCGTCCACGACAAGGGGAAGGCCGCCGTCATCGTGATGCGCTCGGACGTCGCCGACGCCGAGGGGCCGCTGTGGAGCGCCGAGAGCGAGATCTACGTCAAGGGCGCGGGCGGCTTCGGCGGCGAACGCGGCACGTCCGCCCGGCTCCCCCTCCCCGACGGGCCGCCCGACCTCACCGCCGAACGCCCGATCCGCGAGGACCAGGCCCTGCTCTACCGCCTCTCCGGCGACTGGAACCCCCTGCACGCCGACCCCGCGTTCGCCGCGCGCGCGGGCTACGACCGGCCCATCCTGCACGGTCTGTGCTCGTACGGCATCGCCCTCAAGGCCGTCGTGGACACCGCGCTAGGCGGCGACGTCACCCGCGTCCGCTCGTACTCCACCCGCTTCGCGGGCATCGCCCTGCCCGGCGAGACCCTGCGCGTGCGGATGTGGCGCGAGAGCCCGTCGCCCGGCCGGATCCAGGTGACCGTGACCGCCGCCGAGCGCGCCGACGCACCCGTCCTCGGCGACACGGTCGTCACCCACGACTGAGGCGACACCCGCGCCGGCCACCACCGAAGAGACCTGGACCGTCCGCACGCCAAAGGAGGCGCACCATGCGCGCAGCCGTACAGCACGAGACAGGACAGGACAAGCTCGAAGTCCTCGACGACGTCGAGGCCGTGGGGTTCGGCCCCGGCAAGGTGAGGCTGCGCATGCGCGCCAGTGGGCTGTGCCACTCCGACCTCTCCGCGATGAACGGGGTACTGCCCCAGCCCGCGCCCTTCGTCCCCGGACACGAGGGCGCCGGCGACGTCGTCGAGGTCGGCGAGGAGGTCGAAGGACTGCGCCCGGGCGACCGGGTCCTGGTCTGCTGGCTGCCCGCCTGCGGCAACTGCCCGGCCTGCGGGCGCGGCCAGAGCCAGCTGTGCCTGGCCGGCTTCATGAACGCCGGCACCCCCAACTTCCGGCGCGCCGGCACCGACGTCTTCGGCTTCGCCGGCACCGGCACCTTCGCCGAGGAGGTCGTCGTCGGCGCCGGCTGCGCCGTGCCCATCCCCGACGACGTGCCCTACGACATCGCCGCGCTCATCGGATGCGGCGTCACCACCGGCCTCGGCGCCGCCCTCAACACCGCCGACGTCGCGGCCGGCTCCTCCGTCGCCGTCATCGGCTGCGGCGGCGTGGGCATCAGCGCCGTCCAGGGCGCACGGGCCTCCGGCGCCGCGCAGATCGTCGCCGTCGACCCCGTCCCCTCCCGGCGCGAGGCCGCGCTGCGCTTCGGCGCCACGGAAGCGGTCGCGCCCGACGCGCTGGGCGACGCCCGGGCCCGGATCACCGGCGGCGAGGGCTTCGACTACGTCTTCGAGGTCGTCGGCAAGTCCGCCACCGCACGCGCCGCCTATGAGGCGACCCGGCGCGGCGGCACGCTGTGCGTCGTCGGCGCGGGCGCCATGGACGACCTCTTCCAGGTCAACATGTTCGAGCTGTTCTTCGACGAGAAGAGGATCCTCCCGTCGCTGTACGGCGGCGGCGACGTCCTGCGCTCGTACGAACGGGCCATCGCCCTGTGGCGGGCCGGCCGGATCGACCTCGCCGGCCTGATCACCCACCGGGTCCCGCTCGCCGGGATCAACGACGCCCTCGACCAGATGCGGACCGGCGAGGCGCTGCGCACCTGCATCGAGATATAGGGGCATCGGGAGAGAGGGAGGAGACGGCCACATGTCGTCACAGCAGCCCCTGCGGGGCCGTACCGCGATCGTCACCGGCGCCGGGCGGGGCCTGGGCCGGGCCGAGGCGCTGGAGCTGGCCCGGCTCGGCGCCCACGTCGTCGTCAACGACTACGGGCAGCCAGGCCGCGACGGCTCCGGCGCGGCGTCCGCCGGGCCCGCCGAGGAGGTCGTCGCCGAGATCCGCGCCGCCGGTGGCCTGGCCACGGCCCACCTCGGCGACGTGGCCGACTTCGAGCAGGCCCGTGAGCTCGTACAGCTGGCCCTCGACGTCGGCGGCGGAGCGCTCGACATCCTCGTCAACAACGCGGGCATCCTGCGCGACCGCATGGTCTTCTCCATGACCGAGGACGAGTGGGACTCGGTGATCAGGGTGCACCTCAAGGGACACTTCGCCACCACGCGCTTCGCCGCCGCGCACTGGCGGGAGCGGGCGAAGGCGACCGGCGCCCCCGTCTACGGACGCATCGTCAACACCTCGTCGGAGGCGTTCCTGGCCGGGTCGGCCGGGCAGCCCAATTACGCGGCCGCCAAGGGAGGCATCGTCGGCCTCACCACCTCGACGGCGGAGGCGCTGCGCCGGTACGGGGTGACCGCGAACGTCATCTGCCCGCGGGCCCGGACCCGGATGACCGAGGACGTCTTCGCGGGAGCGGGGGAGCCGGCGGACGGCGGGCCCGACACGCTCGCCCCCGGGCACGTGTCCCCGCTGGTCGGCTATCTGGCCTCACCCGCCGCGGCGGGGATCAGCGGGCAGGTCTTTGTGGTGCACGGGGGCATGGTCGCCGTCGTGGAACGCCCCAGGGTCGCGGTCAAGTTCGACACCGCCGGGGACGTCTTCGATGTCGAGGAGCTGGACGGGCTGCTCACCCCTTATTACGCGGGGCGCCCACCGCACGAGACCTTCGCGGCGGTGGAGGTGCTCGGCCTCAAGCGGGGCTGAACGGCGCGGTCCCCCCGGACGGTGGCCGGGGGGACCGGGGTGCGCGCTGTCGTCTGTCCGCCGTCAGCGTCTGTCCGCCGTGCGGCGGTGCTTGCCGTGGGCGGGGGCGCTGTCGTCGTCCGGGGAGGCCGGGCCGCGGTGCCTTCCGGAGCCGGTGGCTGCGGCCTGGGCGGACGCCTCATGGTGGCGCGCCTCGGTCGTGTCGGTTCGGGCGTCGGGCATGGGGAAAGTCACTCCGTGGGATGGGCTTGCGGGCTTGGCGCGTCGGGGGCCACAGCGGTGGCGCGCGGCGTCGACGGATCGTCAAACCGCTGTCCACGCAAGGCCGTTCGTGTCACCGTCGGTGCCGGTCCGGCACAGCTGCGCAACCCCCGCCCGATTCTAACGGGACCTTGATCGCCTAGCTACCCGGCCGGTCGGCGAGTCGCCACCTTCCGCCGGTCCGCTCACATCACGGCCGTGGGCCCCCGGTCGAGCGGCGCCTGCTGCAACGGGACCGGGCGCGAGGACGGCTCCGGCCGGCCCCCGACGGGCTCCCGCTCCGCGGCCGACCTGGCGGCCACGGACCACGCCCCCGGCATCGCCGCCGGGCGGCCGGGGAACGCGCTGGGCGGCACGGCCGTCCACACCCCCGCCGTGACCGGCGGCCGTTCGACGGGCGGAACGGGCGCGGCGGGTGCGGCGGGCGCGACGGGCGGAGGCGGCGGAGGGGGTGGAGCCGGCGCGGCCGCCGGGGCGGCGGGCTCGGCCCGTCGGGGCGGCGGCGCGGTCACGGGCCCCTGCGGGGGTCCCGGCGGCGGGCCGCCTCGCGGTGTGTCCTCGGCGGGGACCGGCGGGGCGGCGGCCGGCGCGGCGGCGGCCGGTGGGACAGGAGCCGGTGGAACGGGAGCCGGTGGGACAGGAGCCGACGGCGTGGGAGTCGGTGGGACAGGGGCCGGTGGGACAGGGGCCGGTGGGACAGGGGCCGTTGGAGTCGGGGCCGGTGGGGTGGGTGTCGGCGCGGCCGTCTTCGGGGCCGCCTCCCGCCCGGTGTCGCGGCCGGTATCCCGCCCGGTATCCCGAGGCGCCCCCTCCCGCTCGGCGACCGGCAGTCGCAGCCGGGCCAGCCCGCACCGGACGTACGGGGTCACATACGGCAGCCGCAGCTCGCCGCCGGGGGTCCACAGGCCCGTGCCCACCAACCAGCCGGCCGGCCCGGGGAACTGCTGGAGCTTGCGCTCCGCCGCCCGCCACACCCCGACCCAGCTGCCCGAGGGCCCCTCGATCCGGAACGCCACCGCGCACCCCTCCGGAGCCAGCTCCTGGCCCGGCTGCGCGGCGAACGGCGTCAGCACCGCGTTGGGCAGCCGCAGACACTCGGGGAAGCGCATCGGGCGGGCCGAGCCGAGCACGCCCCAGCCCAGCCGGTCCTCGCCGGGGGCGTCCGACCGTACGAGCAGCAGACCGCTGTACGGGTCGGCCAGCAGCAGCCGGTCGTCGCTCTCCTCGGTGATCTGGAGCAGCGGACTGGTCTCGCCGCCGCGGCCCAGGTCGACGACCACGGCCTTGGTGCGCCCCTCCAGCTCGCGGTCGAGCGCCAGCAGCCGGCCCGTACGGTCCAGCCAGGCGCCGCCCGAGCAGTGGCCCGGCACCTCGACGATCCGCTGGGGCCCGAAGGAGCCGCCGTGCAGCAGCCACAGCGCGGTCGACCGCTCGCCGTGCACGAGCCCGTACGCCGCCGAGCCGCCCGGCGCGGGGGGCAGCAGGGACAGCCGGGCGCACTCGATCGTGCCGATCTGGAGCTCACCGGTGCCGGGACCGGTGGGGTAGAGCAGGGAGAGCGCGTACCGATCGGCCACCCGGCGCCGGATCAGGACCCGGCCGTCGGCGAGGGGGAGCACTTCGCTGTCGGGCTCCTCGGGCTGGCCGCCGGGCAGCGGGACGGCGTAGGGCTCGGGGCCGTCGAGCGTCCAGCGCTCCGGAAACCAGCCACCCGTTCCGCCGTCGAGTGCCAGGCGCGCGGCGTACGAACCGTCCGCCGTGACCGTGAATGCCGCGCGTCTCATGTCCATCGACGCACTCCGTGGGGTGCTCTGTGGAGTGCTCTGGGGGGCACAGACCGTCATGAGAAACGTCACCTCCGGCACTGAACGTAGTTATCGCACTACCTGCCGAACAATGCGAGTGAGACCGCTTCACGCGTAAGGGTGGCCATTGTCCGATTCGCCTGAGCGATGGGGGGTGGGTGTGCCTCGCGAGGTCGGCCGTGATTAAGGTAAGGCGTACCTAAGTGGCTGGTCGGACCCTCTTGACGTGGCTCGACCCGGCTCGACCCGGCTCGATCCGGCGCGACCCAACGGGGGTCCCCCTCTCCGCCGACGCCGCTTCCCCTACGCAGGAGCATGTGATGTCCCTTCGCCGCCGCGGCACCGCCGCCGTCGCCCTCTCCGTAGCCGCCGCGCTCTCGCTCGCCGCCTGCGGCTCCTCCGACGGCGGCGAGGACGGCAAGGACGGGGGCAGCGGCTCGAAGTCCGTCGCCCAGGGCGGCAAGGACTTCGGGAAGGCCGGTGAGGAGACGCGGAAGATGGGCACGGACGCCGCCCCCGGGCAGTTCCCGCGCACCATCACCCACGCGCTGGGGAAGACCGAGCTCAAGGAGCGGCCCAAGCGCGTCGTCGTCCTCGACGTCGGCGAGCTCGACAACGTCGTCTCGCTCGGCATCGAGCCCGTCGGCTGGGCCCCCACCGAGGGCAGCCAGGGCATCCCCGACTACCTGAAGAAGAACGCCGGCGACCCCAAGAGCGTCGGCACGATCAGCAACCTCAACCTGGAGGCCATCAATGACCTCCACCCCGATCTGATCCTCGGCAGCAAGCTGCGCGCGGAGAAGAACTACAAGGACCTCTCCAAGATCGCCCCGACGGTCTTCTCCATCCGCCCCGGCTTCACGTGGAAGGAGAACTACCTCCTCAACGCGGCGGCGCTGGACAGGACCGCCGAGGCGAGGAAGAACCTCGACGCCTACGAGGCCAAGGCGAAGAAGCTCGGCGAGGACATCGGCGAGAAGAAGCCGACCATCAGCATGGTCCGCTACCTGCCGCAGTTCACCCGCCTGTACGCCGGACAGTCGTTCATCGGCACCATCCTCAAGGACGCCGGCCTGCCGCGCCCCGAGAACCAGCGCGCCGACAGGCTCGCCGTGGAGATCAGCCCGGAGAAGATCGACCAGGCCGACGCCGACTGGATCTTCACCGGTGTCTACGGCGACCCCGGCAGGACCAAGCGCGACACCGCGCGGGACAACCCGCTGTGGAAGGGGCTGAAGGCGGTCAAGGACGGCCACGCCAAGGACGTCGAGGACGAGACCTGGTACCTCGGACTGGGCGTCACCGCGGCCGACAGCGTCCTCGACGACCTCCGCGGCTACCTCGTGAAGTGAGCCCGCGCCCGCGCGATGGCCGTACGGGCACGGCAGGAAGGTAGCCTTTCCCCCGTGCCCGCACTGTCTGAAGTCATCGCCGCCCTCGAAGCTCTCTGGCCCCCGGAGCGGGCCGAGCAGTGGGACGCCGTCGGCACCGTCTGCGGCGACCCCGACGCCCCCGTGGGCCGGGTCCTGTTCGCCGTCGACCCGGTGCGGGAGGTCGTCGACGAGGCCGTGAAGCTCGGCGCCGACCTGCTCGTCACCCACCACCCGCTCTATCTGCGGGGCACGACCACGGTCGCGGCCTCCACCTTCAAGGGCCGGGTCGTGCACACCCTCATCAAGCAGGGCATCGCCCTGCACGTCGCGCACACCAACGCCGACCGCGCCGACCCCGGCGTCTCCGACGCCCTCGCCGGCGCCCTCGACCTGCGCGTCACCGGGCCCCTGGTGCCCGACCCGGCCGACCCCGCGGGCCGCCGCGGCCTCGGCCGGATCTGCGAGGTCGAGCCGCCGATGACCCTGGCCGACTTCGCCGCGCACGCCGCCAAGCGCCTGCCCGCCACCGCGCAGGGCATCCGCGTCGCCGGCGACCCCGACCGCACCATCCGCACCGTCGCCGTCTGCGGCGGCTCCGGCGACTCCCTCTTCGACGAGGTACGAGCCGCCGGCGTCGACGCCTACGTCACCGCCGACCTGCGCCACCACCCCGCGTCCGAGGCCCAGCAGCACAGCCCCCTCGCGCTGGTCGACGCCGCGCACTGGGCCACCGAGTGGCCCTGGACCGAGCAGGCCGCCGCCCAGCTCGACGAGATCTCCGACCGCCACGGCTGGGGCCTGCGCACCCACGTCTCCCGCACGGTCACCGACCCCTGGACCGCCCACGCGGCGTCCGCCCGCGTCAACTAATCCCCACAGGAGCCCCCAACTGAACGCCGCGCCCGCCGACCAGATCCGCCTTCTCGATCTCCAGGCACTGGACACCCGCCTCGGGCAGCTCGCGCACAAGCGCAAGAGCCTCCCCGAGCACGCCGAGATCGCCTCCCTCGAAGCCGATCTCACCCAGCACCGCGACCTCCTCGTCGCCGTGCGCACAGAGGAGAGCGACACCGCCCGCGAGCAGACCAAGGCCGAGCACGACGTCGACCAGGTCCGCCAGCGCGCCGCCCGTGACCAGCAGCGCCTGGACACCGGCGTCGGCATGTCCGCCAAGGACCTGGAGAACCTCCAGCGCGAGGTCGTCTCGCTCGCCAAGCGCCAGGGCGACCTGGAGGACGTCGTCCTGGAGGTCATGGAGCGCCGCGAGTCCGCGCAGGAGCGGGTCACCGAGCTGACCGCCCGCGTCGAGTCCATGCAGGCCAAGGTCGACGCCGCCGTCGCCCGCCGCGAGGCCGCCTTCGCCGAGATCGACTCCGAGATCGCCTCGGCCACCAAGGAGCGCGAGATCGTCGCCGCCTCCATCCCGGCCGACCTGATCAAGCTCTACGACAAGATCCGCAACAAGGAGGGTGGCGTCGGCGCCGCCCGCCTCAACCAGCGCCGCTGCGAGGGCTGCCGCCTGGAGCTCGACATCACCGGGCTCAACGAGGTGCGGGCCGCCGCCCCCGACGAGGTCGTCCGCTGCGAGAACTGCACCCGCATCCTCGTCCGTACGCGCGAGTCGGGCCTGTAAGCCCCATGGCGCATCGCTTCATCGTCGAGGCGGACGGCGGTTCCCGGGGCAACCCGGGTCCCGCCGGTTACGGCGCGGTGGTGCTGGACCCGGCGACGGGCGAGGCCCTCGCCGAGGCCGCCGAGTACATCGGCACGGCCACCAACAACGTCGCCGAGTACAAGGGCCTCATCGCCGGCCTGGCGGCGGCCAAGGCCCTCGACCCGGAGGCCGTGGTCCAGGTCCGCATGGACTCCAAGCTGGTCGTCGAGCAGATGTCCGGCCGCTGGAAGATCAAGCACCCCGACATGAAGCCGCTCGCCGCCGAGGCCAAGCGGATCTTCCCGGTCGGCCAGGTCACGTACCAGTGGATCCCGCGCGAGCAGAACAAGCACGCGGACCGGCTCGCCAACGAGGCGATGGACGCCGGCAAGCTCGGCAAGCGCTGGGAGCCGGGGGCCTCGTCCGCCGGCCTCCACACGCGTATGGGCGCCCAGGCGCCCGCCGCCGCGGTCACCGAGACCGGCCCCGGCATATCGGAGCCCGCCGAGGCCGCCGAGGTCAAGGCCCCGCCCGTCGGCTGGGCGGCACCCGCCGACCTCGGCGCGCCCACGACCTTCGTCCTGCTGCGGCACGGCGAGACGGCCCTCACGCCGGAGAAGCGCTTCTCCGGCAGCGGCGGCACCGACCCCGAACTGTCCTTCGCCGGCCGCCGCCAGGCGGAGGGCGCTGCGGCGGCCCTCGCCGCGCGCGGCACCATCCAGGCGGTCGTCACCTCGCCCATGCGGCGCTGCCGTGAGACCGCCGCGGCCGTGGCCGCCCGCCTCGGCCTCGACGTCCGCGTCGAGGAGGGCCTGCGCGAGACGGACTTCGGCGCCTGGGAGGGGCTGACCTTCGCCGAGGTCAAGGAGCGCTACCCCGACGACCTCGACGCCTGGCTCGGCTCCGCCAAGGCCACCCCGACCGGCGGCGGCGAGAGCTTCGCGACCGTCGCCCGCCGGGTCGCGGTCACCCGCGACAAGCTCATCGCCCGGTACGCCGGCAAGACGGTCCTCCTGGTCACCCACGTGACCCCGGTCAAGACCCTCGTCCGGCTCGCCCTCGGCGCACCGCCGGAGTCGCTCTTCCGCATGGAGCTGTCCGCGGCCTCGCTCTCCGCCGTGGCCTACTACTCCGACGGCAACGCCTCGCTGCGGCTGCTGAACGACACCTCGCACCTGCGGGGTTAGCGCCACCGCCGGCCCACGCGAAGGGCCCCCGCCCCGGCGGGGGCCCTTCGCCGTGCCCGGCCGCCGTCACCCCTCGGCGCGCAGCGCTATCGCCTCGTCGAGCGCCGCGACCGCCGCCAGGCGCTGCCGTTCGCGCTCCTCGATGGCGTACGCGCTCTCACCCGTCGCCGCGACCCGGGGACAGCGCGGGCACTCCCAGCGGTCCGGGGCGCCCAGCGGCGGCGGGGTCATGGCGACATCGCAGTGGGGACACTTCACGATCACTCCTTCCACATGGCCGCAGGACGCGCAGACCCACACGGGACCCTCCGTGTCGTGCTGCCGCCACGCGGTCCTCAGGCAGCGCGGGCAACCGGTCGTGACGATCCCGGCGCGGCTCATGACGGGCGGCTCCGGGGTGGTGTCCGCGTACTCGATGATCCGGGCCCTGATCCGGGCGTCCGTGGTGTTGGCCATCCGGAGCAGGTGTGCGACTCGCGAGCGTGCTTCGTCAACGAAATCGTTCATGGCGCAAAGCACGCTACGCCGAGTGGGTGCGGCCGTATATCGGAAGTCCGTGCGGACGTGCCCGGGTTCGGGGCCGGTGGAAGTGGTGGCGCCGCTGGTCCTGGCGGTGCGGTGGCGTCCCCTGGCGCGGCCTGGCGCGTTTCAGGATTGACCCTTACGGACGACCCCGCGCGCGGTGCCCGGGCTGACTTTCGCCCTCGACCGCCCTCGACCCGCTGTCTCCCGTGTACCCCGCACGCGCACGTCATGCGCGTAAATCAGCCGCTTCGCGGGCGAGTCGTGTCACCCGTTCCCAGTCGCGGCCCTCGATCGCGTCGGCGGGCAGCATCCACGTACCGCCCACGCATCCGACGTTCGGCAGCGCCAGGTACTCCGGCGCCGAGTCGGCCCCGATGCGGCCCGTCGGGCAGAAGCGCGCCGCCGGCAGGGCGGCGGCCAGGGACCTCAGATACGCAGGCCCGCCCGCCGCCCCCGCCGGGAAGAACTTCATCTCCCGCACCCCCAGCTCCAGCAGCCCCATGACCTCCGAAGCCGTGGAGACCCCCGGCAGGAACGGCACCCCCGCCCCGGCCGCCGCCGTCAGCAGCCGGTCCGTCCACCCCGGGCTCACCAGGAACCGCGCCCCGGCCCCGACCGCCGCCTCCACCTGCCCGGGCGAGAGCACCGTACCCGCGCCGACGACCGCCTCCGGCACCTCCTCGGCGACGGCGCGGATCGCGTCCAGCGCGGCGCCGGTGCGCAGCGTCACCTCGATCGCCGGCAGTCCGCCCGCGACGAGCGCCCGGGCGAGGGGCACCGCGAGGGCCGCGTCGGACAGCACGACGACGGGGAGTACGGGCGCGAGGTCGAGCACCGAGGCCGGGATCACGGGCCCATCCTCATGTGCGACCCATGACCTGCGCAACGGCCGTTGCGCACCGCGCAACGGCCTCGCCGTCAGAGCTCCGTCACCACCACGTCCAGCGCCCACGCCTTGCCGCTCTTGGCCGGTGCCGTCGCCTCCACGGCGTACCCCAGCCCCCGCAGCGCGTCCACCAGCCCGGCCGGGTCGGCCGGCTCGACGCCCGCGCTCAGCAGGTCCCGTACCAGCCGGCCCTTCGTCGCCTTGTTGAAGTGGCTCACCACGGACCGCTTCTCGACGCCGTCCACGATCTTCGACTGGAGGACGCGGACGGTCGCGGTCCGCTCGGCGGTCCCGCCCTTGGGCTTCCACGCCGACGCGTACGCCGCCGACCTCAGGTCGAGCACCAGCCCCTCGCCCGCCTCCCGCGACAGCTCGGCGTCCAGCGCGCCGCGCCAGTACGCGCCGAGCGCGCCCAGCCCCGGCAGCCTGACCCCCATCGAGCAGCGGTACGAAGGGATCGCGTCCCCGACCCGGACCGCGCCCCACAGCCCGGAGAAGACCAGCAGCGAGCGCTCCGCGCGCCGCCGCGCCGCCGCGTCCAGGGACGCCAGGCCCAGCGCGTCGTACAGCACACCGGTGTAGATCTCCCCGGCCGGCCGCGTACCGGCCGTCCGCAACCCCGCGTTCTTCGCGACCTCGCCCCGCAGGCCGGGCGACAGCCCGAGCACCTCCGCGGCCTTGTCCTCGTCGGCCGCGCACAGCTCCACCAGCTCCGCCAGCACCGCCTCGCGCGCCCCGGCCAGCCCCGGCAGCGACAGCCCGCCGACCTCCAGCGCGGGTCCGGTGCCACCTGTGGCCTTCCCCTCGGACGGCGGCAACAGCACGAGCACGGTCGATCTCCTTCGGCAGTCCCGGGCCGACCGGACGGTGCGGACCCCCGCCGAGCCTAACCCCGCCCGCCGCGCTCACCGCGCCCCCCGCCCGCGGCGCAAATACGCTCGATGGCATGCCCCGCCGTCAGATGCATGTCACCGACACGGACGGCGCCCCGCTGCGGGCGGCCCTGCGTGACCTGCGCGCGCGGCCGGGCGTACCCGGACCCTTCCCGGCCGCCGCCCTCGCGGAGGCCGAGCAGGCGGCGCGCCGGCCCCGGCTCCCCGCCCGCGACGCCACCGACCTGCCGCTCTTCACCATCGACCCGCCGGAATCGATGGACCTCGACCAGGCCATGTACCTCGCCCGCCGCGACGCGGGCGGCTTCCGCGTCTACTACGCCATCGCCGACGTCGCCGCCTTCGTCCGCCCCGGCCACCACCTCGACGCCGAGGCGCACCGCCGCGTGATGACCCTCTACTATCCCGACGGCCGCGTCCCCCTGCACCCCGAGATCCTCGGCGAGGGCGCCGCCAGTCTCCTGCCCGACCACACCAGGCCGGCCCTCCTCTGGCAGCTCGACCTCGACGCCTACGGCCAGGTCGTACGCGCCGACGTGCACCGGGCCCTGGTCCGCAGCCGCGCCAAGCTCGACTACGCGGGCGTCCAGCGCGCCATCGACTCCGGCTTCGCCGAGGAGCCGCTGTCGCTGCTGCGCGACATAGGACGGCGGCGCGAGGAACTGGAGCGCACCCGCGGCGGCATCTCCCTCCACGTACCCGAACAGGAGATCGTCCGCCGCGGCGGGCACTACGCCCTCGAATACCGCGCGCCACTGCCCGCCCACGGCTGGAACGCCCAGATATCCCTGATGACCGGCATCGCCGCGGCGGAGATGATGCTCCGCGCCGGCACGGGCATCCTGCGCACGCTCCCCGCCGCCCCCGAGACCGCCGTCGACCGGCTGCGCCGCGTCGCCCGCGCCCTCGGCGTCAACTGGCCGGAGACCATGCCGTACGCCGTCGTCGTCGGCGCCCTCGACCCCACACAGACCCAGCACGCCGCCTTCCTCCAGGAGTGCACGTCCCTGCTGCGCGGCGCCGGCTACACCGCCTTCGACCGCGAACGCCCCACCGAACGCCCCGCCCCCGACCCCGCCACCCTCACCCACGCCGCGCTCGCCGCCCCCTACGCCCACTGCACCGCCCCGCTGCGCCGCCTCGTCGACCGCTACACCGGCGAACTCTGCCTGGCCGCGACCGCCGGCACCGATCCCCCTGAGTGGGTGCGCGTCGCCCTCGACGGCCTCCCCGCCGAAATGGAGACCGGCGCCCGGCGCGCGGCCCAGGTGGAACGCGACTGCGTGGACCTGGTCGAGGCCGCCCTGCTCCGCGGCCGCCTCGGCGAGACCTTCGACGCCTACGTCATAGACATCCAGCCCCGCCGCCCGACCGCGGGCACGGTCCACCTCTACGAACCCGCCGTGATCGGCCACGTCGAGGGCGACCTCGACGGCCCACCCCTGGCCCTCGGCCACCGGATGCGCGTCCGCGTCATCGAAGCGGACCCGGGCCGGGACAAGGTGTGGTTCGCTCCGGCGTGAGGGAGGCTGTCGAGGAGGGGGCCGTCGAGGCGGGGGAGGGGACCAGGGCACGAATCGCGGCGACCGCCCCGTACGTGTCCTCCGCGTGGCAGCGCACCGTACGGATCTCCTCGCGCCGGCCGAAGAGCCGCGTCACCGCGATGGGTTCCGTCAGCTCGACGGTGAGCGACGTCTGGGAGGCGATCGGCAGGTCCAGCACGCCCTCGGGGGAGTTCGCGCCGGGAAAGCACAGCTCGCGGCGGGCGGAGGCGATGAGGTGCGGGGGTATGCGCAGGTCCAGCCGCGCCCCGTGGCGGACGCGCAGGCCGTCGGGCCCGACGGTGTGCGGGCGGACGACGCACCCGGCGTGCGCGCCGAGGACGAGCAGCATGGTGTAGAGGTCGAGGGCCAGCATCGCCCAGTGGAGGACGGGATAGTCAGCGGTGAGGAAGGACATGCCCACGGTCTCGACCCCGCACACGAAGAGCAGCGCGTACATCGTCGACGCCTGGGCGCGGGCGTAGTCGAAGGCCTGGACGCCCTTGCCGGCTCCGCCGTCCTCGCGGCGGCGGGCCGCCCAGAGGGCGAGGCCGGCCCAGTTGCGCGCCTCGTACGTTCCCCAGTCCTTGAGCAGGCTCATGACCCGGTGTCCTCTCCCGTTCCGGTGCGCTCTCCCAACAGGTCGATCGCGCGGCGCAGGGCCTCGGCCTGTGCGGGCGCGAAGTCGGCGAGGAAGGCGGCGAGGAAGGCGTCGCCGCCCGTCGGCGCCGTGCCCTCGGGGAGCTCCGCGCCCAGCGTGCCGGGCGGGACGCACCCGGCGACGGCCCGGGCCGCCGCGTCCACCCGGGGATCGTCGGGCGCCGCGTCGACGAGGGCGTCGAGCAGGGCGTACGCCTCGTACGTACGCCGCATGGCACCCGGCGTGGCGGCCATCGATCGCAGCGCCCCGAGCACGCGCTCGCGCTCCCGCGGCGGGGCGGTGGACTCGATCAGGGCGAGCAGCCCCCGCTCCTTGGCGGCCATCGCGGGCTCGGGACCGGGGAGGGTGTGTGCGGTGCGGTCCATCGCGCCGAACAGCGCGGCGAGCCCCTCGGACACGGGACCCTCGGCGGACAACCCACCCTCGTCGGCCCGGCGCAGCAGGGCGGCGAGGCGCTCGCGGCGTGCGCGGATCTCCTTCTCCTGCCGGGCCAGGTCGGCGTCCAGCTCGGCCAGCACGTCGCGGAGCTCGCGCCCGGCGTCGTCGGCGAGCACGTCGCGCACCTCGTCGAGCCCGAGCCCCAGCTCGGTCAGCCGCCGGACGCGGGCCAGGGCGACGGCGTCCCGGAGGCCGTACGCGCGATAGCCGTTGCCGAGTCGCGGGGGCTCGGGAAGCAGCCCCAAGTGGTGGTAGTGGCGCACCGTCCGTGTGCTGACACCGGCCAGCGCCGCGAGCTCCCCGATCCTCATGTGATCACCATGGGGACCAGTAGAAACGTTGACGCTGCGACAAGGTCAAGGGCTTCGCATCACGCCAGGTAGCATGGTCGGCACGGCGGACGAGCCGGCCGGGCGGCCGCGTGGGATCTTCGGATTCCCCGAGGAACGTCCGGGCTCCACACGGCAGGGTGGTGGGTAACGCCCACCCGGGGTGACCCGCGGGACAGTGCCACAGAAAACAGACCGCCGGAGGCCGCGAGGCTTCCGGTAAGGGTGAAACGGTGGTGTAAGAGACCACCAGCGTCCGGGGTGACCCGGACGGCTAGGTAAACCCCACCCGGAGCAAGGTCAAGAGGGGTCACCGCTTCGGCGGAGACCCTGCGCGGACGATCGAGGGCTGCCCGCCCGATGTCCGCGGGTAGACCGCACGAGCCTGCCGGCAACGGCAGGCCTAGATGGATGGCCGCCTCCCCAAGGGCCGCAAGGCCCTCGGGAGACAGAACCCGGCGTACAGGCCGACTCGTCCGCCTCTAACCCCCTCTGACCTGCGAAAACAGGCTCGGAGGGGGCTTCTTTTCGGGCCCTGGGGAGAATCTGGGGAGAATCCGTCGGAGCGCTCTGCTTCCCGGCCTGTGTCTGCACCGCCTCGCGGACGGCGAATGCCAGCAGCGAGCCGAGGGCGGCCATGGCCCGGGCCCCGGACTTCGGCATGAAGTGCACGTAGGTCCGCAGCGTGAACGCCGGGTCGCTGTGACCGAGCCAGGCCGCGAGTTGGACGATCGTCTCGCCGGCCGCCAGGACGATCGACGCGAAGGTGTGGCGGAGGGCGTGGAAGCCGTTCTCGCGCGGCATGGACCACTTCACGCGCCGCAGTGACGGGCGACCGGGCCGCGGGACGATGGTGATCTCCGGCTCCGGGATCACACCGGCCGCGACAAGGGCCGGCTTCCAGTGCTTCTCATCGAACGTGGATCGGTTGATCGCACCGCCGCTCTTCCCGCCGGTGCGCGTGGTGGTGACCAGCAGGCGCACCGTGACCAGCGGGCGTTTGTCCCACGCAAGGTTCGGCCGGTCAGGGTCGACCCACGGCAGCGTGACGTCCACCGTGCCGAACTCGGCGATGTGCGCATTGACGGCTTCGGCGAGCTCGGGCGGGCAGGGCGCCTCACGGGTCTTGTTGCCCTTCGGCGGGGCGAACGCGAGCTTGCCACCGATCTTGACGACCTGCCGGGTCACCTGGATGACGTCGCCGTCCATGTCCTCCGGGGAGAAGCCGAACGCTTCGCCCTGCCGGAGCCCCGAGCCGACGGAGAGGTCCACGAGCACGCGGTACCTGCCGGCAAGGGCTCTCCGCACCGCCGTGACCGTTTCGAGCGGCCACGCCTTTGCCTTGCTCTCCGGCTCCTTCGGTGGCTTCAGGTCCGGGTCACGAAAGGGGTTCGCGCCGATGCGCTTCGCCTTGTGCGCGGCCTGCATGATGCTGGAGAAGTGGCGCCACGTCGTCCGCAGCGTGTTGACGTCGATGTCCTCCTCGGCCCGCGTCTGCCACTCCTTGATCTCGTCAAACCCGATCTGGTTCAGCATCATGTGGCCGACGTGCGGGAGTATGTGCTTGAAGACGCGGGGCCGCATCGACTCCTTTGTCCCCGGTGGCACGCGAAGGGTCGGCCACCACTTCTCCTCGACGTACCACCGGAGCGTGACGTTTCCGTCGCGCGGGTCGATGAAGGTGCCGCGTTTGCTGTCAGTCTGCGAAGTGGAAAGCCAAGTCTTGGCGTCATCAAGGCTGTTGAATGAGCAGTCCGCGACGCCGGGTATACCGGCCACCTTGTAGCGCTTTCCTATGCCGTAGCGGGCAGTTCGTTTGCGCTTGCCGGTGGCCGGGTCCTTCTTCTTGGTCAGCCAGCGATCCTCAATGTATCCAGGCATTCAAGTTCGTTTCTGTAAAGGCGGAGCCGCACACGAAGCATGTGTTCGGTGACTTGCAGCTCCTGCGCTGCTTCCCCAGATGGGCGGCGACACCGGCGACAGCGGAGTCACCCGGTGGACCCCGCAGGTCCTCCAGGCCCTCAGCATGCTCGGGCAACCGGCCTCCTGGCTCGACACCGTCCTACGCCGCATGAATGACGAATCCGGCGGAAACGCCGGCATCGTCAACACATGGGATATCAACTGGCTCGACGGCACGCCATCGGTCGGCCTCATGCAGGTAATCGGGCCGACCTTAGATGCCTACGCGGGGCATTCCCGAAACACGGGTCCCTTTGTCTATGGCACGTCAATCGACCCGCTAGTGAATATCTATGCCGGGCTCAATTACGCGATCCATAGATACGGCTCGCTGTCCGAACTCGACAGGCCAGGCGGCTACGACAGCGGCGGATATCTGCCTCCGGGACTGAGCCTTGTCTACAACGGCCTAGGGAAACCCGAGCCGGTTTTCACCCCGGCACAGTGGGACCTGATCGCCAACTCCAAGGGAGTCAACCCCGGCCCGCAGAGCGGCGGTGCGCAGGGTAACGCTCCGTTGATCCACCTGCACGCCGTTCCCGGTGTCCCCACCGAGCAGCAAATCGTCTCCGCGCTGCGATTCGCGGACGCCTTGTACGCCTGACCCAGTGGCGCACACGCCAACCATCCGTGACAGAAAGGGGGTCGGCGCGTGCGCTTACTGGCCACGTTGAAACCCCCGTCGGCCGTCGTCTCGGCCGGCATCCTGCCGGAGCCGGAGTACGCGGCCCCCGACACCCCGCCCCGCGTCACCCTCACCGCCGACGGCCGGGACTTCCTGCTTACCGCAGACCTGTCTCACAAGGGGGCGTGCATCGCGATCCTCCCCGGGCCCACCAGCCTGGACGCAACCGCCGGTGCAAGCCACGGTCACGGAGTACGCGGGATGGACGGGGGCCGCCTGGCCAAAGTCCATGCCGCCCCACGCCGGATCACGCTGCCGCTGCTGCTGTGGGCGCCGCCCCGCCCGGAGCTGCTGGCCATGAAGCGTTCCTTCGTGGCCGCGCTCGTCGCCGGACGCGGGCCGTGCACGCTGCGAGTGGCGGAGGCCGACGGCACCGCCCGCAGCATCCGCGTGCACTACACCGGCGGCATGGAAGGCGACGAGGGAACCGACGCCGCCGGCCTCGCCTACATCCGCTACGGGCTCCAGCTCACCGCACCGGACCCCTACCTCTACGGCCACGAACGCACCGAGACCTTCCGGGTCCATGGGGCACCCGCGTTCCTCTCCCACCCCGCCGGGTCCTGGACGGCGCTGCTGTCCGACACCATGAACAACCTCTCCGCCTGGACGACGGCCGGGACGGTGCTCAACGACCGCCGGGTCACCGACGGCCAGTACACCCGCCTTACGGCCGGGCGGACGGAGGCGCCGACCGCGGTTCCTTACGACGGGGCCAGCCTGTACCGCCTGACGGCCCGGGTGCGCCGCAGCGGCAAGGCACCCGCCGACGTCCCCACGTCGGCCTCCGTCGGCCTAGCAGGTGGGAGGCCCGGCGGGGCGCCCGTTCCTGACGGAGCCCGCTTCATCACCGCCGCGCGGTTTCCGCTTACGGACGCCGACGGGTGGGTGGAGGTCACCGGCTACGTCCGGGGCTGGGACCGCGCCGGCGCCCCCGCGGCCGGAGACGAGGCCCACCCGGTGGAGGCTGTCCCGGGGACCATGCCCGACGGCACGGTAACCGTGCGGCCGGTGATCCAGGCCGACGCCACCCCGCTGGACGTCGACCACCTCACACTCTCCCGCCTCGACCCCACGACCACCGGCGAACCGCACACCGCCCCTTTCTTCCCCCTGCGGATCGCGCCGAGCGTGATCGGTGACGAGGGCCTGCCGGTCCAGGTCACCTCAGACGTGGACGCATGGCCGGTCTGGCGGATCACCGGGCCGCTGGGCCAGCAGGACGCCGGGCAACCCGTCGTCCCCCTCCGCCTGGCCAACCGCACCACCGGCCAGCAGCTCACGTTGTCCTACGGCATCCCCGCCGGCCGGACGGTCGTGATTGACACCCGCCCCGGCATCAAGGCCGCCTACCTGGAGAACCCCGACGGCACCCGAGGAGAAAACCTCTGGCCCCACCTTGTCGGCCCGGCCTCCCTGTGGCAGCTCGTCCCCGGGGAGAACGTCATCTCCCTTACCGTCACCGGCGCGTCGGAAGAGTCCGCGGTCACCCTGACCTATCAGCCACGACACCTTGGAGCCTGACCCTGCGGCGCTACCGCGTCGACGTCCGCGACGCGGCCCTCCGCCGTGTCGGACAGATCGACTCCTACACCTCCCTGGACGTGATCGTCCGCCACCTCGACGTCGGCTCCTGGACCCTCGTCCTCCCCGCCGACCACCCCCACGCCCACCTCTTCGCCACCGGCGGCCACGGGGTGATGATCTGGTCCGACGACGCCACCGAACCTCTACTGACCGGGCCCCTCACCAGCATCCGTGACAACTGGTCGGCCAACGGCGGGACACTGACCTTCTCCGGCGTCTGCGACAACGCCGCACTCGCCGCCCGCCTTGCCTTCCCCGACCCCACCCGCGCCCCCGACACTGGCAGCGGCCGCTACGGCGTCGACCATTGGTCGTCCGCGGGCCCGGCCGGCGACATCATCACCCGCCTCGTTGCCGCCAACGCCGGGCCAACTGCGTTGCCGGACCGGCGCGTCCTGGGCCTGGACCCTGGCCCGACCACCGGCCTCGGCACCCCCACGAAGGTCTCTCTGCGCTTCGACACCCTTCTGTCCGCGACACAGACCCTCGCCGCCACGGCCGGCCTGTCTGTGCGGATCACTCAGCCCGACCCCACCACGCCCCGCCTCGCCCTCCAGACCGGCACCACCCGCGACCTGCGCAGCATGATCCGCTTCTCACCCGAGCTGGGGAACCTGTCCTCCTACTCGTACCAGCTCACCGCGCCCCGCACGACGCGCGCCGTCGTCGCCGCTCAAGGGCAGGGCAAGGATCGGTTCCTCTGGCAGTGGTCCACCCCCGACGCCGAAGCCGAGTGGGCCCGAGTGGGGGAGACGTTCGTGGACCAGCGCGACACCGCCATTCCGGCGCGCCTGGACGACACCGACGAGCAGTTCAGGTCCCTGCGCACCTCGGCCACCAACGCCCTCCAGCAGGGCGGAGCACAAGCCGAACTGTCCCTTGCGCCGATCGACACCGAGCAGTGCCAGTACGGCCGTGACTACCGCACAGGCGACACGGTCACCGTCACCACCACCGCTGGCACTGACCTCGTCCACCCCGTCCGCGAAGTGCACCTGACAGACACCGCGGACGCCAGCTCCGTACAGGCCACCGTCGGCACCGAGGCCGCCACCCAAACCCCGGCCCTCTACACCCAGGTGCGGCGACTGTGGCAAGCCGTCCACCAGCTCAACACCCGCTACTGAATAATTCCAATAGGCTTTAGGATCCATTCGCCGGGTTCAAGGTTCTCACTCCGTCTGTCCATGAAATCGTTGGCAATCCCTTGGATGGTGTCGCGCTCCAAGTGCCGTGCTCAGGGATTCTAACTTTGCCTGAACGCTGCCCATCCTCCCAATACAGCTCTGCATACCAGTTACGCCGCATCTTCCCGGGGTCCACCTCAATGTGCAAAAAAGCTGGATCAGATCGTGACGCCTTGTACGGGAACTTCAAGTCATCCGATCGGACGCCCTCATAGCCATTCGGAATTTCGGACCAGTAAGGGGGAGCTTTGCCGAAGTCGACTCGGCCGAGATGATAGGTGACTCCATCCCCACACCCTCCCGAGGGTGCAACGATTGTTCCATCGACCCGGGGTCCGCTATTTTGAACGTGAAAGACAATGTTCTTGATAATTACTGCACGCTCATCTTCCGACGTTGCCACCACGGAGAGCCAGGCAGGGCCAGCTGGCACCGCGCCGAACGCTTCCGGATCTTCGTCCCACGCCTTTCCATTCCTACGTGGACCTGCACCTGGAGGCGTATTCATCAATTGATCTGAAGGTTTATATGGGTAGACGTGGCTGACTTTCTGCCCCTCCCCGCAACCTCCACCGAGGCCTGGTTCCACGTATGCGTTGAGAGTTGGCCCACCTTCTTCTTTCGTGAAGATGGGAATCTTTACTACCCGCCCTGCAATCTCGGCCCTTCCGGAGCTGAAAAGGCCGACAGTCCAAGCCGTGAGTAGCCCCGCAGCAATAGTTCCAATAATCACGCCGACTCGCGTGGTGGCGCGCTTATGCCAGGGCTTCCTGTCAGCGTTGCGTGGACCTTCAGTCATTTGACACTCCAGGACCGTAGCCCGGTATAACTGATTAATAGTGGACAGTCGTGGTGCCTAGCCTTGACTATTCGCCCCCGCGGGGCCAGTTAGACGCACCCAAATGGGTTGCCACAAGGCGTGGATCGACAACTACTTGTATGGGACAATACGCCTCTGCGGACGCGGTCACCTGCACCGGAGCGAGCTCTACCTACCGTTACGAGATCCTAGCGATCTTTTGCTAGCCCGAACACGCCATCAATCGCGAGGAGGGTTCAATAGGCCCGCGAAAGGTATCGCCGCCTTCGCCAGGTAGACGCTTATGTCGTATCTGATTCTTTCCCGCCCTGCCGTTAGTCGGTTCCTCATCACGCCCCCTTGCTTGAGATTAAAGGGGGAAATCTCAACGAACGTACTCGGATTCTGCGGGTCCGCCATCCAGACTGCATTTATATATCGAGGTTGACGCGTCACATTAATCAAGTTGTTGTTGTGGCGTATTCTTGCGTGATATATGACATACGTCGACCCTTTGCAATCCTTGGGAGGACAATAGGCGTCCTCATCTTCCCTGTTCCAGGAAAATCGGGGAATTGAGAATTCGTCCACATCGATTCTCCCGCGATCCTTTCTCATGACCCAAAGGATCAGCTTAGCCTCTATGGCGTCATATTTGGCATCCTTAGGTATCTCGACGACTTTTTCTTCGGCGAACTCTTCTCCAGGATCAAGCCAGGTGCCAGGTTCAGAGAAAAGTCCGGCGCTCAGTGTCTTGCGGTCAGGGGAGCCAACATGTCGCTGCACATCCTCCTCGTTAGACATCGCCTTACGCTGATCCATCAACTCTTTACTCTGCGCAGAGTATCTACCGGAGCGCCCCCTGACCCAATACTCGTCAATTGCAATGTATGCCGCGACTGCCCCAGTGTTCTTCACCTCAAATTTCACCGGTAGATGGATGATTGGGCGTTCCCGGTCCGTCCGCGCCGTTCCGAATGCGGCCTTCGCGGTAACAAACGATGGCGCCGTCGTAGGCTGATACATCGAAGAGTAGGCCAGGTTGCCTACCCCTAGGATTGCCGTAGCGATAACTCCTGCTGCAAACTTCTTAGGGTGAGGGATTCCTTGCCAGGCTTTTTCTCGCCAGAGCTTCCACAGCGCCCACGCAGACCATAGCCAGAGTGGAAGATACAGCAGTAGATAGGGTGTATATTCTATGGCCTCAAGCCATAGAAAGAGCAGTAGGGTATCGATCGCCAGCGCAATGATGACCCCGAGTAGGATCGCCGCGCCAGAGAACGACAGTTGTCGCCTGCTGAAATAGTCAAAGGCGGCAAGCGCTGCCACTCCCTCGATGGCGCCTGAGAGTACAAACGAGAAGCCGGTAATTCTACCTGCAAAAGTCGAAGATCCGAATGCGTCAGGGATGCCGACCTTGATGAACAGGACCATCGATCCCAATAGGCCGACCACCATCACCACTAGAAGCGTGCGTCTTCTCCATGTCCGATCGGGCCATGCGTCCGCGCCACCCCCGCGCCAAGAGATAACGTCCTGTTCTTCTATGTTCTCGACTTCTATACTGGTCGCCCGATTTAGTATTTTTCGCAGCCCTTGCAAAGACCAGACACTTCCTATCACTTGGCTGTCGATCCGGACCTGTCGCAGTCCTCGGTGATCTGGAGGATCTACAACGATCTGCGGTCTTCTATCCATGCATTCAAGGGTTCACCCAGAGCTGAGAACATGCACGCCAGGTTGCTCCATCCGGCAACCAGCTTCCTAATTTAGCCATGACCGTTCGACTCCGCAGGCCGGTTCGACACACCCACATGGGTTATCGCAAGGCATGGATCGATAACTACTTGTGCCGGGTAGTACGCCTCTGCGGACGCGGGCACCTGCACCGGAGTGAGCTCTACCCGCCATGAAAGGAATTTTTTGGCCGGGTACTACTTCCCCTTCGATAGCGGCGCCGGCACGACTGTCACGAGCGAGCAGTGGTCACAGATGACGTCCATGTGGCAGACCGACGGCGTCCGCGCCCCCCGCACCAGCGACCCCGCCGACCCCCTCGCCACCACGGCCACCAGCCAGGACATGACCGTCAACATCGCCCCCGGTCACGCAACGGCCCAGGGCTTCCACTACTACTCCGACGCCGAACGCCACGTGATGATCGCCGCCAACACCGGCACTCAGCCGCGCGTTGACCGGATCACCATCCGCCTGACCCGCACTGGGCAGCGCATCTCCGTCGCCTACCTCCAGGGCACCCCGGCAGCCCAGCCCCAGCCCCCCGCGCTCCGCCAGGGGCAGGACGGCGTCTTCGACGTGCCCCTGTACCGGGTGGCCGTGGCCCCGCAGGCCGGCGCCATCGCACCCCGGGACATCGTGGACGAGCGGGTGTATGCCCTGACGCAGAGCGTGTATGCCAATGCTGCTGCCCGCGCGGCGTCACCAGAACGGGCCGCTCCCGGGAACTCGCCTTCCTCCAGGCCGAAGACCGCGGGGGCGTCTTTGCGTACCTCGGTCTCCTATCGCATAGGCGTCCCTGCGTGCTGAGTGATGACGGAGGCTGCCCAAGGGCACATGACCAGCCGTGGAATCGTGGCGGCGGGGAACCAGGACAGCATCACCCCTTCGGTGAGCGGCAGCGCTTGTGCGTCACCATCCCAGTGCCCCAGGAACACCATGGCTTGGCCGTCGCCGTCCGGGCCGTGTGTCGGCACCACGGCGAACCGCCGAAGGTCCGGCAGGACCAGCCCGACCTCTTCCTTCAGCTCACGGGCGATGGCGTCTTCTGGTGTCTCGTGCTCGCTGTCCCTGTTGCCGCCGAGCAGTGACCAGGTGCCGGGGTCGCAAATGCCTTCGATGTTGTCGCGCAGGTGCAGCAGGTATTCGCCCTGCCCGTTGACGATCAGGGCCGCGGTGCCCCTCGGTTCCTGCCTGGTCATCGTGCCTCGCTCTGCTCGTTGCTGCGGTTTGCCGAGCAGAGTCCTACCCCTGGCAGGCTGAAGCCCCACCCGACACGCGGGTGGGGCTTCAGCCGATGAGATCAGTCGCGTGCCCGCCCCGTGCGCTCGAAGAAGATGCGGTCGAACTCAGCCTGGGGATTGTCGGTGAGCCGCGTCATCGCGATCATCGCGGCGATGATCGCCCCTGTCAGCTCATGCAGCACGCCAGCCACGGTGTGCTCGTCGCCGCAGGTGGCGGTACCGCGTAGGCCGTGCATGGCGTGCGCAGCCTCGCCGGCCTCCTCGGCGACCTTGAGAACCTGGAGCGTCTGAAGTTCACTTTCGGGCAGTCCCGAAGCATGGTCGAGCATCCGGTCGTTGAGGGTCGCGACGGTTGCCCATGCCGTGGTGCTGTCCATGACTCCTCCGGTTGATCGGTTACCTGTCGGGTGTCCCGGCGGGCCGTCCGAGCTGCCAGACTTGCCAGCCCGCCAGCCGCCACTGTTCGGCGTCCAAGGTGTTGCGCACGTCGACCACCACGGCGGCTCCGTCAACCAGCGATCGAAGCCGGGCAGGGTCGGCATTGCGGTAGTGCGGCCACTCTGTGGCCAGGACGACGACGCGGGTGCCGCTGAGGGAATCCTCGAGGGCTTCGGCGTAGTCGAGTTCCGGGTGTCGCACGAGTGCGGCGGGGATGGCGTGCGGGTCGTGCACGGTCACCGCAGCGCCCTTTCGGTGCAGGAGCTGCGAGAGTGCGAGCGCCGGCGACTCGCGTACGTCGTTCGTGCCCGGCTTGAATGCGGCTCCCCAGACGGTCACGGGGACGCCGCGCACGGTGTCGCCGAGCGCCTTTTCGACGAGCCGCAGCGCGATCTCCGGCCGGGTCTCGTTGATCCGCTCGGCGGCTCGCAGGAGCCCCGCGGCGTCGATGGCCCCGAGCTGGGCGGCGGACGCGGTAAATGCCCGGACGTCCTTCGGCAGGCATCCACCGCCATAGCCGAGACCCGGGTGCATGCCCGCTGCTCCGATCCGGATGTCTTGGCCGATGGCGGCAGCGAGAGTGTTGACGTCCGCCCCGGCAGCGGTGCACATGTCCGCCACGGCATTGATGAACGACAGCTTCAGCCCGAGGTACGCGTTAGCAGCGCCCTTGATCAGTTCCGCGGTCGCCCAGTCGGTGACGATGAGAGGGACGCCGGCGTCCAGGAGAGGGCCGTACACCTCGCGGACGACCTTCTCGGCCGGCGCTCCCGGGACGCCGACGACGATGCGATCAGGACGAAGCGTGTCCTCGATCGCGTGGCCTTCCCGCAGGAACTCGGGGTTCCATACGACCTGGATCGCGTCCCCGGCGGGGGAAAGGCGGGCCGCCAGCGCGGCGAGGTGAGCACTGGTGCCCACGGTGACGGTCGACTTCCCGATGATCACCGATGGGCGGGTCAGGTGCGGAGCAAGCGCGCGAGCGGCACCGAAGACCTGGCCCGTGTCGTAGCTGCGGCCGTCCGCGTCGATGGGAGTCCCCACCGCGAGGAAGTGCACGTCGGCGGCCTCGGCAGCCTCGGCGATGCTGGTCGTGAACCGCAGACGGCCGGATGCCGTGTGCTTGGCCAGGAGCGCGGGCAAGCCGTCCTCGTAGATAGGGGCCACGCCTGCGTTCAGCTGGTCGACCTTCGCCTGATCGACGTCCACGCCGATGACCTCGTGGCCGATCTCAGCCATGCCCACCGCGTGCGGGATCCCAAGGTGGCCGCAGCCGATGACGGATACGCGCATGTTCCGCTCTTCCTTCTTTTCAGGGGAGCGCCGACCAGACGGCCGAGCCAGTGCAGGGCGACGCTAGCGCGATGCGTCGGCTCGGCCGTCATTACGCAGGTGGCGCTAACTGACTTTGTTTTTCATGAGGTTGACGAGGCCCGGCATCGCCTCGCCGGCGGTGGTGCGGCACAGGAAATCGTCATCCTGTGCGCCCTCGATCGGGTACGGGACGAACTCGTCGCCCGTGTCGAACCCCTCCGGGTCGACGTAGAAGACCTTCATGCCGCGTTGCCGGGCCCGAGCCTGGACCTGGCGCCGGTCGGCGTGATTGCCGACCACCAGCAGGGCTCGCGCTTCGTCGCTGAACGGCACGGGCGGGATTCGCTGGTCGTACCGGCGCACGAAGTGCTCTTCGAGCCCGGCACGGGCGGCCAAGACGTCGAAGTTGTTCGTAATGACGGGTCCGACCATGGCGCCCATGTCGTGGAGTTCCTTGAGCGCCCGGAGGGCAGGTGTCGGGGTGGCCAGGAAGCACGCCCGGAACATCTCCACGAACTCCGTGGTCTTCTCCTCGGGCGCGGCCAGCACCTCCCGCAGCAGTGGGTCACATTGGGGATTCATGGTGAAGGCGTGGCCCTGGCCGAAGGCACTGTCGGACCGATCGGTCACGCGGTACACCTCGTGCAGCCGGTGCAGAGGCGGGATGCCCGCCTCCACACTGGTGCCGCATCCGATCTCGACGTGGAACGGTAAGAAGTCGGCGAGCGTCGCGAGATCCTCGATCTCGTTCGGTTTGCCGCGGTCGTCCTTCACGCGCAGGCCACCGGCTAGAACCTCCCAGGGGCGCTGACGCAGGTACGGGGGCGGCTGATAGGCCGTGGAGGTGACCGTCACGTCCAACGACCGGTAGCCCGCCGGCAGCGAGCGCCGGGCCCTGGCGTCCTCCGGGTGGGTGGTGGCGGTCGTGACCCTGCACCGCAGGTCGCCGCGCGCCCACAGCGGCCCCCCGTTCCGGACCCATCCGCCGTCGGCCAGGTGCGCCCGTACCGACTTCTCGTGCGCGTCGATCTCGTCGCCCGGCGCCGCCACGTGGTGGTAGAGGTACAGGTCCTTCAGTCCGATTGCCGGCGCTGCCTGGGTGGCCATGAGCCCGTACCGGTAGCGGTAGTGGACGATGCGACGGCGCGCGTCCTGGGGCCCTGTCCAGCCTGACTCCTGGGCGTTCACCTCCTCCTGCGTGCGCCGCCATATCCCTTCCTCCACGTACCGGGGACGGTCGGCGTCGCCGAAGTAGCGCTTCCACTGCTGGATCTGTTCGTCATCGAGCTGGTCAACGACGATAAACGGCATATCCATGATGGATCTCCTATGCCGGTTGACGGGGTGTGCCACGTCATGGTCGACGGGCGTTGCGTGGAGCACGAGGAAGGTTCAGCACGCGCCCCACGTGACCGCAGTGCGTTAATCCGTCGTGGCCGACGCCTCCACGTCGGGGGCGGTTGCCGACGACAGCGGAGGCAAGGAGGTGTGGTGTGTCTGCTGCTGGTACACCATCCAGCCGAGTCCGCCGAACGTGATCGTTTGACCGATGCCGTACACCCAGACGGCAATGGTGCCGACCGGGTCGATGAAGCGCCGCTGGCGGCTCGGTCGGCGCGCTGCATGCTCGCTCACCGTGCACCCCCGTTTCCATCGGAGGTCACACCCAGGAGAATTCGGCAGTAGCGCGCCATTTCGGTGCACCAGACGTAGGCCGCTTCGGTCTCTGTACGCGGGTCCGGGCACGGCTCCTTTTCGAGCCTGTAGCGCACGTGCCTGAGCCCGTGCCCCAGCAAACCCGGCCCCATCGAGGCGGGCCGACGACGTCGAGCCTCCGCTTCCGCCATGGGCAGCAGCAACTGCACGTGGCCGGTCAGCAGGGCGGCGGCATCGGCGACGGCGTCCCGATCGATAGCGGTGCTGATGGGGGCCAGAGCAAGGACGCCGACGATCGTCTCCTGTATCACCTCGACGGCGACCGGGGCGTCCTTCGGCCCATTCAGGCTGTCAATAGGGATGACCTGATACAGCGTGGTGGTGGAACTGGTCTTGGTAGACGGCACGTCGCTACTCCGCGGTGAGATCGAAGATGGAGCGCGGTTGCTTACGCCCAACTGCGGCTGCGCTTGCGCTACATGGAAGTGAACGACTCGGCGAGTTCGTTGGGGAGGAAAAGCGGGCGCCGCGCTACTCAGCGAGGACCGGAAATTTTGAAGGTGCCTTTACCTGCCTGCTGGGACGTGTGTCCCAGTGCCGCTACGGTGCCCACGTGGGCGCGAACCTCTTACTCCGAGCGCGGATGGACGAGCACGGCTTCAAACAGCGGGAGCTGGCCGAAGCTCTGAACGATGCTCTGGTCCAGATCACGGGGAAGCGAGGCACCCTCTCGGACCGGCACATCCGCAACCTGCTGACCGGAAAGACCCGGCGTCCCCAGACCCGGCAACTCCTCGCCCTGGAGGCAGTATTCGGATGTACGGCCGTCGACCTCGGGTTCGAAAGTCCCGCGGCGGCACGCACCCCCGATCAGCCGGAGGACCCAGTGCTACGCCGGAGATTCCTCGCCGCCACCGGCGGCACCGCCCTAACCGCCACCACGCGCAAGCCCGCATCGAACCGCCGTACTGTCGGTGCCAGCGATGCGGAGCGGCTGCGCGCAGCTGTCCACCGCCTCGACTTCGACGACAAGGTCATAGGCGGAACCCAAAGCCTGGGATCGTCGGCTCTGACCTTCGCACGTCACGCCGTCGACCTGATCAACAACGGGAACACCTCCGAGCGCGTCAGGGGCATGCTGTACTCCGTCGCCGCAGATGCGACCGCTACCGCCGCATGGCTCGCGATCGACAGCCAACGCCCAGAAGTGGCTGCTGCACATCTCGACCGGGCTATGACGTTGGCTGGCCTGGCGGACGATGCCCAGGTTCAATACCGGCTCTGGAATCTGCACAACATGCTCGCCGCCCACCAGGACCACCGAGGTGACGCCTTAGCAGCCGCCCAGGCCATGAGGTCGGCCGTAATGACCCGCCGCGACCGCTTGTACGCCTCCCTTGCCCATGCTCGAACCGGCATCTCCCACGCAGTCCTGGGCGAGGCAACGGCAGCAAAACGGAGCTTCGACTGGGCCCACGAAGCCTTGGACCGGGTCGATGAAGACGCCCGTCCGGAGTGGATCTCTTTCTACGGCCTGGGGGAACTTGACGGCCTGCGATGCGTTGCGGCGCTCTCCCTGGCACGTCCTGCCGAGGCCGAGTTCTACGCCCACCAGGCCCTCGCCCACCTACCCGAGGCGCTGACTCGAAATCGTGCCCTGTACGCCATTGAACTGGCGTTTGCCCAGCTGCGGCAGGGCGACGCCGAAGAGGCGGCACACACGGCCGGCACAGCAAGGGACCTGCTCGGCACGTCTGCGGCCTCGGCCCGCTTTCACTCCATGATCGGCGACTTCCGCCGTGAACTCCTTGCCACCGGATACACCGACCAGTAGAGGAGAGGCGCCATGCCGTTGGAGCTGCGCCACTACCGGCCCGACGACATCGACACGATCAGGACGCTCCTGCTCGACATCCATGACGAGGCATACGCTGACAGCCCCAGTGAGTTCAATACTCGTGTGCGCTTCGCACAGTTCGTGGACTACTGGTCCTCCCTGCCCGGCTGGGCATGCACCATCGGCTACGACGGCGACACGGCAGTGGGGTACGCCTACGGTGCCCCGCTGGCGAAGGACACCGTCTGGTGGTCGAAGGTCACCCCGGCCCTGGACGGGACGTTCACGCGCGAGGACGGGACGAGGACGTTCGCCCTTTCGGAGATCATGGTTCTGACCAGCCGCCGCAAGACGGGTGCCGCAGAGGTCATCCACAGGGGTCTGCTGGCTGACCGTCCCGAGGAACGCGTCACGCTCCTCGTCGACTCCGCCCACCCCCGGGTGCGTGCTCTGTACGAACGGTGGGGGTACAAGCACCTCGGGCAGATGCACCCATTCGCAGACGCACCTGTCTTCGACTCTATGATCCGGTCACTTCCCTGACCGAGACCGGCGGGGTGCGCGGCCATAGCCGCGCGCCCCATCATGCCGCCTGTCAGGCGGGGCCGTGCTCGCTCTCACCCGCGACGTAGGTTCCCCGCTGCGGGACGACGAACAGAACGCCCTCCTCCACCAGAGCGGCGATCGCCCGGCGGATCGTAGGACGTGAGAGTTCGTACTCTTCGGTCAACCGGGCCTCCGACGGGATCGGCCGTCGGGGCTTCCAGTCTCCGCGCTGGATGCGCGCCTTGAGGATGCCCGCGAGCTGCTGAAACGGCGGCTCGGGCGCGTCTCGAATGGCGCTGACCTCGCCAGATACATCCGGTTCCTGGGGAGAATCTGGGGAGAACTGGGGAGCGGATGGGGAGTGCGGGCCCGCAAAGGGCCACTACCTGTGAAACGCCAGGAAACGACGTTTCCGCAGGTAAGATTGCGCATGGTGTGCGCTTCCTCGCCTCTGACGATGCGGCGTACGTCATGGGGGCCGCGCTGCCTGTCGACGGCGGCGCCGGTAGGGGCCACGTCCCCGCACCAGCTTCGGCCGGCTGCGGGGTGCTGTTGTTGCTGACAGCTACTCATGGGGCGTCATGCGGCCTTCCACGGCAAGTGCGCCTCGACTCGGGCCCCCTTCCGATCCGACTATCGCTTCGCCCTGCGCTGGCCGGAACGACGTCAGCGCGGTTCGGTCACGCGATCCGTCGAATGCGCCATAGCCCACCCCTCGCCCGCCCATGGCGTCATCCGCTGAGATCAGTGGGCGCCCTCGCGGCCGGAGCTGCCGGCGCTGCGACGCCGGAACGGGGCGTGTCCGCTGCACTTGCGGTGGTCGAAAGGGGGCCCAGACTGAAGGGGAGGTTCGAGTGGAGGTGACCTTCTCATGGCCAGGATCAGGCGGGAGACCGAGAACGAGTCGGTCCAGGAGATCGAGGTCTTCGAAGTCGACTTGAGCGACGCGGAAAAGGCATCGTTTCAGTCGGCGCCCGAGCAGTTCGCCAAGGACTTCCTCGAAGGTGAAGGGTTCACGGTCAATCACGTCGTGATCGAGAGGCGTCTGCACGGCGACGACGGCAACGATCCCGGTCTCTGTGACAGGCCGTTGAAGCTGATCCACGCCAAGGGAGGGAGGCTGATCTCCACCTGGATCTGGGTGTGCCCGCACCCCATCTAGGGAGTGAGCACCTCGTCCCGCTCGGACTCCATCAGCGGGAGCTTCCCCGGGGCCACGCGAGCCAGGGCCTGTCTGAGGGCGGAGATGGTTCTGTCCGGGCGATCGATGATCGGTTCGTCACCGTGTTCCATCGGGTGCGCGCTCATGTGGGCTCCCTTGCGCGAGCGATACCGTGACCGGCGCCCACTGTTGTGGCTCCACAGTAGCCACATGCGACGGACGGTGTGCTCGGTCTGGACGGGCCCCGCGGAGCCCCGTCCTTGCCGGGGTGGGTGCCGGGCATCCCCCGGCAAGGAACCCGAACCGCCCGCTACCGGACGCGGTTTCGCCATTTGGCTATGGCTGTGACGGCTCCTGAGATCGCCATGCCGACGGCGAGGGTGACCCCGCCCGAGGCCAGTCCGAGGGAACTCACCACCGATATGCCGCACGCGATGCCCGTCGCTCCGGCGCCGGCTATCGCGCCGATGTCCTTCTTGCGTTCGCGTGCGGGCGCCGGTGGCGCCGCAGCTGGGCCTTCTTGCCGGTCGTCATATCCCATTGACGTTCGCTCCCACGGCCGCGGACGAAAGCAGAATGGCCATCCCCGCGAAGTTCACCACGGCGATATGCTTCCAGCTTTTGATTTTCCCCCTGCCGTCGTAGCAGACCTGCCGTACGAAGAACGGGATGACGCTGTATCCCAGGAACAGTACCCCGAACCCCAGGGCCACCTGCAGGGTCGCGGTGGGCTTGCCGTCGTAGCTGGCCGCGATCACCAGCACCACGAGGGCGATGGACGCGGTCACGATCCAGTCGATCCACCAGATGGAATCCTCCATCTGGAGGCCGTGTTTCTTTCCGTTCGGTGGTTCGCGCGATACGAACTTCAGCCAGCCCTGCAGAAGTACGACGGTGAGAGCCAGGCCCGGCGCCACGAGTAGCACATGCAATTGATCCACCCCCGATGATGGTATTGCGCTCGTCTATTGGGCGCTTTCAGCGTAGCGACACCTGACACTGCCGGTAAGGCTTTCCGGAAACCTCAAATCAACCTCAGTGGGAGAGGGGTGATTTCCTCCGGATGTTCCGGTTATTTAATGCTCAACGAACTCGTACTGGCATTCCTCGGGTATACGTTCGATGGGGAGGGGGGATTCGGGCTGGGCCGCCCTCTCCCAGCGGCCCAACAGCCCCTCCCCGACCGGCTCTTGAAGCCCTTCGCGCCACCTCGACAAGGCGTTGCACACCCCTTCACAGCAGCCACTTCCGCGCGCACATTGAAGGGATGACGCCCCCCGCATCCCCGACGCCCACCGAGAACCCCTTCACCCTCGGCATAGCCTCCGGTGATCCGTTACCGGACTCCGTCGTGCTGTGGACCCGACTCGCCCCCCGCCCGCACGACGTGGGCAACGGACTGCCCGCCCAGGGCTCCGTATCCGTCGAATGGGAGCTGGCCACCGACGAATCGTTCGGCCACGTCGAGCAGCGCGGCACCGCCGACGCCCCGGCACAGGACAACCACACCGTGCACCTGGACGTACGCGGCCTCCGGCCCGACCGCGTCTACTGGTACCGCTTCCGCGTCGGCCAGTGGATCAGCCCCGTGGGCCGCACCCGGACCGCCCCCGCGAACGACGCGGCCCTCTGCGAGGCGCGCTTCGGGCTGATCTCCTGTCAGCAGTACGACGAGGGCTACTACACGGCGCTGCGCCACCTCGCGGACGAGGAGCTCGACGCCGTGTTCTTCGTCGGGGACTACATGTACGAGAACGCCATCGACGCCCGGGCCGGCGCCCGGAAGTACACCACCCCCATCCCCGCGTTCTACAACCACTGGACCGTCGACCTCGACGACTTCCGGCAGCGCTACGCCCTCTACAAGACCGACGCCGACCTCCAGGCCGCGCACGCCGCCCACCCCTGGTACGTCACCTGGGACGACCACGAGGTCGAGAACAACTACGCCGGCGACATCTCCCAGGACAAGCTGCCCGTCGACGTCTTCCGGGCCCGCCGCGCCGCCGCCTACCGCGCCTACTGGGAGAACATGCCGCTCCGGCAGGCGCAGCGCCCGAGCGGCCCCGACATGAGGCTCTACCGCCGCTTCCGGTACGGGCGGCTCGCGCAGTTCGACATCCTCGACACCCGGCAGTACCGCTCCGACCAGGCGTACGGCGACGGCTGGCGCTACCCGGGCCCCGAGTCGGAGGATCCCGCCCGTACGCTCACCGGCGCCGAGCAGGAGCGCTGGCTCCTCGACGGCCTCCACGCCTCCACCGCCCTCTGGAACGTCGTCCCCCAGCAGGTCTGCTTCTCCCAGCGCAAGGAGAACCCGGGCCGCTCCAAGGTCTCCATGGACGCCTGGGACGGCTACCCCGCCTCCCGCCGCCGTGTCCTGGACGGCGTCGAAGCGGCCGGTGTCGCCAACCTCGTCGTCCTCAGCGGCGACGACCACGTCCACTACGCCCTCGACATCAAGGAGGACTTCGACGACCCCGACTCCCGCACCCTCGGTGTCGAACTCCTCGGCACCTCCGTCTCCAGCGGCTTCGACGGGGAGGAGAAGCCCGAGGACTGGGAGGCCATGACGGCCGCCAACCCGCACATGAAGTACTACGACGGCCGCCGCGGCTATGTGGTCGTCTCCCTCGACCAGGACCGCGTCCGCGCCGACTTCCGGACGCTCCCCAAGGTCACCACGCCCGGCGCGCCCGTCTCCACCGCCGCCTCCTTCGTCTCCGAGGCGGGCGGTCCGGGGCTCGTGCCGGACTGATCCGTAAGGGCCGGGGGCCGTTGACGGTCATGACACCATGGTCGAACCGCCGACAACCATGGAGAGCGACGCATGACGGACCCCGGCAGCGGCCCCGGCACGGCCGAGCCCCAGCCCGCCCAGAAGGACCCCGCAGACCCGCGAATAACCGCCGCCCGGCGCACGGGCCTGCTCCTCACGCTCGTCCTCGGCGGCCTCACCGCGCTCCCGCCGCTGTCCATGGACATGTACCTCCCGGCGCTGCCCGAGGTCACCGACGCCCTTCACAGCCCCGCCGCGACCGTCCAGCTCACACTCACCGCCTGCCTCATGGGCATGGCGCTGGGGCAGCTCGTCGTCGGCCCCATGAGCGACAAGTGGGGGCGCCGCCGCCCCCTCCTCGTCGGCATGGTCGTCTACGTCCTCGCCACCGCGGTGTGCGCCCTCGCGCCGACCGCCGAGCTGCTCATCGCCTTCCGGCTCGTCCAGGGCCTGGCCGGTGCCGCGGGGATCGTCATCGCGCGGGCCGTCGTCCGCGACCTCTACGACGGCGTCGCCATGGCCCGCTTCTTCTCCACCCTCATGCTCGTCTCCGGCGTCGCCCCCGTCGTCGCGCCCCTCATCGGCGGGCAGGTGATGCGCGTCACCGACTGGCGGGGCGTCTTCGTCGTCCTCACCGCCATCGGTCTCCTCCTCACCGTCGTCGTCTGGCGCCGGCTCCCCGAGACGCTCCCGCCCGACCGGCGGCAGGACGGCGGCCTCGGCGCGGCCCTGCGCGCGATGGGCTCGCTGCTCGCCGACCGCGTCTTCACCGGCTACATGCTCGCCGGCGGCTTCACGTTCGCCGCGCTCTTCGCCTACATCTCCGCCTCGCCCTTCGTGGTCCAGGAGATCTACGGCGCCTCCCCGCAGACCTTCAGCCTGCTCTTCGGCGTCAACTCCATCGGGCTGGTGGCCGTCGGCCAGCTCAACGGCAAGGTGCTGATCGGGCGCGTCAGCCTCGACAAGGTGCTCGCGGTGGGCCTCGCGGTGATCACCCTGGCGTCGGTGGCGCTGCTGCTGATGACCTCCGGCGTCTTCGGCCGGGTCGGACTGGCGCCGATCGCGGCCGGGCTGTTCGTACTGATGTCCGCGATGGGCCTGGCGATGCCGAACACGAACGCCCAGGCCCTGATGCGGTCCCGCCGGGCGGCGGGCTCGGCCTCGGCGCTGCTGGGTACGTCCACGTTCCTGCTGGGGGCGCTGGTCTCCCCGCTGGTGGGGATCGCGGGGGAGGGGACGGCCGTGCCGATGGCCGTGGCGCAGCTGGGGTGCGCGCTCGCGGCCGTGGGGTGCTTCGTCGTTCTCTGCCGCCCCTGGCGCGTGCGGGACTGACGTTTCCCGGACGGCATAGACTCGCTCGAATGCACGCCCCCCATTCCTCGCCCCGGACCGGCTCGGATCTGCGTACCGCGCTGGCCGAGCTGCTCGACGGGTTGCCGCCCCGGCAGGCCGCGCAGGCCGTCGAGCGGCTGATCGCCAACTACCGGGGGCGTACCCCGACCCACACGCCGGTGCTGCGTGACCGCTCCGACGTCGTCGCCTACGCCGCGTACCGGATGCCCGCGACCTTCGAGGCCGTACGGTCCGCGCTGGAGGCGTTCCGCGACCGGCTCCCGGAGTGGGAACCGGCCTCGCACGTGGACGTCGGCGGCGGCACGGGAGCCGCGACCTGGGCCGTGGCGGCCACCTGGGAGGGCCCCCGGGAGACCACCGTCCTCGACTGGGCCGAGCCCGCCCTCGCGCTCGGTGGTGAGCTGGCGCGCGGCGCGGACTCCGCGTCCCTGCGCGCCGCGCGGTGGCACCGGCAGACCATCGGCAGCGGCCTCGCGGTCCCGGACGGTACGGACCTGGTCACCGTCTCCTACGTGCTCGGCGAACTCACCGAGGCCGACCGCCGCTCGGTGACCGAGGAGGCGGCCCGCGCCGCGCGGGCCGTGGTGATGATCGAGCCGGGCACGCCCGACGGCTACCTGCGGATCATCGAGGCCCGCGACCGCCTCGTCGCCGCCGGCTTCCGGGTCGTCGCGCCCTGCCCGCACAGCGCGGCCTGCCCGATAGAGCCGGGCAAGGACTGGTGCCACTTCTCGGCCCGGGTGAGCCGCTCCTCCCTCCACCGGCAGGTGAAGGGAGGCTCGCTGCCGTACGAGGACGAGAAGTTCTCCTACGTGGCGGCGGTGCGCGACCTGGACGTGCCGCCCGCCCCCGCTCGCGTCATCCGCAAGCCCCAGATCCGCAAGGGCCAGGTCCTCCTGGACCTGTGCACCCCGCACGACGCTCTGACCCGGGAGACGGTCAGCAAGCGCCATGGGGCCCAGTACAAGGCCGCCCGCGACACGGACTGGGGCGACGACTGGCCCCCCGCCGTCTGACCTCTCGCCGGAGCGGCGGGAGGGTGCGGGGCCTGGTCGGCCCCGCCACCCCCGGCCGGGCCGTCGCACCCGCTACCTCAGCTCCTGCGTGCAGCACTTCACGCTGCCGCCTCCCTTGAGCAGCTCGCCCAGGTCCAGCCCGATCGGCTCGTATCCCCGCTCCCTCAGCGGATCGAACAGCCCGACCGCCGCCTGCGGCAGCAGCACGTGCCGGCCGTCGCAGACCGCGTTCAGGCCCAGCGCCGACGCGTCCTCCTCCGTCGCGATCAGCGCGTCGGGGAAGAGCCGCTCCAGCACCGCCCGGCTGCCCGGTGAGAACGCGCCGGGGTAGTACATGACCTCGTCACCGTCGAGCACGGACAGCGCCGTGTCGAGGTGGTAGTAGCGCGGGTCGACGAGATCGAGCCCGATCACCGGGCGGCCGAAGAACTCCTGCGCCTCGGGGTGCGACAGCGGGCTGCTGCGGAAGCCGCGCCCGGCGAGCAGCCAGGACGCGGTGACGGCGAAGTCGCCCTCGCCCTCGTTGATGTGCTCGGGTTCGAGGACGTCGGCGTAGCCGTGCGCCCGGAACCACTCCGCGTGCACCGCCGCCTCCGCCGCCCGCTCGGGATGGGCGAAGCGGGCGCCGAGGACCCGGCCGCCGACGACCGTGGCGCCGTTGGCGGCGAAGACCATGTCGGGCAGTTCGGGGCGGGGCGTGAGCTCCTCGACGGTGTGGCCGAGGGCGAGATAGCGGTCGCGGAGGTCCTCCCACTGCGCGAGGGCGAGCGGCAGATCGACGGGCTTGTCGGGGTCCATCCAGGGGTTGATCGAATACGTGACCTTGAAGTACGTCGGCGGGCACATCAGATAGCGCCGCGGAGAGGGTTCCCGCCGCACCGCGGCAGGGCGTGGGGCATTGCGCAAGGAGTGCTCCTCACGGGGGCGTTGGGCACGTACGGGGTTGTCGTACGTGCCCAAATCGTCCTCGCTCCACGGGCTTTGGCGCATGAACCGTACGGGTGGTTTACCCGTGGCACGCTCACGTGCCCGCGGTTCCGCTCCGCCCCTCCCGCAACTTCCGCAGCAGCTCTCGCTTCTGGGCGTTCACATCCGTGCCGCCACCGCCTCGGCCGCCCCGTCCGGCGCCGCGGATCGCGGTCCGGGAGAGGTTGCTGCGGGTGCCGCCGACTCCGAGCATTCCGCCCGCGCTGCCCCGGCTCATGGGGTTCCCCTTTCCGTTGGGCGAGACGATCCGTCTCGCTTCACTCATCAGACTGAACGAGACGCGACGTCTTGTCAAGACGATACGTCTCGCCTTCTGCCTCGCTAGGATGCGGGCCATGTCCAACAAGCCACCCGCACCCAAGACCCCCGACGCCACCCGCCGCAGCGAGCGCTCCCGCCGGGCGATCCTCGACGCGGCCCTCGAACTCGTCGGCGAGGTCGGCTTCTCGAAGCTGACCATCGAGGCCATCGCCGCCCGCGCCGGCGTGGGCAAGCAGACGATCTACCGCTGGTGGCCCTCCAAGGCGGCCGTCCTCTTCGAGGCGTGCGTGCCCGAGGGCGTCGAGGACGCGGCCTCGGTGGAGCTGCCCGACACCGGTGACCTGGAGGCCGACCTCAAGTTCGTCCTGCGGGCCACCGTGGACGAGCTGACCAGCGAACGCCTCGACGCCGCGACCCGCGCGCTGAGCGCCGAGACCCAGAACGACCCCGAGCTCGGCCGCGCGCTCACCGAGAAGGTCCTCGAACCCCAGCTCCAGGCGTACGTACGACGGCTGCGGGCCGCGCAACTGGCCGGGCAGGTGGCCGCGGACGTCGATCTCCGTATCGCCCTGGAACTCCTGGTCGGCCCCCTCTTCCACCGCTGGCAGACCCGCACCCTGCCGCTCACCCACGCGTACGCGGACACCGTCGTCGAGCTGGCCCTCAGAGGTCTCGGCCCGCGCTGAGATCGCCGTCCGCGCCCGCGCGAGCGGTCGGTCTCACACCCCCTGGATCCGTCCGACGGTCACACCAGGCGCAGGATGGTGGCAGCATTGACCGGAGACCGCGGTCGAAGTGAGGGGATAGATGGAACGCAAGAGCAGGTTCTCCCAGTGGCTGCGCCGTCCCAGGAGCGGAGCGGGCGGCGATACGGGCGCGGACGCGGCATCGGAGGCCGCCCGCGAGGAACTGCTCCTGGCCGCGGCGGCGGCGGGCTTCCCACTGGCCCCGGCCGCTCACCCGTCCGGGTACGGCTGTTCCTGTGAGCGCATCGGCTGTCCGACGCCCGGCCGCCACCCCGTCTCCTTCGCCTGGCAGACCCTCGCGTCCACCGACCCCGAGAAGGTCACCAAGTGGCTGCGCGCCCAGCCGGAGGCGAACTTCATCACCGCCACCGGCATCGCGCACGACGTCCTGGACGTCCCCGTCGAGGCCGGCCGGCAGGCCCTGGACCGGCTGACCGCCGCCGGCATCGAGGTCGGGCCGATCGCGACGGTCGCCCCCGACCGCATGCTGTTCTTCACCGCCACCCGCGGCACCCCGGACGACGAGGACGAGTGGTGGCCGTGCGAGCTGGACTGCCATCCCGAGACCATGGACGAGCACCCGGGCCTGCGCTGGCACTGCCGGGGCAGCTATGTGCTGCTGGCGCCCTCACGACTGCCCGGTGACGAGCACGTGGCCTGGCTGCGGGGCCCGGAGCGGCCGCTGCCCGACCCGCTGACGCTGCTGGAGACCCTCACCGACGCCTGCGCGCAGTACGCGGGGGAGCGCCCGGACCACCACGAGTCGGCGGCCTGGCCCATCGGGCGCTGACCCCGCTTCCGTACGGGCGGCCGGTGGCTAGTCGCCCTGGACCGCGGTCACGCTCTCGATGCGGTTGAGGAAGACGGCCTGTCCGGCCGCGCCCTGTGCCGGGACCCGTACGGCCGACTCCGAGACCCGGGTGTAGGTGACGGACTTCTTCAGCTCGCCGGTGAGCAGCGTCCTCGTCCGCGGATCGGTGATCGCGGGCCGCAGGCCCTCGGCCATCGTGCGCCGCTCGCGGTGGTGCACGGTGAAGAACACCAGCGCGCCGCCGTCCTCGGTGCGCAGCGCCGGCGCGGGGAAGGCCGGGGCCTTCTCGGGGGTGTCGATGAACTCCGTCCAGAAGGTCGGCGTCCGTCTGAGCTTGTCGCGCTCCGCGCGCAGCTCGGTGGTCCGCGGGCCGGGGGCGAAGACCTTGCCCTCGCCGGTCCGTAGATAGTCCGCGTAGGCGCCGCTCACCGCGGCCGGGGCGGTGGCCAGGCCGGGGTCCTTGCCCTGGGCGGCGGGCACGGCCTCGGCGTAACCGTCCTTGTCGGTGGCGAACTTCGGCACCTTGTCGGTGCTGAGGATCGACAGATACGCGGCCTTCCACGGCTGCTTCGCCCCGTCGCGCAGGAAGACCACGAACCAGCGGTTGCGGTCGCGGTTGCTGCGGGTGTCGGCGAGGAAGAACTTCGGCCAGCCGGCCTGCTGGGGGATGGTGAAGCGCGCGTCGTCCAGGACGAGCGAGGGGTATTTGGGGTTGCCGCCCGGCGTCAGGGCGCTCTGCGTCCTCATGTCCGCGTGGCCGATCTCGGCCAGCGGACCGCTCTCGACCCGGTCGATGACCTTCGGGTCGAGATCGCGGTACGCCTTGTTGTAGCCGTCGTTGAACCGCTGGAGGACCTTGGCGGCCTCAGCCCTGTCCACCGCGGGGAGCATCTCCCGCTCGCCGTGCACCGTCACGCATCCGGTCGCCGCCGTCAGCAGCGCCGTCAGCGCCACCGGCGTGGTCCACGGTCGACGGGGCGGCCGGCGTCTCATCGGGCTTCGACTCCTTGGTGGCGGCTCGGTTCGCCGTCACCTTACCCGGGGCGAAGAACACCAGGAGGGTGGGGACCAGATACAGCGCCCACACCGCCACCTGGAGCCAGGTCGGGTCCGGCTGGAAGTTGAACACGCCCTTGAGCAGGGTGCCGTACCAGCTGTCGACCGGGATCTGCGCGCTGATGTCGAACGCCTTCGCGCCCAGGCCCGGCAGGACGTCGGCCTCCTGGAGGTCGTGGAAGCCGTACGCGAGCACGCCCGCCGCCACCACGATCAGCATGGCGCCGGTCCACGTGAAGAACTTCGCCAGGTTGATGCGCAGTGCCCCGCGGTAGAACAGCCAGCCCAGCACCACGGCCGTCAGCAGGCCCAGGATCGCCCCGACCAGCGGCCGTACGCCGTCGTCGGTGGCGTCCGCCGCCGCCCAGATGAACAGGGCGGTCTCCAGGCCCTCGCGGCCCACCGCCAGGAAGGCCGTGACCACCAGGGCCGTCGTACCCATCGCGAGCGCCGCGTCGAGCTTGCCGTGCAGCTCCCGCTTCAGGTGCCGCGCGGTGCGCCGCATCCAGAAGACCATCCACGTCACCAGGCCGACCGCGATGACCGACAGGGAGCCGCCCAGCAGCTCCTGCGCCTGGAAGGTCATGCTCTGCGAGCCGAACTGGAGCAGCGCGCCGAAGCCCATGCTCAGCAGCACGGCCACGCCGATGCCGGTCCACACCGGCGGCAGCGCGTCCTTGCGCCCGGTCTTGACCAGGTAGGCGACGAGGATGCAGACGACCAGGCTGGCCTCCAGCCCCTCGCGCAGGCCGATCAGGTAGTTGCCGAACATCCGGCTTCCCTCTCTTCTCGAAAGTCCGTCGAAAGCCCGTCGATCACGCGAAGAGGGGCTTGCCCCACCAGTCGTCCTTGTCGCGGACGCCCGGCGGGACGGCGAAGACCGCCGAGCCGACGTGCTGGATGTACTCGTTGAGCGCGTCCTTGGCGGCGAGGTTCTTCTGCAGCGGGATGAAGCCGTCCCGTACGTCCCGCTGGTAGGCGAGGAAGAACAGGCCCGCGTCCAGCCGGCCCAGGCCGTCGGTGCCGTCCGTGAAGGAGTAGCCGCGCCGCAGGATCGTCACGCCGTTGTTGCTGTCGGGGTGCGCGAGGCGCACATGGGAGTCCGGCTTCATCGCCTTCAGCAGCGGCTCGTCGCGCTCGCGCTGCTTGCCGACCGGCGCGCCCTCGCCCTTGTCCCGGCCGAAGATGTCCTCCTGCTCGGCGAGCGAGGTGCGGTCCCAGGTCTCGATGTGCATCCGTATGCGGCGCGCGACGAGGTAGGAGCCGCCGACCATCCAGGCCGGGCCGTCCTTCTCGCCGACCCACACGTGCTTGTCGAGGGCGGCGTCGTCGGTGCCGGAGATGTTCCGGGTGCCGTCCTTGAAGCCCATCATGTTGCGCGGCGTCTGGGCGTCCGGCGTCGTGGAGGACGTCTTGCCGAAGCCGAGCTGCGACCAGCGGATGGCGACCTTGCCCATGCCGATGCGGGCGAGGTTGCGGATCGCGTGCACCGCCACCTGCGGGTCGTCCGCGCACGCCTGGACGCACAGGTCTCCGCCGCTGCGCGCGGCGTCGAGGTTGTCGCCGGGGAAGGCCGGCAGGTCGACCAGGGCCTTCGGGCGCCGGGAGGCGATCCCGAAGCGGTCCTTGCCGTCTTTCTCGAACAGGCCGGGGCCGATGCCGAAGGTCAGCGTCAGGCGGGACGGCTTGAGGCCGAGCGCCTCACCGGTGTCGTCCGGCGGTGCCTGGTCGTTGTCGCCGATGGCGCCGGTGCCGACCTCGTGGCCGGCCGTCATCCGCGCGGCGGCGGCCGTCCACTCCTTGAGCAGTGCGATCAGCGCCGCCCGGTCGGTGGTGGTCACGTCGAACGCGGCGAAGTGCAGCCGGTCCTGTACGGCCGTGTGGATACCGGCCTGGTGGGCGCCGTGGAACGGCACCGCGTCACCGGCCGACGCGGCCGGCGACGCGTCGTCGCCCAGGCGCAGCGCGGCGGCGGTGCCCCCGGCGGCGGCCGCGCCGAGCGCGAGCCCGGCACCGCCCCAGCCGAGGACCGACCGGCGCGAGGGCGCGGCCGCCGTGGTGGCGTCGTCCGTCTTCGAGTTCTCGGTCACCGGTGCTCCTCTTACTTCGCGACGGCGGCGGCGAGCTTGGACAGCGGCTCGGCGAGCGCGTTCACGCCGTCGGACAGCTTCTTGCGGTCGTCCTTGCCGATGGAGTCGTACGCCTTGAAGCCGTCGCCCTCGCGGTGCTCGTCGAGGAGCTTCTTCAGGTCGGCGAACTGCTTGTCCAGCTCCTTGACCAGGCCCGCGTCGTTCTTGGCCGCGACCGGCTTCAGCAGCGCGTACGACTTCTCGGCGCCCTCGACGTTGGCCTGGAAGTCGACCAGGTCGGTGTGGCTGTAGCGCTCCTCCTCGCCGGTCACCTTGCCGGTGGCCACCTCGTCGAGCAGCTCCTTGGCGCCGTTGGCCATGCTGGTCGGGGTGATCTCGGCGGTGCCGACGCGCTTCTGCCAGTCCTTGAGGTCGGTGATCAGCTGGTCGGCCAGCTTCTTGTCCTCATCGTTGATGGCCTTGGCGTCCCACAGGGACTTCTCCAGCTTGTGCCAGCCGGTCCACTTCTGGTCCTTCTCCAGGCCGTCCTCGCGGACGTCGACCTTCGGGTCGATGTCACCGAAGGACTCGGCGACCGGCTCGGTGCGCTCCCAGCCGACGCGGGAGGGGGCGTAGAGCTTCTTCGCCTCGTCCAGGTCGCCGCTCTTGACCGCCTCGGCGAACTTCTCGGCCACCGGCAGCGTCTCGTCGGCCTGCGTCTGCACGTACTTGCGGTACTCCGCGACGGCCTTGTCCAGCTCGGGGTTGGCCTTCGTCGTGGCGCCGTCACCGGTCGCGGTGACCTTCTGGCGGATGCCGTCGCCCTTCATGCCGGGCTTGCAGGCGATTTCGTACGAACCGGCCTTGATCTGAGCGGTGATCTCCGCCTTGGTGCCGGGGCCGATGTTCTCGCGCTCGGTGATGATGCGCTCGTCCGGGGTGTAGACGTACACCTCGGTGACCTTGGAACCCTTGTTCTGGATATTGATCTTGACGTGCCCGGCGGGAAAAGAAGTCCTGGAAACTTCGCACTTGTCGTCGGAGGCGGTGACCTTGATCGCGTCCGAGTCCTTTCCGTCCGACTTGTCGGCACAGCCGGATACGGCGGTCAGTGCTGTCACCGCGGCGATGGCGGTGACGACGGAGGAGCGGAGGACGCGCATGAGAGCTCCAGGCTTGCTCGAACAGGCGGGGACGGACGCAAACGTGCCGTACGGCCATGGCCGAAAGCCATGGCTGAATAAGGCCGCCCTAACTTATCTGAGGCTTGCCTATGTCGTTCCCGGAATGCCGCGTGATTCTGCTCTCACGAGGCAAAATCTCGCCCCTCCCGTCTCGGGATCACCAGAGGTTCACCGGTGCGCGGATGATCAATTACTTCGACCGGCTGGGAATAGACCCCACTGAGGAGTTCCGCGTCGAACACCCGACTGGGAGTGCCCTCCGCCGCGATCCTCCCCTCGTGCAGCACGGCCACGCGGTCCGCGTACGCGCCGGCCAGCCCCAGATCGTGCAGCACGACCACCACCGCGTCGCCCGCCGCCGCGCGCTCCCGGCAGATCCGCAGCACCAGCTCCTGATGGCGCAGGTCCAGCGCGGCGGTCGGCTCGTCGAGCAGCAGCAGCGGGGTGCGCTGCGCCAGGACCCGGGCCAGGGACACCCGGGCCCGCTCACCGCCGGAGAGCGCGGCGAAGGCCCGCCCCGCGAACGCGGCCACCTCGGCGGCGGCCATCGCGGCCCGTACCGCCTCGTCGTCCTCCGCCCGCGCCACGGTGCCGGCCCAGGGCGCGCGGCCCATCCGGACCACCTCCTCGACCGGGAAGGGGAACGCCAGCTCCGCCGACTGCGGCAGCACGGACCGGCGCAGGGCGAGTTCACCCGGCGACCAGGCGGCGGCCGGCCGCCCGTCGATCAGCACCTCGCCGGACTCGGCCGGCAGATCACCGGCGAGCGCGGCGAGCAGCGTCGACTTCCCGGCACCGTTCGGCCCCACGAGCGCGAGCACCTCACCGGCGACGACGGTCAGATCGACCTCGGTCAGTACGGTGCGCGCCCCGAGCCGCACCCGCAGCGCCCGCGCCTCGGCCCGCACCGCCCCGATGGGGGAGGGGGTGGGGAGCCGGCGCGCGCGGGCCTTGAAAGGGGACCTCATCGGGCCGGACCTCCTCGGGTCTCGCGTGGGCGAAGGGCCGCCGGGGACGGGGCCGATCGGGCGTACGGCAGGAAGGCGGTCACGCCCAACCCCCTTGCCTGCGCCGGGTCCTGCGCAACAGCCAGAAGAAGAACGGGCTGCCGAACAGGGCCGTCAGTACGCCCAGGGGGAGTTCCGCCGGCTGGGCGGCCGTGCGGGCCGCCAGGTCGGCGGCCACGAGGACGAGCGCGCCGCCCAGCGCGCTGCCCGGCACGAGGAAGCGGTGACCGGGCCCCGCGGCCATCCGCAGCAGGTGCGGCACCAGCAGCCCCACGAACGCGATGATTCCGGCCACGGCCACGGCGGCCGCCGTCAGCAGCGCCACGACCAGCACCAGGACCAGCCGCAGCCGCTCCACGTCCACGCCCAGGTGGCGCGCCGGCCGTTCGCCGAGCGCGAGGAGGTCCAACCTGCGGGCGTACGAGGGGGCGACGGCCAGCCCGGCCAGGGCGCACGGCAGCACCGCCACCACCTTCGGCCAGGTCGCCTGCGCCAGCGAGCCCAGCTGCCAGAAGGTGATCTGCGTGACCTGCGCGTTGTCCGCGAGGAAGACGAACAGCCCGATGAGCGCGCCCGCGAAGGCGTTCACCGCGATGCCCGTGAGGATGAGGGTGACCACCTCCGTGCGGCCGCCCGACCGCGACAGCGCGTACACCAGCAGCACCGTCCCCAGCCCGCACACGAACGCGCAGACCGTCACCGTCCAGTTGCCGAAAAAGCTCAGCCCCAGCGCGATCGAGGCGACCGCGCCGACCGCCGCGCCCGCCGAGATGCCGATGACGCCCGGTTCGGCGAGGGGGTTGCCGAACACGCCCTGCATCAGCGCGCCCGCGCACCCCAGCGACGCCCCGACGAGCAGCGCCAGCACCACCCGCGGCAGCCGGACGTTCCACAGCACGCTCTCGCCGACCCGGTCCAGCTCCGCGCCGCCCAGCCCCGTGCGGTGCAGCAGCGAGCCCAGGACGTCGCCGAGCGGGATGTCGTACGCGCCGAGCCCGGCGGAGAGCAGGCACAGCACCAGCAGGGCCGCGGCCATGCCGACCGTCAGGAGCGCGGCCGTGCGGCGGCGCGGTCGGGGCAGCGGGCGGCCGTCCGCGAGCTCGGCCGGCTCGGCCAGGACGGCCATGTCACTCGCCCTTCGCGTGGATCTGGCCGACCAGGGACTTCAGCACCGCGTCCGTGCGGGGGCCGAAGTTCAGCAGCACCCCGTCGTCGACGGAGGCGACCCGGCGGTCGAGACCGGCGGGGGTCTGGCCGACGCCGGGGATCTTCAGCAGGCCGTCCACGCCGCCGACCGACTCCAGGCCCTTGCTCATCACGAGGACGACATCGGGCGCGGCCTTGGCGAGCGCCTCACTGGTGATGGGCGTGAAGTCCTTCCGCAGCCCCGACTCCTTGCCCGCGTCCACCCCGCCCGCGGCCTCGATGAGGGAGTCCGCGCCGGAACCCGCGCCGCCGAGGAGGTAGACGGACGCCGAGCCGCGCAGATACAGGAACGCCACCCGCGGCTTCCCGCCGCCGCGCGGAACACCCTTCTCCGCCGCGCCGATACGGTCCTGCGTGCGCTCGCGCAGCCGCTCGCCGGCGGTGCGCGCGCCGAGCGCCGCCGCCACCTTCTCGATGCGCGTCCCGACGTCGTCGAGCTTCCTGGCCGGGTCGAGGACGACGAGCGGTACGCCGGCGGCCCGGATCTGCTCGACGGCCTCGGCGGGCCCGTTGGTGGTCTCGGCGAGGACGAGGCCGGGTCTCAGCGACAGGACGCTCTCGGCGGAGACGTCGTGCGCGCGGGTGACGACGGGCAGCTTCCTCGCCTGGTCGAAGGTGGCGGTGATGTCGCGGCCGACGACGTGGTCGCCGAGGCCGAGGGTGAAGACGATCTCCGAGAGCGCTCCGGTGAGCGGCACGATCCGGTCGGTGGAGCGCACGGTGACCTCGCGCCCGTCGGCGGACCGCACGGTCGCGGGAAGCCGCTGGTCGGGAGCGCCGGCGAGCGGTTCGACGCGGTCGGCCGACGGCCGTTGCCCACCCTTGCCGCCCGTGTCGGAGCCGGCGGAGGGGCCGCCGCAGCCGGTGAGAACGGCCAGAAACGCGAGCAGGGCGGCGCATGCGCCGAAGTGGCGCCGGGTACGTATCGCCGTACCCGCGGACTGCCGTTGAAGCACGATTCCTGCCTTTCGCTCCGGCCGGGTTCGCCGACAGGGTTCCGACCTGCCGGGACGTAGCTTAGGTTAGCCTTACCTAAATCGCCACGCCGGGTGAGGCGTCGGGCGATGCGACCGTCCTGCCCGGAAGGGGCCCCGATGCCGCCGTCCAGATCCGTCCGCGCTCTCCTCGTCGCCCTGCTCGCGACGGCGCCGGTGGCTCTGACACCCCTGTCGGCCGCCCACGCGGACGGGTGTCGCGAGGTCTCGGGCGGGCGGCTCGACTGGGGGATCAAGTCCTCCTTCCAGAGCTACGTCACCGGGCCGGTCGCCAAGGGCAGTTGGGAGCTCCAGGGCGGCGCCGCCACGGTCGGCGGCGGATTCCGCTTCCACTCCGCCAAGGGCTCGTACGACCCCGGGAGCGGCGCCTTCGAAGTCGGCTTCTCGGGCGGCGTGCACTTCACCGGGCACCGGAAGGCGGACGGCACCCATGAACTCGACCTCACCATCAGCCGCCCCGCCGTCCGCGTCTCCGGCGGGAGCGGCACCCTCTACGCCGACATGACCAGCAAGGCCAAGGGGACGGGCGAGGTCACCACCGCCTCCCACGTCCCGCTGGCCGCCCTCGACCTCTCGGGCGTGGACCTCCGGGGCGGCGGCACGGCCGTCACCCTCGCCGACATCCCCGCCACCCTCACCACCCAGGGCGCGAACGCCTTCGCCGGGTACTACACCGCCGGGACCGCGCTCGACCCCGTCGCCCTGTCGGCCGACGTCGTGACCGACGCGGCGAAACCGTCGGAGCCGCCTTCCGCGGACCCCTCCGCCGGCAAGGAACCGGAGAAGAAGGGCGAGTTCACCGGTGCCGCCGTCGACTGGGGCGTACGCCGCACCTTCCGCGAGTACGTCACCGGCTCCGTCGCCCAGGGCTCCTGGAAGCTCGCCGACGGCGCCCAGGACGGCGGGGCGCTCTTCCGCTTCCCGCACGGCAAGGGCACCTACGACGACGCCGGGAAGAGCCTCGACGCCTCCTTCGACGGCACCCTCCGCTTCACCGGCGACCACCTCGACCTCACGCTCGGCGCGGTCGAGGCGGTGGTGAAGGACGGCAAGGGCACCCTGTCGGCGGATGTGACGAAGAGCGGCGGCACGGAGAAGGACGTTCCGCTCGTCACCTTCGACGCCTCGGGCCTGACGGAGAAGGACGGTCTCGCCGCCGTCACCGAGGCGCCCGCCAAGCTCACCGCGCGGGGCGCCGAGGCGTTCGCCGGGATGTACCAGGAGGGCGCGGAGATGGATCCGGTCTCGCTGGCCGTACCGCTCGACGGCAAGGCGACGTTGCCGCCCCTGCCCGACCTGGGGAAGGCGACCGGGCCGTCACCGCACCCCTCGGCCGGGACGAAGACGGCCGCGGCGTCCGGCTCCTCCTCGTCGTCGTTCCCCGTCCTGCCCGTCACCGCCGCGGGCGGTGGAGCGCTGATCGTGGCCGCCGTCGCATATGTGGTGGTGCGCAAGCGGCGGACGGCGTCTGTCAATCCGCCTCAGGATTGATGTTTCTGACTCCGCGTCGGCCGTGGCCCCCCTCCTCACCGCGCGACGGCCGACGCGGGCCCTTCTCTGCTTAGGCTCTGTCCTCAGGCCCTCTATTTAGGAGATCCAACGACCATGACCGTCACGTCACTCCGCCACCGGACCGGCAAGCGGGCCGCCCTCGCGGCGCTCGCCACGGCCACCGTCCTCGGTGCCACCGCGCTGACCGTGCCCGCCCATGCCGCGGATTCCGCACCGAAGACCGACGCCGGCCAGGGACAGAAGTCCGAGATCAAGGACGGCACCCTGGAATGGGGTGTGAAGCAGACATTCCGCAATTACGTCACCGGCCCGGGCGCCAGAGGACGGATCGACGTCGCCGACGGCGCCAAGCAGGCCGACGGCAACGGTGCCTTCACCTTCACCGAGGGCAAGGGCACGTATGACTCCTCGACGCACGCCGTGACCACCACCTTCAAGGGCAGCGTCCAGTTCCGCGGCCACCAGCGGGCGGACAAGTCCTGGCAGCTCGACCTCAAGCTGTCCGACCTGAAGGTCGTCACCACCGACGGCAAGAGCGGCAGCATCCTCGCCGATGTCACCGAGGAGGGGAAGAGGACCGGGGACGACGTCGCGATCGCCGCGCTCGACCTGTCGGCGGCCACGCGGGGCGGCGCGGACGGCACGGTCGTCTACGCGAACATACCCGCGAAGCTGACGGCCGCCGGAGCGAAGGTGTTCCGCAACTACGAGGAGAACGAGGCCCTCGACCCGGCCACGCTCTCCCTGAAGACGGGCCCCGCTCAGCAGCCGACCACGAGCGGTGACGCGTCGAAGGACCCCAAGTCGACGAAGGACGAAGGCACCCAGACGGACGCGCGGACCGGAGGGGACTCCGGCGAGCAGTCGAAGGAGGACAAGCGGCCCGCGCAGGACACCGGGCGGGATTCCGCCGAGAAGGCGGCCGACAAGTCCGCCCCCTCGGGCGCCTTCCACGACGGCAACCTCGACTGGGGCGTGAAGGAGAAGTTCCGGAAGTACGTCACCGGGTCCATCGCCAACGGCAAGATCGAACTGTCCGGCGGGGCGAAGCAGTCCGGCGCCGGCTACCGCTTCGTCAAGGGCCACGGCACGTACGACGCCGTCTCCTCCACGCTCGACGCGGCGTTCGACGGAGCGGTGCGCTTCACCGGCCACAAGGACGCGCTGGACCTCAGGCTCAGCGACTTCAAGGTCAAGGTCACCGGCACCACGGGCACGCTCACCGCCGACGTCACCCGCAAGGAACGTGCCGTCGACAAGACCCCCGGCAAGGTCGTCAGCGACAACGACCTGCCCCTCGCGAAGCTGACCCTCGCCGCGGGCGCCTTCCAGGCCAAGGACGGCGTCGTGACCTTGTCCGCGGTCCCCGCCTCGCTCACCGCGCAGGGCGCGAAGGTCTTCGAGAACTACGAGGCGGGCGAGGCCCTCGACCCGCTGACGGTGGCCGTCGCGCTCGGCAAGAACGCCAAGCTCCCCGACGCGCCGTCGGACACGGGCACGGGCGGCGACACCGGCTCCGGTACGGGCTCCGGTACGGGCGCCACCGGCACGACCGGCGGTACGGGCACCACGACCGGCGGCACCGGCACCACGACCGGCGGCACCGGCTCCGCGTCCCTGGCCGCCACCGGCGCCGGCGTCCCCGCCGGCCCCCTCCTCGGCACGGCCGGCGCCCTGCTCCTCGCGGGCGGCGGCGCCGTCTACGCCACCCGCCGCCGGAACACGGCGCGCGGCTGATCCGGGCGCATCGCCACAGCGGCGCCCTCCGTCCTTCGCGGACGGGGGGCGCCGCTGTCCGAACCGGGGGGCGCGACCGCTCAGGCGCTGAGCGGGAACTCCTGGCCCAGCTCCTGGAAGACCGCCGTGTTCAGCGCGAACGCGTGCTTGCACTCGTCGATCACACGCTGCTTCTCCAGGTCGTCGACCGGCAGGGCGTCCAGCAGCTCGCGGTACTCGCGCTTGAAGGCGGCGGGGTTGCCGATGGATTCGAAGACGTAGAAGCGGACGCCGTCGCCCTTGCGGGCGAAGCCCCAGGTCTTCTCGGCCGTGCCGCGGATGATCTGGCCGCCGGAGAGGTCGCCGAGATAGCGGGTGTAGTGGTGGGCGACATAGCCGGCCGGCCACTCGCGGGCGCACTCCTCGACGCGGGCGGCGTACGCCGCCGTCGCGGGCAGCGGCCGCGTGTCCCTGCGCCAGCCGGCGCCGCCCAGGTGGGCCAGGTCGCGCTCCAGCTCGGCGGTGCGGGCCAGCTCGGGGCGTATGAACGGGCCGGCGACGGGGTCGGCGGCCAGGGCAGCGGAGGCGGCCTCCAGGGCGCGGTAGACGAACCAGAGCTGCTCGGTGTAGCGGCGGTAGGCGGCGACACCGAGCCGCCCGCCGAGCATGTCGCTCATGAACGAGGAGTTCTCGGCCTCCGTGTGCTGCTCGTGCGAGGCGGTGCGGATCAGCGTGGAGAACGACGTGGTGGCGGGCGCGTCCAAGACGGACCTCCGGAGGCCGAGGGGGCGGGAGCGGGCGGACGGGGCACGGCAGGGAAATCCGCCGCGCCATCGCCGATTCTCTCTGGTTAGGCTTACCTAAGTCAATCGGTTCCCGACGTGCTGTCGGTAAAAACCTTACCGCCCGCGAGCGCCCTACGGCAGGGTGAGGATCTCCGCACCCGTGTCCGTCACCACGAGCGTGTGCTCGAACTGCGCCGTCCGCTTCCGGTCCTTCGTGACGACCGTCCAGCCGTCCTCCCACATGTCGTACTCATGCGTCCCCAGCGTCAGCATCGGCTCGATCGTGAACGTCATGCCGGGCTGGATGAGGGTGTCGTGATGCGGGCTGTCGTAGTGCGGGACGATCAGGCCGGAGTGGAAGGAGGAATTGATGCCGTGGCCCGTGAAGTCCCGGACGACGCCGTAGCCGAAACGCTTGGCGTACGACTCGATGACGCGGCCGATGATGTTGATCCGGCGCCCCGGCTTGACCGCCTTGATCGCCCGGTTCAGCGACTCGCGCGTGCGCTCCACCAGCAGGCGGGACTCCTCGTCCACGTCGCCGCACAGGTAGGTGGCGTTGTTGTCGCCGTGCACGCCGCCGATGTAGGCCGTCACATCGAGGTTCACGATGTCGCCGTCGCGCAGCACGGTGGAGTCCGGGATGCCGTGACAGATCACCTCGTTGACCGAGGCGCACAGCGACTTGGGGAAACCGCGATAGCCCAGCGTCGAGGGGTAGGCACCGTGATCGCACATGTACTCGTGCGCGACCCGGTCCAGCTCGTCCGTGATCACGCCCGGCGCGATGAGCTTGGCCGCCTCCTCCATCGCCCGCGCGGCGATGCCGCCGGCGACGCGCATCCGCTCGATCGTTTCGGCGTCCTGGACCTCAGGGCCGTTGTAAGGGGTGGGAGCGTCCTTGCCGACATACTCGGGACGAGTGATCGAGGCGGGGACGGGGCGGGCGGGGGAGAGCGTCCCCGGAGTGAGAAGCGACTGGCCAGACATGTCAGCGAGTGTATCCACGGCACATCGGGGAGCATGTGGGCGAGAGCGGCCCCCGCGGGCGCGGGGGCCGCAGGACACGAGGGAGACCCTGATGGCGCTGTTCAAGAGGCGTACGGCCGGCAAGCCGGGCGAGTTCTACTACTGCCTCAAGCACGGGACGGTCGAGGACGGCCCCGAGTGCCGCGCCGCCGACCGCTTCGGCCCGTACGAGACCCGCGAGGAGGCCGCGCACGCGATGGAGACGGCCCGCGAACGCGAGGAGGAGTGGCGGGAGGACCCGCGCTGGAACGACAACGGGGGGAGTCAGGCGGGCCAGGGCGGCGGCTGAACGGGGCCGGGGCGCGGAGCCGGCCGTGGCTCGGCGCCCCGAACGCGAACCCTCAAGCCGCCTCCGCCACCGCCTCCTGCCGCTTGCGCATCCGGACCGCGTGTTCGTCCGTCCGCTGGTCGTACGCCATCAGCTTCGGGAGGGTGAAGGCCAGCAGGCCCACCGAGGCCAGGCAGGCCAGGCCGCCCGCCCAGACCGACGTGCGCACGTTCGTCAGGGACGCCATGCCGCCCGCGCGGACCTGGCCGAGCTGCGGGCCCACCGAGTACGAGAGCATCTCTATCCCGGCGAGGCGCCCCCGCAGTTCGTCCGGGATCGTCTGGTCCCAGATCGCCGAGCGGAAGAGGCCGCTCACCATGTCGCAGCCGCCGGCCACGGCCAGGAACAGCAGCACCAGCCAGATGTTGTGCATCCAGCCCGCCACGGCCATCGCCGCGCCCCAGCCGGCGGCCGCCCAGACGACCATCCGGCCGTGCCGGTGGACGCGGGAGGCCCAGCCGCTGGTCAGGCTGACCGCCAGCGAACCGACCGCGCCGGCCGCGTACATCAGGCCCAGCGCCCACGGCGCGCCCAGATCGTCGGCGAGGAACGGGAAGATCGCCGTCGGGAAGGCGAACAGCATCGCCGCCATGTCGATCGTGTACGTGCCGAGCAGCTCCTTGCGGCTCCACGCGTAGCGGCCGCCCTCCAGGATGCCGCGCAGCGACGGCTTCTCCGCCTCGTGCGGGGCGGGGGACGCCGCGAGCCCCAGCAGCAGGGCGCCGGAGAGCACGTACGACACGATGTCCAGCGCGTACGCCCACTGCAGCCCGGCGAAGGCGATGATCAGGCCCGCCAGGGACGGGCCCGCGATCGCGCCGGCCTGCCAGCGGATCGAGTTCAGGGCGATGGCCGCGGGCAGCTGTTCGTGCGCGACGACCCGCGGCACGATCGCCTGCATCGCCGGCCGCTGGAGCCCGGCCAGCGCGCTGGTCAGCGCCGCGACCAGGTACAGCGGCCAGATCATCGGCTCCGGCAGCAGGGTGTTGAGCAGCAGGATCGCGGAGAGCACGCCGAGGCCGGCCTCGGTCCACAGGATCAGCTTGCGGCGGTCGACCGCGTCGGCGAGCGCGCCGCCGTACAGACCGAAGACGATCAGCGGTACGAGCTCCACCGCGCCGACCGCGCCGACCGCGAGCGTCGAGCCGGTCAGCTCCTTCAGCTGGAGCGGCACCGCGATGAACGTCAGGAACGTGCCGAAGACCGTCACGAGTCCCGCGAGCCACATGCGGCGGAAGTCGGGGGAGGAGTGCCAGGGTGCGAGGTCGGGCAGCAGTGCGCGCAGGCGGCCGGGAGGGGCGGGGGAAGCGGGGGGAGGGTCGTGATCGGTCACGGAAGACCATCGTCCATATCCGGATGATCGTGAGCAAACGATTTTGCTGATGCGTAGCCGAACGGCCGGGACGGCCGCGACCGGACGGAACCGGTTACCAGCGCGGCGGCGGAGGGGCCGTCAGCTGGTCCGCGAGGCGCGCGAGCCGGTCGCGGAAGCGGCGGCGGCCGTGCGGCGCGGGCAGGCTGTTCTCACCGGCGGCGGCGCTGACCAGGTGCTGGACGGTGTCGAGGTCGAGCTCCGTCGACGTCGAGGCGCACGGCGCGGGCGCCGACGGCGCGGCCAGCGCGTCATGGGCCAGCGCGCACAGCTCCGAGCCCGTGTCCTCGGGGGTGCCGTCCAGGGCGAGCACGGTCGCCCCGCCGCGCCGCGCGTCGTGCACCCGCTCCAGCAGCCCCTCGCCGGGGCTGTCCGCCGTCACCACCAGCAGCGTCTCGCCGCGCCGCACGGCCTCCAGCCGGCCGAGCCCCACCGACAGATGCGCCGGGACGCCCTGCGGCACCCGGTGGCGCACGAGCGTGGGGGACAGCTCGGGCAGCCCGGACCAGGCGGCCTCGTCGTCCAGGTGCGCGGCCAGGTGCCATGGTTCGTACGCGGCGCTGCCGACCAGCAGCAGCCCGCCGTGGTGGCGCGTGACCGAGGTCCGCAGCGTGCCCGCGAAGCGGCGGGTGGACCGCAACCACTCGGTTCCGGCGAGTACTTCGCGCAGCAGCGCGACGCGTACGGCGTCCATGGCCCCGCATCCTGCCCCAGCCGGCGGCCCCGGAGGCGGGGTTCCGGGCCCCCTCACCCGTACGGGCGCCCGGCAGGTGCCGTGGCCCCCGAAGGCGGCCCGGGAGGGCGTGACAGTATCGCTGTCATGACTACTTCTGATGACGTGAAGGACACCCCGAAGAAGGCCCCGGCGAAGGACCCTTGGGACCTTCCGGACGTGTCCGGCCTCGTGGTCGGTGTCCTCGGCGGCACCGGTGACCAGGGCCGCGGCCTCGCCTACCGGCTCGCCAAGGCCGGCCAGCGGGTGATCATCGGATCGCGCGCCGAGGAGCGCGCGCGGACCGCCGCCGAGGAGCTGGGCCTGGGCGTCGAGGGCGCCGACAACGCCGAGTGCGCCCGGCGCAGCGACATCGTGATCGTGGCCGTGCCGTGGGACGGGCACGCCAAGACCCTCGAATCGCTGCGCGAGGAGCTCGCCGGGAAGCTCGTCGTCGACTGCGTCAACCCGCTCGGCTTCGACAAGAAGGGCGCCTACGCCCTCAAGCCGGAGGAGGGCAGCGCCGCCGAGCAGGCCGCCGCCCTGCTGCCCGACTCACGGGTCACCGCCGCCTTCCACCATCTGTCGGCCGTGCTGCTCTCCGACCCGGAGATCGCCGAGATCGACACCGATGTGATGGTGCTCGGCGAGGCCCGTGCCGACACGGACATCGTGCAGGCGCTGGCCGCCCGCATCCCCGGCATGCGCGGCGTCTTCGCGGGCCGGCTGCGCAACGCCCACCAGGTGGAGTCGCTGGTCGCCAACCTGATCTCCGTCAACCGCCGCTACAAGGCCCACGCGGGCCTGCGCGTCACCGACGTCTGACCGGCGGACCGGCGCCGCGGGGCGTGGGGGACAATGGCCGGGATCGTACGCACATGTGCCCCCGGACAGGAGACCGCCTCCCATGCCCCGCCTCGCTCTCTACGCCCTCGCCGTCTGCGTCCTGGCGGCCGCGGCGGCCGTCGTCTCCTTCGCGCGGGGCAGCTGGCTCGGCATCGTCTGGGTCCTGCTCCTCGGCGTCTCGTCCAACATCGCCTGGTACTACGTGCGCAAGGCCAAGAACGACCGCGCCGCCGAGCAGGGCCCGGCGGCGAAGTAGTCAGTCGATGATCAACCCGGTGAGCGGCGGGATCTCCGGGGTGCCCTCCCAGAAGCGGAACAGCTGCTGCCCCCAGTAGGTGTCCCACTCCATGACCCGCAGGCCGTGCAGCACCGCGTCGATCGTGTCGAAGAAGGCGCGGTTCACCTCAGGGATCCACAGGATGCCGAAAATGGCCAGTATCCCGAACGGCGCGAAGGGCTCCACCTGCCGCCGCACCTTGTGCGACAGCCACGGCTCGATCACGCCGTAACCGTCCAGGCCCGGCACCGGCAGGGAGTTCAGGACCGCCGCGGTCACCTGGAGCTGCGCCATGAAGGCGAGCGCGTAGCGGAAGTGGTCCGGGACGCCGTCCATCGCGCCCAGCCAGAACGGGGCGGTGACCACGAGGGCGAACAGCGCGTTCGTCAGCGGGCCGGCCGCCGAGATCAGGCTGTGGCGCCAGCGGCCGCGGATGCGGTGCCGCTCGATGAAGACCGCGCCACCGGGCAGACCGATCCCGCCCATGATCACGAAGATCACCGGCAGCACGATGCTGAGCACGGCGTGGGTGTACTTCAGCGGGTCCAGCGTCAGATAGCCGCGCGCCCCGACGGAGATGTCGCCGCCGTGCAGGGCGGTGCGGGCGTGCGCGTACTCGTGGAGGCAGAGGGAGACCACCCAGCCCGACACGATGAAGAGGAAGACGGCGAGTCCCGGATTGTCCGAGAAGCCCGTCCACACCGCCCATATGGACACCGCCATGATGGCGACGAGGGCGAGGAAGACGGGGCTCACGCGCCGTTCGCCGCGGGCCGCTGCTGCCATACGAGTGTGCTCCTGGGGGTGGGGGTTTCGCCCGCCGGGCGGGGCCCGGCGTACGGATGTACCGGGCGACGGTACTGGCTGCGCCCCGGCTTGTCGTAACCCGGGCGGCGCCCGGGGTGAGAATGGGTCCGTGCGCTACGGCATCCTCGGCACCACCCAGGCCCATTCCGACGACGGTCACCCCGCCGCCCTCGGCGGATCCAGGCTGCGCGCGCTCCTCGCGGCGCTCGCGCTGCACCCGGGCCGGACCCGGACGGTGGAGACGCTGATCGACGCGGTCTGGGACACCGAGCCGCCGGCCGACGCGACGGGCGCCCTTCAGGCGCTCGTCGGGCGGCTGCGGCGCGCGCTCGGCCACGCCGCGGTGGACTCCGTGACCGGCGGCTACCGGCTGTGCGCCGGGCCCGACGACGTCGACCTGCACCGCTTCCAGCGGCTCGCCGACGAGGCGACGGCGGCGCTCGCCGACGGCGACCCGTCGAAGGCGGGTTGTCTGGCCGACGACGCGCTGGCCCTCTGGCGCGGCCCCGCCCTGGCCGACCTCCCCGGCCGGTCGGCACTGGCCCCCCGCTACGAGGCCCGCCGCCTGGACGCCCGCCGGACGCGCCTCGCCGCCGCGGTCGCCCTGGGCCGGGCGGGCGAGGTCCTCGGCGAGTTGGCGGAACTCTGCGACGAGCACCCGCTGGACGAACCCCTCCACGCCCTCCGCCTGCGCGCCCTCCGCGCGGCGGGCCGCCCGTCCGAGGCGCTGGCCGCGTACGAGGAGATCCGCCGCGGGATAGCCTCCCGGCTGGGTACGGACCCGGGACCGGAATTGCGCGCGCTGCACGGGGAGCTGCTGAGCCCTGATGAGGTGGAGGGCTCGGGGAACGGGCGGTACGCGGATGGGGCGGCCGGGCCCGGTGCGGGCTCCCGGGACGGTGCGGGGGCCGCGCCGCGCGAGGCGGCGGAGCCGGTGGGGCGGGGTTCCTCGGAGTCGTACGGGGATTCCGCGCCCCGCGCCGCAGCGGACCCGGACACGCGGGGTGCCGCCGGGCCGTACGCCGGCTCCGCACCGCACATCGCTTCCGGACCGGGCGAGGGCCTCTCCGGGCCGCACCGGGCCGCGGACCCGTACGGACAGGGTCCCGCCGCGTCGGCTGAAGCCGCCGGCTCCCCGCCGTACGGCGGGGCCATCGCGCACCCGAGCGCCGCGCCGCATGGCGCCCCCGCGCCGCATGGCGCCCCCGCGCCGCATGGCGCCCCCGCGCCGCATGGCGCCCCCGCGCCGCATGGCGCCCCCGCGCCGCATGGCGCCCCCGCGCCG